>JBKEBX010000037.1:0-90994 GCA_047973385.1 Lachnospirales bacterium | reverse complement strand
TATTTATCGGTGGAGAAATCGAAAGTATTTATATTAAAAGAATAGAAATTTTAAATAAAGCAGAAGATTTATATCCTAAAAACTATGATATTAGTACATTGTTTACAGATTATAGTAAACGTAAGTTAGAACATGACATTAAAAGAGGGTCAAAAAAGACACTGAAAAAACTATCAAAAGAAAACATGAAAAATTTGAAGTAGCTTAAAACTTTAATGGGGACCTTGCAAAATGTAGAAAAATCTATTTTCATAGCAAAACAATGGCTGATTTGAAAAATTGGGATATGTGAAATTTTACACTTAGTAATTTTACGTAAAACAAAACTTACGTTAGTATATATTTTTTATTATTTTCTTTAAGAGTTTTTTTAGGAAATTTACTTGTAGGATTGAAGGTTGTAACAATTTTATTTATTATATATGTGTTATATGTAAAAACTATATTTATGTACCTTTTAACTAATCCCATTAGATTGAGTATATATAATTTTTAGGTGAACTGAAAGAAAAGAAATTTAATAATGAAAAGACTTGAGTTTTTTTCAAATTATGGTATATTATGGTTATACACATATTAGGTCATATATTAAGACTTTATTTAGTTTAAATTTTATATAAATTTTGCGAACTGCTTTGTCTATTAAAGCTTGTTTAAGACACTGTTATGCAACCTTCAGCCAGACCGTTATTTCAAAAAATTTGTTAAAATTAAAATGAGTGGGTTTTAGAGATGACTGTAAATGATTTGAAATATAAGGAGGATTCACTATGAAGAAGATGATAAGTTTTATTCTAAAAGTTACAGTTTCTTTTAGTTCAGTTGTCCCAACTATTGCGAGTGATTTTACCGAAGAGGATGTGACAATACTTGACTTGTACAACGAGGTTGATATAGACAGATTAATTAGGAAACTAGCAAATGGCGATAAAACAGCAGCAGAAGTTGTCACTTCTTTAGAAGATGATATAAGTTCAACGGACGGGGTGGATAAAGAAACGATATTTAAAGAGGTGGTAGGATTTTTAGTTGCAGCATCAGCAGGTGGTGCAGGATTAAGTACTTATATGAGATATAAAGCTATTACTTCTGCTACAAACGCATATGCAGATCTTTTTGGTGTTGCGAATTGGGCTGCTTTAAGAAGAACAAAAAACTTTAGAATTACAGAAAGAATTTATAGAATGTATGGGCTATAAAATGGAATGTTCAAGATGTGGGTTTTCATGTTATGATACCGATAAGTTTTGCCCTTTATGTAATAAAAAAATAAAAAAAAAGAAAGATGTAGTTGTTAGGAAATGCAGTAGAAGAACTATGCTTATATTTTTTGTAGTTATTCATTTTAACGGGATATTTGCTAGTAGTACAAGTGTACAGGTACCTGATGGAATAATGCCTGGTGGTATATGGGATTTGGCAAATCCAACCGATTTTTTGCAATTTTCATTTTCTTTTATAAATGTTGTGTGTCTTTTAGGTCATCCATTTTGCTTACTAGATTATTATGAACCCACTACAATAAAAAAACCAAATTTTTTACTTAAGTTGCAACAGAATTTTTTTTATTATCTATTCTTAATGTGCTTTTTTCTATTATCCTGGGAGTTATGGTATAAAAAATTGATGGCTAGAGCTGTTTTGTACGAAGGAAATATTGCTACGATATATTTTGAACCTACTTTAGATTACGCAATACAATTGGTAGATAAAAGTTCATTTGCGTACTATATGTCAGTATTATTTGTATATATACCACCTCTTATCTATCATGGATTTAACATGCGTTACGACGGTGAATTAGGATCAGATTTTTGTAATGAGGGATTACGATTATTCGCATATGTGGTTTGTATATCGATTGTTTTAAATGCTATTACAGTTGATTTTCTGGACTTTGATATTTTACGATGGAGAGAATTTCAAGTTTATGGTAGATAAAAACTGATGATGACGTTATTCTGTCTGCTAAGCAAGTTAAAGAACATAAAAAGCATAAAGATATCTTAGAAAAAGAGAATTTTGTATAAAAAAGTTAGACTTCATAGCAAGGTAGTTATTCCGACTATCTTGCTATTTTTTATGCCACTTGATATTTAATCTAAATTCGACAGGACTACAAAATTCAAGTGATTGCTTGGCATGTTTATTATTATAATTTTCTGTCGTTTCCATATTAAAAGCTATTTCTAGCAAAATATAATTGCTAAACATCTTGAATTTGCTTTGTAAATTGTGGTGTAATTACATTTTTTAAAGAATATACTGTTATAGGACTAAGCTATAAACACATTATAAAATAAAGGTTTTTGCCTAGTCCTTTATAGTACAAAAATTGTTGAGAATGGAGTTTTTGGAGATTCCCCTTTGTATAATTTTTTTCCAACCTTTTTCAGCACCTTCTAAACTATATGATTAGATATTTTTATCATAAAAATTCTTAACTTACAATAAAATATAGAAACAAGAAAAAGGTAGGGATTTATGAAAAAAATAATAGAAATTGGTGCAGTTTTTATAATGTGCGTTTTTATGATCACAACAGCTTTTGCAGAAGATTTACCAAGTGTTATTTCTAAAAGTGCAATACTTCTTGATTCCAAAACGGGTAGAGTTTTATGGGGTAAAGAACATTTAGCCCAAATGCCTATGGCATCAACAACAAAAATAATGACTTTGCTTGTGGCACTTGAAAACTCCACAGGAGATGAGGAAGTCATAGTCACAAAAAGAGCTTCAAAAGCTCCTGATGTGCAACTTGATATTGTAGAAGGTGAAAAGTTTCGCCTTGGGGACTTGTTTTATCCTTTGATGTTAGAGAGTTCAAATGATGTTGCAATAGCCATAGCCGAGGCTGTTGGAGGCACTGTTGAGGATTTTGCAATTATGATGACAGAAAAAGCAAAAGAGATAGGAGCTAAAAATACATCTTTTAAAAATCCTAACGGACTTGATGAAGAAGGTCATTATACAACGGCCTATGATTTGGCACTTATAACAAAATATGCTCTTGAAAATGATAGGTTTAGAGAAATTATTGGAACGAAGTCCTATAACTTTAAAAGTGATAAAAGAAGTTATGCAGTTAACAATAAAAACCGTTTGCTAAGCTCATATAGTGGCGGAACAGGTGTAAAAACAGGTTATACAAACCAAGCCGCAAACTGTTTTGTAGGTAGTGCTAATCGTGATGATATGGAGCTTATATCAGTTGTTTTACAAGCTGGTTGGGGAAGTGTAGGACGTGAGGGGAAATGGGATGATACATATAAAATCCTAAACTATGGTTTTGAAAATTATAAATATTATACTTTAGTTGAGAAAAATACTTTTGAGGTTGGTATGGCAAAGGTGAATACTTCTAAAACAGAAGAAGTACCGATTGTCTATACTGTTGATGAGGATATAAATATGCCACTTACAGCCAAGGAATATGAAACTTTAGAGATTGTTACAGAGTATAAGGACAAACTAGATGCACCAGTTGAAAAAGGTGAAGTTGTAGGAGAAACAAAAGTATATTTGAATGATGAAGTTATAGCTGTCTATGATGTTATAACTACTATGGGAGCAGAAATCCATGATTTTATTGCGATGTTTGAAAAAACTATGAAAACATATATAAAACTAGGCTTTGATGATGATATAAACATAGATTTACGAAAATATTTAGAAAACTTTTAAAATCTGTTACATATACAACAATAATAATTGTTAAATCAGTGTATAATAACATCAAGTTAAGGAACAATAAGTAATAGCAAGATTTCAAAATTTGTTTTATCGAGGAAATTAGCTAAGAATTTAGTGATAATAAAGTCTGAAAAAAATTCAAATTTTGGAACGTATTTATCAGCTTTGAAAATTGTAGCATCATTGCATTTTGTGGGTGGTGATAGTAAAAAAACTTAAATAAAATATACAAGGAGGAATAACAATGTTTTGTTATCAATGTCAAGAGGCAAGTAAAGGTGTGGGTTGTACAAAGATTGGTGTTTGTGGTAAAAAGGAAAGTCTTGCAACATTACAAGATTTAATGATTTATACACTTAAAGGTGTAAGTGAAATAGTTGTAAAATCGAATTTAAATATAGAAGATATAAAAGAGGTTAACGATGAAGTTATAAAGTCTATCTTTATGACTATTACTAACGCTAACTTTGATGATGATGCCTTTGTTGTTCAAATTAAAAAAGTAATTGAGTTAAGAGAAAAACTAAAGGAAAAGTATAATGTAGATACAACAAGTCAGTGTGCAAATTTTGTTGTTGACACTGAAGAAGAAATGCACTTCTTAAAAGATGAAGTGTCTGTTTTAGCTACAGAAAATGAAGATATACGTTCTTTAAGAGAACTTGTAATTTACGGAGTTAAAGGTATGGCTGCATATTTACACCATGCTAACAACTTAGGTCATAATGATATAGAAATTGTAAAGTTCATATATGAAGCACTTCATGCAACAACAAGAGATTTACCTGTTGATGAACTTGTTGCACTTACACTTAAAACAGGTGACTATGGTGTAAAAGTTATGGCTTTACTTGATACAGCAAATACAAGTAAGTATGGTAATCCAGAAGTTACGGAAGTTAACATAGGTGTTAGAAACAATCCTGCAATTTTAGTTTCAGGGCATGATTTAGCAGATCTTGAAATGTTACTTGAACAAACAAAGGGTACAGGTGTTGATGTTTATACACATAGTGAAATGTTACCAGCACATTACTATCCATTTTTTAAGAAATATGACAATTTTGTTGGTAACTATGGTAATGCATGGTGGAAACAAGTTGAGGAGTTCAAAACATTTAACGGGCCGATTTTGTTTACAACTAACTGTATAGTTCCACCACGTTCTGAAGATATGGTTAAAAAAATCTTTACAACAGGTGCAGCAGGTTATGTTGGTAGTACACATATAGAAGCTGATGAAAAGGGTAACAAGAACTTTTTTGACATCATTCAACTTGCTAAACAATGTGAGCCACCAACTGAAATCGAAAATGGTAAAATAGTAGGAGGCTTTGCTCATGCTCAAGTTATGGCACTTGCTGATAAAGTTGTAGATGCCGTTAAAACAGGTGCTATAAAGAAATTTGTTGTTATGGCTGGTTGTGATGGTAGAATGCCTTCAAGAAACTATTATACAGATTTTGCAGAAAAGCTACCAAAAGATGCAGTTATTTTAACTGCAGGTTGTGCAAAGTATAGATATAACAAGTTAAACCTTGGTGATATAGGAGGAATACCTCGTGTACTTGATGCAGGTCAATGTAACGACTCATATTCTCTAGCAGTAATTGCTTTAAAGCTTAAAGAAGTTTTTGAGCTTGAAGATATAAACGAGTTACCAATTTTTTATAATATAGCGTGGTATGAGCAAAAGGCAGTAATCGTTTTACTTGCACTACTTGCCTTAGGCGTTAAAAATATTCATCTTGGGCCAACACTTCCAGCATTCTTATCTCCGAATGTGGCTAATGTTCTAGTGGATAACTTTGGAATAGCAGGTATTGGCAATCCAGAGGAAGATATTGAAAAATTTGTTTTAGCATAATCCTTATTTAGTCGATATATGGAAACATGGCACATTACAAAAGCAGCTGTTGTTTTGTTATGAAAATTGAGTTTTCCATATTTTGCAAGATCACCATATACATCTGATTTAAAAAACTCCAAAAGGGGCTGTATGAAATCTCACATTATGTGAGTATACTTACAGCCCCTTTTGGATTATTGCAGTTTGCAATAATGGCAGATGGTTTTTTATGTTGTTATAAAGTGCCAAGTATTATACTAAAACTATTTATAATTATATGTATTATAATAGCAGATACTAAACGTCTACCAGAAATCACATATGTAAGTACAATTGTAGTTGAAATTGTTAAATAGGATAATAGGGAGAAAAAGCTTTCTGCACTAGGTGCTACAAAAAAACCTATTTCATGGATTCCGGCAAAAAGGAAAATGCTCATAACATATGGTATCCATTTTAGCCATTTTTTTCTAACATCAAAAATGTTAATAAGTGCATATCTAAAAACAAGTTCTTCAAGTATAGGGCCAAGAATTACAACCATGAAAAAGTAAGCTACTTTGTTAGAGTTTGCAGCTATTGCGTTTAAAGTTTCTTGGTTTTCACTAGCAGTTGAGGCATCAGCACCTATAAGTATAGATACAATAGCTAAAACTATTATTGAAAAAATATATATAGCAGGGCCTATTAAAGCATAAAAATATGTTGAAGGTTCTTTAATTTGTTTTGAAATCTTAGGTATCAAATCTTTTCTAAAAAAAACCAAAGTTAGTGAAATAGCTAAAAGCGATGGTATAACCAAAGAAAAACTAGGTGTGTTTATACCAAAATCTTGTTCAATTTTAATGGCATTTGAAAGACCTGTATAGTCTAGTGAAAACCAGAAAAATATAATAAAAATGTACGCCCATCTTGGATATAGTCGGCTATAATAAGTATAATCTTTTTGTTTTTTTTCTTTTGATTTCTTCTTTTTAACTGATGTAGTTACTGTTTCATTTATATCATTATCTAAAATATTTTTAATTTCTATGTTTTTATTCATTGTTAATCCTCCTTAACCTCATATAGTTTCATTCATTATAGCACTTTGGGGTATTAATAGATATGGAAAAATTGTGAAAAATTGTGAAGTTTTTTGGAAGTTTTATAATGCATTAAGAATAATCGCCTTTTGTAATAATAGGAAAATATATTTTATGAAAACTTATATAAATAGTATAGATTTACCATTTAAAAAATGTTATAATATATATAGAAGCACATAAAAATTATAGAATGGCACATATCAGGTAGCATAAAATAAGCGTTCATATTTCACTGTATTTTATGCAATCTCATTTTTTTTATTCATTTATGTTGTTAAATTTTAAACAATTATATGAAAATGATACAGATTTAAAAAGGTAGTTTTAAAAATGAAAGGGGAAACAAGAACTATGAATTATGTAAATTATACTTGTGAAAATGAAATTGGTGTTTTAACTATTGACCGTCAATCTGCTTTAAATGCACTTAATGGTGAGGTTGTAAAGGAGCTTGTGGAAGTTTTGGATAAGATTGCTTTAGAACCTATAAGAGCCTTAATAATTACGGGTGCAGGGGAAAAGTCATTTGTTGCTGGAGCTGATATATCGGAAATGTGGAGCTTAAACAAAAAAGAGGCCCTCAAACTTTCTAAAGACGGAAATGAAGTAATGCGTAAAGTTGAAGTTCTTCCTATGCCTGTTATTGCGGCTATAAATGGTTATGCTTTAGGTGGAGGTTGTGAACTTGCTCTTAGTTGTGATATAAGAATTGCTTCTAAAAATGCCTTGTTTGGTTTTCCAGAAGTTTCACTTGGGGTTATTCCAGGTTATGGTGGAATACAGCGTATAAATAGACTTATAGGCACAGGATTAGCTAAAAAAATGGTTTTTACGGGTATGCGTATAAAAGCTGATGAAGCCTTAAACTTAGGAGTTGTTGACCAAGTATGTGAGTTAGATGATTTAATGAATGAAGCGAAAAAACTTGCTAATCAAATTGGAAAAAATGCACCTATTGCCGTTAGACAAGCTAAAAAAGTTATGAACGAAAGTGTAGGGTTAAAACTAAGTGATAGCGACTGTTTAGAGGCAGAAGCTTTTGCAAACTGTTTTGAAACAGAAGACCAATACAATGGTATGGGTATGTTTTTAAAGAAAGTTGAGCCTACTGAATTTAAAGGTAAGTAGAGTATAGCCCTTTAACTCACTATTTTTCTTTTCCTATTCAAAAAGACAAACTTCAAGAGTTTGTCTTTTTTTTGCAATTTGTGGATTATGCTTTATCCTTTATCCTGTAAAAATTTGTGTCCAGTATATTGTACCATTTTTTACATAATATCCAACACCAAGAGTTGTAAATTTAGAGTTCAAAATATTTTCTCGATGCCCAGATGAGTTCATCCATGCGTTCATAACGGCTGTTGGGGTTTTTTGTCCCTTTGCTATGTTTTCCCCTGCATAGTTATAGGATATATTAAAGGATTTTAACATATCAAAAGGTGAACCATAAGTAGGTGAGTTATGCGAAAAATAATTGTTGTCACCCATATCTTCAGATTTGTATTGTGCAACTCTAGAAACTTGCCAATCAAGTTTTAGAGGCGATAGGTTATTTTTTTGTCTTTCAGCATTTACAAGGTCTAAAATTTCTTCTTCAATACCTTGTAGAGTTTCATCAGGTAATGGAACATTAACTTTTTGATTTGGGTATATTAAGTCAGGATTTTTAATTTGTGGATTTGCCCCTATGATTTCAGATATTCCAACTTCATAGGTTCTTGCTATTTTCCAAAGGGTATCCCCCTTTTTTACAGTATAAGTTGTAGTACCAGCCGTTACTACAATAGTAAATATAAGTGTAAAAGCTAAAGTTAAAAATAGTTTATCTAGGTTTTTTTTAGACATAATTTATTCCTTTCTTATGATAGGCAAGGTTGCCATATATTCTTAGTATAAAATGTTTTGCTTTTTATACGAAGGTGCTGAAAAAGGTTGAAAAAAAATTAGCGTTCGACTTAGTGATTTGCTACACATATCACATAGCAGGTAACATAAAATAAGCGTTCATAAGTCACTGTATTTTATGCAATCTCACTATTTTAGTTAACGTTTCCACTACAATAAATTTTTCTTTCGGACTTTACTAGCACCTTCTTTTATACCAAATTCACTATATTTTCTAAGTATTAACAAAAATAAAAAAAATAAACAAAAAATAAAAAATAAATAACTATAAAAATTCCATAAAATTTGGTATAATTAGTATAAGCAGTACTTAGAAGTTGCTGAAAAAGGTTAGAAAAAAAATAGTGTTCCACATAGTTATGCTTAGAAAGTATCTATCTTACTATATTCGTTTACGTTTATACTACTATAATTTTTTTCTTTTGAACTTTATCATCAACTTCGAGTTTTGGAAAAGAGGTGGGTTATGGAAAATGAAGAATTAAAAATTGTTATAGGTGATAAAACTTTAAAGCTTACAAGTGATTTAGGTAAGGAGCATATTTTAGCTATTCAAGCAACTACTAATACTAAAATTGATGAATGTACTTTAGCTTTGGGTAAAATGCGTAATGAGGATTTGTATTTGCATACGATTATTTCTTTTTGTGATGATTTACTTAGGGAAAAAAAGGGTGTTATTGACTTAAACAATGATTATATAGAAACTACTAAAAAAGCAGGTTCAGAAAATAAAGAGCTTATGGATAAGTGTAGAGGTTATGAAGTTGAAATTTCTAGACTTAAAAACGATAATGATAATCTTGCTAAAGAAAAGTTAAACGTAGTTGAAGATAACAACAAAATTATGAAACTTAAAAGAGATGTTGAAAATGAAAATAAAGGTTTAATTTTAAAAGCTCAGACGGCACGTGCTGAAGAAGAAAAACTTAGACTTGAACTTTTAGATTACAAAGGTAAATATAATGACCTTGAGATGAAAGAAAAGGCGACTTTTGAAAAAAATCAAAATTTAGAGAAAAATCAAAGTATTACAACTGATGAACTTATAAATTTAAGAGAAACTTTAAAAGCTCGTGATGAAAAAATAGATATGCTTTTGGCAAAGTCTAAGGAACAAGATGAGTTAATTCTTGAACTTAAAAATTCTATCGAAAATCAAGAAGAAATGATTTTAGAGATGATGGAAGAAAATGAAAAAAATGAAGAAAATTTGTAAAGATTATAATTAAGATTGGTGAATAATGTTAAATAATAAAATAGAATTGCTTTCTCCAGCAGGTACGATAGAAATCGCAAAAGCCGCAATTTCTAAGGGTGCCGATGCAATATATATTGGTGGTAAGCTTTTTTCTGCAAGAAGTTCGGCAAATAACTTTACTTTTGATGAAATGGAAGAAATCTTTTTATATGCCAAAGTAAGAGGGGTGAAAGTGTTACTTGCTGTTAATACTCTTATAAAAAACAAGGAAATCTTGGAACTTAAAGAGTATCTTATTGAAGTTAAAAAACGTGGTATTGATACACTTATTATACAAGATATTGGTGTTGCAAAATTTATAAATGATAATTTAAAGGCTTTTACGCTACATGCCTCTACACAACTTACGGCACATTCTTTAAAAGATGTGTTAGAACTTGAAAAGGTCGGTTTTAAACGTGTTGTTTTAGCAAGAGAACTTTCTCTTGATGAGATAAAATATATAGCCGATAACTGTAATGTTGAAATTGAGGTTTTTTGTCATGGAGCAAATTGTGTTTCTTTTTCAGGGCAATGCCTTATGTCAAGTTATATAGGTGGGCGAAGTGGTAACCGTGGCAAATGTGCACAGCCATGTAGACTTGCCTATAATATTGTAAACGATAATAATGATAAAAAAGCAAGTGGATATGTACTTAGCCCACGAGATACATTTTCCATTGATTATATAGAAGATTTAATAAATGCTAATGTTAAATCTCTCAAAATTGAGGGTAGAATGAAAAACATTACTTATGTTTCTGCTGTAACTTTGGCTTATAGAAGCAAAATAGATAGTATTTTACAAGGTAATATATTCGATAGTGATTTAATAAAAGAGATTACACAAGCATTTAATAGAGGTGGGGCTTTAAGTAAAATGTATTTTGAAAATTACAGTAGCCCTAAAATGATTAGCTTAGATACTCCGAAAAATACAGGGGTTATAGTTGGAGAAGTTTTATCTTATAATCGTGGTTTAGCTAAAGTGAAACTTTATGAAGACCTTTGTAATGCTGATGGTATTGCCATTGGAATGGGAAGTTATGAAACCTATGGAACTTATATAAACAAAGCATTTAAAAAAGGAAATAATGTCGAAATAGAAATAACAGGAAATATTAAAAAAGGTGATAAAGTATATAAAACCTTTGATAAGAGCCTTGATGATAAATATAAGAAATTTAAAGATGTTAAACAAATCTTAGTAAAGTGCGATTTGGAAATTTTAAAAGATAAACCTATGGTTATAAAACTTTATCTTGATAATATAGTTATTGAAAAAGTGGGTAATATACCTGATTTAGCAATAAATAAAAGTGTTGATATTGATATGATAAAGGATAAAATTTCTAAAACAGGTGGCACAACATACAAACTTGTTTTTGACAAAATAGCCTTTGATGAGGGGCTGTTTGTATCGATAAAAGAACTTAAAGAGCTACGACGAAATGCTTTAGATGAGCTTGATAGAGTTTTTAAATCTACAATAAATAAAGAAGAACTTATTATTGATTTACCTGAGTTTAAAAAAGAAGTTGTTACAGATAAAAAACTTGTTGTTGAAGTAAATTCTATAAACCAGTTAAAAGAAGTAAAACTTTTTGATGTGCATAGAGTTGTTTTGAACCTAGAGAAAGTTGATTTATATAAGGTTATAGAACTTTTGCAACATGAGGCTTTTGCCTTTGAGATTTTTGTAAAACTACCTAGAATTTCTATGAGTATTGATGAAAAGCTTATAGAAAAATATATTATTGATATTGACAAATCCAAAGTTTCAGGTATAACAGTTTGTACCTATGGGCAACTTTTAGATGTACAAAACATTTCAAACAAGCCGATTGCTCTTGATTTAAGCTTTAATGTGTTTAATCAGTTATCCCTTGATTTGCTTAGAAAAGAAAAAAACGTAAATACTGTTTGCATTTCTCCTGAGTTAAAATATACAGAGTTAAAATCTATGAGTAGTAGTTTTGGAGAAGTTATAGTATACGGTAAACTTCCTCTTATGATAACAAAGCAATGTCCCGTTGGTATACATATAGCAGATAAAAATTCTAATCGCTTTTGCATGATGAAAAACCATGTAGAAACCTATTATTTAGAAGATAACAAAGAGAATAAATTCCCAATAAAATGTAATTGTGAGTTTTGTTATGCTACAATTTTAAGTGATAGTTTAGTTGATATTTTAAAAGATGAAAAGTTATATAAAGATGTTTATAAATTAAACTATAGGTTTTTTAAAGTAATATTTACAACGGAAGATAGTAGCGTAGTTAAAGAAGTTTTGAGTAATTATGAAAAATTTATAAGTAATCATGATTTTGGAAATATACATATAGATGATAAAAATTATAGTGGATATTTTAACAAAGGCGTGAAGTAATAGGAGGTACAATGTATCATATAGCAATGATGTTTTCGAAATACTTTTTTTACATTTTTATTGTATTGTTTTTGATAAATTCAACCTTTTATATTAGTTTAGAAAGAAATTATTTAAGTGGTTCTAAAAAAAGAACTCAAAGGGCACAGTTTATGTTAATTTTAATGAACTTACTTATAGCATTTATGGTTTTCTTTATGGCTGAGCCTGAAAATTTCATGAAAATTACAAAAGACTTTGCAGTAGTTGGCATAGGCATTATATGTGTGAAAATGTTTTTTCCACTTGTTTATAAGAAAAGTTGCCCACTTATGCTTAACATTGTGTTGTTTTTGATTTCTATTGGTTTGATATTTTTGTATAGAATTAATCCTGACCTTGCCAAAGCACAAAGTATACATGCTCTTTTAGGTTTTGTTATTATACTGGCTTTACCTCTTTTGTTTCGTTTTATCCCTATGTTAGATAAGTTAACATGGGTGTACTTTGGTTGTGGTTTGTTTTTGGTGTTGTTACCTACATTTTTAAATAACGCAAGTTCCTATGGTGGAAACAACTGGGTAGAACTCGGGCCGATTACTTTTCAGCCATCGGAGTTTGTTAAGTTTTTTTATGTGTTTTATTTAGCTAGTCTATTTAATAGTAAATTTGATTTTAAAAAGTTAGTTATATCTGTTGTAACTATGGGTATTTTTGTACTTGTTCTTGTTATGCAAAATGATTTTGGAGGAGCTTTAATTTTCTTTATGACATATATGACATTGTTGTTTGTAAGAACAGGCTCATTAACGCTTATGGCACTTGGTTTTGGTGGAGTATCTGTGTTTGCCTTTATAGCATATCAGCTTGTTTACCATATACAAGTTAGAGTTAGCATTTGGCAAAATCCATGGCTTGACCCTTATGGAACAGGGTACCAAATTGTACAAAGTTTGATTTCTATAAGTAGTTATGCTCCTTTTGGAAGTGGGCTTACAAACGGTTATCCGTCTATTATACCTCTTGTTGAAAGTGACTTTATTTTTTCAGGTATAGCCGAAGAATTTGGCATTATATACGCACTTCTTATAATCGGTGTTTATGTAATATTTTTCTATCGTGGTGTACATATTGCATTACGTTCGAAAAATTTTTTTCATTCCTATTTAGCCGTTGGATTTACCTCATTACTTGCTTTTCAAAGTTTTGTAATAATAGGTGGTGTAACAAAGTTAATTCCGCTTACAGGTGTAACACTTCCGTTTATATGTTATGGTGGTACTTCTCTAGTATCTTCTATTTTAATGTTTGGAATTATCCAACTTCTATTTTCTTATAGTAATCATAGTCCAAAAGTAAAAGAAATTGTAAATAGTTATGATGAAGACTATAACTTTAACGAGGAAATGGGGGAAAGTTATGAATAAGGTTAAGCTAAACAAAAATATTAGAATAGCTTTTTGTTTATACGTTGTACTTTTTGTTGTTTTAGTTGGATATATCTTAAAATTAACATTTATAGATAGTAAGACAATTGCTAACACACCAAATAACCCTCGTGTTGCTTTAACTAAAGATGATGTTGAACGTGGAGATTTTTATTCATCTGATGATGTTATACTTACAAATAGAGGTAGTGAAAATGTATATTTGTATAACGAAATGTATGCTCATATAATAGGCTATAATAAACAAGGTGTAGGAGTAAGTAACCTTGAGGCTTGGCAAGGGCTAACACTTGGGAAGCTGTCAAGAGAGTTTATACAAAGTGTAAAATCCTTTTTAAATGATGAAGATTTAAAGGGAAATAGTATAAAGCTTACTGTTGACCATGATTTGCAAAGTCTTATTACTCAACTTATTCAAGGCAAAACAGGTACAATTATCGTAAGTGACCCTACAACTAACAAGATTTTAGCTAGTACATCATCACCAAACTTTAACCCTAATAATGTAACAAGTGCAGAGGTATCAAATAGTGAGAATAAACAGTTTATAAACAGAGCTACACAAGGTTTGTATGCACCTGCCTCCACATTTAAAATGGTTTCAACTCTAGCTTTTATAAGAAACTATCCAGATTATGCGAACTATACTCATGTATGTGAGGGTACAATAGAGAGAGGTGGAGAAGTTATAAGTTGTCATGGTAACAAGGTACATGGCGAAGTTGGTTTAAAAGATGCATTGACTTATTCTTGTAACACTTTTTTCATATCTCTATCTGATGTGATTACTGCTGATGAACTTGAGGAAACAGCTGAAAGTTTGTATTTTAATAATGAATATACTACGGATTTTGGTGTAATAAAATCTGTTATGCCTGACCTTGAAAATGATTATGAATTTTATAATGCACTTATTGGACAAGGTGATGTACTTGTATCTCCTATGCATCTAGCTGTTATATATTCTGCAATTGCAAATAATGGTACGGCTATGCAACCTCTTATATTTGATGAAATAATAAGTTATAGAGGTGATGTTGTTCAAAAGCTTATGCCAAGAAAACTTGCTACTTTAATGACCGTTGAAGAAGCCAATATTTTAAATGATTTACTTGATGAAGTTGCAGTTAAAGGAACGGCTAGTTCCTTATATTCTGATAATTATAGGGTAATTGGTAAAACAGGAACGGCACAAGTTGAGGGACAATCAGATAACGGTCTATTTGTTGGCTATGCACCAAAAGACAACCCTACTGTACAAGTTACCATATTGTATGAAGCTAGTGGAGGTAGTAGTGCCACTTTATCTGACGCAAAAAGGATTTTTGACTTTATGCTGAATTAGAGTAATCATAGAAAAGGTTGTACTATGTCATTTAGGCGTATATTAAAAGTATGAAAAATAGGTTTTTCTTTTGCAATGTGTCCTTCTTTAAATTTTGCAACGTTTCCACATAAAAAATGGAACCTATTTGTATTTAAATCGTATAAAAAATATAAATAAAATAATATCAATGTAAGTATTGACTTGTATGGTATAATATGCTACAATGTACAGAATAGATACTAGTACTAAGGGATATTAGTAATTATTATTGATAAGGTTGTAATAGGGAAAAAAGGGATGATAAAAATGAATAGAAGAATTTTGGAGTGCAAGAAAAAAGGGTTTACTCTTGCAGAGCTTGTTCTGGTCTGTACTGTAATGGTTATTTTGACTACATTTACAGTATTAGGCTTTTCGAAGTATGTTGAAGCATCAAGTAACAATAATATAGTTTCGGGACTTGAAGATATGAATTATGCTCTTAACAATGCATTGACTGATTTTGAGTATCTGTATGGAGATTTTAAGGATTTATATAGTGATACTACAATAATGAATGAAGTTATTTTTGTTTCAAAAGAAAGCTTTGGAGAAAGTGATACTACGGATGACGGATACAAAAAGCAGTTTATGAGTTGTCTTGAAGATAATTTATCTGATGGCTATTTTGTTTTTGGCGTAACACCGTCAAGTTTACCTAGAGAATACTATAAAATACAGTATGGATATTCTTATAATGGTACAGTTTCAGAAACTTTAGAAGTTAGAATTACAGACCAAAGTGGCAATATGTTTTTAAATGGAGAATTACAGTAAATCAAATGATTAAATATGATAAAGACTAAAATTCATTATGTTTTTTAGTCTTTTTTTATTTATAGAGAATAAATAAAATTATATTGCATAATATTAAACTTAAGGTTAAAAATATATAAAAAGTAAACTTTAAGGAGATATTATGAAAATAGTTTTTTTAGCCGAAGCACCCATTTTAGCCCTTAGCTATTACATTTTTATTCGAGATAAATATGAAAAAGAGCCTATAAGTTTACTTATTATAGGACTTTTGTTTGGTGGAATTATAGCTTTCCCAATTTTATTTACACAAAAATTTTTGTTTGGACTTTTTACTTTTAAATACCAGATTTTACAAGACGCATATTCATCATATATAGTTGCAGGGTTAGTTGAAGAAGTTTATAAGTTTATAGTACTGTGGTTTTTGATATGGTTTAATGTAAATTATAACGAAAGATGTGATGCCATAGTGTACGCAGTTTTTATATCACTTGGTTTTGCAGGAGTTGAGAACTATTTTTATATTGCAGATGAAAATGATATGCTATACAAAGTAAGTTTGCTTCGTGCTTTTATATCTGTTCCTTTTCATTTTATATACGCTACATTTATGGGATATTATCTAACTTTAGCTAAATATGATAGAGATAAAACATATTTAGCCATTGCAGTTTTATCATCAGTTATAATACATGGCAATTTTAATTTCATCTTATCACTGGACTTTTATTTTACTTTTATTTTTGTGATATGTTATTGGTTAGTTTTTGCATTTTCAAGTTATCATATGATGAATGAACTTGTTGAGAAGTCGCCTTTCAAAAAAATTTAACAAATATCTACTTAGCTATTGAAAAATGTTAGAAAAGAATGTATAATAAGATTAGTAGTTTAGACAAATTTTTGTGGTCTGAATTTAATAAAAATGAAGGCGAGGACTTATACAGTGATCGAAACAGTTAGCTGTGGAGGTGTTGTATTCCATAAAGGTAAAGTTCTTTTGCTCTATAAAAATCAAAGCAACCGATATTCTGGTTGGGTTATGCCAAGAGGCACAATGGAATCAGGTGAAACCATGGAAGAAACTGCTTTAAGAGAACTTAAGGAAGAAGCAGGGGTTACTGGTAAAATTGTAAAGTATTTAGATAAAACTGAATATAGCTTTAAAGGGAATGATGAAATTGTTAACAAAACTGTACATTGGTTTTTGATGACAACAGATTCGTTTTACTGTAAACCTCAAGCAGAGGAATTCTTCACAGATGCAGGTTTTTACAAACAACATGAGGCTTACTATTTACTTAAGTTTCATGATGAAAAGCAAATTATGAGAAAAGCTTATAAGGAATACAATGACTTTAGAAGAAAAAAGGAATTTGGTCAAAAAAAATTATTTAAAAAGGACTATCGTAAATTTTCATAGTCTTGATAAGTAAAAAATATAAGAGGAGGTAATTTATGAAATTTGATACTGTTAATCTTGAAAGTGTAAAAACTAATGTTACAACAAAAGGCAAGGAACTTGTAAATGACCGTGAAAAATTAATGAAATATGGTATTGTTTTAGGTGCCTTTGTTGTACTTGTACTTATTATTGTAGTGCTTGTAAAACTTATCAAAATGTTATCTCATGATGATTGTGATTGTT
Source organism: Lachnospirales bacterium (assembly GCA_047973385.1). Classification (GTDB taxonomy): domain Bacteria; phylum Bacillota; class Clostridia; order Lachnospirales; family CAMZNU01; genus JBKEBX01. The sequence continues at coordinate 73,627 of JBKEBX010000037.1, read as the reverse complement.
ATGATGATGAATTTGATTTTGATGAATTTGATGATTATGACTTTGACGAAGATGACTTTGTTGATGAGCTTATCGAAGATGATTTTGTAGATTAATATTTTAAAGACTAGAGAAACTATGTAATCTAGTCTTTTTTTTTACATTTATTTTATAAAAAAAATATTAAAATAGTTATATAAATTAAAGTTTTCTTTGATAAGATATACATTAAATTTTAACTTTTTAAAGGAAATTTGATGTAAATGTTTAATATATAATATATATATATTTAAAAATATATAGTTAAAATAAACAAATGGAGGTAATTTTTTATGATTAGTTTTGGTGCTTATAGTAGTAAGGAAGTGAAAAATATTGTCCTTATGGGACATAGTGGTTGTGGTAAAACTGTTGTAACAGAAAGTGCATTGTTTCTAGCTGGTGTAAAGAATAGAATTGGTAAAGTTTCTGAAGGAAACACTACAAGTGACTATTCAAGTGAAGAAATAAAAAGACTTACATCAATTAGTACATCTATTATACCAATTGAGTGGCGTGGTATTTTAATGAACTTTATTGATACTCCAGGTTTTTATGACTATATAGGTGAGATAAAACAAGGTGTTGCAATAGCTGACGTTGCTTTGATTGTAATATCTGCAAAATCAGGTATTGAACCAGGCACACTTAGAGCTTGGGACTATGCTGAAGAATATGAAATTCCTAAGATGATTTTTATAAATGGTATGGATGACCCAGATGTAAATTTAACAGAACTTATTACAGAACTTAAAGAAACATTTGGTAAAAGTATCGCTCCGTTGCAAGTGCCGATTAAGGAAAATGGCAAGTTTAAAGGCTTTGTAAATGCTATAAAGAAAGAGGCGAGATATTTTGTAGGGGATTTAGTTGAAGAGGCAGAAGATTACCCTGAAGAATATGAAGAAGATGTAAACACAACTTATGAAATGCTAAGAGAGGCTGTTGCTGAAACAGATGAAACTCTTATGGAGAAATATTTTGAGGACGAAGCTTTTACAATTGAGGAGATTAAAGAAGGCTTAAAAACAGGTATGAAAAATGGTACAGTTACACCTGTTATTTGTGGTATAGCAAACAAAGGTGTAGGTGTTAGAATATTACTTAATACTATTCATGAGATAGTACCAAGTTTCCACAGAGTTATGAATGGTCAAAAGGACGCAACAAATCTTAAAACAAATGAGGAAATTATCCTTAGAACTGAAAAAGATGAACAAACAACAGCTTTTGTTTTTAAAACTATTGTAGACCCATATATAGGAAAACTTTCCATGTTTAAGGTGTATTCAGGTTCGATTAAAAAGGATATGGTTTTGTATAATCCACGTTCAGAAAGTTATGAAAAAGTTTCAAATCTTTATGTGTTAAGAGGTAAGAAACAGTTAGAAGTTGATGAACTTGGTGCTGGTTGTATTGGTGCAATACCAAAGTTATCAAACACGATAACAGGTGATACCCTTTGCGAAAAAGATAGAGAAATCCTTTTACATAAAGAAGTTTATTATCCAAAATCTCATATGATTACTGCTATAAAAACAAAAAAACGTGGTGAAGAAGATAAACTTGCAACAGCTTTTTCTAAAATGATGGAAGAAGATAAAACATTACACTTTGAAGTTAATAGTGAAACAAAGCAAACAGTTGTTAGAACTGTTGGTGATGTACATTTAGACGTAGTTTTAACAAAATTAAATGATGTTTATAACATTGAAGTTGAAACTTTAAAACCTATTGTTCCATATAGAGAAAAGCTTAAAAGTAAAGTAAAAGTACAAGGTAAACATAAGAAACAATCAGGTGGACATGGTCAATATGGTGATGTTCATATTGAGTTTGAACCGTCATATGATGATACAAAACCGTTTATTTTTGAAGAAAAAATCTTTGGTGGTTCAGTACCTAAAAACTATTTTCCAGCAGTTGAAAAAGGACTTGCTGATAGTTGTAAAGAAGGTCAAATTGCAGGATATCCTGTTGTAGGCTTAAAGGCTACACTACTTGATGGTAGTTATCATGATGTTGATTCATCTGAAATGGCTTTTAAAATGGCTACACAAATTGCATTTAAAAAAGCCTTTGAAGAGGGTGATGGAGTTTTACTTGAGCCTGTTGCAAAAGTTGCTGTAACTGTTCCTGAAAAGTATACTGGTGAAATCATGAAAGATTTAAGTAAACGACGTGGTAAAGTTTTAGGTATTACAGAAGTAAAAGGTAAACAAGTTATAGAAGGTGAAGTTCCTGTATCAGAAATGTTTAGATATCCAATCGATCTAAGAGCTATGACTCAAGGGCTTGGTTCATATGATATGGAAATTGACCATTATGATGAAGTTACAAAAGAAACTCAAGATAAAATAGTTGCTGAAAGAAAGAGCGAGAAAGAAAAATAAAATGGCAACATTTTAAAAATCGCTTTTACTGCGTTATTAACCGAATAGATTAGACCCACGCCTCTAAGTGTAGTGTAAGGCTAATCTACCAAAAGTGGGGGTTCAAGCTCCCACTTGCAGGATAGGGCATCTTGACTTGAAATACATCTTTTTGTGTATTTCTGTATACACATCAAAGCTATATTAATTTCTAACAGTATTATGTTAGAAATTAAAACTCTAAAAAACACTATTTAGTAGTAAATAAATAGTGTTTTTTAGAGTTTTTTGAAGTTTCTGTGAACTATTTATGGCAATTTGTAGGAATGTATAATTAACTATTGTTTTTTTATTATAAAAGGTATATTATAACAATATAAAGGTAAAAGGTAGGTGCAAATTTATGAGAAATATAAAAAACTTTTTTTTAGAAAGACCAAAACTAATAGGTCTATTTGCTTTTATTATAGGGTATAGTGGTATAAATTCATTACCTATATATAATGATGTAGTTTTAAGAGTTTTGCTATCAGCAGTAATGATTGCGATTATGTTTTATTTTGGAGGTAAAAAAGCAGTAGAGTTCAACTTTAGTAACTTTAAAGCCTCTGTTAAAAAAGGATACTATCCTATTTTAGTGGATTGTGTTTTTTTAGCAATTCAAATAGCTCCGATTATCATAACAGTAAAAGCTAGTGGGTTACCAAATGGTTGGGTTACACATCTTTTCAACACTATATTACTATGTTTGTTTGTTGGTATCTTTGAAGAAAGTATGTTTAGAGGTATAATTTTCAGTTCATTTTTGCCAAAAAGATTAGGCGAAAGTCATAAAGGTATTATGATAGCTCTTTTAATTTCTTCTATAATTTTTGGAGCTGTACATATAAGTGCCTTTTTCTTACAAGGTGGGGAGTTAACTCCAAGTAGTTTAACACAAGCTTTTCTAAAAACACTACAAACAGGTATGTTTGGCTTTTTGCTAGGTGCGATTTTTATCAAATATAGAAGTATTTGGGGTATTGCATTTATACATTTTATAGGAAACTTTTTACTACTTTCTGGTAGTGTTTTCATAAATGTTCAAGCTCTAACATCTTCTACATCAGCAGCGTCCTATGTAAGTGGGGATTTTATGGGTAAAGTTTTAATTGCAGTATATGCCTTAACTTGTATATTGTCCATTCCTTTTATTATTTCGGCTAAAAAATTAGTATACTCTTTGGAACTTCCAGAAAAAGGTATATTTTCTTCAGAGAACTAGTAGATAATATTTTTAAAAAGACATATGGCGACCTTGCAAAATATAGAAAAACTCATTTTCATAGCAAAATAACGGCTTTTTGCCAAAAGTATGAAAATTTGCTTTTTCTTTTGCAATGTGCCATTATTTTAGTTTTGCAACGTGTCCATGTATTAATTTTATGTCTTTTTTTGTGTGTGACCTTACAATGTTGCATAATAAAAAGAGCTAATAATTGTGCATTGTTGCTTTTTTAACATAGCCATTTATACACTTTTTTTTTGTATAAGTTAAATAAATATCACTTAAATACTTATAAAAATATAGTAGTATTTTTAATAGTTTTTAACAAAAATAAAAATAGTTGACTTTTAATCTTGAAAAAGAAAAGAAAATATGGTAAGATTAATGCAAGTAAGTAGTTGCATTTTTGATATTAATTTAACGGAGGATATAGAAGATGAGAGATGTATATATAATTGATGCGAAAAGAACACCAGTTGGAACTTTTTGTGGTGTTTTTAAAGACCTTGATGCTGTTGATTTAGGTGTTACAGTTGTAAAAGATATTTTAGAAAAAAACAATGTTCCTGCAAATAGTGTTGATGAACTTGTATTTGGAAATGTTCTTCAAGGTGGACAAAAGCAAAATGTTGCACGTCAAATTGCTGTAAAATCAGGACTTCCTGTTTCAGTTCCGGCTATGACGATTAATAAAGTTTGTGGTTCAGGGCTAAAAACAGTTATTTTAGGTTATCAAAGTATAGCACTTGGTGAAAATGAGTTAGTTGTAGCAGGTGGTACAGAAAGCATGACAAATGGTGCTTTTGTATCTTTAAATAGTAGATTAGGTAATAAAATGGGTGATATATCAATGTATGATACAGTACTTCGTGATGCTCTTACAGATGCATTTGAAGGTGTTCATATGGGTATTACAGCAGAAAGAATTGCAGAAGAGAAAGGTTTTACACGTGAAAAACTTGATAGATTTTCACTTTCAAGTCAAAACAAAGCTCAAGAAGCAATTGAAAGTGGTAGATTTAAAGACGAAATTTCACCAGTTTCTGTTCCACAAAGAAGAAAAGACCCGATAATTGTTGATACTGATGAGTATCCAAAGTTTAACACTACACTTGAAGGTCTTGGTAAACTTCGTCCTGCCTTTAAGAAAGACGGAGTTATAACAGCAGGTAATGCATCAGGTATAAATGACGGTGCGTCAGCTGTTATACTAGCTTCTAAAGAAAAAGTTGAAGAACTTGGACTAAAACCTATGGCTAGAATTGTTTCAACAGGTAAGGGAGGAGTTAACCCTGAAACTATGGGTTACGGGCCAATTCCAGCGACTTTAGATGCTTTAAAAAGAGCTAATTTAGAAATTAAAGATATTGACTTGATTGAGGCTAATGAAGCATTTGCAGCACAAGCACTTGCAGTTATGGAAGAGCTTAACATGGAACCTGAAAAAGTAAATGTAAATGGTGGTTCTATTGCTATTGGTCATCCTGTTGGTGCTTCAGGTACAAGAATTCTTACAACTTTACTTCATGAAATGAAAAAACGTGAAGCAAAAACAGGTCTTGCAACGCTTTGTATCGGTGGAGGTATGGGGGTATCTTTAATCGTTGAACTTTGCAATTAATCATAGGATTACTAGTTAAAACTAAATTTATTTTTAGAGATAACTATAAGTGATTTACCTATGAGAAAAAAATAAATGATAGTAAAGTGCTGATAAAGTCCGAAAGAAAAAAATTATGCTAGGTTGTACCGACACAAAAATAGTTAGATAACACAAAATAAAACGAAGAATTAGAGCTTATTTTATACTACTTGCGTATTTTCATATTATGAAAATACAAGTCGAACTCTAAGTTTTGTGTAGTATAATTTTTTCTAATCTTAGTAGCACCTTCGAATGATAGTATAAATTAATTTATTAGGGTATAATAAATTTAAAGAGAAAATATAGGTATTAAATTCTACCTATATAAAAGGTATTTTAACATAGAAACTAAACTAAACTGTAATAAATCAATGTAACAAGAAAATTATTATTTAAAGGAGATTTTTAAAAATGGGTAGACTAGAAAACAAAGTTTGTATCGTAACAGGTGGTGCACAAGGTATAGGTAATGCCATTGTTGAAACATATGCAAAAGAAGGTGCAAAAGTAGTCATTTCTGCTGATATGGGTGAAACTAAATCTGATAGTTCAAATGTTAAAAGTGTTGTTTTAAACGTTACTGATAAAGAAGCTATTACTAAACTTGTATCTGATGTTGTTGCTGAATATGGCTCAATTGATGTAATTGTAAACAACGCAGGTATAACTCGTGATGCATTATGCCATAAAATGACTGAGGACCAATGGGATTTAGTTATTGATGTTAACCTTAAAGCACCTCATTATCTTGTTGCAGCAGCAACAGAGCAACTTATGAAACAAGAAACAGCATCAATCATTAACATTAGTTCTGTTTCAGGTGTATATGGAAATGTTGGTCAAGCAAACTATGCTGCTACTAAAGCAGGGGTTAACGGACTTATTCGTACTTGGACTAAAGAATTATCAAGAAAAGGTGCAAAAATTCGTGCAAACTCTATTGCACCAGGATTTATTGCAACACCAATTTTAGAAGCAATGCCTGATAAAGTTTTAGACGGCATGAGAAGTAAAATATTGTTTGGTGAACTTGGTAAACCTCAAGATATTGCAAACATGGCACTTTTCCTAGCTTCAGATGAATCTAACTATTTAACAGGTCAAGTTATTGAAGTATCTGGTGGTATAAAAATGTAATTTGGGGACGGCTTAGATGCACAAATCTTGGGATGATTGCATTTTGCAATGTCGCCATTTAACTTAACATTAAAGGACTGCAATTAAACTCGCTAACTCGAGATTTCTTGCAGTCTATTTTTGTGTTTATTTTTGTATTTATTTTCAAAAGTAGTCATTGTTTTTTTATAAAAGTTTTTTCTATATTTTACAATACCTATATATAGTAATTTTCAATAAAATTCTGTATTTTTTCAAAATACAGAACCACAAAATAAGGCGCATTCGTAGGGTTTAACAAAAACTTAGTTAAAGCCCCAAGAATTTGTTAAACAACTCATTGCTTTTTTTGTTTTTTATTATGAATAAAAAAGTGCCGATTTTGTCGGCACTATCCTTTAAATTATTAAAGGTTTTTTTAAAAATTTGTAGATAATTTAATTTTCACAAACATAGTATAAAATTGACATAAAAATTACATAGTTTTATTGTATACTATAAATGTATTAAGCAACTAACTTTATATTTATATTTTATTTTTATTTTGTACTATAATGCGTGTAAATTACTTGTGTTATAGTACTTTTTTTATGATTTTGCAATATTTTTTCTAGCATCTACTATACAATCTTCAAGCCATTGAATATTTGCCTGTACACGATACATACATGATTTTAAAATGATGTAGTCCCCATATCTTTCATCTTTAAAAGCAGGTATATTATTATAATTTTTAGCCTCATTTTCAATGAGTATTAATCTTTTGTGGTATAAATCTAAATGATTTTGTAAAAAACGTAATCTTACTTCAGGTGATAGCTCATATGAAAAGTAAGTTTTAAGTCTAAAAACATCTTTTGGAGCTTTTGGAAAAGTGGCTTCTTCATTTAGCCATTCAAGAAAATCCTCTCGCCCTTTTTCTGTAATAGTATAACGTTTACTTTCAAGTAAATCCCCCACAATTTCAACTTTATATTCTACTAATTTTTCCTTATCTAGTTTCTTTAGCTCAGGGTATATTTGGCTATGGTTTGCGAACCAAAATTCTGAAACTTCTCGCCCGAACTCTTTAGAGATTTCATATCCAGTCATTTCCCGTTTACTAAGTAACCCTAGTATTGCATATTTTAATATCCTCATATTTTTTCTCCCATTTTTTTGACAATTTTTTATATTTTTCTACAAATTATTATATGTATAATTATAACATATAAAAAACATATATACAATAGATAAAGACTATAAAAAACAATAAAAAGTAAAATAAACTAGTAATCATTACTAAATCAATAGGGAATTATTTAGGTGTGATATGGTTTTTTTGCATAAAAAATTGCTAATAATTACCTAAAGCAATTATTAGCAAAATATTAGTTAATTTTATGATAAATAGAGAAATATTTTAAATGATAAGTGATTTTCTATTTCAGAATTACCAATTGAATTGGAAAATAAAGTTCATTTATTTTTTATGATTTAACGACAACCGCAACCTTTTTTGTGTTTATGCTCATAGCACTCATCTTTGCATGGGTCACAACATTCATCTTTGTGATGATGTTTGTTTTTGTGATGTTTTTTACAAGAGTCACTAGGGATATTGTTGCTTATACCAGCAAAAAATTCAGGTTTTTGAGGTGGGCAAAATACGTCAAGAGGGAAGTCTAGGCTATCAAAGAAATCACAAGGGTTAAGTGGTGAAATATCATCGCCTTCTTCAGGTACACAGAAACCGTTACTTTGTACAGTGAGGTTTACAATTCTGAAAATTTTGATAATAGTAAAAAGTCCAATTGTAACTAAAACTTCACTATCGGATAGAACTCCACCGTTAAATCCGTTATCCCCATCAAATCCACCACCATGATGACCACCACATTTTTTAGGTTTACAGCCACAATGTTTAATTTCAGAAGATAAAGCGATTGCTTTAGCTTCAACTAGGCAGTATGGTTCGCCATCTATTGTAGTGCCACCACTACCAAGGTTATCAAATAAATCAGTTGCAAGGGAAAGCTCAGAACCAGTTGAGCCAAACATTGTAACACGTTTATTATAGATTGAATTTGCTTTTATACTTCCGATTTTAGTTCCGTCAACTTCTCTAAAAGTTAGGCGATATGCAAATACAAACTTTATGTCAAAATCCCAATATCCATTTCTAAAACAGTTTTCTTGTTTATCAGTTACGATAATTTTCTTGATTTTCATTTTGTCAACAGTTACTGAACTTGCATTTGATGGTGCGTATATGATTTCGCCTTCATTAATGAAATCATCACCTATACAAGTGTCTTCGCCAGCTCTTGCAGGTCCAATTTCAAGTGGAGTTAAGCAGTCTTGAGAACGTTGTGTATCATAAGCTTTAAGTGCAATTATACACTCATTGCGTAGTCTATTGTTACTAAGTGTTCCCTCTGCAACACCTCTTATTTCATCTTCTAAACTTAAGTTAAAAAGGTCCATAATTTTACCTCCAAATTATTTAATTTTGAATAAAAAAGTCAAACAATATAAAATTTAAGGATTTTTTGTTATACTTTTTCTGTTCTAATTTATAATATGTCGGTGAATAAGTTTTGTGATGAATTTATAAAAATTATTTTGTAATAGTTTGACGTTTTTTTATTTTAAGCCAATTTACATAACCATATAAATCATTAAGTAAAAACATAGCAAAGCATATAACCATTGATAAGTTTTCAGGATTTTGCATAGTAGAAAAAGTCCATATAGAAATTAGAACAATATCATTTAATGCGTATATCAAAGCATAATATGGGGAGCGAAGTGCTGCCAAACTTGCTGCTAAAAAACTTGTAGTTATAGACAAAGTACTTACAATTAAAAATGGTGTATTGAAAAAATCAAGGATATAATAGAAAATCCAAGTAACCATAACTGAAGTTAAAAGTAATTTTACAAGTGCATTTTTTGAAATATCAGCTATTTCTACCTCGCTTACGTTACTATCGGTTTTACCGTCATTAAAAGGGTTTTTTAACCAAGAAATTGTTGACATTATACAAATTGGCATAGTCATAAACAAGTATGTTATCATTTCTCCAAACAATCTATTTCTATAGGATATATAGCCATACAAAAGACAAAAAATAATACATATAATATTCCCAAGAACATTTCCTTTTGCAAGAAAAATCAACGATGTAACCCCGATAAGTGAAGAAAAAAGAACAAGATAACTTTGTTCTTGACTTATTAAAAAAGAAAACATTACACCAATCACAGATACTGCCCATAAGGATCTCTCAAAGGTGTTTAAAGTACTAAAACTATTGTAGATATTTTTTTTAACTTTTATTATTATATTCATAAATTCTCCTTAAAACAACGATACTGATAAAATCTGAAAGAAAAAAATTATAGTAGTGGAAACGTAAACAAAAATAGTGAGCTTTATACTTGCGTATTTTCAAATGATGAAAATACAAGTCAAACGCTTATTTTATGCTACTTGCAATGTAATTTGTGTAGCAAATCACTAAGACGAACACTAATCTTTCTAACCTTTTTCAGTAGCTTTACCTATGACACAAAAAAATCACTATATATATCTTCAAAGACCTAATGATATACAAGTGATTACCCGGTGGCAAATATTATTTTCTTCATAATAACACATTTTATAGACTATGTCAATGTTTGCATCTATGAATTTTTTGTGATGCTTTTTGGAAATTATGTCTATATTTTGCCACAAAATCTTTAAGGTTTATTCATTGTATTTAAAAAGACAATAAGGTATAATTTAGATAATAAAAAATAAAAAATAAGAATTATAGAGGTATGTATGAAAAAAAGGATTAATGTGTTTATTATGTTGGTAACGCTTACTATACCGCTTACAAGTTGCAATGCAGTAACATCTGCTGTAAATGCATCTACTGTAAGACCGACAGATGCATTTATTGGAAAAAATGTGGGAGAGTTTTCAACTTTTGATGTTTTTGGCAATGAGGTAAATCAAGATATATTCGCTGAAAATGACTTAACTATGGTAAATGTTTTCACAACTCAATATCCAGGTGATGAAGAAATGTCAGAACTTGAGGAATTGTACAATAAAATAAGTGTACAAAATGTTGGAGTTATAGGTATATGTTTAGATACACGTTATGATAGTAAAAAAATTGATATGGACACTTTATCTTTAGCAAAGGATATATATACAAGCACAGGAGTGACTTTTCCATATTTGATACCTGATGAAAATAATTTAAATAGTAGACTTTCAAAAATTAACACATTTCCTGAAACATTTTTTGTAGATAGTGAAGGTAATTTTGTAGGTGGAACATATATAGGTTCAGATGACTTTGAGGGTTGGAGTGAAGTAGTAAATAGGGAGCTTTTAGCTTTGTTTAATTAAAAAAATATAAAATAAAAACACATAAAAAACATATAAAACACATAAAAAAACATTGATGATAAGTATATGAAAAGGAGACTTATATGATTAACTTTAGAAACAAAACAATAAACATGAGCTATGCACTTAAAACAACAATACTAATAATAGTTATGCTATATATTTTATTTACAGGGTTTCTATATATATTCGCTGGTGTAACTCCAACCTTTAGAGAATTAGTTTCAATGGTTTCACTTGTTTGTATTACACTTATAGTTACTTTGAATTTCTAACCTTTTTCAGCACCTTCCCATTAAGCTTGACTTTTATTTACAGGGGGTATATAATAATAACAATTAGTATTATTATATTAGGAGGATTATTATGCTTGTAATCGGTGGTAAATCGTATAGTTTATATAAAATATGCAAATATTTTGTTGTGTTTTGTGCAATTCTCTATGCTTCAGTTGAAATTCTACTATATGTTAAATATGATGTATTGCCATCAACTTTTGAAACTGTATATATGATAGCAACTTTGTTGTTATCCCTATACTTGATTTTCCCTAAAAAAGCAAGAGAAACTTTGCAAGACAAATAACTCTCCATTCAAGAGTGGGGCTAATTTATATGATAGTTAAATAATAATGTTAAAGTGTCGATTGAAAAAATCGACACTTTTTTTAAAAGTATTTGGAAGCATAAAATTGGAATATTTACTTATTTGTATGCCTTGCTTTATATTTAAAAACAAAAAATCTTTGTCCAAAATAGTTTAAGATTACGAAAACACAAGTGCCAACTAGCATAATATGTTACCTTATTTCTTATGGTTTCGCTAAGCCATTTGTTTATATAATTTTGAACGATGATATTGCTACAAAAAGTGCTCAAGACAATGTTGCTATGATATAATATACTAAAGCCCTAGCCTCGTAAACAAGGCTACGACTTAAGAATATTGTAATTTCCTATAGAAATTACTTTATGATATTAATGATAAAATAACTAATATACAAGTGAAAATATATAAAGTTTCTTCTTTTTTCATGGAAATTAATTTAAGAAATATAATTATGGCTGTTAGAAAAAGACCGATTGAACTATAAATCATAGAAAAATCTCTTTTTATAAACCCTAAACGTTAATTTATATTAATAATAAGTATGTCAATAACAGTAAAATTATAAGGATTAATGTCTAATTTATACCTAACAAATTATATTTTATAATTTAATTGATTTAATTAAAAAACAATGTTATAATTAACTTAAATGCAACTTAAAATGTAGTTTAAACTGGAAGTAAAAGAGTGGGAATATATGAAGAAAAGGAATTTTGCTGAAATTGAAAAAGGAAAACGGATACAACAATTTATTGATTATTATTTATTAAAATTGGTGATTTTTATATTTTCAACTTGTTTATTCGGATTTATTCTTTATAGTGTTTTTAGGGAAAAACCTATAAATATGCTTAGCGTTGCTGTAATAGATGGAGAACTAAACACCACAAAAACAGAAGATTTTGAAAAAGAATTTCTATATCTATATGATACACTTTATGAAGATGAAGAAAAATATGTTTCTATTGATAATTCATACTACTCAAATGGTGGTGCTTTAAACAAAATTCAGATACAAATTATGAATAGTCAGTTAGATGTTATTATTGCGCAAGAAGATTTTTTTGAAACTTTAGCTAACTATGGTTATTTTAAGGAGCTTGACCAAAGTCAATTTGATGAAGATGATATTTTTTATTCAGAAAAAAAACAAGATGATGAGGGTACAGATGATGATATAGTTATGCCATATGGAGTAAGGATTTCATGTATAAAAAGTGAACTTTACTTTGGATATGGTTATGGAGATGATTATATTGTTGGAATAGTTGATAACACAAAAAACGAAGAAAATTCGTATAACTTTTTAAAATTGCTATGTAACGAAAAATAAATGGAAATGCCAGAAAACCGATGTAATGGCACATTACAAAAGAAAACCAAATTTTCATACTTTTGACAAACGCCTGAAATGGCGATGATATGCCATTTCCACAATTTTTGTCAAAAGCCACGAAGCCGTTGTTTTGTTATGAAAATGGATTTTTTACATTTTGCAATGAAGCCAAATACATTAAAAACTAACTATAAGAAGAGGTAGGTGTACAAGTGGGTGTAAGAAAAGATATAAATTTACAAAAAATAGCAAGTGAATTAGGTGTCAGCGTTGTGACAGTTTCTAACGCCTTAAATGGACGTAAAGGTGTTAGTGTTAAACTTAGGAAAGATATAATGAAAAAAGCTGAGGAAATAGGTTATATTTTACCTGAACGTGAAGTTAAGGAAATGGAGATAAAAAAAATAGGTGTTCTTGTTGCAGATAGATATGTTGCTTATTTTCCATCTTTTTATATGGATATATATAAAAATATAGTTAGAGTAGCTGATTCTAAACACTGTTTAACTGTTTTGGAAGTTGTTGATGCAAAAAAAGAAAGTTTACAAGAAAAGAAAAATTCATTTATTAATTTTAATGTAGATGGAATTATTATTATAGGTGAGATGAACCAAGATTATATACTTTGGCTTAAATCGGTTTGTGATGTGCCTTTTGTATGTATGGATTTTTATAATAATGATAAAAATTTTGATTATTTTATAGCGGATAGTTTTCGTGGTATGTGTACTATGACGGAAAAGTTAATAAACTTAGGTCATGTAGATATTGGTTTTTTAGGCTCACCTAAAGCAACTCATAGTATTATGGATAGGTATATGGGATATCTTAAAGCTTTACACAAAAATGATATAAAAACACGAAAAGATAGGCTATACTCTGATAGAGATAAGAAAGGTAAAATATGTAAAGAAGCGATTGAACTTACTGAAGATTTACCTACTGCTTTTGTTTGTAACTGTGATATGGCGGCACTAACCTTAATTGAAATTTTGAAAGACAAAGGGTTAAGAGTTCCTGAAGATATTTCTATTGTAAGTTTCGATAATTACTATTATTGTAAAACCATAGAGGGGGTAGAACTTACAACCTATGAGCATAACTCGAAAGCTATGGCTCAAGTAGGTGTAAACACTTTAGTTAAGCGAATGATTAAAAACAAAAAGTCTGAAGGTGTTAGAATAGTTCGAGGCAAAGTTATAGAAGGAAACACTACAAAGAAATATGAGGAAATGTATGGAAGAGAAAGTTAAGTTAAAAGATATTGCAGAAAAATTAAATATTAGTGTTGCAACAGTTTCAAATGCCTTGGCAGGTAAAAAAGGCGTAAGTGCAAAAATGCGTGAAACAATAGTTGAAAAAGCCGAAGAACTAGGCTATACTCATCCCAAAGCTGAAAACAACAGTGCTACTACGGAAAGAATAGGCGTGTTAGTTGCAAACAGATATTTAGATGGCAATGGAACATCTTTTTATTGGGCTATGTACCAGCAAGTTGCCTACGCTTTATCTAAAAAAGATAATGTGTGTATTGTTGAAACCATAGATAGAGAAGATGATAAGTTATGTAAAATGCCAAAACTTGTACAAGATAAGGATATTACAGGTTTGATTATAATAGGTAGATTAAGTTATGGTTTAGTTGAGAAAATCTTATCAAAAGCTCATGTGCCAGTGATTTTAGTTGATTATTATGATGATAGATATAAATGTGATGCTGTGATGTCAAACAACTATTTAGGTATGTATTTCATGACTAAGTATTTAGTTGAAAAAGGGCATAGAGGTGTTGCTTTTGTTGGTACAGTGGAGGCATCTGAGAATATTTTAGATAGATATTTTGGTTATAGAAAATGTATAGAAGAATTTGATATTGTGTTTCGTGATGAATGGCTTATTGAAGATAGGGACATTGAAACCCATGAACTTAAAATAGATTTGCCTAGTCATATGCCAACAGCTTTTGTTTGCTCAAGTGATATAGTAGCAGGAGTTTTATATGATGAATTACAAGAAAAAGGATATAAAGTACCTGAAGATATTTCGATAGTAGGTTATGATAATTATTTATATGGACATTCATTTTTTGACGAAATAACAACATATGATGTTGATATGAGAAAAATGGCTAAAGTTACAGTTGATATATTGCTTAAAAAAATTAAAAATGGTAATGATGATTTCGCTATAAGATTTGTTGATGGTGAAATGGTTGAGAGAAAAAGTGTTAAGGATATGGAAACACCATAAAACTAAAATAATGGCACATTGCAAAAGAAAAACCAAATTTTCATACTTTTGACAAACGCAGTCGTTGTTTTGCAATGAAAATGGATTTTTCTACATTTTGCAAGGTCGCTAAATAGGGTATTCGACCAATTAAAAAAGATTTATAGAAAAGGTTTCTATAAATCTTTTTTAAATAATTTTTTCATTGTAAGATTATTGTTTTTTTAGAAAAGGTTGCTTAAATATTATCTGTTTTGTGAAAAACTTAAGTTTAGTCGATATATTCCTTGAAAATTTGAGTCGTTACAATAACGGAGCAGTATGTTGTTATAGAAAATCCTATCAAAATCCAATATATAAAAGTTATATATAAATATTGTGGTAAAAGCCAAGTTATAGCAAATGGAGAATATGTAGTTACACATAGTATAATTGTGTAAGGTAAATGCTTTAAAGCTGTTATAAGACTGTTTTTAATAATGTTAAAAGGTGTATTCGAAAAAGTAGCCTGAAGTGGAAATACATATATAAGTGTAAAAAGAAAATATATAAATATAAATATGTAAATCACTAAAAAGAGGAAGTTGTCAAAATTATTTACAAAACAGTAAGACAAAAGTCTTAATGGAATGAGAGAAGTCAAAAAAACAATCCATATAATTGTTGAGTTTTTAAAATTATTTTTAAATTCTGCTAGGAACTCCTTTGTTAAATAGGAATCTGTTTTAAAGTGAATTTGCTTAATTACAGAGTATAGAGAACAACAAGAAGCTCCAATTGTTATAATAGGTAGAGAAAATATTATAAAAAGGATATTTAGTAAAATTAAATCTCCTAAAGTTAGTATAAAATTAAAAAAAGCGTTGTTTTTATCTTCGTTCATTAGTTTCTCCTTTGAGATTTTTCTATATTTTGCAAAGTCGTCATATTTATAAAATAACATATTTAGAAAATAATATCAAGCTTTTTAGGTTAAGTAATAAATTACTTAAATTAAATTGAATTTAAGTTAAAAATATTACTTAAATAGTAAAAAAACATAGAAATTTTGCACTAAAACTTAATTAAAGCCTTGTTAAAAGTGTAAAAAATGTGTTTTTAATATAATTTAAGCTTGATTTTAATTTAATTAAGTGATAGAATTAAATTAACATAAAAATTAATTAAATTAAGGAGAAAAAAATGAAAAGTAAATGTATAATTAAGAAAAGTATAGCTACATTATTATCAGTTACAATGGTTATGTCATTAAGTGCATGTGGGGGTGCTGATACAAATAATGATGAGGGAAACTCAAGTGAAAGCGATACAAGTTCACAAAGCAGTGAGGCTAAAGCTTATAAAGATTTAGTATTAGGGGAAGATAATACTGATTTAAGTGCGGATATAAAATTCATTACACATAAAACTGATATAGTTGATACAAGACTTCGTGAATATGCAGACCAGTTTAATGAGTTGTATCCAAATATTACAGTAGAATTTGAAGGTATAACAAACTATGCTGATGATTTCACTATGCGTTTAACAACAGGTGATTGGGGCGACATTTGTATGATTCCTATGTCAGTTTCAAAAGATGAGTTGACAAATTACTTTTTAAGCTTTGGTTCACAAGAAGAACTATCAGAAAACTATGAAGGTGCATTACTTAACAACTATTCTTATGATAGCCAAACTTACGGATTACCTTATATGGCAACAGCAGTAGGTATGGTTTATAACAAAGCTGTGTTTGAAGAAGCAGGTATTAGTGAAACACCAAAAACACCAGATGAGTTTTTAGAAGCGTTACAACTTATTCAAGATAATACTGATGCAATTCCTTTATATACTAACTTTGCAGCAGGTTGGACTATGACAGCTTGGGATGCATACATAGATAGTGGTGCAACAGGAGATCCAGACTTTGTTAATGAAGGTTTAGTTAAAGGTGAAAATCCTTTCTCTGATAGAGGAGATGAAACAGGACCTTATGCAGTATACAACACATTATATTCTTCTGTTGAAATGGGTCTAACAGAAGATGACCCAACTACTACTGATTGGGAAGGTAGTAAAGGAATGATGAACAACGGTGAAATCGGAGTTATGGCACTTGGCTCATGGGCTATTGTGCAAATGCAAGAGGCAGGAGATAATGCTGATGATATAGGTTATATGCCATTCCCAATTTCAGTTGACGGTGAGCAATATGCTCTTACATCACCAGATTATAACTATGGTATAAATGTAAATAGTTCAGATGAAAACAAACTTGCATCACAACTTTTCATTAAGTTCTTAATAGAAGAAAGTAGTTTTACAGCTGATGAAGGTGGTATATCTATCATAAAAGGTTCTGAAATGCCATCAGTACTTGACTCATTTAGTGATACAACATTGATTACAAATACTGCTGCACCAGAAGGTGAAGAAACTTTATTTGATGATATAAATAACGAGTCAGAACTTGGTATAAATATGTCTGGTGCTTTGGCAACAGAAGTAGTTGAAAACGCAACAACGGGAGCGAAAACATATGATGAGCTAGTTGAAAGTTGGAATGAAAAATGGACTAATGCACAAGAAAAGTATGGAATAACACACTAAGAAATATATTTATTAACATTTCAATATTGGCATTTGTAAAATACAGTTTGGTGAGAGTATAAAAGCTCTTGCCGAACTGTATAATAATAAAAATTTTAAGTTAAAAATTGTTTTTATATTTGTAAGGAACGTAGAGAGGAGTATATCTGTGAAAGATGAAAGCGGATTAAAAAAACTAATAAAAGACTTTAAAAAATTGATTTTATCTGATAAGGTTAATAAAAAATTGGTGATGGTAACGTTTATGTTTATACCGCTAGTTTTACTAGTCGTGTTTACATATATACCATTTATTCAAATGATTAAATTTAGTTTTTTTGATATGAAATATATAGGAGATAGGGATTTTCTAGGGGTTAAAAACTATATAGAAGTCTTTACACGAGATGATACTTTAAGTGCCTTAAAACTGAGTGGTTATTACATGGTAGCGTCTTTCATACAGCTTGGACTAGCACTTTATTTTGCGACTGTTTTAAGTAGCAAAACACGTGGTGGAGGAATGTTTAAAGGATTTATGTTTTTCCCATACTTAGTTTGTGGTATAGCAGTAGGTTTTATATTTAAGTTTTTTTATACAAGAGGATTTGTATTTGATACAGTACTACAATGGTGTGGATTTGAACTTGAGAATTTACCATATTGGTTAAAGGATACAAGTATAAACAACATATCTGTATCTGCTACATCTGTGTGGAGATATATGGGACAAAACATGGTATTGTTTTTAGGGGCTATTATGTCTGTTGACTCAACATTATATGAGGCTGCTGATATAGATGGTGCTGATGGTTTTCAAAAGTTTAAGTATATTATTTTACCGAGTATTAAAACTATCGTAGTGCTAAATATGATTTTATCTATAACAGGTTCTTTAAGTGCTTTTGAACCGCCATATGTTATAACAGGTGGTGACTTTGGAACAGCAACTTACTTTGTAGTTATGAATAAACTTGCCCATGAAAGTCAAAAAGTTGGTCTTGCATCGGCTATGGCAGTTGTTCTGTTAGCAATTATAATGATAGTAACATTTTTACTTAAATATGGTGTAAGATATTTCTTTGGCGAAGGCGAAGAAGAAGCTATTAGAGTAATTAAAAAAAGGGAAAAAGATAAGAAAACAAAAGGAATAAAAGATAAAGAATATACAAATTCTAAAGGAGGGGTTTAACTATGGATAACAGTAAGTTTAAGAAATATTGTTGGTTGATTTTTAAATACTTTTCCTTAGTTTTTGGAGCAATAGTTGCAGTTTTACCAGTTGTTGTATGTGTAATTACTGCATTTAAAACACCTGAAGAATATGCAAGTACAAATGTTATGACACTTCCAGAGAGTTGGACATACTTTGAGAACTTTACAACGGCATGGAGTCAAGCAAATATGGGACTTGCTTTTAGAAACACAGCTATTATACTTGTATTTGTGTTAATCGGTTCTATTTTAACAGGTTCAATGCTTGCATATGTTTTAAGTAGGTTTAAGTTTAGAGGTAATGGACTTATACGAAATTTATTTTTGTTTGCTTCCTTACTTCCAGGTATAGCAATGCAAGTTACTGTTTACCAAATTATGTATTCTTTAGGGTGGATAAATAGTTTGACGGGATATATTGTTTTGATGTGTGGTACTGATGTAATTTCTATATACATATTTATACAGTTTTTTGAAAATATACCTAAATCCTTGGATGAATCAGGTATAATGGACGGACTTTCATACTTTGGAATTTTCTTTAGAATATTATTACCTTTGTTAAAACCTGCTATTATAACGGTTATGATTTTAAAAGGTGTAAGTGTATATAATGAGTATTATATGTCTAACTTGTATTTGCAAAACAAAAATCAATATGTTACAGTTGCAACTTCGTTGTTTAAATTTACAGGACCACTTGGTAACCAATACAATTATATAACTGCTGGGGTAATCATAACCATGATTCCTGCTTTGATAATATTTGTATTGTGCCAAAAACAAATATATAGTGGGTTAACTCAAGGTGCTGTAAAAGGCTAGAAAAATAAAAAATAAATTTGGAGGCTCAAGATGAGTGAAGTTAAGATAATAGGTCCAGTTGTACCTAACGTACCATGGCAAGACAAACCGAAAAGTGCGACGAAATGGTTGCCACTTTGGAGATATGATAAAAATCCAATTATTGATAGAAATCCTATGGAAAATGTTGCAAGAATTTTTAATAGTGCAGTTATACCATATAAAGATGAATTTATAGGAGTGTTCAGAGGTGAGCAAATAAATGGTGTTCCATACATATATATGGGGAGAAGTAAAGACGCAATAAACTGGGAATTTGATAGAGAAAAGATACCTTTCAAAGATGAAAAGGGTAATGATTTTATGCCAAAATATGCCTATGACCCAAGACTTGTTGAAGTTGAAGGTGTGTACTATATTATGTGGTGTCAAGATTTTTACGGTGCATCTATTGGTATGGCTAAAACTACAGATTTTAAAAACTTTATACGTCTTGAAAACCCTTTCATACCGTATAACAGAAATGCTGTGCTTTTTCCAAGAAAGATTAATGGAAATTTTATGTTGTTATCAAGACCAAGTGATAGTGGTCATACTCCTTTTGGTGATATATTTGTGTCTGAAAGTCCTGATATGACATACTGGGGTAAACACCGTCATGTTATGGGTAAAGGTAGCAGATGGTGGGAGTCTGTAAAAGTAGGTGGTGGAGCTGCACCTATCGAAACATCTGAAGGTTGGTTGCTTTTCTATCATGGTGTAAGTGGAACTTGCAACGGTTTAGTGTATAGTATAGGTGGTGCAATTTTAGATATAGATAATCCATCAATTGTAAAATATAGATGCGAAAACTTCCTTTTAACACCTGAAGAATGGTATGAGGAGCGTGGTTTTGTTCCGAACGTAACTTTCCCTTGTGCAACTATCCATGATGCTCAAAGTGGTAAAATAGCTGTATATTATGGTGCTGCTGATTCCTATGTGGGCTTAGCTTTTACAGAAGTAAATGAGATTGTAAATTATATAAAAGAGCATAGTTTTGTAACAGAAGAAGATACAGAAATAGGCAATAGATAATAAGCGACTATTAATAATAACGAGGTAGCAAATATGACTTATAAATTAAACGAATTTGAGAATCATTTAACCGAGAAGTTGATTCCTTTTTGGAAAAATCTTAAAGATGATGAAAATGGTGGATATTATGGCTACGTAGATTACAGTCTTAAAGTAGATAAAAGTTTCCAAAAGGGTTGTATACTGAATAGTAGGATTTTATGGTTTTTCTCAAATGCCTATATGGTTTTAGGTGATGAAAGTTTGCTAGAGTATGCAAAACATGCTTTTGATTTTTTGGAAAGTTGTTGTATTGACAAAGAATACGGTGGTGTATACTGGTCATTAAATAATGACGGAACACCTTTAGACACGACTAAACATACATATAACCAAGCTTTTGCTATATATGCTTTGTCCTCTTATTTTCAAGCAACTAAAGAAGAAAAAGCCGAAGTGATTGCTAAAGAACTTTATACTATAATAGAAAATAAATGTAAAGATGAGTATGGTTACTTAGAGGCGTTTACTAGAGAATTTTTACCAGAAAGTAACGAAAAATTATCTGAAAATGGTATAATTGCTGAAAAGACAATGAATACATTACTACATGTTTTTGAGGGATATACTGAACTTTACAAAGTAACAAAAATAGAAGATGTTGCAGACAATCTTAGATTTATGCTTGATATTGTAGAAAACAAGGTATATAACAAGGAACTAGGAAGACAAGAAGTGTTCTTTGATAAGAAATGGAACTCTATTATAGATTTATATTCCTATGGTCATGATATAGAAACGGCGTGGCTTATAGATTTAGGACTTGATGTTTTAGGTGATGAAAGCTATACAAATAGACTAACACCAATAACTAAAAAACTTACAGAAAATATATACAACATATCCTATAAAGATAACTCTTTACTGAATGAAGCTGAAAATGGTATTGTTGATACAAAACGTGTTTGGTGGGTTCAAGCTGAAGCTGTTGTAGGATTTTTAAATGGTTTTGAGAAATCTCCTAAGGAAAAAAAGTATTTAGAAGCAAGTTCTAGTATTTGGGAGTATATAAAAGAGAATTTAGTTGATAATAGAGTTGGTTCAGAGTGGTTTTGGGCTGTTGACGAAAAGGGAAGTCCAATAGAGTTACCTATTGTGGAACCTTGGAAATGCCCATATCATAACGGAAGAATGTGCTTTGAAGTAATAAGGAGATTAAAAAATGCATAAACAATATTACATAGAACAAGCAAAATATGAAAAGCTAATCGCAAAGAAAAACGAGAAAAGTGACTTCTACAACGGTATATATGACCGATATAAAAATCCTATTTTAACAAGAAATCATATACCATTGTTTTGGAAGTATGACCTTGATGTTAAAACAAACCCTGATTTTATGGAAAGATTAGGTATAAATGCAGTGATGAACTCAGGTGCTATTGAACTAAGTGGTAAGTTTTATATAGTGGCAAGAGTTGAGGGAATGGATAGAAAATCTTTTTTTGCTGTTGCTGAAAGTGAAAACGGTATAGATAATTTTAAATTTTGGGATTATCCAATTTTACTTGAAGATACTTGCAAGGAAGAAACAAATGTTTATGATATGCGTCTTACAAAACATGAGGACGGATATATATATGGTGTTTTTTGTTCAGAAAGTAAAGATACATCAACAAACGACTTATCGGCAGCCGTTGCGTCGGCTGGTATAGTTAGAACGAAAGATTTAAAAACATGGGAAAGACTAAACAACCTTAAAACTTTGAACTCTCCACAACAAAGAAATGTTGTTTTACATCCAGAGTTTGTTGAGGGGAAATATGCTTTTTATACAAGACCTATGGACAGTTTTATAGAAACGGGAAGTGGTGGTGGAATAGGCTTTGGTTTATGTGATGACATAAAAAATGCGGTAATTAGTGAAGAAAAAATTATAAGTCATAGAGTATACCACCAAATCACAGAGGCAAAAAACGGTGCAGGTGCAACACCTTTACGTGGCAAAAAGTCTTGGATACATATTGCACATGGTGTAAGAAACACTGCTGCAGGGCTTAGATATGTTTTATATGCTTTTGCAACAGACTTAAATGAACCGACTAAAACAATCGCAGAGCCATCAGGAGCTTTTTTAGTACCACTTGGTTACGAGCGATTAGGCGACGTATCAAATGTTGTGTTTTCAAATGGAGCAATAGCCCTTCAAAACGGTGAAGTATACATATATTACGCATCATCAGATACAAGAATGCATGTAGCAACTACAACTATTGATAAACTTGAAGATTATTTATTCAACACACCAGTTGACCCTAAACGTTCCGTTGAATGTGTAGAGCAAAGATGTAATTTAATAAGTAAAAATCTTGAGATTTTAGGAGGAAGATAATGAATATTAATCTTAATTCTGAAAAAATATTATATTGTGGAAGACTAGAGATGAATACAGAAAACAAGCCGGAGTTAATCTTTCCGGCTTCTTCTATACAGTTTTCTTTTGTTGGGAAGAAAGCAACACTTGAGGTTAGCAACCGAAAAGCATATTGGAAAAATAGTTTAGGAGCTATTATAAATGGTAAACAATATAAATTTCCTTTAAATAGTAAAGGTGTTACACAAATTGATTTAGTTGATGAAGAAGTTGAAAAAGAACATAATATTTTAGTTTTTAAAAGAATGGATAGTTGTCACGTTGTAACAATAGAAAAAATAGTTCTTTCAGACAATAGTAAGCTTATACCTATACAAAATATTCCTAAAAGATGTATAGAAGTTTATGGAGATTCCATATCAGCAGGTGAAGTATCAGAAGCAACAGATTATATAGGTAAAGTTGACCCTGATACACATAATGGCGAGTTTTCTAATAGTTGGTATTCATATTCTTGGATGTTAGCACGAAAGTTAAATGCAAGGTTACACTGTATTGCACAAGGTGGTATACCTCTTATGACTGGAACAGGTTGGCTTTCTCCGCCTGTATATTTGGGTATGGAAGATGTTTGGGACAAGGTGCATTTTCACCCCGATTTTAAGAAAACTACTTTGTGGGATTTTTCTAAATATACACCACAACTTGTTATAGTTGCAATAGGGCAAAATTGTAGTAACCCTGATGATTTTATGTATAATAATCCTAAAGGAGAAAAAGCAAAACTGTGGAAAGAAAAGTATAAAAATCTAGTACTTAGTATAAGAATCAAGTACCCTAAAGCAACAATTATTCTAACTACAACGATTATGGTACATCATACTGAGTGGGATGATGCCATAGAAGAAGTTTATCAAGATTTAAAATACGATGAGAAAATTAGACATTTTTTATATAGAAGAAACGGTTGTGGAACTGTCGGTCATTTGAGAATACCAGAAGCCGAAGAAATGGCAAAAGAGCTTGAGGAGTATGTAAACAGTCTTGATATAGATGTATGGGAGGACTTAAGGTGATGATAGAGTTTTCGAGATACAAGTATTTGTTAGATAAAATAAAAAATAATGAAGTTGTAAACATAGGTTTCATAGGTGGTTCTATAACACAAGGAAGTCTTGCTACTAAAGAAGAAAACTGTTACGCTTATAAAGTATATGAATGGTTTGGGAAAAAGTTTGATAAGTGTAAGTTTTCTTATATAAATGCTGGTGTAGGTGGCACGTCATCACATTTTGCAGTTGCTAGAGTAGATGAAGATTTGTTAAGATATAAACCTGATATGGTAGTAGTAGATTTTAGCGTAAATGATTTAGATGATGTATTTTTTAAGGAAACTTTTGAGGGTTTATTATATTAAATATATAATTTTGAAACAAAACCTGCTATTTTAGTTTTAAACAATGTTCATTACAATTCAGGCGAAAATATAGAAGTTTATCATAATGAAATAGCAAAACATTACGGTGTACCTTATATTAGTATGAAAAGTAGTTTATATAATGATATTTTAAATGGTAAATACAAAGAAAAAGATATAACAATTGACCATTTACATCCGAATGACTTTGGGCATAGTTTAATTTCACATAAAGTATGTGATTATTTAAATGATATTTTTAGTGAAGCAAGTGTTTTAGTTAAAGGAAAAGATATTAAAGTTACAAAGTCTATTACCGATAACTTGTACAAAAACGCAAAACTTTACAACAATACAAATATATCGCCTAAACTATATGGATTTAATATTGATTATGAAAAAAAGCCCAAGTATAACTTTTTTAAAAATGGTTGGGTAGGCAAAACAAAGGGGGATAAAATTTCTTTTGAAATCAAATCCTCTTGTCTTGCTATTCAGTATAGAAAAACCGTTAAAAAACCGTCGCCAGTGGCTAAAGTTTATATTGACGGCATGGAATATAAAACACTTTTAGATAGTAACTTTAATGAAAGTTGGGGAGATTGTTTATATATTGAACCTGTTTTTCATAATTTGGAAAATAAAAAAAGAAAAATAGATATAGAAATATTTGAAGCTAATGATTTAGATAAAAATGATTTTTATCTATTATCACTTATTTGTGACTAAAGTGAAAGAGGTGTTGAAATTTGGGATTTAGAAAAGATTTTTTTTGGGGAGTAGCTACAAGCTCATATCAAATTGAAGGGGCTACAAATATAGATGGAAAGGGAACTCATATATGGGATGTTTTCGTTAAAGAAGATAACAAAATATATGGAGGGCATACAGGAGATATAGCTTGTGACCATTATCATAGATTTAAAGAAGATGTTGCCATTATGAAAGAAATAGGCATAAAAGCTTATAGATTTTCTATTGATTGGACTAGAGTCTTGCCAAATGGTGTGGGGGAAGTAAACGAAAAAGGTATAAAGTTTTATAGTGATTTAATAGATGAGCTTATAGCAAATGATATAGAACCTTTTATCACTTTGTTTCATTGGGAAACTCCTTATGAGTTATATAAAAAGGGTGGTTGGCTAAATAGTGATATGGTAGAATGGTTTGGCGAATATGCAAGTCTTGTTTCCGATAGGTTTAGCAATAGAGTGAAATATTTTTTTACTTTAAACGAACCACAGTGCTTCGTTGGTCTTGGTTACTTAAATGGTGAACATGCTCCAGGGCTTAAACTTCCTATAAGAGATACTTTTCAGATGGCACATAATGTTTTAAAGGCACATGGAAAAGCTGTTCAAATGCTTAGAAAAAGTGCTAAAAGAGAAATTTTGATTGGTTACGCACCAACAGGTACAATGAGTTATCCAAAAACAGAAAGTAAAGAAGATATAGAGGCTGCAAGACAACATATGTTTAGAACTGAAAGTTTGGAAAACTGGACATGGAATATTTCTTGGTGGTCTGATCCTGTTTTGCTGGGTGAATATCCTAAAGAGGCTCTTGAAAAGTATAAAAAGTATTTACCTAATATTACTGAAGAAGATATGAAACTTATTTCAGAACCTATTGATTTTTACGGACAAAATATATATAATGGTAAATGTATAGAAATGGGCGAGGATAATGTGCCTCGTGAAGTTAAAAGATATGAAGGGTTTCCAAGAACGGCATTTGATTGGCCTATTACACCAGAATGTTTAAGTTGGGGAACAAAGTTCTTATATGAAAGATATAAAAAGCCGATTTATATTACAGAAAACGGCTTGTCTTGTCATGATGTAGTTTCAAATGATGGATTTGTCCACGACGCAACACGAATACACTTTTTAGAAACTTATTTAGGAGAGCTTGAAAAATCTGCAAATGATGGTGTTGATATAAGAGGCTATTTTCAGTGGTCACTTCTTGATAATTTTGAATGGTGTAGAGGCTATGGCGAACGTTTTGGTCTTGTATATGTTGACTTTAGAACACAAAAAAGAATACTTAAAGACTCCGCTTACTGGTATAAAAATTTTATAGAAAGGTTGTGAAAAAATGGGTATCCTTAAACTTGTCCCAAGTTTTAAAGACTATTTATGGGGAGGTACAAACCTTAGAGATAAGTACAACAAAGCTTATGACGGTGATGTTTTAGCTGAAACTTGGGAGTTGTCATGTCATAAAGACGGAAATTCTTATATTTTAGAAAATGGTGTAAAAACTATGACATTAGCTAAATATATAGATGATAATGGAAAGGGAATTTTGGGGGAAAATGCAAAAAAGTTTGAAAATTTTCCTGTTTTAATAAAATTTATTGATGCAAAAGATAATTTATCTGTACAAGTTCATCCTAATGATGAATACGCCATTAAACAAGGTGAATATGGTAAAACTGAAGTTTGGTATGTACTTGATTGTGAAGATGAAGCATATTTGTATTATGGTTTTAACAGAGATATTACAAAAGAAGAATTTAAAGAGCATATAGAAAATGAAACCCTATTAGAAGTTTTAAATAAAGTAAATGTAAAAAAAGGTGATGTTTTTTTCATTGAAGCAGGTACGATACACGCTATTGGTAAAAACATTACTATTGCCGAAATTCAGCAAAACTCCAACCTTACATATAGAGTATACGACTATGGGCGAGTAGGTGTAGACGGTAAAAAACGAGATTTGCATATTAACAAGGCTGTTGATGTAACAAATACAGAAAAAGCTGTACTAAAGGCTAAAGACAATGAACACATTGCAAAATGCAAGTACTTTACTGTTGATAAAGTAGTTCTAGAAAATTCTACTCAAGATATAGTTGTTGACAACTTATCGTTTAAACATTTTTTGTTTGTTGAAGGTAATGGCGTTATGGAGTTAGGTTGCGAAAAGTTTGAATGTATAAAGGGAGATAGTTTTTTTGTAACGGCAAACAGTGGTAAGGTAAAGCTATCAGGTAATGCTGTGGTTTTAGTAACATATTTGTAAAATCTATATTTTACTTGAAAATTACTTTATGGATAATATACTAAATATGTAGCTGCATAAATACAAGCTACACATTAAGAATATTGTAATTTTACTTGAAAATTACTTTATGTTATAGTAAACTAAAGTCCTAACAACATAAATTTAGTAAATTTTATTACATAAGGAGAAAAATATGTTTAATAAAGAGAATAGTGTTTTACTTTATAAAGATGTAGAAATAAGCCTAGGTGATGTAACTGATTTAGATTTGGTCTATCCAAGTTTAGTTGAGAGTTTTCCACCTTGTGAGAGAAAATCATATGAATATATAAAAGATTTAATGATTGAGATAGATTACAAACTTGTTATAGCAAAGCATAAAATAGATAAGCAACTTATAGGGTTTGCTTTTTTGTTTATAGAAGAAAGCGAAAAAATGCTTTGGCTTGATTTTATAGCCATTGAAGAAAAATTTCAGAGTTTAGGCTATGGGTCTATTCTTTTTAAAGGAATAATTGAGTTATTAGGTAGTGATAAAAAAGGTATGTTTCTAGAAATAGAAAAACCAGATGATATTAACCTAAATAGGTCGAAAAGAGTTGTTTTTTATAATAGGTTAGGGTGCATAACATTAGATTGTTTATATTATCTGCCAACACCGATTATTGAAAGTCCTCTAGAAATGTTATTATTGTACAAACCAATAAGTAAGGATAAAGTCATTCCATCAGATGTAGTTAAAAAAGTTATTATAGCTGAGCATAAAAATGTGCATAAAGATATAACCTTAGGTGATGAAATTTTATCGTTGTTTATTGATGGAGTAGGTGATATAGAGGTTGGAAAACACTAGAAGCTTTAAGAAATGTGAAATGTTGACAATGTATTGTTATAATGGTATAATAATCTAAGTTTCATATATAAGAATTTATTATGTGCTAAGTTAAATGAAAATTTAACTTGGTACTTTTTTTAAGTAATTTAGCTTAGAGTTGGCAACACCCACAAAATGAAATATGCCAAGAGTTATATATAGCAACGTTATAAACTAAGTAATAATGAGAAAATTAGGAGAATGTAGGGAAATGGAAAGAGATTTAACAAAAGGTAATGCAAAGAAGCAAATTTTGCTTGTTTCATTACCAGTAATTATGTCAAGTTTTATTAAAATGTTAAACACGTTTATTGATATGTTTTGGCTTAAAAACATTGGGGATTCAGCCGTTGCAGCCGTTGGTGTAGCAGGGCTTTTAACTTGGTTTTTTATAGAAGTTGGAGTTATAGCACAACTAGGTTCACAAGTTAGAGTTTCAACTGAAATTGGAGCGAGGAATAAGAAAAAAGCAGATGTGTATGGTAAAAATGCCTTTTTTATATCAGTAATATTAGGCATATTTATTTTGATTCTTACAAATATACTTGCAAGACCTTTTATGAATATGTATGAAGTAACAGAAATCGTTGGAAACTATGGGGTAGAGTATCTAAGAGCTGTATCCATAGGTTTACCTTTTATGTTTTGTAATTTTATTTTTGATAGTATATATCAAGCAAAAGGCAATACAAAAACTCCATTTATAATAAACGGTATTGCAACGGGAACTAACATGATACTTGACCCCATATTTATATTCACATTAAACATGGGCGTATTCGGTGCAGGACTTGCAACAGCATTTGCAAGTGTAATAGGTTTTACAGTTTACTTTCTTGCATCAAAAGGTATTTTTGATAATAAACATTTTAAACCAGAGTTTAAAATTTGCAAAGAGCTTATAAAAGTAGGCTTTCCAAATTTTATATATAAGAGTTTGTTTACATTTACATCAATGTTTGTTGCCGGTGTAGTTGTAACCTTTGGTACTTCAGCCGTTGCAGTTCAACAAATTGGTGTTCAACTTGAGGCTGTTTCTTGGATGACTTCAGGAGGATTATCTGTTGCTATATCTTCCTTTGTAGGTCAAAATGTTGGAGCGAATAAGTACAACAGAATTTTAAAAGGATATAATATAACTATGGTGTATGCTATTGTACTTGGAATTATGAACACTTTGCTCTTTTTCTTTGCAGGAGGATTTGTAATAAGTCTATTCCTAAATGAACCGGAATCTCTTATAATAGGTACGAGATTTATGAAAATAAGTAGTATTTCTCAATTGTTTATGTGTATAGAAATCGTTACAATTGGAGCTTTCTTAGGACTTTCTAAGCCAATGGTAGGTTCTATATCAAATGCAGTTTTTACAGTTATACGTGTACCACTTATTATGGTTTTATCAAGGGAAGATGTTCTAGGACTTGATGGTGTATGGGTAACGATAGTAATAAGTTGTTTCTTAAAAGGTATAGTATCTACAAGCTTATTCTATTTAACAGAACGTAAGAAAATCAAAAAACTTGCTAAAATTGAACTTGAAACTTGTGAAACTTAAACGGTTTCACTACAAAATATAAAAGTTTTTTCATGCTTTTGATAAACAACATACACTGTTGTTTTGCAATGTTTCCAAATAAATAAAAGGACTTAAAAGAAAATCTCTTTGATTTTCTTTTAAGTCCTTTTTACTTACTATATTTTATCAGATAGGTAATTTTCAATAATTTTAACTACTTTACATAAAGCTTCATCTTCATCATTTGTAAAACGACTTTCAATAGGGCTATCAACATCTAACACCCCATATTTTTCACCATTAACATTTATAGGGATAACTATCTCACTATTTGTAGCACTATCACAGGCGATATGCCCTTTAAAACTATGAACATTATCAACAATATACTTTTCATTGTTAGCGATTGCCGAACCACAAACACCTTTGCCGAAATTTATACGCATACAGGCAACATTGCCTTGGAAGTATGAAAGCACAAGTTGATTTTGGTTCTCTTTATCTACTAAGTAAAAGCCAACCCAGTTAATATCTTTAATATAGTAGTTTAAAATCGCTGTTATATTTGAAAGTGTAGCTCCAATATTTTTTTCAGTTTTACAAACATCTTCTATTGTAGAAACCATATATTTATAACTTGTTTTAACATCTATTCCCTCAAGTAAATCAATCATTTACATACTCCTTAGTTTACAACATTATGAATAGTTTCAAAAGTATTGTCTTGTTCAAAACCTCTTGACCAAAGTGCAACACCTGCAACATCATATTTTTCATAAATTTCTAACTTCTTTTCAATTGTTTCAGAACTTTCAAGCCAAGCTTCAAACTTGTAGTTTACACCATTTTCAACTTCTTCAAAGAAAGCATAGGTATAACCAGTTTCAGGGTCATCAACAAAAGTTGCGTTGTTACGCTCAAAAAATTCAATTGCTGAATCCATGCCATAGTTTGAAATTGTAAAAGAACCATTTTCGTGGACTTTCCAAATTCTTGTATAAAAAGGCATACCCATGACTACTTGATTTTTAGGTACTTCTTCTAAAGTATTAGCCATTGCACTATCAACGAAATCTAAAGAAGCAACAGGTCCAGTTGTTGAACTTGCTGAAGTGTGTTCGTCATAAGCCATAACAACTACATAATCAACAGTTTCTCCAATTGCAGTTCTGTTGTAGTACATTGACCATTCACTTGGTACAAATGTATCAACAGATAAAATAAGACCACTTTTGTTCATATAAGGGTACAATTCTCTTAAAAATTGTATAAAATATTCAGAATCTTCAGGTAAAACGGCTTCAAAGTCAATGTTTATACCGTCTAGCTCATATAAAGTACATAGTGCCAAAATTTGCTTTATAACGTTTTGTCGGTTTTCTGCACTTCTTAAAATTGAACTTGATACATTTGAGTTAAAGTTATCAGTAAGAATAGGCCATACTTGTCCACCTTGTTCGTGGATTGCATCAACATAGCCATTATCTGCAAGACTAACAATTGTTCCATCAAGCTTATTTTCATCAAAACTGAACCAAGTAGGTGATAGAACATCTACACCTGTTGGTAAACTTTGTTTTGAAGGCAAATTATTTGCTGCATAGTTATAAATTTGGTCCCATAATAAAGTAAAATCATTATCAAGTAAATTTTTAGGAGAATATATATCTTTTTGAACTGATTCAATATCTTCTCTTGTACCTAAGTCTTTTGTTGGAATATATCCAAGAAGTCCTGAGCTAGTTTTTACTTTCGTGAATGAATCATACTCGCCATATACTTCAACGGTTTCATCTTTAGCAAGTCTATCAACTATATTAGAATTTTTTTCTGAATCATATCTAAGTTTTGTATTGGAAGATAGTGCAGCTTTTGTTGAAGGCAAATCGTCATAATTCAAGCTAAGCATTTGATTATCTTCATTATAAATTATAGAAACGTCATATAAATTTTCAATAATATCAATAGGTAAATATGCTGTATCGTTGCTTTCTATTATAGGAAGATTTAAACTTAAAGTATCATCGTTAACATAATAAGTTAAATCATCAGTTTTCATTTTTATAACATTAGTTGTATTTGTAACAGTAATTGTACTTGTATCTTTGTCATAAAAAATATAGCTATCAACATATGTTTTTACAAATTCAAAAGGTACATATACAGAACCTTCTTGAGTAATAACAGGTGTTTCAAGTTTATGGTAAGTATCCTCAACACTAACAAATTGACGGTCATCAGCAAAATACTCGTGGTATTCTACAGTTTGATTTTGTGGCATACTATTCCAATATTTATAGCCAATAAGTGCAATTGCAACAAAAATAATCGTTCCTATAAAAGTCGCAAGAACAACAGGGAAAACAGGTTGCTTATTATTTTTTTTGTTTTTCTTTGATTTTAGAGATTTAAAATCATCAAGTTCATTTTCTAAATCTACATTTTCTATATCATTATTATAATTTTTTTTCAAAATAAAATACCTCATACTTGTTTTTTTGTATATGGCAACATTGCAAAATGACAATAAAGATTGATATTTAGGTATTCCTATAAACTAAAATATTTATTAAGATACCTAAAATTACTGGGTGATTTTGCAATAGTGCTATATATTATTATGTCCAATTACCATTATAACAAAAATAAAATAAAATGTAAATAAATATAACAAATTGACGTAATAATGTAATATTGACGAAGGTGTTGAACAAGGTTAGAAAAAAACTACTATAATTTTTTTCTTTTGGCTTTATCAGCACCGTCAGTATTGACGAAAAGTACTAAATGTGATATTATTAAACTCTTAATATACTTTGCAAATCCAAGTAATTTTTATATAATTTATGTAATTTATATAATATACGTTAAAATTATATAAAAAGTTTAAACGTGTAAATAAAGGAGTATTATGTTAAAAAGATTTTATCCTAAAGAATATGTAAAAAGTGTGTACCATATAGATTATAAGAGATTGAAAAAAATGGGTATAAAAGGGTTAGTTTTTGACCTTGACAACACTCTTGCACCCTTTGATATAGAGAAACCGACAAAGGAAATTGACGATTTTATAAAAAAGCTTTTAGCTGATGATTTTAAGGTTTGCCTTGTGTCTAACAACAAGGGTAAACGTGTAGAGATTTTTAACGAAGAAATGAAGTTACCCTTTGTGTCAAAGGCAGGGAAGCCGAAGAAAAAGGGTATTTTAAGTGGACTTAAACAACTTGAGTTAAACCCACGTGAAGCTGTTATGATAGGTGACCAGATGTTTACAGATGTGTGGGTTGGAAACCGTATAAAGATGTATACTATTCTTGTAAAACCTATATGTGATAGAGATGAATTTACTGTCAAGCTTAAACGTGGAACAGAAAAAATTGTTTTTAAAAGATATAAAAAATATGTAAAAAAACAGAAATAGTTTCTAAAGGGAGCGTGTTATATGGATAAATTCAATTTAGATAATGAAAGTTTAAACTGGGTGAAATCCGGTATAGTTTCTTCAGAACAAAGAGAGGAAATTTTGTCATTATATAACAAAGATGATGAAGTTGTAAAGTCTAAAAGATATGATATAAATCTTATTAGGCTTTCTTTATATATATTAGCAGGTGTTACAATGGCACTTGGTATAATCGCACTTGTTTCTGTAAACTGGTGGAGTTTTGGGAGTTACTTAAGGATTATGTTTTCTGTCTTACCTCTTGTGATATCTGGTGTAGTGTGCATATACGCATATATAAGGGACTTAAGCGACGGTTTTAAAGTGTTTGCTACAATAGTCAACATAGGTGCAGTTATGTCGAGCATAGCCCTAATTGGACAAGTTTTCCATCTACAAGGTAGTTGGACTTCATATTCCATTACTGTATGTATTTTGATTTTACCAATGTACTTTTGTTTTTATAAATCTAAATTAACTATATTGGTTGTTATGGCATTTTTACTTTCTATGGCTTCCTTTTTATATAATGAAATGTTTTTTATTTTTACATTTGAAAAAGTTGCTATATATCTTTTACTTTTAATGTGCATATATTTAGTGTGGGAAGAATTTGAAAAAGAGGAAAGTTCCTTTACTTTAGCACATTTGTTTTTGTTTTTAAATCTATGTATAATTTTAGTTTTATATCCATATAATTCATTTTACAAAAATACGTCATTTTATTTCATTTCATATAAGAATAATCTTTTGAACGATGTTTGTATATTCGTGGCATCAATCAGATTTTACATATATATTTTAGAGAGATTTTATAAAAACGGGGTAGAAAAGACTGTTATACTCTTTAAAAGAATATCAACATTTTTGATTATTTATACAATTGGCATTAACATACTTAGATATAATGAAATTACTATACAACCATTTTTTGATATAAGCTCAATAATTGTTCTAGTTACTTTGATACTCTGTTTTTTACTTGACAAAAAAAGTTTAAAAGAAAAGTTATGTAGCACTTATGATATTTTTTACTTAGGTGTGTGTTTCTTGTTACTATTTGTTAATATTTTAGGTAACATTACTTTATCTGCCAACATTGTTTTTTTCCTTATTATAGTTAGATATTTATTTATTTTTAAGGAGAATAGAGATTATAACTTGTTATATAATATTATAAAAATAATAGGAGCTTATATACTTATAAAGTTTGCAATGTCAAGTGCAAGTATTATGTCAAAATCTATAATTCTC
This sequence comes from Lachnospirales bacterium, assembly GCA_047973385.1. Taxonomy (GTDB): domain Bacteria; phylum Bacillota; class Clostridia; order Lachnospirales; family CAMZNU01; genus JBKEBX01. The sequence continues at coordinate 39,107 of JBKEBX010000037.1, read as the reverse complement.
ATTAGTGTATCTGCTATAACACTTGTTATCAACAAAAAACTAGGAGGCAGAAAATATGAAAAATAAAAAATTGTATTTATTGATTTTGGTTGTTTTGTTGCAGATTTTTACACCTATTGTCGCCATTGCCAAAAAGAACTATGACTTGAAAGATGCACCAGTATATAAAGTTTCGGTAAATGGGTACGACCCCTATGATATATTGCGTGGTAGATACATACAACTTAGACCTGAAATTGAGATAAACATATATACAGATAAAAAATATATAGAAAAAGACTATAATGGGTATATATCCGTTATAGATACAACTGATTATACGGAAAAAGAAAAAGAAGATTTAAACTATTTTGAAGAACTCGATTTATCTAAGTATTACATTAATGAAAACCTTGCAGATAGTGCTGAAAAGTTTATAAGGGATAACCCAGATAATGATCTTTATCTAGAAGTGCAAATTTTAAAGGGCAAATATAAAGTTTTAGGAATGTATGTAGTTCTTGATAATGGAGAAATATCTACAATAGAAGAAATTGGTGAAACCTATGATAGTTAACACTATGTTTAAACAAATACAAAATTGGGAAATTTTCCATATGGAAACGTTGCAAAATTAAAATGATGGCACATACTTTTGACAAAAGCAGTCGTTGTTTTGTTATGAAAATGGATTTTTCTATATTTTGCAAGGTCGCCATATAACAAAGTGGCTGTAAGAAATATCACATTATGTGAGTTTCCTTACAGCCACTTTTTAGTTTATATTTTTTTGAAAGCATTTATTTTAATAATCAAATCTTTTAAAGTTTCCGTTGATATAGTTTGTTCCTTATCTGATATGGCTTCATCAGGGTTTGTATGACTTTCAATCATAAGACCATCAACACCCATAACCATTGAGGCGAGGGCAAGTTTTGGCACAAGTGAGCGTAAACCAGAAGCGTGGGAAGGGTCAACGATAATAGGCAATGATGAATATTCTTGAATTAGGGCTACTGTGCCAAGGTCAAGAGTATTTCGTGTAATTTCGTTAAAGGTGCGTATGCCTCTTTCACAAAGTATAACTTTTTCGTTTCCACCTTCTATAATGTATTCAGAAGATGAGAGAAACTCAGTTATAGTTGCTGAAAAACCACGTTTTAGTATAATAGGCTTGTCTATTTTCCCAAGTTCAGACAAAAGCACAAAGTTTTGCATATTTCTAGCACCAACTTGTATAATATCGATATGTTGGTTAAAAAGGTCAACATCTCTAGGGTCAGTTATTTCGCTTGTGGACAAAAGATTAAAATCCTTTGAAATTTCAGATAAAATTTTTATACCGTCACTTCCTAAACCTTGGAAAGAATAGGGGGAAGTACGTGGTTTAAAAGCACCTCCACGCAAGGCATTACAACCAGCATTTTTAACCTCTTTAGCGATTTTGATAAGTTCTTCCTCATTTGCAATAGTGCAAGGACCACTACAAAGTAGAGGAGTTTCACCTATGGTAACACCACCAACTTTAATGGTGCGTTTATCATTTGGGTTTTCTTTTAAAGTATATTTAAATTCACTTTTGTTAAACATTATATCCTCAATCTAATATTTTGTTTTAAAACCTTTTCGGTTTTTCTTATATTTACGTTTGCCATTTCTAATTTTTCTGATTAACAAAAAGCCCCAATATATAACAGCAATAATAGAAATTACAATAGGTATACCATACCAAGAGAGTAAAACAGATTTGGCTTGATTAAAGTAATACAAAAATGTACTTTTGAAAGTTCTAGCGTCAACTTGTTCAAGTGGTGTTATATCGCCTGAATAAATAACTTCTTTATCTAAAGTATATGTTATTGTGCCGATGATTTCGCCTTTGTTTAAAGGTGCTTTAAGAATAGGTGAACCTTTTTCGTCAACTTCATTACTTTTATAGGCATCTAAGTAATCCACAGTATAAATAATATTTTCAAATTCATCTTCATTTAGCAATACAGAAATGTCTTCTAAAGGAGCAATTTGAACTTTTCCCTCTGAACCACGAACAGCATTTTTAACATTTGCTTCAGTAACATAAGTTTCTGTATCTAAAATGTCATAATACTGGTAATTATTAAATCCATATTCAAACAAAGTTGTTGCATCTAACCATCTACCAGGATCATCACCACTGTTTGATAAAATCGCAATAAGCTCTATATCACCATTTGTAGCAGTAGCTGATAAACAGTTTCCAGCATATGAGGTAAAACCTGTTTTTAAACCAGTGGCATATGGATAATAGTATCCGTTATTTTTAATTAGTTCGTTATGAGAAATCCAAGTATGTTCGACGTTTTTACCGTCACCCTTATAGTCATCACCGGCACTAAGTCCAGTATATTCAATCTCCATAGCTATTTCACGAATAATGTCGTATTCCATAGCTGCCTGAGTTATAAGTGCCATATCGTATGCAGTTGTATAGTGGTCATTATCATGGTATCCATGAGGCGTAGTAAAGTGTGTATTTACGGCACCAAGCTCCACTGCCTTTTCATTCATAAGTTGCATAAAAATAGTTTCTGCTTGACTATACTCAAGATATGAGCGTCCTGTTTCACGTAAAGCAACGTTAAGAGCGACAACATTTGCCGATTCATTTCCTGACGGAATAATCAGACCTCGAAGTAGGTTTTCGCCTGTTATAACTTCACCAACTTCATGTCCTGCTCTTGAGGAATCAAGAGAGATTTCGTTTATCTCATAGCCTATACTTATATACTCGTCAAGAGCAATGTAATCTAACATAACAAGAGCCGTTAAGATTTTTGTCATACTAGCAGGATAAATCATTTCATTAGCGTTTTTATCATATAAAACTTTACCACTTTTTCCGTCCATTAATATAGCAGATGTTGCGCCGATTTCAACTTCAGGTAAAGTGTTCTCTTCTTCGTTTTCATCAGTTTCTACACTGTTTTCATCTTCTACTTCTATTTCTGCTTCTGCCTCTGTTTCACTACTTGTTGCAAATACACTTACATTTGCACTATTTATAAATAATGTGAAAGCTATAAGGCTAGTTATTATTTTTTTTATTTTATTTTTACATATCATTTATATTAAACCGCCATTCTAATCTTTAAGTTATCCTCTAAAAATTTTTCTAAATCAAGTTTTTAGAGATTTCATAAGAATATTAACGTTTAAAGTATATCAAAATATTTAAATATTTACAAGGGTTTATTTAAAATTGATTTCAAATACTTGCATTTGATGTTAAATTTTATAAAATTGTTAAATATGATGTTGTATTATATGTAATATTTATTTAATTTGTTCTTAAAAAAATCGTAAAAGTAGTTGATTTTTTTGGTAAAGTGTAGTAGAATTAATATAAAGTGGAGCAAAGTGGAGAGAAATTGACGAAAAGTGGTGGTAAAATGTTTCTAGGGGAATATAACCATAATATTGATGGAAAGGGTAGAATTATTATACCCTCTAAAATTCGTGAAAATCTTTCTGAAACTTTTGTTGTCACAAAGGGCTTAGATAACTGTATTTTTCTTTATAATATTGAAGATTGGGAGGAGTTAACTACAAAAGTTAAGGCTTTACCACTGACTGATGCAAGTGTAAGAAAATTTGTAAGATTTTTCTTTGGTGGAGCAAGTGAACTTTCAATTGATTCTCAAGGTAGAATTTTACTACCTACAAATTTAAGGGATTTTGCAAATCTAAAAAAAGAAGTTGTAACTGTTGGTGTATCAAATAGAGCAGAAATTTGGGCAAAAGATACATTTGATAAATATAGTCAAGATAATGAGTTTGACGATGATTTAGCTGAAAAAATGGCTTCTTTGGGAATATAGAGGTAGGTTATGGATTTAAATTTTGAACATATATCAGTACTTTTACATGAATGTATAGATAACTTAGATATAAAAGAAGATGGGATTTATATAGACGGAACTATGGGAGGTGGAGGACATTCCCTAGAAATCGTAAAAAAACTAGGCAATGGACGACTTATATGCATAGACCAAGATGAGAACGCCCATATAAAAGCAAAAGAAGTTTTAAAGGACTATTCTTCTAAAATAACTTTTGTACGAGATAATTTTAGGAATGTTAAGAAAATCCTTGAGGATTTAGAAATAGATAAAATTGATGGAATTTTACTTGATTTAGGTGTTTCTAGTCATCAACTTGATGAAGGTGAACGAGGCTTTTCTTATAATTTTGATGCACCTCTTGATATGCGTATGGATAAACGTTCAAACATATCAGCTTATAATATAGTAAACGAATATTCAGAAGAAAAGTTGCACCAAATCATAAAAGAATATGGTGAAGAACGTTGGGCAAAGCGTATTGCACAATTCATTGTAAATGAACGTGAAGTTAAGCCTATTGAAACTACTTTTGAACTTGTTACAGTTTTGAAAAAGGCAATACCAAAAGGAGCAAGAGAGGACAAGCATCCTGCGAAACGAACGTTTCAAGCTATTAGAATTGAAGTAAATGGAGAACTTGATATTATAAAAGATACAATTTATGATATAAACGATAAACTTAATGTAGGTGGTAGAATTTGTATAATAACTTTTCATTCTCTAGAAGATAGAATTGTAAAACATACTTATAAGGAACTAAACAGTCCTTGTACTTGTCCAAGAGAGTTTCCTGTATGTGTATGTAACAAGAAACCTCAAGTAAAGATAATTACAAGAAAAGGAATTTTACCAAGCTTTGATGAAATAGAAAATAATAAGCGTTCAAGAAGTGCTAAACTTCGTGTCGCAGAAAAAATATAAAATTATACCATAAATCTAAGGAATAGGGGGTAATGTAGTTGAGTAGCAATACTAAAAATTTTAGAAATACTAGAAATAATGTTAATAGTAGTAAAAAAAGACCAAGTACTAATGCTTATAATAGAACTTCCGAAGCTTTTGACTATAACTATTCTAACGATTTTACCCCTAAACGTAAAAGAAAAAGTAATATTGAAAGTTCATATTTAGATAGAAAAAAAGTTAGAAAACCACAATATACAAAAGATACACCTAGAAAACGAAGAACTAGAATTAAGAAAAAGAAAGTAGTATCTGTTGAAGAACAATTAGCAAAAATTCAAAGCAAAATGTTAAATGAAAAAATTAGGACCATTGATGTTGATGGACAAGTTAGTAAAATAGAAAACTTTCATGACGAAAGCTATCATATTTTAAAAAACAAAGGCAATATGCATTATTTTGATAAAATGAAAGTTGTGGGAAGTTGCATGTTTATCGTTGTCACACTTTTACTTATGGTTTCTATATATTTGAAAGTGTCGAATGAGTTAAATACACAAAGAGATTTTGTTGAAAACGAAAAGGTTGAACTTGCAAGTGTTAAGGCTAACTATGAGAATTTAGAACTTAAACTTGCCGATGCAACTGACGATAATGTATATAAGAATTATGCTAAAAATAATCTAGGTATGGATTATCCAAAGCAACATCAGATTGTTACTATAAAACTTGAAAAAACAAATTATACAGAAGTTATTACTACTGAAAATACAGGCGATGTAAATATAAAAAATGTTTTTGCACATATATGGGTGAATGATGGACAAACCGAGGAAAACACAAAATAATGGAAAAGTTAATAATTCCAAAGGCGTAAATAGAAAACCTACGCCTTTAAGTGCTGATGAGCAAATAGAAAGAGATTTAAGACTAAAAGAGATTAAAGCGAAAAGAAGACGTAATAGGCTAAATGCTAAAATCTACATACTTTCTTTTGTTTTTTTTCTAATGGTTTTTTTTCTCTGTTACAAAGTTGGAAATATTTCTCTTAATGAAGAAGTGCGAGAAGATTACAAAAAAAGAGCCACAGTTCAGCAAACTAGCAACTTAGACAGTGTTCTTGCTTCAAAACGTGGTTCAATTGTTGATAAAAATGGTGATGTTTTAGCTATATCAAATAGAGTATATGATGTTATTTTAGATATAACAAACTTTTTTACTTATAGTTTTACAAGTGACGCTAAAAAACAAGAAGCGATTGATAAAAATGTTTCAGTTTTAAGTAGTTTGCTTGGTTTAGAGCCTGAAGAAATTTCTAAATATTATGAAGTGGATAGTACAACAAAAGTTCCTTTATATAATGATTATATGTATTTGAAAATAGCTAGTAAAGTAAGTTATGACACATATTTGCAACTAGAGGAAGCAAATCTTTTAAGTGTATATACAATTGAAAATACAAATAGAAACTATCCAAAAGATTCTATTGGGGCTCATATAGTAGGATTTCTAAATGGTAACAATTCAACAGATAACTATGGTCTTGAAAATTCATATAACAGTTATTTAACAGGTATAGACGGAAGAAAATTTAACACTATAAATCAAAATGGTGAAATATATAATCGTCAAAATGATGATGTAAGTGGTAGTAAACTTGTTACAACAATTGATAGCAATTTACAAGAAATGACTGAGAAAGTTGCCCATACATATGGTGAATCAAACCTTGCTCAAAATGCAGCTGCGATTATTATGAAAGTTCAAACAGGTGAAATACTTGCTATGGGTCAATATCCAAACTTTAATAATAATTATCCTGGACATTATTCCTATTTTAACAAGTCTACTTTTGAAAGTGAATACGAAAATTTAATTGCAAATGGTGAAGATGGAAAGGCTTTTGAGGAGCTTATGAGTGTTTGGCAAAATTTTGCTATCTCTTATACTTTTGAACCTGGTTCTACATATAAAGCATCAGTTGTTGCAGCAGCAATTGAAGAAAAGATTATTACTGCAAATGACGTTTTTGTATGTAATGGTGGTATAGATGTTGCTGATTATCACATAAAATGTTGGAATGAATACGGTCATGGTACTTTAGATACTATGGGTGTTCTAGAAAATTCTTGTAATGTTGGTATGATTAAAATTGCCCAAAGACTTGGTGCAAACAAGTTTTATGAATATCAAAGAGATTTTGGATTTGGAAGCTTAACAGGTATTGACTTACCTGGTGAAGTTGATGCAAGTTCAGATGACCTAATGTATTCTCTTGAAGAACTTAACGAAACAGAACTTGCAACAAGTTCTATGGGGCAAGGCTTTAACAGTACAGCTTTACAAAGTCTTGTAGCTTTCAACGCCGTTATAAATGGTGGAAATATACTAAAGCCGTATATAGTTTCTGAAGTTATAAACGAAGATGGAGAAGTTGTTTTTAAAAATGAACCAACAGTTTTAAGAAAAACTATTTCAGAAGAAACTTCAGATTATTTAAGAATTGGTCTTGAAGGTGTTGTAGAAACAGGTACAGGTGGTAATGCTAAAATAGAAGGCTATTCAATTGGTGGTAAAACAGCAACAGGAGAACAAGGTAACCGTGAAGGTGATGATAGAACAGTTTCGTTTATTGGATATTTACCTGTTGACAATCCTGAATACATCGTTATGACTATACTACATTTACCTCAGACAAAAATCACAGGTGGTGGTGAGGCTGCACTTATGGCACATGAAGTTATGGAAGAACTAATTGAGTATTACTCGATTGCCCCTGATAAAGATGTTAATAGTAATGAAACTGTTACTTCTTCAAACCAAGTGGCTATGCCTAACTTGGTAGGGCTTGAAGTTGAAGCGGCGATTTTACAACTTGTTTCATTAGGATTAGACTTTCAAATTGCTGATTCAGGATATATAGTGTCAAGTACATTCCCTGAAGCAAACACAGTAATTAGTAGAGATAGTAAAGTAGTTGTTAACCTTGAAAGTATGTTACCAGAAGAAACAGAGGAAGACTCCGAAGATGTGACTACTTTAGATGAGGGAGTAAGTGAGAGTGAGTCAATGAATATGGTACAAGTGCCAAATATTGTTGGGGAAAGCCTAGATACAGCAATTGACACTTTGGAGTTTATTGGTTTAAGTCCACTTGTCTATATATACAATGGTCAAAATCAAATTCCACTTGGCACAACAGAAGTTGTTGAGGTTGAGGGCATTTCTTCAACAGTTAACATAGACCTTAGTTCATATGTTGTAAGTATGCAATCTTCAAAAGCAGGGGTATTGACACCGGTTGGTACAACTGTTAAAATTATAGTAGAGAAAAAATAGATTGAGTCTAGTAATTTTAAAACGGTATCTATTTAATAAATTTTAAGGAGATTTTATTATGAATGAAGTTTTAAAAGCGATTAAAGAAAGAAGAGCAACACGAGGTTTTACAGATGAAAAATTAACTGATGAAGCAGTTAAAACCATTGTTCAGGCAGGTTTTGATGCACCTTCTGCTATGAATGCACAAGATTATTATTTTGTTGTTGTTGAAAAACAAGAATTGATTGATGAGTTAAACCTTGCTGCAAGAGATAGACTTCCAGAATCTGCTAAAGAACGTATGACAGGTAGAAATAATGGTGACCCAAATTTCAGTATTTTCTATTTTGCTAAAACAGTGATACTTACATTTAAAGCTAGTGAAAGCCCATATTCAACTGTGGATTGTGGAATTGCATCTCAAAATATGGTACTTGCAGCACAGTCACTAGGCTATAATTCTTGTTATATTGGATTATGTGCTATGGCTTTTGAAGATAAGAGTTTCTATGAAAAACTTGGAGTACCACAAGGGTATGAATTTGCTACGGCTCTTACTTTAGGTAAAGGCTCAATGGAAATGCCTGATGTTGAAAAAGATTTTACTAAGGTTAATTATATTAAGTAATATAATAGAAGAAAAAAGATTTTTTGTGTATAAAATTATACATAAAAAGTCTTTTTTCAAATCAAGATATACATCGACTTCACTACAAAATGTAATGATGTAGTATATAGATAGAAAACTATGACATTTTAAACGTAATTACATAAGGAGGATTTTATGGATGTTGCAGCAATTGAAGCAGGAGGAACAAAATTTGTATTAGCTATTGGCAATGAAAAGGGTGAAGTTTTTCATCGACATGTTGTAAAAACAACAACACCAGAAGAAACTATGACTGAAGTAAAAACTTTTTTTGATAAATATGAATTTCAAAAAATGGCTGTTGGTTCTTTTGGTCCTATTGACATTGATGTAAATAGCAAAACCTATGGGCATATAAGAAATACACCAAAAAAAGCTTGGATAAATTTTGATTTAATCGGAGAATTGAAAAGTTATTATGATGTGGACATTGCACTTAATACTGATGTAAATTGTGCAGCTCTTGGTGAATTTAAAATAGGTGCAGCAAAGAACTCTAAAAGTTGTTTATATATGACAGTGGGTACGGGCATAGGTGTTGGAGCTGTTGTGAATGGTAGACTTTTATCAGGAGTAAGCCACCCTGAAATGGGTCATATTCTTATTAAACGACATGAAAAAGATACATATGAAGGAAAATGTATTTATCATAAAGACTGTTTCGAGGGCTTAGCCTCAGGCCCTGCAATTATGGAAAGAGCTGGAGTTTTAGCCCAAAATATACCTGAAGGTGATATAGCTTGGGACATAGAAGCTTATTATTTAGCACAAGGTTTAGTTAACTTTATATTAACTTTAGCACCAGAAAAAATTATTTTAGGTGGTGGTGTTTCAAAACAAAAACACCTTTTTCCTTTAATACATAAATATGTAAAAGAGCTATTAAATGGGTATTTAGATTTAGAAGTTTTAAACTCCATAGAGGACTATATAGTATATGCACATCTTGGAGATGATGCTGGAATTAAAGGTACATTGATTTTAGCAAATGAATAGAAATAGTATACAAAAAGGGAATATTCTGATATTCTCTTTTTTTGAGAAATATTATATAAATCTAACTGATTATATTCATAAAATGGGTAAAAATTAATATAAAAATGTAAAAAAGTCATACTTTTTAGTTAGTTTTTATAAAACTCCTAACGATATATCAAGAAATCAAACCTTATGTCATTTTATTTTAAGAATTATAATGTTAAAATGTAAGTAGATAAAAAGAGTTGGAAATATTGTTAAATTTTAACTTAAAACTTATTTATGGGAGGAAATTTATGAAGAAAAATATTGCAAAATCAATGTTAATGTTTACTATGGCTGTTGGTCTTAGTGCATTAGTAGGTTGTTCATCTGACCAACAAGATACAACAGAACAAGTACCAGAAACTGAAACTGAAACTGAAACAGAAGTTACAGAAACAGAACCTGTTGAAGAAACAGGGAATACTGATTTAGAGGGGGAAATAGTATTCACAATTTGGGATAATAACTTAATGGATTTTATCGACTCTGAGGATATGGTTGGTAGATTTCAAGAAACTTATCCAAATGCTAATATTGAAGTTGAGAAAATCAAAGATGATTCGGAATATTGGAATTCTATGAAAATGCGTACATCAGCTAATCAGTTGCCAGATGTTATGTTTAACAAACCGTTTACTTTAGCTAAGTATCAAGATTATTTACTTGATTTGTCTGACCTTGAAGCAACAGCAAACAATACACTTGCTGAAGGTTATGCTATTGACGGTAAAGTTCTAGGTGTACCTATGACTTCAGGTTATGAATATGTTTTTTATTGGAAAGATATGTTTGCAGAAGCTGGTGTTGAAGTGCCAACTACTTGGGGCGAACTAGAAGAAGTTTCTAAAACGTTACAAGAACATTTTGGAGCTACAAACCCTGACTTTATGGCTATTGCACTAGGTGCAAAAGATGAATGGCCAACATATCCTTACATGGAGTTTATGCCTGCTTTAATAAATGGAAATGGACAAAACTGGAACGATATGGCAAAAGTTGACGAACCTTTTGTTGACGGTACAGACGTAAATATAGCATATAACAAAGTATATGACCTTTTCACATCAGGAGTTTTTGGTAAAGACCCTCTTGGGCTTGGTAGCGACCAAGTAACAGCTTTGTTTGCACAAAAAGAAGCTGCAATAATTGCTTCAGGTGACTGGGCATTACAAAATATCCAAAGTGGTACTGATGATTATTCTGAGCTTGGAACATTTTATTTACCTGTTCGTGATACAACAGATGACCCATTTAACGTAATTGTACAAGGTGATTCTTTTATGGGTGTTACAACTCACTCTGAAAACCCTGAACTTGCCAAAGCCTTTGTAGAATGGTTTTACAGTGAAGCTTGGTACCCTGATTATATTAACTATGTAAGTTCTGCTTCATCAATGGAAAATTTCCCTAAGGATAAAGATCCAATTTTAGCAGAAGCTGACGAAAGTCAACCTGATATGCAACTTGTTATGTATGATGGTGGTGGAGATGACTTTACTGCTATACAAAATGAAACTAAGTTTGATTATAAAAAACTTGGTGCAGAAATGTTTATGGACGGTTTTGATTTAGATGCTAAATTTGCAGAGTTAAATTCGGCTTGGACTGATGCTAGAGCAAAACTTGGTATCGAATAATTATTAGCAATTATTAATAATGTATTATAAGGGGGCTACAAATAAATTACATGGTAATTGTTTGTAGCCTTTATTGAATAAAAAAATATAAAGTAAAAATATAAAATCCATTAGTATGGAGGTAAAAATGAACTCATTAACACGTAAAAAGAGAAACTTTATAATAATATCTCTAATCATTCCAGTAACTCTACTTGTGGCATTTGTAGTATTTCCTGCATTTGACTTGTTTAGAATGAGTTTTACAGATTGGGATGGTCAATCCCCAGAAAGTACGTTTATTTGGTTTGAAAACTATAAGGATATGCTTATGAACAAGGATTTATGGCTATCTCTTAAAAACAATGCAGTGTATTTCTTTGCACATTTATTAATGATACCTGTTGAATTAGCTTTTGCAATTATTTTAACTTCGAAACTTCGTGCATCAAAATTTTACAAAACTACGGTTTTTATGCCTTATATAATAAACGGTGTTGCAATATCCTATGCTTTTTCTTATTTCTTTTCGCCTGTAAACGGTGCATTTGATGAGATTTTAGCACTTTTACAAATGAGTGAATATACACGAAATTGGTTATCTGACCCTGAAGTTGTTAACTATGTACTAGCATTTGTTTCACTTTGGAGATTTTCAGGCTACCATGTTGTACTGTTCATGGCCGCACTACAATCAATTTCTAAGGAAACCATAGAAGCAGCTGAAGTTGATGGAGCAAATGCGTGGCATATGTTTAGATTTATTCAAATTCCATCAATAATGTTAATGGTTGATTTTGTACTTTTTGATAATATCAGAGGTTCGTTGCAAGTTTTCGATATACCATTTGTCATAACATCTGGTGGTCCAGGATACGCATCATCAACTTTTACATTGTTTACGATAGATACAGCATTTAAGTACGAAAACTTTGGTCTTGCTTCAACAATGGCGATTGCCATAATGTTTATGATACTTGTAATATATTTTATACAAAACAAAATAATACATGGGTTAGTTTTAAAGGGGGATAAGTAAATGGATATAGAAAACAAATATGCTAAATTTTTCAGTCTAATCTCAACAGTTTTAAAACAAATTCTTTGTATTAGCATGGTAATTATAGTAGTTTTGCCTATTTTACTAACACTTTTCGCCTCTTTAAAAACGAAGGCTGACATGGTAACAACCTCGCCACTTTGGTTACCACCTTTAAATGAAATAACTTTTGAAAATTACAAAGAAGTTTTGACGGATAAATATTTGTGGATAGGATTTAAAAACACAACTATTATACTTATTGTCAGTGTATTTTTTAACGTTATTTTAGGAACTATGACAGCATATATAATCGAAAGATTTGACTTTAAATTTAAAAAAGTTGTTGTAGCACTTTTCTTTATAGGTATGCTTATACCATCATTTGTTACTGAAATTGCAAGGTTTAAAATTATAAATGGTATTGGATTATATAATAGACTTGGTGCTGCAATTGTCATATATATAGCAGCTGATTTAATGCAAATATATATTTATCGCCAGTTTATATCAACTTTACCAGTATCTCTTGACGAAAGTGCCTTACTTGACGGTTGTAGCTACTTTAGGTTGTTTAGGTCAATAATTTTCCCATTACTTGCACCTGCAACAGCAACCGTTGTAATTATAAAATCAATTGTTATCATAAATGATATGTATATACCATATTTATATATGCCAAGTAATAAGTTACGAACTTTGACAACTTTTTTAATGAACTTTGCTAATGCACAACAAGGCTCATGGCAAACTCTTGCCGCAGGTATAATTGTTATTATGTTACCAACAATTTTGATATATTTATTCTTCCAAAAATACATACTTGCAGGTGTTGCTGCAGGTGCCGTTAAAGAATAGTAGATAAAAGTTGTAAAATACAGTATAATAGAATAAACCTAATTGGCGACCTTGCAAAAGTATGAAAATTTGGTTTTTCTTTTGCAATGTGCCATTATTAAAATTTTCCAATGTTTCCAAACAGAACTCGAAAGGAGATATAGATGAATATTGATTGGATAAAAGACCCTAAGATTTTTGAGGTTAATACAGTTCCACCACATAGTGACCATTTATTTTACTTTGATGAGCAAAACAGGGTAAATGAAATAAATTTAAATGGTACATGGAAGTTTAATTTTTTGAAAAGTTTAGAAGAAGTAAAGAGTGAACTAGACTTTGTAAACCTAGGATTTGACCTAGAAAAATGGGATAATATAAAAGTTCCTGCACATATAGAATTGTCAGGATATGAACAGCCTAAGTATGTAAATACTATGTACCCATGGGACGGAATTGAAGATATTTTACCACCTGAAATACCGAGTAAGATAAACAGATTTGGCTTATACTCAAAAGTTATTGATGTTGATGAAAGCTTTTTAGAAAATTGTAGTTACATACGTTTTGAGGGAGTAGAATCAGCGATTTTTCTTTGGGTAAATGGTGAGTTTATAGGGTATAGCGAAGATAGTTTTACACCTAGTGAGTTTGAACTTTCTAAGTTTTTGAAAAAGGGAAAAAATAAAATATCAGCTTTAGTTGTAAAGTTTTGTACTGGCTCATGGCTTGAAGACCAGGACTTTTGGCGATTTTTTGGGATTTTTAGAGATGTAAAAATATATAGTGTTCCAAAGGTTCATATTTTTGACTTAGATATAAGAACACATCTATCAAATTCTTTTAAAAACGGTACTCTTGAGGTTCAACTTAAAGTACTAGCTAAAGATAAATATTCAGTATTTTATAAATTTGATGGTGAAAGTAAAAAAGTTTCAGATAACTTTTTAGTAGATGTGAAAAATATTAAGTTATGGAGTGCTGAAAATCCATTCTTATACGATTTAGAACTAATGGTATATGATGAAAAAGATGTTTTAGTTGAAATTGTTAAAGAAAAAGTAGGTTTCCGTAAATTTGAAATGAAAGATAAGTTAATGCTTATAAATGGCGAAGTTATTTCATTCCGTGGAGTTAATCGACATGAGTTTAACTGTGAAAAAGGTAGAGTTGTTTCCTATGAAGATACCTTGAAAGATATTTTAACTATGAAGCAAAACAACATAAATGCGTTGCGTATGTCACATTATCCGAACAATACTTATGTGTATAGGCTTTGTGATGAGTATGGATTATATGTAATTGACGAAACAAATTTAGAAACTCATGGCTCTTTTATGGCACAAGGCAAAATAGATAAAAACAACCCTCATATTTTGCCACATAACAAGGAAGAATGGAAAGAGTCAGTGCTTTTCAGAGGGAAAAATATGCTAGAGCGTGATAAAAATCATCCAAGTGTGATTATTTTTTCTTGTGGGAATGAGTCCTATGGTGGTTCAGTTATATTTGAGCTTTCCCAGTATTTTAGAGAACGTGACCCATCACGTCTTGTACATTACGAGGGTATAACTCTTGATAGAACATATAACGATACTTCTGATATGGAATCTCATATGTATACGAAACCAAGTGGTATTGTTGAGTACTTAGAAAACAACCCACAAAAACCTATAATTATGTGTGAATATACACATTCTATGGGAAATTCAAATGGTGCAATGTATAAGTATATTGAGGTTGAAGAAAAATATCCAATGTATCAAGGTGGCTTTATTTGGGACTTTATAGACCAATCATTACTAAAAAAATCACCAAGTGGAGAAAAGTTTTTAACATCAGGTGGAGATTTTGATGATAGACCTAACGACGGTAACTTTTGTGGCAACGGTATTGTATTTGCAGATAGAACTGTAACACCTAAAATGAGTGAAGTGAAGTTTTTATATTCACCTATAAAAATTGTGATTAATTCAAAGGATAACAGTTTTACTGTTACAAATAAAAACTTGTTTACAAAAACTGATTGCTATGAGTTTGTTTATAAATTATATAAAGAAGGTATACTTGAAAAATCATATAAGTTAGATATATTTGTAGAGCCTAAAATGTCTAAAAGCTTTGATTTACCTAAAGAAAAGTTGGGGGATTTTGAGTATACATATCTTATAGAGTGTAATCTAAAAGATGATACAAGTTGGGGTGAAAAAGGACACAATATAAGTTATGGGCAAGAAGTTGTTGGGAAATTTTCAAATCATAAATCACTTATGGAAACACCTAAAATAATTGATGGTAACACTACTATCGGTGCTGTTTGCAACGAAGTTACTTATTTATTTAACAAAGATACGGGTTATTTAATATCTATTGAAAAAAATGGTAAAGAATATATAAAAGCACCTTTAAAGCCTAACTTTTGGCGTGCCATAAATGATAATGAGCGTGGTAGCAAGTTGTATCATAAATTAGCTAAATGGCAAAGTGCAAATCTGTATCATATAATTGATAGTATAGAAATACAAGGGAGTTCTATTGTTGCAACGCATAAACTACCTTTTGATGATGAAGTTTGTAAAACAGTTTACACTTTTAACCAAGATAATAGCATAAACGTTGAAATCGACTTCAAACCTAAAGTTGTAGGTCAAGTTATCCAATGTTTTGGTGTTTCTCTTAAAATGGATAGAGATTTTGATAACTTTACTTGGTATGGCTCACATAATCTTGAAAGCCAAATGGACAGAGATAAATCAAAGAAAATTGTTTTAAATTTTAATAAAGTTTCTGATAATTTTATGCCATATTTAAAACCTCAAGATTGTGGGAATAAAACTGATGTGAGATATTTAACACTTAGTTCAAACTATGGATATGGGCTAAGGTTTGCCTCTATTGACACAGCCTTTGATGTAAAAGTTTTACCTTATTCAGATATGGAAATTGAAAATGCTAAAAACACAAGCGAGTTGCCGTTTTCAACCTATACTAATATTACTATATCACAATTTAATATGGGTGTTGGTGGACATGACACATGGGGTTCATTACCAGAAGATGAGCATATATGCCATACATCTGAAAAAGGTTTTAACCTGAAATTTACGATTGATGTAATGTAATTATATGGAAATTCCAAAAAATTAAAATGATGCACCTTGCAAAAGAAAAAAATTTCCATACTTTTGTCAAAAGCTGTTAGTGTTTTGTTATGAAAATGGATTTTTCTACATTTTGCATGGTTGCCATATAGATTTGTCGAAGTACTGTATAAATTTAATAACTGAATTTATACAGTACTTTTTTAAAAAATATAAAGAATAATATAATATGTAACGTTGTATTTACATATTATGTATGATAAACTAAATTATGAAGAAAATATTAGCGAATTTTTTTAACGGAAATGCATCACTTAAAGATATATATTTTAGAAGCTTTTTTGCTTTAATAGTAATACCAATTTTGTTGGTATTTATTTTTGCGTTGTTTATTGTTAAGGATTTTCTTAGAACCTCAGCAATATCAAATATTGAAAGTATGCAAGACAAAATGATTTCAAGTTTAAATGAAGATATAAAAGGATATTCCTTGCAACTTTCACATCTAGTATATGCTAATGATAGTGAGCTTATGGAACTTGCTTCAAAAACTGATACAGATAATATTGGCGAAAAAAATTATTACATGAGAAGATTTGAAGAATCTTTTAAAATGGCTATGATTTCACGTCAAGAAGTAATTTCTTGTACTATGTTTATGAAAAGTGGTACAAATACATATGTAAAAGATAGAATAGTAATTCCAAATGAGATAATTAAAAATGAGTTTTGGTATAAAAATGCACTAGAAAATAAAAATATTGTAGAAATTGGCAGTTATGATACTTCATTGGACGAAGTTGCAGTTGGATTAAAAGGGCGTGAATTTGTTCTAGTTTTGTCTTTATCTCCTGATGAAACATTAGATAAAAATGAAAATATAGAGATGATTTCCATGATAGTTCAAACAAAGGTTGCGAAGATGCTTAAAGAAAATAACAAAAATCTTGAGTTTGGTACAACGGTTATTATAAATGAAGATAACAATATAATTTATGGTAGTACAGTAGATGAAAATGTAACGACGCTAGTTAACCAAATGGATAAAAGTGTTGGAGTACATACAGGTAAATTTGATAACAAAAGTATGATAAGTAAAGAAAAATATACATATCTAGTTTCAAAAGTTCCAGATAGCAATTGGCGAATGATTACCTATGTTGATGATAGCTATCTTACTATAAAATTCAACACAATTGCGTTTATAACAATTTGTGTAATTATTTCGCTTTTTGTATTATTTACTATATTTTCAAGATATTTCCTTAAAAATATTATTAGTCCTGTTTACAGCATTGTTGAGGGTTTTAAAGAAGTTGAAAACTATAATCTTGATGTTTATGTAGAACCAACGGGTCAAAGTGAAATTGCAAACATGATTAAATCCTTTAATTACATGACTAAAAATTTACAACTAAATATAAAAGAAAAGGATGAGGCGAAAAGTCGTGAACATAGTGCTGAAATGAAAGCGTTACAATCTCAAATTAACCCGCATTTTCTTATAAATACCTTAAATTCCATTAGGTTTATGGCACAAGTTTCAAAATACACAGGAATACGAAAAATGGCAGAAGCTTTAATCAATATCTTATCAAACTCCTTTAGAGAAAATGTAAATTTGTATACGGTAAGAGAAGAAATTGAACTTTTAAATAGTTATATATATTTAATGAAAATACGTTATTCAAATGGCTTTGATGTTAGTTTTGATGTTGATGATATATGTCAAGAATACTATATACCACGACTTATTTTACAACCAGTTATTGAAAATTCAATTGTACATGGCTTTAACCAATCAGAAGATATTGGTAATATTTCAATATCAATTTGTGAGAAGATAACAATAAAAGAAAATAAAACCTTTTTGTACATTAGAGTAAGAGATGACGGAAAAGGTATGTCCAAAAGAAAAATTGAGGAAATCTTTACAAATATACAAAGAGATAAGGAAGATAGTTATAGTATTGGTATTTCAAATGTATACAATCGCTTAAAACTTAGATTTGGTGATAGTTGTGAGTTTAAAATAGAAAGTATAAAAGGGGAGTACACAGAAACTTTAATTAAACTTCCCATTTTAAAAGGAGATAAAGATGAAGAAAGTTCTGATAGTTGATGATGAAACTATAATTAGATTTACTTTAAGGTCATCTATAAATTGGGAAAAATATGGTTTTTATGTTGCTAAAGACTGTAATAGTGGTAAAAGTGCTTTAGAATATATGGAAAAAGAAAAAGTTGACTTGATTATCACTGACATGAAAATGCCAAGTATGAGTGGACTTGAGTTAATAAAGAAAGTAAGCTATATGGAAGAACCACCGATTTCTATTGTTTTATCAGGATATAATGAGTTTGAGTTAGTTCGTGAGGCTTTTAAACTTGGTGCATATGACTATATTTTGAAATCAAATTTAAATAGTGAGAATATTGAAAAGATTTTACTAAATATAAATGAAAGTGATAAAAATTATAGAAAAAGCAAAAACACTAATAATACAAAATTTGAACTTGAACAAGAATATTATGCAGTTGTGTTATTTGATGTTGATGATTTTCTTATTCAAGCTTCACGTTTTGCCGATGATTTAGTTTCAAATATGGAAAAACCTATGGTTGAAATAGCTATGCAAGTGATTAGAGTTAATAATAAAGTTGCCTTTAAATCAATAAACCCTGCAAGGTATGTTATGTATTACAAAGTTGCAAGTAGAGAAGATGAAACATATAAAACAAGTCTTTTAAGTCTAGTTAAGCAAATTCAATCCATGTGGGAAGACTATATCAACATAAGTGTTTCTGCGGGTATTTCTTCACCAGTTTATTACAACGTACTCAATGATGAATACACAGAAAATCAGTTATTACTTCGAATTGGTGTGTTAAAAGGGAAAAAGTCAATTACTTGTGGTTTTGAGTATATGGCACTTGCTAAAGCCTCAGAAGATAAAATTAATGAATATGAAAGTCTTATAAATCTTGTTTATTCTGTTTATGATGTACGACTTGAAAATGAAAAACAAAAATTTTTAGATATTTTAAATAAAATGGATATGGATAATGCAAAAAATGAAATTTTAGTTGTAATTTCACTTATAGCAATGAAGTTTAGAGAATTTGATGACGATTTTTTTGCTCTTTTTCCTGAAGAAATAAACTATTTTCATAAAATAGAACGTCTAAATAATAGGCGAGAACTTTATATTTGGCTAAATAATTATTTCAGTTGGATTAGTACATATGTAAGCAACAAGAATAATAATAAGCAGGTGGATATTATGCTTCGTGCGAAAGGCTTTATAAATGATAACTATTCAAATCCTGAACTAAATCTTGCCATAGTTTCACAGTATGTTGGACTAAATGAAAAATATTTTAGTACTAAATTTACAAAGGATATAGGTAGTACATTTTCAAAGTATTTAACTGATATAAGACTTAATAAAGCAAAAAATTTATTAAGTACAACAGACTTGAAAATTTATGAAATTAGTGATAGAGTGGGCTATAACAATGTGGAACATTTTAATAGAACTTTTAAAAAGAATGTAGATTTATCACCTAAAGAATATAAACAAAAATTTTTAAAGAATAATGATAAAAAATAGGATTGCTCTCACGTTTTGCAAGGTTGCCATATATTTTTATAACTTTAAAAAACTTAAGCACTGGCTGTATAATATGGCTAGGGCGTTTTACTTGCTAAATAAAAAAATTGTATAATTTTGCATAAAGTTGTATAAATTTTATAAATATTATAGTATAATAGATATAATAAAAAATATAGATTATGAAAAATCAAGAAAGTAGTTATAGAATAACTAACTTGTTAAACTAGGAGGATTTATTATGTTGAAAATAATAATAATATTAGCATTTATGTTGGTGTCATGTGGCAATTCTGATACCACAACTAGCTCAATAGCAGATGAAAGTAACGGGTATGCTGAAGCTAGTGTAGAAACGGGTGTGAATTCTACAAGCAATGTTGATTTTAATGAAAGTTCTAGTACTGGTACTACAACTTCACCTGAAGTTAACACAAATGATACTTTGAGCAATGAAATGGACTCTAACAGCGAAAGTGATAGTAATGGAGCAACATTACCCGAATTTAGTAATGAAAGTATAACAAAGGATTTTTCAGAAAATGACAATACCGAAACCGAACCTAAAATTGCTAATTTCAGTAATGAGAGCATTTATATTATAAATAGTCAAATAGGTAGTAATAGCAGTGAAACTGGTACTTCTACTGAAAGTGAAACTTCTAGTGAAAGTGAGGCTTCTAGTGAAAGTGAGGCTTCTAGTGAAAGTGATATTAGTGCAAGTTCAGACACGGACATTACTAGCTCAAGCCAAAATGATACAGAATATGCAGAAGGTGTAATAAAAGATGAGTTAGCCGATATAACAACTTATAATTTAAAAGAAAATAGCGACGATACAATAACTGTTGTTTTGCCTAGAAACACACATACGGAAAATTTGGTAGGAAAAGTTTTTGTACTTCCTAAAACTGATAGTTCAATGACAGAAGTTGCGTTAAAAGGTGTTTCGTATACAGTAAAAGATCAAGATACTGTAACCCTAGTTTGTGTTGCACATAAACTTAACGAAGTTGTAAGCTAACTATATGTATACAAAGCACTCGTGACAAATAATAGCCCTTTTGATATGGTTATATATAACAATTTTAACAAAGTTCCATAAATGTAATTTTCGATAAATCAATTTACTTTATTTTTTAGTATAGACAAAATATATAGGGGGCTGACGTTTAATAAAAGCTCAAAATTTATTTCTAGCTTGGGATATTTTATGGAGCCTAAAAATATTTTTTATTGATATTATTTTTTTTGCCATAAGTCCTTTTATCACAGTTCTGTGCTGTATGTACAAAAAAAAGCTGACGTGTAATGATTTTTTGGTCATTAAACGTCAGCCCCTTTCTAGGTGATGCCAATGCCAAAATGGCTTAATTGTGGTAAAACAAAAATACATGCGAATTTTACATTATTAATTGATATTAATGTAAAATTAGGATTTTATCACGAATGAGCAAGTTAAAAAATAAGTATCTTACTAGATAACAATACAAAAATTAATAATAACAGATTAGATATTTTGATAAAATATTTTTTTTGAAAATAACGGCAAGTTGCTATGCAAATATGTAGAAATTTCTTGAATAATAAAAAGTTTAATAAATACCCCTTGCAAAAAAAAGTTTTAAAGCATATAATAATAATATCATAATATATCGTATATCCACTCAAATATGGTGAGTAAGTTTCTACCTTGGTACCGTAAATTCCAAGACTACGATAGAAGATTTGCGTTTTTTCTGTAACTTTAAGCAGAGGAATATTCTTTTATTGTCGATTTAAGTAGAACGAAAGTTCTACTTTTTTTATTGATTAAGATATAAGGAGGTATAGTTAAAAAAATTTAAGGGCATATCGTTGAAACCCATTTTATATTTTAGTGAGTTTAATGTATAGTATAATGATTTGTCAAAAATGTATTATGATAAAATTATTTTTTAAAAGGATTAAAGGAGAAAAAATGGAAGACAACAAGAACTTAATTTATCAACTAGATGGAAGACCGAGCTTAAAGTATGCATTTCCTTTAGGAATGCAACACGTTTTAGCTATGTTCGTAAGTAATATTGCACCTATTTTAATACTTGCATCGGCTATTAACCTAAGTCCAGAAGATACAAGAGTAATGGTACAAGCAGTAATGTTTACATCAGGTGTAACAACTTTACTACAATTATACTCTATAAAAATAGGTAAAATCAGAATTGGTAACAGATTACCTGTTGTAATGGGTATTTCCTTTGCATTTGTAAGTGTTGCAACAAGCGTAGGCGTTGAATACGGTTTAGGTGCTGTGTTTGGAGCAAGTATTATTGCTGCCTTTCTAGAGGTGATAATTGGTTTAACATATAAGTACATAAAGGACATTTTCAATCCACTTGTAACAGGTTCACTTCTTGTAGCATTAGGTTTATATTTAATAGGTGTTGGTGCAGATTATTATTTAGGTGGATTTGGTGAATATAGAGGAACGCCTCAAGCTTTAGGTGTTGCAACAGTAACTTTGTTTGTAGTTTTAGCACTTAGAATATATGGTAAAGGAATTTTGAAATCGTCATCAGTATTAATCGGTATGATAGTAGGTTATGTAATTTCTATTGCTATAGGTATGGTTAATTTTTCAGGAATTGGAGAGCTAAGTTTTGTATCTTTTAGACAACTTCAACCTTTTGCTGTTGCAAAACCAGAGTTCGTGCTACCAGCTATTGTATCTTTTGTAGTTGTATATTTTGCAACAGCAGTTGAAACAATTGGTGATACAAAGGGTGTTTGCGTTGGTGGTTTAAATAGAGAAGCAACAGAGGAAGAAATTTCAGGTGGGTTACTAGGTGACGCAACAGGTTCTATATTTGCAAGTATATTTAACGGTTTACCAAATACTTCTTTTGGTCAAAACGTTGGTATTGTTTCAAGTACAAAAATTGTAAACAGATTTGTTATTGCAACAGGTGCAATGTTTTTAATTGTTATTTCATTCTTTCCACAATTTGCTGAATTTTTCAGACTTATACCAGATGCTGTTTTAGGTGGTGCATTGATAACTGTTTTTGCTATCATAACAGCCAATGGACTTAAAGTTTTAGAACAAGCAGGTCCAAGTGACAACAACCTTTTCATTTTAGCAATTGCTTTTGCTATTGGACTTGGTTTAGGTGGTAACGAAACATTTTTAGGTGCTGTACCTAGTTTTATAGGGATGTTTTTCTCTACAACAGTTGCAACGACGGCTATAGTAGCAATTATTGCAAGTTTTGTAATTAAACCTGATTATTCAAAAGGCACTTATGGAATAGAGGAAAATTCTTATATAGAAGAATAACATATGGTAACTTTGTAAAATGGATGAAAAAATTATGAAAAAAACATAGAGTAAAAGTAAAGTCGTAGCCTTATAAACAAGGCTACGACTTTACTTTATGGTAATGAACTTGGAAATTATTTTATTGTAATTTTTTATAATAAAATTGTACAAAGATTTTTAAACTTAAATGTTCTTACTTCTAAAAATCATCATAAAACTTGATATAACAAGTAGTATGAAACAAAATGCAAAAGGCAATTTACCGTTTAAACTATACAAAGCACCTGATGATAAAGAACCTATAATCATACCAACAGAATATATAAAATTGTAGTAGCCGATAAGTATACCTGTTGTAAGAGATTTTGTTGAACTTGTAAATAAAAACTGGAGTAGGGGCGAACATACTATGATAAAGCCATAATATACAATGTTTACTCCTATAAAAGTAAAAGGGCTTGTTAAGTAAAAAATACCAATTGCTATTATCGAAAGTAAAAAGTATAAGTTTTTTAAAGATATAGAAATATCTAGCTTGTTTATAATAAACTTACATAATGTACTATTTAATAAAAGTCCTAAAATAGCTACCATAGATTTAATCAGTCCATTATATGAAGAATCAAGATTATATACATCTTTTATGTAATAATTAAAGTTTTGGTCTTGGCATATAGTGGCAGTTGTTACAAAAAGAGTTATTATACTTAAAATTTTTAAGTTAAGGTTTAAATGTGGTTTAATTTCTAAAAAGGTATTTATGGGATTGCTTTTTATAAAAGTTTGAAAACTGTGTTGTAGATTAAATTTTTTGTCAAAGCTTTTTTGACAAACTACAAAAAAGAGTATACCTAAAACTACTAACATTGATACTTGAAAATAAAAAGGTAAGTATATATTACTTTTACCAACAAGTCCACCAATCAGATAGCCTGTTGCGTTACCAACAGCGAGTAAAGTCGCATATATTGTAAGGTTTTTTGATAACTCGTTTTCTGTTGAAATTTTTACAATGTAAGTCATCATACTTACAACAATACCACCTGAAAACATACCAGACCACAACCTTGCAACAACAATTTCCTCTGTTACATTTGCGTTAAAAAAGAAAAATTGTCCAAGAGCATAACCTAAACAACAAGTTAACAAAACTCTCCTACTTCCTATGTTTTCATTCATTTTCCCCCAAAAAGGTGAGAATAACATAAAAGTTGTGGACATACACGCAAAAGCAAGTCCAAATATAAAATCTGGCAAGTTCAACGCAATTATCAATGAAGGTGTAACAGGGTGTACAAGATTTGCAGTTATTCCCTCTAAAAATACTAATGCAAAAAATAAATAAATTTCTTTTGATTTCATTTTCAACTAAATTCCTATTCTAAAATTATTAAGATAAATTTACATTACAATAAAGTATATCATTTATACATATGTTTTGCAAGTTCCATAAAAGTTTTTATTATTATTTAAACATCTGATATTATAATAATAAATATTTAAAAATACAATAAAAAAAACTCGCATTTGCGAGTTTTTTTTATTGTATTTTGTATCAATAATTAGTTTTTACCAGCTTCGATTGTTTCAACTGCAAGTTGGTCAGCAGCTTGATAAGTTGTTATACCACGCTCTTTAGCCATATCAATGATTTTTAAAGTAGTGTTATAGATGTTATCAACTTTTTCAAGTACAAACTTTTCATCATAAGGAATACCAATTGCTTCTGGAGCACAGTTGATTATACCACCAGCATTTGCAATATAGTCAGGTATGTAAGTAATGCCAAGTTCTTCAAGAGCAACACCTGTTTCAGGGTCTAAAAGAACATTGTTAGCAGCACCACAAACCATTTTACATTTTAACTCTTTAACATTTTCAGTATTTAAAACAGCACCAAGGGCACAAGGAGCGAAAATATCACATGCTACAGTAACGATTTCTTGAACTCCAACAGCTGTAGCTTCAAGTTCTTTAACAGCTTGGTCAACACGCTCAGTATTTATATCAGCAACGATAAGCTTTGCACCATCTTCATGCAACATTTTTGCTAAACCATAACCAACAGAACCAAGACCTTGAACTGCAATAGTTAAACCTTTTAAATCATCTGTACCGAACTTATGCTTAGCACCAGCTTTAACAGCCATAAATACACCACGAGAAGTGTAAGGAGATGGGTTACCAGCAATTTTTGATGTACCCATAACATAAGGTGTAACAGTGTTGATTATATCAACATCATCAGTAGATATGTTAACGTCTTCAGCAGTATAATATTTACCACCTAAAGAGTTAATTATGCGACCGTATGCTTTGAAAAATTCTTCACTTTTTAATTTTTTAGGATCGCCTATAATAACAGCTTTACCACCACCAAGTGCCAAATCTGCACAGGCATTTTTATAAGACATACCACGAGATAAACGTAAAACATCAAAAAGAGCTTGATCTTCAGTTTCATAGTTCCAAAAACGAGTACCACCACCAGCTGGTCCAAGTTTTGTACTATGTACTGCTACAATAGTTTTAAGTCCTGTTTCTTTATCTTGACCAAAAACAAGTTGCTCATGTCCGTACTTCTCTAAAGCCTTAAAAATTTCCATAAAATTTCTCCTCCTCAATAAATAAAAATAATATTTTCTTTTAAAATAATTTATAACATACAATGTTTCGCCTTTAGTTATAAAATAACTTATACATATTATGTTATTTAACATAGATATTAATATTACACATATAAAAATAAAAATTATACAATATTGTGTACAAAAAACATATAGAATATATTTTTTATAAATATCTCTTGTTTATTATAACATATAATCCAAGAAAATATAAGGGTTTTTTTAAATATTTTTTCATGAATTTTTTTTGTTTTTATTATTCAAAAATATAATTGTTTACATGATTACATTATTGAATTAAACAAAATTTGAAAGAGTTAAAAAATAAAATTACAAATTTATTCATAAACTAAAATAAATTAATAAAAAATTATCATTTTAATAAAAAAAATAATAATTTTTTTATTTTTTTTATTCACTTTTGTATGGTTTATGTGTTATAATTCAAAATAAGCAGTAAAAAAATTAAATAAGGAGATATAATTATGCAAAAATTAGATGATTTATTAAAACACGTTGTTAAAAATGTTGAGTCAAAATCCAATTGTGAACATTCAATAGCAGTTGCAGTAGCTCAAGATAGAGATGTATTGTTATCTATCGATGAAGCTGCATTAAAAGGTTTTGGAACAGCTTATTTGGTAGGCGATGAAATCGAAATTCGAACTATTGCAAGTGAGATAGAAATGAATTTGGAGAAACACAAAATTATAAATGAAACTGATAAAGTTTCAGCTTGTGAGATAGCAACAAGACTTGTATCACAAGGAAAAGCTAAATCACTCATGAAAGGTCTTGTTGATACCTCTATTATATTAAAGGCTGCTTTGAACAAAGAATATGGGCTTAGAACAGATTCTGTTATGTCACATGTTAGTGTTTTTGAAATTGACAACTATCATAAATTGTTGTTTGTTACAGATGCTGCTATAAACATTAAACCTGACTTTGAAACTAAAATTAATATTATAGAAAATACTGTTAAATCACTTCATAATTTAGGCATAGAAAAGCCTAAGGTTGCACTTGTATGTGCAAAAGAAAAAGTAAACCCTAAGATGCAATCAACAGTTGACGCTTATGATTTACAAAGTCATTTTGAAAGTAGAGAAGATTGTATTGTTGAAGGTCCAATAGCTTTAGACGGTGCAGTTAGTAAAGAAGCTTGTGAAATAAAAGGAATTAAATCTAAAGTTGGTGGAGATGCAGATGTTATTTTAGTTGATAATATTGAAGCTGGTAATGCACTATATAAATCCTTAACGTATCTTGCAGGTTGTAAAAACGGTGGAGTTGTTTTGGGTACAAAAGAGCCTATCATTCTTACTTCTCGTGCTGATAGTGCTGAAAGTAAGCTTATATCTATTGCTTTAGGGCTTAGTATGTAAACGTAGATTTTGTTATATTGACATTGTACATAAAAAATATTATTTATATTATTAGGAGGACTTATGAAAATTTTAGCGATTAACCCTGGTTCAACATCAACAAAAATTGCACTATATAATGATGAAAAAGAAATTTTTACAAAAAATATTACTCATCAAGCTAGTGAACTCAGTAAATATGAGAAGATTACAGACCAAAAAGATTTAAGAACCTTAGAGCTTACAAAAGCACTTGAAGAAAACAATGAAAAACTTGAAGAAATAGACGCATTTGTAGGACGTGGTGGCTTACTTATGCCTATAAAAAGTGGTACTTATAACATAAATGATAAGATGATTGAACATCTTGAAATTGGTGTTTCTGGTGAACACGCTTCAAATTTAGGTGGAATAATCGCAAAGGAACTTGCAAGTATCCACAAGAAAAAATCATTTATTGTTGACCCTGTTGTAGTTGATGAGTTTCCTGATATAGCACGTTATACAGGTCTTCGAGATGTTAAACGTAAGTCGATTTTTCACGCACTTAATCAAAAGGCTGTTGCTAAACAATATGCAAAAGACATTGGTAAAAAGTATGAAGATATTACGGTTGTAGTTACACATCTAGGTGGAGGCGTATCTGTTGGTGTTCACCATAAAGGAGATGTAATTGATGTTAACAACGCACTTGGTGGAGATGGGCCTTTTTCTCCTGAACGTTCAGGAACACTCCCAGCATTCGAGTTTATTAAATTTATAAAAGATAAAGAAGAAAAAGATATTAAACTTGCATTAAAGGGAAAAGGTGGACTTGTGAACTACTTTGGTACAAGTGATTGTCGTGAAGTGGAAAAATTAATGAATGACGGAAATGAGGAAGCTAAAATTGTACTTGAAGCGATGGCTTATAGCATTGCTAAGGAAATTGGTTCTATGAGTACAGTTGTATCCGGCAAGGTTGATGCTATTTTGTTAACAGGTGGAATAGCGTACAGTGAATTTATAACTTCATATATAACTGAAAAAGTATCTTATATTGCTGATGTTGTGAAGTATCCAGGTGAAAATGAAATGGAAGCACTTGTTTTTGGTGGACTTCGTGTTTTAAATAACGAAGAAAAAGCTATGGACTATCCATATTAATAAAATAAACTACAAAAAAATTCTCATTTAGTATGTAAATGAGAATTTTTTTGCATTTATTAAAAATAATTTATTATTTACGATACATTTAATGATAATTTATTATTAATAACAATTATACAAAAACACATAAATATTAAGATTTTAACAATGATAGGTGTGCACATTCCACTAATTAGGTATTGTTTGTATATTTTATACAAAAAAACTTCATATAAATAGTGAGAATTTTTTCTCAAAAACTTGTTGACAATAATAAATTCTCATGCTATAATGATAATAAATTATTAGCAAATAAAAAGAGACCTCTTACATCATTTTATTTCTAAATAATTTAAGTTACTTGTACCGTAAAATTTCATAGTTAGTAAATTTATATCTCTTACACAAAAATAATTAAATAGTTTTACATAATTTTGCCCTTTCTTTCTAAAGTGATGGCTTTTTTATTGGAAAATTATATTCTGAACTACAAATGGTTTCGTATTTCACAATAATTAATTATTTTAAACTGATTGTTTTTTAACTAATTTAGCCTTAAAAATATAAATTTATATTTTTAAGCACAAACATACTAACCTAATAAAATGTAATATATTTTGATATGTTATTTTTTTCTACTAATTAGACTAGATAAATTCCCCGAAAGTTTATATAGTCAAAATAAAAAATAACTATGAAATTTTACAAAGGGTAACACTTTTCGAAAATTCAAAATAAACAAACTTATACAAATAAAGATACAATATATTAGCGAATTACCGTAACTTAGAAGGAGGAGATTTTATTCATAAGAAGTTAGAAGAATACTTACCTTTAATGGATTTTCTGTGTGGTGTTCTTGGTAAAAATGCTGAAATTGTTATGCATGATGTTTCGGATACTGACAAATCAGTCGTAGCCATAAGAAACGGTCACGTTAGTGGACGTACTGTTGGGGCACCAGTTACAAACCTCGCTATGAAATTTATAAACGATAAAGTTTATGAATATTCACCCTTTGTACTTAACTACAAAGGAATTGTTCATTCTAGTCAACATTCTAGGTCATCGACTTTTTTTATAAAAGATGATGATGGAACTGTTGTCGGAATGATTTGTATAAATATTAACGTAGATTCCTATGTAAATCTAAGAAATGTACTTGATGATTTTATTGATGTTGATACGAAATACGAAATACATCATACAGAAGAATTTCCAAACTCACTTGAAGAAATAGCAAACGAATATATAGACTCGGCTATAAATGAAAGTGGAATTGACCCTGATAACATGACAACAGATGAGAAAGTCAACATTATTAAAGTAATCAAAGATAGAGATGCTTTTTCCTATAAAGGTATGGTTTTCAACGTTGCGAAACGTTTGCACGTTTCAGAACCTACTGTTTATAGATATCTAAATAAAATTAAAAAAGAAGAAGGAGTAGATTAAATGGGTAAAATTAAATGGCAAAAAAATAATATGCCTAAAACTGATCCAGCAAAAGCAATAGAATTTTTATCAGAGGGAGAGCTGAAAAAAGTTAAACAGTTTCATGAAAGCTTTCCAGCTTACGAGGAAACACCACTTGCAAATCTTTCTGAATTAGCCAAGAAAATTGGTCTTAAAAGTTTACATGTAAAGGACGAGTCTTACAGATTTGGTCTTAACGCATTCAAGGTTTTAGGTGGCTCATATGCTATGGGTTCATACATTGCCCAAAAACTTAATGTACCTTTAACTGAATTGCCTTTTGATAAGTTAACATCAAAAGAAGTTAAAGATAAATTAGGTGATATTACTTTTTATACTGCAACAGACGGTAACCATGGTCGTGGTGTAGCATGGGCAGCAAGAGAGTTAAATCAAAAATCTGTTGTTTATATGCCAAAAGGCTCATCACAAACTAGACTTAAAAATATTCAAAATGAAGGTGCCGAAGCTTCTATAACTGATTTAAACTACGATGATGCTGTTAGACTTGCTAACGATGATGCTGAAAAGTCTGGTAACGGAGTTATGGTTCAAGATACTGCTTGGGAAGGTTACACAGACATTCCTGCATGGATTATGCAAGGATATGCTACTATGGCTTTTGAAGCTATGGAACAACTTGAAAAAGAAGATATAAAAAGACCAACTCACGTTTTTGTTCAAGCTGGTGTAGGTTCACTTGCTGGTGCTGTTCAAGGTTACTTTTCTGCTAAATTTAAGGAAAACCCTCCGACTGTTGTAGTTGTTGAGGCTGACCTTGCAGATTGTTTATATAAATCGGCTGTACGTGGTGACGGTGAAATGGAGTTTGTTGGTGGCGATATGCAAACTATTATGGCAGGTCTTGCCTGTGGTGAACCTAACATAATCGGTTTTGATGTACTAAAAAACCATACTCATACTTTTGTTTCTAGTCCTGACTGGGTTTCAGCAAAGGCTATGAGAATACTTGGTAATCCACTTAAAGGTGATGATAGAGTAACTTCTGGAGAATCTGGTGCCGTAACTCTTGGTATTGTATACGAAGTTATGACAAACCCAGAATACAAAGAACTTAAAGAAACTCTTGGTCTTGATGAAAATTCTGAAGTACTATTATTTAGTACGGAAGGCGACACTGACCCAGACAAATACAGAGAGATTTGTTGGGAAGGTACATTCTAAGATATAGAGAATTAACGCCTAGTAAGAATAATTTTCAACTTTAATAAATATCAGTTCAAAGGCGAAAGAAAGTTGAAAAAACTCTTAATACAAGGTGCATTTTAATATTATATTTTATTACATTTGTAATTAAATACATTTATAAATACATTTATATTTCTGAAGGGAGAACAAAATAATGGATTTTGAACAAATTAAGGTAAAAGCTGAGGGATACAAAGTTGATATGACTAAATTTTTAAGAGATTTAATATCATTCCCTGGCGAAAGCTGTTTTGAAAAAGAAACTGTTTTAAGAATTAAAGAAGAAATGGAAAAACTAGGTTTCAACAAAGTTGATATTGACCCAATGGGTAACGTTTTAGGTTACATGGGTACAGGTAAAACTTTAATCGGTTTTGACGCACATATCGATACTGTTGGTGTTGGTAATAAAGATAACTGGAATTTTGACCCATTTGAAGGTTATGAAAACGATGAAGAAATCGGTGGTCGTGGTACTTCTGACCAATTAGGTGGTATAGTTAGTGCTGTATATGGTGCTAAAATCATGAAAGATTTAGACCTTTTAGGTGATTACACTGTTGTAGTAACAGGTACTGTTCAAGAAGAAGACTGTGACGGTTTATGTTGGGAATACATAATCAAAGAATCAAACATCAAACCAGAATTTGTTGTTTCAACAGAACCAACAGACGGTGGTATCTATCGTGGACAACGTGGACGTATGGAAATTCGTGTTGATGTTGAAGGTGTTTCTTGTCATGGTTCTGCTCCAGAACGTGGTGAAAATGCAATTTACAAAATGGCTGAAATACTTATAAATGTTCGTGACTTAAATGAAAATGATGCAGCTGATGACAAGGAAGTAAAAGGTCTTGTTAAAATGTTAGAAGAAAAGTATAACCCAGAGTATAAAGAAGCATCATTCTTAGGTCGTGGTACAGTTACAACTTCTGAAATATTCTTTACATCTCCAAGCCGTTGTGCTGTTGCTGACTCTTGTTCAATTTCTCTTGACCGTCGTATGACTGCTGGTGAAACTTGGGAAAGTTGTTTAGATGAGATTAGAGAACTTCCAGCTGTTAAAAAGTATGGTGCAAAAGTTTCTATGTACAACTATGAAAGACCTTCATATACTGACTTTGTTTATCCTATCGAATGTTATTTCCCAACTTGGGTAATTCCAGAAGACCATGAAGTAACAAAGGCTATGATTGAAGTTCACGAAAATTTATATGGTAAAACTCGTCTTGGTGTAGCTGAAAACATCGAAATGAGAAAAGCTCGTCCACTTACTGATAAATGGACATTCTCAACAAATGGTGTTTCAATAATGGGACGTAACGGTATACCTTGTATCGGTTTTGGTCCTGGTGCAGAAGCTCAAGCTCATGCTCCAAACGAAAAAACTTGGAAGCAAGATTTAGTAACTTGTGCAGCAGTATATGCAGCACTTCCAACTACTTACATCAAAAACAAATAATATATAATATATAACATACTCTCAAGTGGGGGCTTATTGCTCCCCTTGAACAAATATAACTTAATTATAAGGAGAGAAAATTATGTCAAAAATAGGCAAAATGATTGAAGAATTAAAATCACTAAGAACGGAAGATATGTACAACAACGATTTCCTTTTAACTTGGGAAAAAACTGATGATGAAATCAATGCAGTTTATAAAATCGCTGATACTTTAAGACTTATGAGAGAGCAAAACATCTCTACAAAGGTTTTTGATAGCGGTCTTGCTATTTCATTATTTAGAGATAACTCTACAAGAACTAGATTTTCATTCTCATCTGCATGTAACTTGTTAGGTCTTGAAGTTCAAGATTTAGATGAAGGTAAATCTCAAATCGCTCATGGTGAAACAGTTCGTGAAACTGCTAACATGATTTCTTTTATGGCTGATGTTATCGGTATTCGTGATGATATGTATATCGGTAAAGGTAATAAATACATGAGAGATGTTTCTCAATATGTACGTGAAGGTTACAGAGCTAGTACACTTGAGCAAGTTCCTACAATCGTTAACTTACAATGTGATATCGACCACCCAACTCAATCTATGTCTGATATGTTACATATCATCAACCACTTTGGTGGCGTTGAGAACTTAAAAGGTAAGAAAATTGCTATGACTTGGGCGTATTCACCATCTTATGGTAAGCCTTTATCAGTACCTCAAGGTATTGTAGGACTTATGTCAAGATTTGGTATGGATGTTGTTTTAGCTCATCCAGAAGGTTATGAAATCATGCCAGAAGTTGAAGAAGTTGCTAAGAAAAACTGTGAAGCAAACGGTGGTTCTTTCACAAAAACTAACTCTATGGAAGAAGCTTTTGCTGACGCTGATATAGTATATCCTAAATCTTGGGCACCATTTGCTGCAATGGAAAAAAGAACTGACCTTTATGGTGAAGGTGACTTAGATGGTATCAAAGCTTTAGAAAAAGAGTTACTTGCTCAAAATGCTAATCACAAAGATTGGGAATGTACTGAAGAGCTTATGGCTAAAACTAAAGACGGTAAAGCACTTTATATGCACTGTTTACCTGCTGATATCACTGGTGAATCTTGCGATGAAGGTGAAGTTGAAAAGTCAGTATTTGATAGATATAGAGATCCATTATATAAAGAAGCAAGTTATAAGCCATATGTTATAGCTGCAATGATGATGTTAGAAAAATTCCAAGATCCTGCTGCTATTTTAGAAAAACTTGTTGAGCAAAATACTGAAAGAAAAATGAAATAGAGTAAAAGAGAATTTTCCCTTAGAAACTGAATATTTTTTAAGCAGAGCAAGGCGAAGCAACCTTTTGAACAAGCGAACGTGAAGCGTTGAGCGAAAAGTGAAAAAGGAAAAAAT
The DNA here is from genome assembly GCA_047973385.1 of Lachnospirales bacterium. Lineage (GTDB taxonomy): Bacteria > Bacillota > Clostridia > Lachnospirales > CAMZNU01 > JBKEBX01. The sequence goes on along the minus strand of JBKEBX010000037.1, from coordinate 5,184 downwards.
AGAAAGTATGTTAGGGAAAAACTCTTCAAAAGAGAATTTTATCTTAGAATTTTCAAATAAAAAAACAGCCAGTACATTGCTTATGCAATATGAAAGCCAATTAGATAATGTAAATATTTATTTGGCTTTCTCTAAAAAGAGGAGGGTTAAATTTTGAGTAAAAGAATAGTTATTGCCCTTGGGGGAAATGCTTTAGGGAACAATTTAACGGAACAAATGGAAGCCGTTAAAACAACTGCTAAAGCGATAGTAGATTTAATTGAAGAAGGTCATGAAGTTGTTGTGTGTCATGGTAACGGGCCACAAGTTGGTATGTTAAACCTTGCATTCTCAACAGCTCATAGAGTTGATGAAAATATACCTGAACTTCCAATGTCAGTTTGCGTTGGTATGTCTCAGGGTTATATAGGATATGATTTACAAAATGCACTTAGAGAAGAATTAAACAGTAGAAATATAGCAAAACCTGTTGCTACTATAATTACTCAAGTTGTTGTTGATAAAAATGACAAGGCATTTGAAAATCCAACTAAGCCTATTGGTGCTTTCTATACAGAGGAAGAAGCTAAGGCTATGATTGCAAATGGAACAAACATGGTAGAGGACGCAGGTCGTGGTTATAGACGAGTTGTTGCATCTCCTAAGCCTGTTGATATAGTTGAAAAAGATGTAGTAAAAGTTATGCTTGAAGCTGGTCAAGTACCTATTGCAGGTGGTGGTGGAGGAATCGCTGTTTGTGATGAAAATGGACACTTAACAGGTCAAAAAGCCGTAATTGATAAAGATTTTGCTAGTGCAAAATTAGCAGAAATTTTAGATGCTGATTACTTCATTATTTTAACAGCTGTTGAAAAAGTTGCTATAAACTTTGGTAAACCTAACGAAAAATGGTTAGAAACTTTAAATCTTGATGAAGCAAAACAATACATAGATGAGGGACATTTTGCACCTGGTTCTATGTTACCAAAAGTTGAGGCGGCAATTGCCTTTGCAAGTTCAAAACCTGGTCGTACTGCTCTTATCACTATGCTTGAAAAAGCAAAAGACGGTATAGCTGGAAAGACTGGAACAAAAATTGTTGTAAAATAGAGAGTTAAAATAAGGGAAGTTCATACATACTTTAAAAATGTATTAGGTAAAGCCATGCGTTAAATTTAAATTCACAAATATTTTAAATTTAACGCATTTATTACAAAGAAAAAGAAAACAAGAATTTAACAACGTTAGCAAAATATTCTAAGTTGAAACAATAACAAAATTAATTTAGAGAGGTGTAAATATGAAAATTATAGGAAATGGTAGATTAATAACTCGTAATAATGAAAATCCTTTAATTGATAATGGGGCTGTTGTAGTAGAGGGGAATTTAGTAAAAGATTTTGGTACTACACAGGATATTTTAGAAAAATATAAAAACGAAAAACATGAGTATTTAGATGTTAAAGGGCAAGTTATTATGCCAGGACTTATAAATACACATATGCACATTTATAGTGCTTTTGCAAGAGGAATGAATATTGAGGGTGCACCAGTTAACAAAGATTTTGATGATATACTTGAAAACCTTTGGTGGAAACTTGATAAAGTGTTGAATATGGAAGATGTTAAATATTCTGCATATGCAACATATATAGATTGTATAAAAAATGGAGTAACAACAGTTTTCGACCACCATGCGAGTCAAAACGCTGTTACAGGTAGTTTATTCCAAATTGCTGATGTTGCCAAAGAACTTGGTATAAGAACAAATCTTTGTTATGAAGTTACAGATAGAGATGGAGAACAAAGAACGAAGGAAGCTATAAAAGAAAACATAGACTTCATTAAACATGCAAACAACGATAAAACAGATATGATAAAAGGTATGCTTGGTCTACACGCATCTTTCACTGTATCTGATAAAACTTTAGATATGTGTGTTGATGAAATGGGTAGCCTAAACGCAGGTTTCCATGTTCATACAGCAGAGGGGATAAACGACACTAGACGTTCCCTAAGAGATTATGGTAAACGTGTTGTAAATAGATTTTACGATAAGGGTATTTTAGGTGAGAAATCTATTGCAGTTCATTGTATCCATATAAACAACGAAGAAATGGACATTTTAAAAGACACAAACACAATCGTAGTACACAACCCTGAATCTAACATGGGTAACGCTGTTGGCTGTCAAAGTACAATCAAGCTTATGGAAAAAGATATAATGCTAGGTCTTGGTACTGACGGTTACACAGGTGATATGTATGAGTCCTTAAAAGTTGGTAACATCATACATAAACATAACTTAAATGACCCTGCTGTTGCTTGGGGAGAGATACCGACTATGTTGTTCGAAAACAACAGAACAATCGCTAACAGATTTTTTGATACTCCACTTGGAACAATCAAAAAAGATGCTGCAGCTGATATAGTTGTTGTGGATTATGACCCACTTACACCACTTACAGAGGGTAACATGAATAGTCACATTTTGTTTGGTATGCAAGGTCGTATGACAACTACAACTATGATAAACGGTGAGTTTGTTATGAAAGATAGAGAACTACTTGTGGCTGATGAAAAAGAGATTTTCCATAAATCTAGAATAGTTTGTACAGATTTCTGGAAACGTATAAACAGTTAAGAAAGTTTGAATTTTTAATAATAGGGAGATTCCACTATTTTAATTTTTTTCTATTATTAAATATGTTATATATTGAATTTATAAGGATTTTTAATATAATAATGGCAATGTAGAGAGGAGATATTTATGAGTGATTTAATGAGATTTATTGATTTTGAAGGTCTAATTGACTGGACTTTAACAGAATATAAAAGATATAATAGAATTTTTGGTGTTTCTAAAGATAAGTTCTATAAAAATAAAACAGGTGATAGCGTTAAGATTTTTGGTCAAGAGTTATCAACAATTTTAGGACCGGCAGCAGGACCTAACTCACAACTTGCACAAAACATTATAGCTTCATACTTAGCGGGTTGTCGTGCAATCGAGCTTAAAACAGTTCAAAAAATGGACGGTGAAGAACTTCGTGCTTGTGTTGCGAAACCTTGTATAAACGCTGAAGATGAATGTTACAACGTTGAGTGGTCAACAGAACTTACCGTAGGAGAGGCGTATGAGGAATATGTAAAAGCTTATTTTGTCTGTCTTGTACTTGCAAAGGAACTTGGAATTTCTGAAAAACAAGATTTCTTGTTTAATATGAGTGTTGGTTATGACCTAGAGGGTATCAAACTACCTAAAATAGATAACTTTATTGAAAACTTAAAAGATGCATCAAATGTACCGTTTTTCAAAGAATGTAAAGAGTATTTACTTAACAACATAGATAAGTTTGAAAATGTAGATAAAGCATTTGTTGAAAACATTTCACCATGTGTAAGTAACTCAATAACTTTAAGTACATTACATGGTTGTCCAAAAGACGAAATCCAAAAAATAGCTGACTATTTACTTAAAGAAAAGAAAATACACACATTTATAAAATGCAACCCTACAATCTTAGGCTATGACTTAGCAAGAAGTACTTTAGATAAGCTTGGTTTTGACTATATCGTATTTGATGACCACCACTTTAACAATGATTTACAGTTTTCAGATGCCGTAAAAATGTTCCATGAGCTTCTTGAAGTTGCTAAAAACTTAAATCTTGAATTTGGTGTTAAGATTACAAATACTTTCCCTGTAAAGATTGATAATAATGAGCTTCCTGGTGAAGAAATGTATATGTCAGGACGTTCACTTTTCCCACTTACAATTAACGCTGTAAGAATTTTATCTGAAGAGTTTGACGGAAAACTTAGAATTTCATATTCAGGTGGTGCAGACCACTTTAATATTCATAAACTTGCAAGTTTAGGTGTTGCACCGATTACTTTTGCAACAACTATATTAAAGCCAGGTGGGTACGAAAGAGTTTATCAACTTGCTTTAGATGTTGAAGATTTACTTAAAAATGGTGTTGGGCTTATTGATGTTAAAGGCGTTCAAGAAGTATGTAACACTTTAGAACAAAACAAATATCATAACAAGTCACTTAGAGCAGTTGGTTCAAGAAAAACAACAAGTGAGTTACCTTTATTCGACTGTTACAAAGCACCATGTAAAGACGGTGGTTGTCCAATCGAACAACAAATACCTGAATATTTATCATTAGTGAAAGATGGTAAGTTTGAAGATGCTTTCAAAATTATAGCTACTGATAACGCAACACCATCTATAACAGGTACAATATGTGACCACCAATGTCAAAACAAATGTACTAGACTTGACTATGATACACCACTTCAAATCAGAAATAGCAAACTTGTTGCATCTCAAAATGCACAAGCTAAATATAGTCAAAGCATTACATCTTCAGATTTTAAAACAAACAAAAAAGTTGCTGTTATAGGTGCTGGTCCTGCTGGTATCGCATCAGGTTTATTCTTAAGACGTAACGGTATAGCAGTTACTGTATTTGAGAAAAAATCTAATCCATTTGGTATAGTATCTCATGTAATACCTGAGTTTAGAATTTCTAAAGAGGCAGTTAACCTTGACTATGAAATGGCTGTAAAAACAGGAGTAGAGTTTAAATTTGATACAGCAGTAGGTTCTATTGAAGAACTTAAAAAAGAGTTTGACTTTGTTATAGTTGCAACAGGTGCTTGGGATAACTGCTATAACCCTATTAAAGGTGATGGTAAAGTTTTAGATGCTATTGAGTTCTTAGAAGAATCTAAAAAGTCTAACCTTTCTGTTGAACTTGGTGAAAAGGTTGCAATTATCGGTGGTGGTGATGTTGCTATGGACTGTGCAAGATCAGCTAAACGCACTAAGGGAGTTAAGACTTCTACAATCGTATATAGAAGAACAAAAGCTTTTATGCCATCATCTCCTGAAGAAATTCGTCTTGCAAGTGAAGACGGTGTTGAGTTCAAAGAATTATACTCACCAGTTACATTTGAAAATGGTAAACTTGCTTGTGATATTATGGAACTTGGTGAACGTGACGCTTCTGGTAGAAAGAGCGTTGTTAAAACAAATAAAGTTGAAGGTTTAGCCTTTGATACGGTTATCATTGCAACAGGTGCAAGAGTTAACAAGACAATCTTTAAAGACAATGATATATTGTTAGACTCAAAAGAAAATCCTGTATTAAATAAACATAACGAAACAAATAAAAATGGTGTTTATATAGC
>JBKEBX010000025.1:0-125780 GCA_047973385.1 Lachnospirales bacterium | reverse complement strand
TCACTTTTGTATAAATCATAATCCATTGATAAATTTTCACCCTCTCTATTTTATTTTAGTTAGTGATAGACTCGTTACTACATACATTCAAAAAAATTCCCGTCAAAATACCTATCCTTCAAGTGGGAGCTTGAACCCCACTTTTGGTAGATTAGCCTTTCCCTCCGCTACGCTACACTTAGAGGCGGGGTCTAATCTATTCGATTAACATTCATAATTTTTTTATTTTAATTTATCTTTAGATACTTTTACTAATTCAACATTGCTATTTTCAAGATTTTCTTCTAATACTTTAAGTTGTTTATCTTTAGAATCATCAATAACAAACCTTTTAGAGATGTTTAAGGTTGGAGCAACGGCTTCTTTGAAAGTTTCTACATTATTTTTATTAAAAGCAAAGTCATTTGACTCTTTAGAGCGTTTTGGCTCTCTTGAAATTTTATCTATTTCTGCTTCTGTTTTGTTATCATCTGTTTTTAGTGGATTTATGTTTTCTAAACCAATGTAAAATCTATTTTTTGCATAATTTTCTATAATATATTCTTTTAACACATTTAATTTATCATAAGAATTTTTCTTATGTTTTATTTTTTTATCTATGTCTTTCAAACTTAAGGAGTCTTTTGAAAATTGGTAACTCCACATATCAACATTCAAACTTTTATAGTCATTAATATCTTTATCTGTAAATTTATGTACACTTTTGTTTGAAAAGAACATATTATCTTTTAATAATTTAACAGGATTTCCAGCACAAATCGTATTTGAAAAGACAATTTTATTAGATATTAACGAATTTAAACCTATAATTGATCCTGAACCAATAGTTGTTCCTTTTAAAATAGTTATGTTCTGTCCAAGCCAAACTCGATCACCTATTAAAATTGATTTACTCTGATTTAACCTTAACTTAGTTTTACAATCGTATACTAAATGTGCGTCCGCTGTTCTAAAATTTATACCAAAAGAAAATAATCCATTATTCCCTATAAGTATGTTTTGGTGTTCTGAAGCTAACAGACTAATACCTTTTGTATTAAACGAGCAATCTTTTCCGAAATAAACTATACTATCACTATACAATGTTATTTTAGTGTAATATGTATATTTACTTTTACTTAAATATACAATACTATTATTACCATTAAATAGTATTTTCGAATTTTTTAATTTTACACCATCTTCTACATATAATATATTATTTTCTCCATTGAAAACTATTTCTGCTTTATCTAATAACTCGCTTTTAGAACTGTCAACAATTACAGTGTTGAAATATGTTCCTGCCTTACTAAAAGAAATTATTTTTTCTACCATATTCCACTTCTCACATTTTATTTTTGAATAAACCATTTAATCTTAATTTTAAATAAAAAACCTATTTTTTTCTTTATTCTCAACTATTAATTCTATCAACTTTTTAAGTTTTTCATCAACATCTTTATATAATTTTAATTCAATGTCAATTTTTTCAAAATCAAATGTATTACTAGTGGATTCATAAACCCATTGATTAGTATCCATTTCTTTATAATTTTCCGTTTCTTGTTCAGTCCAGTTATGTACAAGTTCTTTTGAAAAAAACACATCTTTCCTAATTGTTTTAATGGGGTTACCTGCAACTGAAAAATTAGATTCTATTTTCTTGTTTGATGCAATTGAATTAGCTCCTACAATAGCTCCCGAACCAATTTTTGTTCCTTTTAATATAACTGCATTTTGTCCAATCCATACATGGTCTCCTATTAATACTGACTTACTTTGATTTATTCTATCTTTTGTATTTGTACTATATATTATGTGCCCATCTGCTGTTAAGATTTTTATACCAAAAGAAAAAAGACCATCTTCTCCAATAATAACATTTTGTTGTTCAGACAATAATGCTGAAAATCCACCTTTAGGATTAAAAAAACAATTACTTCCAACGTAAAATACATTGTTATTATTTGTTTTTACAGAAAAGTAGTAAGGATTTACATTTCTGCTAATATAAATAATACTATTGCTACCATTAAATATAATATTTGATTTTTTTAATATCACACCATCTTCAACGTATAGTATATTATTTATCCCATTAAAAATTATTTCAGAATTTTCCAACATTTTACTTTTTGTTTTGTCTACAATTATCTTGTTTGAATCTACTTCTACATTTTCAAATGTATTTATCTTGTACATAATACTCCTCCTGTTTACAATTTAATCATTTTTTATTACTTGTACCCATCTAATCAATAACAATTTACAATAAAATTATTATTGATTAAGATCCTTATGTAACTCATTACTTTTTGCACACCATCCAATTTTTTCTATTTTTTCTGTGTTAATAACGGTGCGAGTTTCTACTGGATATAATCCTCCAGTATCTTTAATATCATAGACAACCTTAATATTATTTTTACTTGCTATCAATTCAACTATTTCACTTATTGAACACTCAGTATCTTTGTCTGCTACATTATACGTTTGACCCTCTTCGCCCTTAGTCAAAATATACAAAACCGCCCTTACAGCATCACTCACATAGCAATAACTTCGAACAGTACCACCTTTTGTATTTAAAACTATATCTTTTTTTTCTACAATTGCTCTTGCAGCATATCCAAACAGCCTATTATCTTTATAGTCGACTCCTGAACCGAGAATCTGCGTTAATCGTGCAATTTTAACCTGCAATCCAAATTGTTTTGAATACGACGCACACAAATTTTCAGCAATCCTTTTAGCTTCAGGGTAACAATTTCGTATATTTGATAGGTCCAAATAGCCTAAATCTTCTTCGAATAAAGGATACTTTTCAGTTTTCCCATATACCTCAACTGATGAAAGATAAACAACCCCTTTAACTTGCTTTTTTAAAGAAAAATCTAAAACATTCATTGTTCCACATATTATGCTCTTAGTTATGTCAACAGGATTTTCAATGAATTCTCTTGATTGTGTTGAATTTGCACCATGTATAACATAGTCAATTTCATCTTCTATTTCAATCGCATCAGTAATATCATCTATTACAATTGGTATAGCCGGTAATTGTTCAAGTTTTTCTTTATTACGACCTACTGCATAAACTTTTATTCCTCTCTTCGCTAACGCAAATGATAAATGTGAACCAATAAGTCCTGTTGCTCCTGTAATTAGTACATTTGATATTTTTTCCCATTCTATACCTAAATCTGATGCTTCGTTTTCTATATCTCTTAAAAAAGTTTTATTTGTATACATTTAATACCCCTCTATCTGACTATTTTCGATAGCTTCAAAAATCGCACGGAAGATATAGTAATCTGTGCCCGTAGTGATTTTTATGTTTTTATATGAACCCTGTACCATATGCAATTTTATTCCATAATGATGGCATAAATGGGCAGACTCAATTGGAATAAAACAATCTTCTTTTGCCTTTTTATACAAATCATAAATAAGTTTATATTTAAAACACTGTGGTGCTTTTGTTGCATATTCAATTTTTCTATCTGGGAAATCATCAACTGTATCCCCATCTTCTGAAACAATAATTCCTTCTGTTACCGATACGCAAGTGACTGCGGTTCCAAACTTTTCAGCTTTAGATATACAATTTGTTATTGACATTTCATCAACAAGTGGACGAACTCCATCATGAATAAGGACAAGATCATCATCATCTGCTATATCTTCAAGTGCGGCAAGCCCTTTCAATATTGACTCGAATCCGCTTTCTCCACCTTTTACAATTTTTTCTACTTTTTTTAATTCAAATCTTCTTACATATTTTTCTATTTTATCAATTATATTTTCTAAACTGACTATTACTATTTTGTCAATTTTCAAATGATATTCAAATTCTTCAAGTGTATGTATTATAATAGGTTTTCCATGTAATTCTAACAATTGTTTTGGTTTTTGTTTACTATTCATTCTTTGTCCGCTACCACCTGCAAAAATTAATGCGATATTCATTAGTTTACCACCTTTCTAGTGTCAGTAATATTTAATACTTCATTATAAATTCTTTCACAATTTTTACCATCATTAAATGTAAAAAAGCTTTCAACTCTTTTTTTATATTTTATAGGCATCTCACACCCATTTGAAATATACTTTTCAATAGTATCAATCAATGATTTTGCTGAGTAACAAATCTCACCAAATCCATCTTTATCATACTCAAAATATGTTTCTTCAAATTTTGTATTCACTGCAATATGTGCATATATCATTGGTTTTTGCAAATATGCCCACTCAAATTGAATACCACTATAATCAGTGATAAGCAAATTTGTTTCCGCATACAAATCATAACGACTCTTCTCGTCAAAAATAACTTCAACTCCGTCAGCATATGTAAAGTCGCATAAATTTTCTTTCAGTAGGTAATGTGGTTTAAAAATAAATTTGAAGCCTGATTTTTTTAGTATCTCTGATAATTTTTTTGAACTAACTATTGAATTTATGTATTCAAAATTTTCGCTTTCTTTATACTTTGTATTATACTTATCTTTCGAGGCAAAATCACGTGAAAAAGATGGAGCAAAAACAATTGTTTTCGATTTAATCGGTGCAAGTTTAACATCTTCTAGTATATCATATTTAGCTAATCCTGTGAGCTTTACATTCTCTTTAGGAATAGAGTGATTTAAAGTTGACGTTATGTATTCATATTCTCTCTGGCATACAGAACATAGCATATCAACTCTTTCAATATTTTTATTTAAATAAGTTGATACATCACCAAAAACAATCCCATGTTGCAAATGTATAATATTACCCCTGAAAAAATTAGCTACTATTTGTCTAAAATTACGCAATCGCTCCCATTCAACTTGATCTGCTACTTTAACTGAAAATTTTAAAGTTGTACCTTCTGATAATAAAAATGAAGATATAAATTTTTCCGCAAAACAAATTAACATTCTAAACGCTTGGGATCCAAAAACAACAGTATTCACACCTATAAATTTTTCTTTAAAGCTTTCATCTGGTATTACAAACCATTTTTCTATACCATCATCTATTTCTGCACAATATCTAAAAAGAGCCTCTGCATTATTTTCAAGTTCTTTATGTCTATCCATAAATATCCATATCCTTTTTTTAGAAAAACAAGACCAAGAACTTATAATATCTGATTTCAACATATGAAATTCTGGGTCAGGAATCTTTGTCGCTTCTTTACCTCCAGTAACAAATTCAATCATGTTTTTTCCAAAATACTTCTCAACCATTGATCCCACTATCGGTGTACATGATATCTTGTTTTTACATTTATTTTTCGACACCACAAAATTATCTCCTATAAAAAATAAGTTTTTATGACGTAACCTACTAGCTGGCATAAACTGCAATTGCTGTTCAACACATATATCATCTTTAAATTCCAAGTAGAACGATATCTCATCGTTTTTGTTTTCAATAAGGTCAATTTTTATCTCAAAATAAACTTCTGGAAAAATTTCCTCATGACCAAGAAAAATTTTACTTCTATTAGTATAATCTCTTACAACAGTTATATGATTCATACCAGTAGACTTAACTATAAGTTTAAAATCATCTAACAAATATTTTCTAAAATGTGCATGAATATATAATATATTATTTTTTTCATGTATCTGTGTCACGAGTAAATTACCGCTTTTTATAGGGGCAATCTTTATAAAATCATTTTCAGTTTCTATATATAGTGATGATTCATTTATTCGTATCTGTTGATATTTATGTTCTAACATTCTACTTTTATGCCATGACGATATGTCTGCTTTTAGTATATCGTCTTTGCTAATGTTAGTAAAAAGATTTTTCATTAAAGTTTGATAATTCTTATCAATTTGTATAATTTCTTCATTGTTATTTGTTGTTAAATAATGAAAAAGTAGTGTTTGTGTAAATTTGGGTATTCTATTGTATTTAAAATTATACTTCGAAAACAGTTTTGAAATATACATATAAAAACTGTACCAATCAAGCAATTTTGATTCAGTATTTCTTAATTTATAAATTGCTTTTTCAACATATACAAAATCTTCCTTCATAGCTATTTCACTTAACAAATCAAAGTTTAAAATATCATCGCTTTCAAAAACCATGTTATAACTATTTTTGTTTCTTATAAGGCAAGCAGTGATTTTTTCGAAAATAACATTTGTTTTGTTTGGATTGAATTTTTCTAATTTTTTATATTCCTTTTTCTTAAATTGTTTTAGAGCTGCATTATTAAAATCCACAATTTTAGTTGTTGCTATATTTACAGTGTTATATTTTTTTAACAACTCAATACATTCTCTAAAAAAAATACAATCTAAAATATCGTCTCCATCTAAAAATGATATATAATCACCTATTGCTACATCAAGCCCTCTATTTCTAGCGGCACTTACCCCTGCGTTTTCTTGCTCTATGTATACTACATTTTGAGGATATTTTTCTTGATATTCTATACAAATACTTTCGCTGTTGTCAGAGCTACCGTCATTTATTAAAATAAGTTGCACATTTTCTTCAAAACCAATTGTTTGGTTTACAACGCTATCAATAGCTTCTCTTAAATATTGTGCAACATTATATATCGGTATAATACAACTTACAAGATATTCTCTTACAACTTTGTTTTCAACTATTTTCAGTGCATTATGCGATTCTTTTTTTGTAATGGTAAAGTTATTTTTTTCTTTTGAAAGGGTAATGTTATTAGATAAAACTGTATATTCTTTATTACATATATTTAGATTAAATTCTATTTCTACACAATAATCTATTAGTTGAATTTCTGAATCAAAAGTGTATACATTACTTATTTTGTCTAATAGGATGTTTACTTGTTTTTTTTCTATATTAGCTTTGCTTATTATCTTTTTGTTTTGTAGAACTTCAAAGGTAAAGTCATCAGAAATGTTAGGTGCATATATTTCCCCTTTAACAAAAGGAATATTATCAGGATTTATGTATACATTAGTTACATCAACACCAAAGTTGTTTTCTTCTGAATTTATACAGCGACTTAACTTCTTTAAAACTTCTTCACTAAAGTTATCACTTTGTAAAAAATTCAGTGGTAAAGCTGATAAAATACTTTTTAAATTATCTTCGTTCGCTTTACTTGGACTAGACTTTAGCAAATTCGCTATGCTATTTTCAGCAAGTTCATTAATATATAAAGGCAATTTATCAAAAGTTTTGTTTGCGTATGAAATAAGCTCTTGTAAGTAAACTGGAGCTACATTATCTATACTATCATTATAAAATTTGAATTTATCTGTTAGTATTGTAGCAAAAGTATTATGATTTTTTATTATTGAAAAAATCAAGTTATAAATGTTATTAGATTTATTAAGATTTTTGCTATCTATCAACAAAGCATAACCGTTTATACTAGTTGGCAACTGTATATTTTCATCAATAGTTGCTATTTTTGACTCTTCGTCTGATGTTACGACTATACGAATATCTTTATTTTGATTTATAACAACTTTCAACTCTTCAAAATAATTTTCACTTAATATATCGCCTTCTTTTACAAAAACAAAGATATTTTTATTTAAATCTTCAAATTTTTTAACTGCTTCATATTTTTCTATCTCATTAGCTCCTAAAAAAACTTGAATATCATCTAGCAAATCTAAAGTTCGTAAAGTATTATCATTTAACTGATATTTATGAAAACTAGATACAATGATAATTTGATAATTATCATCAAACTTAAAAGAATTATATATACTATCTAGTGTTACCCTGAATTTTTCAAAATTATTATTGATTTCTAAAATAATATTAAATTTCTGCATTTACTCTCCCCTGTTTTTAACTATTTAAAATATCTGATAACATTAAGTTATATAAACGATTACAGTTATCTGAATCAAAATGCTCATAAAAACTCTCTATTCTTTCTAAATATTCTTCTTTAATCAAGCAACCATTTTTCATATAATTAATAATTGTGTTAACAAGTTCATTATGTTCACTTACAACTTCACCAAAACCATCTTTTTTGTAGTCAAATATATCACTTGTTTCATATTTTTCAAAATCATAATATAAAACAGGTTTTTTCAAGTATGCAAAGTCAAAAGCTATATCATTGCAATCCGTTATAAGCAAACTTGATTGGGAAACGATGTCATCAATTGGTGTATTACTTGGAAGCAACAATACAGACCCACTTGATTTATAAGCATTCATATACATCAAAGTATCATTATGTGGATAAAAAGCTACAGCATACCCATACAAACTTGAAGCTTTCGCTAAAACTTCACTTGATAGAAGTTCATTTATTTTCATGCAGTATTGAGAATCTTTAAACTCATCCATTTTTATATTTTTACAATTAACATTATAATCTGGCATTATCAAAATGATTTTTTGACTATCACTTTCTAACAAATCAAATTTTGCTCTACCTGTATAATTTACATTTAAGTTTTCTATGTATTCTTTTTTAGAAGACAAAGAAACAAAATCGATATTATATTTATATTTTTCTTCAATTTTACTATTTTCTAAAACAAAGCTGTTAGGTAAATATACAATTTTTCTTTTAATAAGAGGTTCAAATATCTTCATATCATCACCAGGAAACGGATTTAGTGAAACATCGTTAACTTCTGAAACTATTACCTTTTCAGCAAACAAATACATTAACCTATGTAAATCGCTACCATATTCTATTTCATCATCATTTGATTTATATCTAACTATGTATTTATCTATTTTCTTATTATTGTTTTCTTCACAATAGTCGAAAAATGTTTCTAGGTTATCGTAGTCTGAGCTTTCCGTTTTAATAAATAACCAAATATTATACTTTGAAAATATAGGGTAAAGTCTAGAATACTTTTCTAATAAATTAATTTTTTGCTTATTATCTTTATTATCTATGCTTTCATCTATATAGTTTTTTATACATTCTTCAATATTAAGATTATCTGACTTAACAATTTTTAACTGATTTTTGTTCACTTCAGCTTTTATTATATAATCTTTTGTTACTTTAAAGGATGAACCCAAACATGAATACCCATCAATGTCAAGCTGTGAATTTTCTCCTATTTTTATACTTAAATAAAAATCCATCATGCCATTTTCTTCAACAGGTATATCGAAACTAAATTCCATAGTACTATGTATTTTAAAACTCAAAAAACAATCTACAGATTTTTCATATAATTCTATAATGGTATTTGAACCAAAACAATCTGCATTAAAGCTAATATTGTCATAAAAAGGCAAGTCACAACAACCGCAAAAATTAACAATATCGCCTTTATTTTCTACTCTAGTCATGTTAAAGCTCGGTTTAATAACTAACAATTTTTCATTATTCAATGTTAAATAAAATAAGCTTTTAGAATTTTTCCATACAAGTTTTTTATACTTACTTTGAAACAAGAACACTTTAAAATATACAGAAACTCCACTTAGTTTTTTTATTTCTTCATCACTTATATCTTGTAATATATCAGATAAAATCTTTTTTACTACTTCATTCTTATAACTTTTTACATTTAAAAAAGAATTGTTGTAAAGCCCTTTTAAATAATCAAGAATTATACTACAAGTATATTTTGTAACAACACCAAATTTATTTTTAGAATTGTTAATTATAATATTGCAAAAATGTTCAAAATCTAATAAATCCAATGAAACTTGATTTTCATCAGTTTTATAAACTGATTGGCTCTTAAAAACAATTACTTTGTTATTTTCTATTACAAAATTATGTATAAATTCTATTTCAGCAAAAAAAACATTGTTTTTATTAAAAATGTTTTTTTCAATTATTTCTTTTCTAAATACAAATTTCGATAGATTGTTTAAACGTACATCACTTTCTTCTAAAATATTAATAATCATTTCATTGTTTAAATTATTTTCGTTAAACGTACTATTTATACTTTCGTATTTATCTAAAAGTTCTGTACTTTTCTGCAAATGCTTTTCATACAAAACATCACCAGTTTTTACAAAGGTTACATATTTACCAGCTACCTTTTTTATTGCACTATTTATACCTTGTATTGCATTTTTACTTTCTATACATAAATATTTATCATAATCAAACTCATCAATATTTTTTAAGTTTAATTTTTTATCATTTACAATAATTATCTGTATCTTATTCATGTAAAACAATGACTGTTTTTCTATGCTATATAAAGTGTCCATAAAATGACTTTCATCACCATTTGCATATATTATACAACTAACCAAAACACCTGATTTTTTCTGGGATTTTTCAGATTTAAGTAACTCATTTTCATAACTATCATCTATGGTATCTTTTTTATAAACTTTTATATTATTTTGTTCAAAATATATACTACTATCCTTTTTATGCATGTATATTTTTGTTTCATTCACTTTATCATAACTAGTATAATTATCACTATCAAGTAATCCCACACACATACTAATTTTTAAATTGTTTAAAACTAAATTCTTAACAAAATCATTACAATAGTTTTCCAAATTTGAAGTTGTAATAGCATTTGATAAAATGGCAACACCTTTTGATGAAAGTTGTAAATCTCCCACATTCTCTAAATACAAAATATTGTTCTTATCAAACATATTAAAAAAATCTGGGAGTACTACTTGACATTTTTCTTTGTTTTCATCAAAAAAATATCGTAAATAATCAAAATACTTACTTTCGATAGTGTCACCTGTTTCCATAAATAAAACTATTTTTTCTTTATCTTTTGAAAGTTCATCAATGAGTTTAAAACACTCTCTTCCATAAAAACACTCTATACCCTCATCTTGAAGCGTCTTAACCTGTTTAATAACCTCATCTGTAAGTTGATATTTTTGTTTATCAAAATACAATATGATTTTTTTATCAAAATTAAAATTCATTGAACTTTCTATATTTTCTATGTTTTCAATAAAATCAATAGAAGTTCCACTTTCCCTAATTACAATTGTAAATTCCTGCATTTTAATCTCCTTTGTACTATCATACCTTTACTATAAATCTTTAACTTATTATTTCACTTCATTTATCGAAACAGGAAAATAAGACCCTTTATAAACCATATAAAAACTTATTTCTTCAAAGTTACAGTCTTTAACTTCCATTTCAAAGACATATGACTTGCTGATATTTAACCCTAAAAAAAACATATCAAATTCATCAGTGTGTATTTCGTTTAAAGAAACGGTTTTATCTTTATGCTTTGCAACAAGTTCCATTTCTGCATAACTATATAATGGAAAGTTACCCTTTATATACATTACATCATTTGTTAGGTATGCGTCATAGATATTAACAGACAATGGTAATTGAATGTTAAACTGCCCTATTTCAAAGTAAATATCATTTTTTACACTAACTGTTATATGCCTGTTCTTTAAACTTAACAAATTAAGCTTATATGAAGCATCCATTTTTGAATTTACTATAATTTCATCATCAATATGTTCCAATGCTTTTTTCAAATCCTCAAAAACAGCTTTTACATTTACTTTTATGGGTACATCTATTATAAAAAAACTAGTTAACTCATATAAACACAAGCTTTGTGTATACTTCGTAACATAGTTGTATTTTTCTTTTGAATATTTAATAATTTGATTTTGGAAGTCTTTATAATACCAATTCAAATTTTCTAATTTACTTTTTGTTGACGACTCGTTATCCCTTCTATATACATAAAAAGATTCGTTTGTTACACCATAACACATGTTTTTTAAAACAACTTTGTGTATAAACTCTGCATCTTCTGAAAAATGCATTTTCTCATTAAAATTGAGACCTTTAACAGCTGAGCTTTTTATCAAAATACTACATGCACTAAACTGATTTAATTGGTATTCTTTCTTTACATTTATCACTCTAGAAACATCAAATCTAGGCGGAAATTGCTTTTTAGATAAAATACCCTTCTTCATATTTTTTATTGGATATGCAACCATTTCAATATTATTATTCTCTAAAAAATTTATCCCAACATTGTAAAAATTTTTTTCTAGTAAATCATCTGCATCTAAAAAAGATATATATTTACCTTTAGCATACGACATACCAACGTTTCTTGATGACGATACACCTGAGTTTTCTTTATAGTAATATTCTATATTACTATATGTTTCTGAGAATTCTATACATATTTTTTCACTTCTATCAACACTTCCATCATTTATCAAGATTAGTTGTACATTTTCAAATCCTATAGATTGATTTACAACAGAATTTATTGCTTCTTTCAGAAATCTTTCACCGTTATACACTGGTATAATACAACTCACTATGTACAAAACATTCTCCTTTTAACAAGAAATAAGCCATAATTTTACATATGGCTTATTTGTAACTATTTATTAGTTATTGTATAAATCATCATCGTAATCATCATCATAATCATTGTTGTTATAATTATTGTTATTACTGTTATCAGAAACTTCAGTTTCGATATCTAAATCATCAGAATCATAAACAATATTTCCATTTTGGTCAGCAACATAACCGTCAGTGTTTAAAACATATGTATCAACTTCATCTAAAACTGATTCAACAACGGTTGCGATGACGTCTGTTGTTACTTCACCATCACTATTAAGTTTCACAAACTCTTGACTTTTTTCATTTGCCATAGCATCAAAAGATGAATCTGATGATACATCTCTTGCATCAACCCAACCATCATCATGAGAGATTAAAACTGGTTTGTCGGCAAGTAATGCAGTCTTCAAATCTTTTCTTGCTGCTGCACGATAAAGATCATTATTCATAAATTCTGATACATATTCAACATTTTTGCCTTCAGAATTTTCTACTTGCAAAACTGCAGAATCATCAGTTGCAGCACTTACACTAACAGCTGAAGCTGCCGAAAGTACAGCTGCTAGAGGTATACCTCTTGTTACAATATTCATTTTATTTTTTTTATTATTTTTCATACAATTTCCTCCACGCATATTAATTTATAACAATTTCCAATTGATTAACTGTATATCTTCCATCAAGTACTGCAATATAATCATTGCTACTTTCTCTATATAAAGCTACATCAGAAGCATTTGAACCTGTAATAGATTGAACGCTATAGTTTTCTTTAGGTTCATTTCCTTCTGTAGGTGCAATAACAACTATTGTAGTCGGCGTTTCTGGGAATACATAACTTAAAGACATATTATAGTTTTCTGTTTGCTTAAACACATCACTTTCTGATATAGTGTTGTCTACTTCCGGAACATCAAAAGCACTTGCACGATCTACCATTATATAAGCTTCTGCTCTTGAAATATTTTTGTTAGGCTTAAAAGTTCCATCAGGAAAACCATTTAAAATTCCATAATCACTTAAAACACGCACACTCCCCTTTGCCCAAGAAGCTATATAAGCGTCATCAGCATAAGTTGTTGGTGCATCAGAAGTTTCAAAACCTAATGTATTTGTTAATATTACTGCCGCTTCTTGTCTTGAAATTTCTGCATATGGCTTAAAAGTTCCATCAGTATAGCCAGAAATATATCCTAAAGATGCTGCAGTACTGATATCTTCAAAATATTCACTTGTTGTAGGAACGTCTGTAAAAGTCATAGTAGACGTACCTTCTAAATCAAATACACGATTTACAAGTTGTACAAACTCTGCACGTGTAATTGCAACGTTTGGTTTAACGTTGTTTTCTGAATCAGTTGTTATTACTCCCTCATTAAGAAATTCACTAATAACTCCATTCGCCCAATGGTTTTTATAATCAGCTGCTAGTACTTTTTTTGTTGGTACAATTGAAAATACAATTGTAAAAACTAATAATAATGATACAATTTTTTTTAAACTTTTCATTCTAAATTCTCCTTATTTTTTAGATTTTTCAAGTCAAAATGACCTATCCTAAATGCGAGTGCTTAAACCTCACTTTTGATAGATTAGCCTTTTCATTACCTAAGCTAAGCTAGTGATTGGTTGCTTACTAAGCAGTATATATAAGATTTACGATTAAGGTGGGAGCTAATCTATTTGATCAAGAAAAACAACTTGACTTTACCCCAATATAACAGTATTCAAATATTTTTATACTCCTTTCTTTTTCATTTTCAGTATGGTTGTTGCTGTTAGCTAGAACAGCCGCTAAAGTTTTGTATAATTCGTAAAATGTAGTATTATATTAGTAAAGAATACAACATCAATACGAATTACATAAAAATACTCCGAATAATATGCTATTATTCGGAGTATTTACAAGCTTTATAAGTCTTGTTACCTCTTAATAAGTGGACTTTATAAAGTTATGAAAATATGCTATCAATTATTTGAAGTTTATATTTAAAAGTGAGTTGTTTGCATAAAACTATGCAATAGTATTATTTCCAACTTTTCGAAAAAATATAAGCTCCGAATAATAGCATATTATTCGGAGCTTATATAATTATTATACCATATTCTCATTTTTTTTCAAGTGATATTTGTAAAAAAATCAATTTTTGTACATTGGAGGACAAAATATGAATTATTTAACAGTTAATTTCGAAAAAGATATAGTATTGTTTATATCAAAGCTTAAAACCAGTCAAAATTTAGATTCAAAAACTTTAAAGGCATATAGTACAGATTTAAAGCTCTTGAATAAATGGTGTGTTAAATATTACGTTGATAAAGTGGATAACTTTTATATACATAAATATGTAGACTATTTAATTGAAACACTAGGTCTAAAACCAAGCACTGTTAAAAGAAAATCAGTTGTGTTTAAATCTTTTTTCATCTATCTTGGGCTAGAAAATCTTATTCACGATAAAATAAACTTTAAAAGTACAAAAAAACTTCCAAAGACACTAAATAGAATGGAAGTAAACTGCTTGATTTCTTGTGCTTATTCCAATATATCAAAAGAAACTTCAGCCTATAAACGTGCAACTGCAACAAGAGATACTGCAATAATAGACCTTCTTTTTACTCTAGGTATCCGAATAGGCGAATTAACCAACATTTTAATAGAAGATATTGATTTCGAAACCAAAACAATATTAATTCATGGTAAAGGCAAAAAAGAAAGGATTTTATATATATCTTCTAATGAAGTTATAAAAACCATTAAGCTTTGGTTATCCCTTAGGGAGATTTTAAAACCTAAATCATCTCACCTATTCATTAACAAATATGGGACACATTTTTCTATTGACGGTATTGATGATATTTTCTATAAATATAGAAACCTTTCTGGAATAAATCCAAAGGCTACCCCACATTATCTAAGACATACCTTCGCAACACAACTACTTGAAAACGGGGCTGACCTTAGAAGTGTTCAAGAGCTTCTTGGACATTCAAAAATTTCCACAACAGAAATATATACAGAAATTTGTATAGAACATAAGAAAAAAGTGCTCACGAAGTTTAACTCCAGAAATACTATTAGTGCCTTAGATTATGTATAGTATTTTAAAAAACAAAATTAAAGTCTAATGACCTTTCTCACAAGTTGATGCTTGTAACACAAACTTTGGGTAAATTAATCTTTTACATCACCTAAGCTAATCTATTCAATTAATAAAATACTGCCATAGCAAAAGGAATATTGTTGTCAAGGGTGCATAACGTTTACATGCCCTTGTCATATAATATTTTTTCCTCTATACCTGATATATCTTTTTTGTTTTTTTTATTGACAATTATCAATTTCAAACACTAATGTAAGTTGTGATATTATACCACTTGCTCCAAATTAGGTGGTATACTTGTAATAAATCTTAATTCTTATATTACATATTTATTTTAACTCTTTTCATTTCCTCAGCTCCATTTTACTATATCCTAAATTTAAAGTACTGTATTTAAATAAAAAATTTTTCAAATCAGAAAATCTATTATTTTCTTTATGTAAATTTTATTTAAAAATATCATTTAAAAGGGTTTTTTATATTACCAACTTGTGTTATACTAATTGTATGTGCAAATTAATATTATAAAGAGGTGTGTATGTTATTTGAATGTCCCGAAAATTTAAAATTAGAAGAAAGCAACAAAATATATATCGAAGAAGATGCTATTACTATTTTTGTAAATACTATTGAAACCAATGAAGAAAACGTTATATACAAAGGTCTAGCTGTTATAGACGATGAAAAATATCACGACTTTTCAATAGATGTAACTTTAACACAAACTCCTGAAAATCTATCTTTTGAAACCTTACTTGATAGTGAATGGGAATTTTACGATTTAATTTTTTAGTTGAGGTGCATATGTTTATATATTTATTAATCATTTTAGTTTTAGTTGGACTAGACCAACTTACAAAATATCTAGCTATTGTACATCTTATGGGTTCTCCCTCCATTACTTTTATTCCAAAAATTTTGAACTTTACATATGTAGAAAATCGTGGAGCGGCATGGGGAATGTTTAGCAACAGTACATTTATGTTATCTATAGTATCTTTAGTAATTATGGTTTTAATTATGTATTTAATAATAAAACGAGATAAATACTTTACTTTTAAATATATTGATTATGTTTTAGTGCTTATTTTCTCAGGTGCTTTGGGTAACTTTTTAGACCGATTTTTTAGAACTTATGTTGTAGACTTCTTAGAATTTGGATTTATGGATTTTCCCGTTTTCAACTTTGCCGATGTATATGTGGTTGTAGGTGCTTTTTTAATGGCTATTATAACTTTGTTTTTAGAAAAGGAAAATGAAAAAGATGACAAATGAAAAAGATTTAGACATAGAAGAAATTTTAACTTTTGAAGTGTCTGATACAGATATAGGTGCTCGTATTGATAAGTTTTGTTTCGAAAAAATCAAAGATGTTTCAAGAAGTAATATTCAAAAACAAGTAGAAAAAGGACTTATTACAATAAACGATAAAACTGTTAAAAGCAACTATAAACTTCGTGAAAACGATACATTGAAAATTATCGTGGTGAAACCCATAGATATGAGTATAAAGGCAACAGAAATGCCTCTTAATATTTTATATGAAGATGATGATTTAATTGTTGTAGAAAAAGAACAAGGTGTTGTAGTTCACCCTGCAAACGGACACTACGATGATACTCTTGTAAACGGGCTTATGTATCACACAAAAAACACTTTATCTGGTATAAACGGAGAACTTCGCCCCGGAATTGTACATAGAATAGACAAAGATACATCAGGTATTATAGTTGTTGCAAAAAACGATTTTACTCATGTTGGTTTAGCAAAACAGCTTGAAAACCACTCAATGACAAGAGTGTATTCTGCTATCGTTGTTAATAATGTAAAAAACGATGAAGGAACAATTGATTTACCCATTGGTCGTGATAAAAAAGACCGTAAAAAAATGTGTATAGATAGAGATGGTAGACCTTCTATAACCCATTATAAAGTTATAGAGCGACTTGATAAAGCTACACATATAGAATGTCGCTTAGAAACAGGCAGAACGCACCAAATACGTGTACATCTTGCAAGTAAAAACCATTATTTGCTTGGAGATAGTGTTTATGGTAGTCAAAAACAACACCACAAGCAAGAAGGACAAGCACTTCACGCTAAAACACTTGGTTTTATTCACCCTAGAACAAAGGAATATATGGAATTTAACTCTCCTCTACCTCAGCATATGGTTGACCTTATAAAAAAACTAAAAGGTACTATTTTTGAATAAGCAATATTTAAAAAGGTGCTGTAAGAAATCTCGCATTATGTGAGTTTCCTTACAACACCTTTTTGGTTGTATTTATTGAACTGTTAAAAATTCCTCTATATCTTCATATAAATCAAGTTTATCATTATCATCAAAAAAATCTTCAACTTCTTCTAACTTCCCAAAGTTTTCTTTTTCACGATAACTAAATAATGAATAAATAAAACTTTCGTCAAAATCATCACTTATACTTATAAGTTCTCCTTTTGAAGCATTATTTATATTTGTATATAAAGTAATTTCGTTTGCAAATCTATCTAAATCACTATCTAAAGAACTATACTTTCTTTCATCATCAATTTTAGAAATTTCAGAATTAGATAAGCCCAGTTTTTTAAGAGCCTCATCTTTTGAGAGATTAATATTCAAATAGTCTGTTTCATCGTCAAATACAATAACATCTTTTACTTTATCATATATTTCACTTGGAAAATATCCACTTAAACTTGATGAAATTGTATATGGTCTGTTTGCTATCAATTCTTTGACTTTATTCGCATATTCATCAGCATATTCACCATATAAACTTGCAATTTCATTTTCACTAGCCTCGTTTATATTTGTTACAAAACTTATGTTGTCACTGTATTTATAGAGATTACTAGAACTTGTAAGACTTGTTACATTACTAAGTTTAGATAACTCCTCAAAATTATGATAAATAAAGTTTGTATCTTTCATTTGCTTTGCAATATTAGGCGAAGTTGTTGAAGAAAGTCCTATTTCTTCTATTTGCTCACTACTAGCCATATTAATGTTTACAACAATATTACTCGGTACAACTGTATCAATTGTAGTTTTAGAACCATCAAAATACACAAAGTCTATAATTTCAGCATATTTACTATTAGAAAAAAGTTCCAAATCGTAAAACTCAGCTTTTGTAAGCTCATCTTTTTCTCTAGCCTCTGCAATTTTATCAATATTACTACTTGATAAACTCGAAATTGATTGCAATTCATACAAAGAAGCAGTGTTTATATTTGTGGCAACTACAACTTCCTTATAAATATCATCATAAATATCCTTTGTGACTCTAGGTACAAATTTCAGCTCTGCAACGTTGTTAAAAGGATTATACTTGCGATATTCAATAATACTACTTGCAATATTACTACTAAGTTTAAGCTCATCAACTAAAAATGATTTTGACGCAGTATTGATGTTTATACCATTTGTTGAAACAACTGTGTAATTATCCTTACTTTCCCACATATTATAGCCGTTATCTTCAGCTATTTTTTCAAGAGCATTATAGTACTTTTTATCATTACTAGAAAGGTTCATATCATCAACTTTTGCAAGTCCCATTTCAATTAAGAACGTAGCAATTTCTTTGTTGTTGTATGTCAAATTACCATAGTTCCATCTATCATTTCCATCATAGTAACCATCAACATAATATACCTTTTGCGATGTTAACATAGATTTCATAGTTTCATAGGCTTTGTCATAACCATTTACATCAATCCCTTGTATTTTAACAAGTGCTTCATTTCCACTATAAGTAACAAGGTAAGCGTTTGCATCAATTACTTCTTTCACATAGACTTCTTCGCCACCTGATAAAGATATGTAACTACTTTTTCCATAAACATATGTACTACAAATTAAAATAAAACATATAGTAACAAGTATAATCTTTTTCATAAACGCCTCCTTACTTAATAGTCTATTAGCAAAACACTTTGAAGCTACTTAACTATTCTTCTTTTTTTACCTTTACCTTAGGAAGTTGAATTTTGGGCTTGTCCTTTGATTCTCTATAAAAAATAATTTTTTTGCCAATTATTTGAACAACTTCAGAGTGTGTACGTTCAGAAAGTAAAATTGCAAGGTCTTTTGGTTCTTCCATACAGTTTTGTAAAACCCCAACTTTTACAAGTTCACGTTTTTCTAAAACTTCTTCTAAAGCCTCAGTAATTTCTGGGCTATAACCATTTTTACCTATATTTAAAACTACATCTTGTTTTTGTGCTAATGTTTTTAAATAAGCACGTTGTTTACTATTTAACATTTATTATCCTCCAATATTTTACTTAAAGTACTCAAACTCAAGTTCATACATTTTAACTGTGTCACCCTCTTTTATACCAGCGTTTTCAAGTGCTTCAACTATACCTTGGTCACGAATATATTTTTGGAAGAAAGCATAGCCTTTTTCTGATTCAAGGTTAGTATATCCAAGCATTTTCTCGATACCAACACCCTCAAGCTCATAAGTATTTCCACGCACTTCAAGAGTAAACTTATGTTTCTCTGCACGTTCTTCAACATATTCTTCAAAATCTTCTTCAAAAACTATGTTAGTAGGATAATCCTTTAAGATTTTAGCAACTTCTGCTAAAACTTCTTGGAGTCCATTGTTCATAACTGCTGAACAAGCAAACACTTTATAGCCCTTAGGCTCATACTCTGCCTTAATCTTTTCAAAATTTTCTTGACTTTCTTGTATATCCATTTTGTTAACAACTATAACTTGTGGTCTATCAAGTAATGTTTCATCATAATTTTTAAGCTCGTTGTTTATTATTTTTATGTTTTCGAGAGGGTCATCTCCCTCTTGTCCACTACCATCAACTATATGAATAAATACTTTTGTTCTTTCTATATGGCGTAAAAACTCATGACCAAGTCCGACACCGTCAGAAGCACCTTCTATAATACCTGGTATATCTGCAAGGACATAATCCTCACCCCATTTTGAACGCACTACTCCAAGATTTGGAGCAAGTGTTGTAAAGTGATAATTTGCAATTTTCGGATTTGCATTTGTAACCATAGATAAAAATGTTGATTTACCTACATTTGGAAAACCTAAAAGTCCAACATCTGCTATAAGTTTAAGTTCCAAAACAATACTGTATTCCTTAGCTTTTTTACCTTGCTCACAATATTCAGGGGCTTGCATAACACTTGTAGCAAAGTGTTGGTTACCACGACCACCACGACCACCTTTTATCATAACTCGCTCTTCACCATGATATGTAAAGTCTGCCATAACTTTGTTAGACTTTTCTTCTCGAACGATTGTACCAACAGGTACTTTTATAACAAGACTTTCACCTTTTTTACCAGAACAATTATTTTTAAATCCATCTTCTCCACGAGGTGCATGGAATTTCTTTTTAAATTTAAAATCATATAAAGTTGTAAGGGACTCATCAGCAATAAAAATTATGTCGCCACCTTTACCACCGTCACCACCATCTGGACCACCATTTGTAACATATTTTGCACGATAAAAAGAAACAAATCCATTTCCTCCATCGCCGCCTTTGATATTCACTTTCGCTCTATCTATAAACATATAATCACCAATACCTATCTAAAAAATTTATTTAAAAGCTATAACAAGCTTTAGTTTCTACCTTATGTTATACATTATTTATATTATATTTTACTAGCTTTTTCAATAAAAAAATCAATTTTCTTTTTTATTGAGTTTTCATCAACATCAACACGCCCCATTCTATCACAATAACACACAAGTGCTATTTCATTAATATTAACTTCTTCAACCATTTGATTTAAGTTATACAAGTCTTTTCTGCCATTTGATACGAACATGACTTGCATATGCCATCTAACAATTTTCGATACTCTTAAAATAAAATCTTCATCTAAAAAGCCAAATGTTTCAAGAAACTCCCTTACCATTTTTTCGCCTACAATATCATGTTTGTAAGAAGTTATCTTCCCTTTTCTAATCTTAGTTGTTGAAATTTTACCTATATCATGTAAAAAAAGTCCCCACATAAAAGCCTGTTTATCTAAACTTTTATCACGCACTTTTGCTCCCATATCAATAGTTAACATAGTATGTTTAAAAACATTACCCTCTTTGTGATGTATAGGGCTTTGCTCAACTTTATCAAGTTCTTTTATAACAGAAAAAGGGTATATGTCAAAAACTTCATTGTCTAGATTTTCAATAAAAAAATCTGAAGGCTTGTCCAAGTTCAACAATGCATCATTTACTTTATAAAAAAAATCATTTATATTATTACTCATTTTATCACCTGCCTTATATTATATCATTCCATAAAACAGAAAAACTATAACAATATTATATCGGTTTTTTGTATATTAAACTTTAGTATACTAAGTCGTACAAAGTACAACTAAAAAACAAGGTAGGACTGTAAAAAAATTCGATAAATGAATTTTTTTACAGCCCTTTGATTATCTTATCTAGCTAAAACTTCTGTATAAATTCTATCATACAAAGCTATATCCTCACCTAAATCTCTATATATTTCCATTTTATCCATATCTATATCAACATTATAGCCCTCTGCATTTTTAAGGCTATCATCTATTATTTCTAAAGTTTCATAGTTTGTTGTTGTATAGCCTATGTACTCCGAATTAACTTTTGCATTTTCTGTTCCAATTATAAAGTTTATAAACTTATGGGCATTTTCAACATTTTCTGCATCTTTAGGAATTACAATAGAATCAACCCAAACATTGCTACCTTCTTCAGGAACAACATAACCAATGTTTTCGTTTTCACCATTCATATAAACTGCATCACCAGAATAAACAACTGCATATGTTCCTTCTTCACCAATCATTTTATCCTTTACACTATCATCTAAATAAGCTTGAACTAAAGGCTTTTGATTAAGTAGTAATTCTTTTGCTTCATTTAACTCATTCTCATCAGTTGTGTTTAAGGAATAACCTAAGTATTTTAAAGCCACCATAATCATATCACGACTAGAATCATACATAAATATATTACCAGAATTTGCTTCATCAAACATTACACTCCAAGAAGTTGGCGTCTCTACAAGTGCTTTGTTATAAGCAATCCCCACAGTTCCCCACATATATGGTACTGTATATTCGCTGTTTTCGTCAAACTCCATATTTTTAAGTTCAGGCATTATATACTCATAGTTTGGTATTAAACTATAATCTAACTTTTGCAACAAGTCCTCATTAATCATCTTTTCAATCATATAATCAGAAGGAATTAACAAGTCATAAGATGAACCACCAGCGTTTATTTTTTGATACATCGCCTCATTTGATGCAAAGGTTTCATAAACAACGCTTATACCCGTTTCATCTTCAAATTTATCGATTAAATCTTCCTCGATATAATCGCCCCAATTATAAATATAAAGGGATTCCTTGTCACTTGAACAAGCTGTAAGTATACTACATGCACCTACAATTAAAAATAAAGTTTTTTTCAATTTTCACGTCTCCTTTAAGTAATAACATTTTTGTTATTCTTATTATTTTTATTATTTTTCTTGCTTAACATATTGTTTAAAAGTAAAAGTCCTATAACAAATGCAAACAAGATTGTTGATAAAGCATTAATTTTGGGATTTATACCACGTCTAGCCATACTATATACTAATATGGAGATGTTACTAACTCCGTTTCCAGTTGTAAAAAAGCTTATTATAAAGTCATCAAGAGATAAAGTTATAGTTAAAACAAGTGCTGAAAAAATAGCCGTTTTAAGTTCAGGTAAAATAACCTTTAAAATAGCTTGTGACCTTGTTGCCCCTAAGTCAAGAGCTGCCTCAAGTAAATTTTTATCTAAACTTTGATACTTCGGTAAAATAGTCAAAATTGCATAGGGAATATTAAAAATAATATGTGCAAGTAACATTGTTGCAAAGCCAAGTTCGCCAAATCCTAAAAAGTTAAAAACAGTAATAAACAAAATCATTAGTGATATGCCCGTTACAATATCAGGGTTTAAAATCGGCAAGTTATTTATCGTTAAAATAGCTTTTCTATACTTTGATTTTCTTGTACCAAGTCCAATGACTGTAACAACACCTATAATTGTTGACACAACTGATGATATAAGTGCAATTAGAACTGTATACATAGTCGCTTGCATAATTTGTCTATCGGAAAATAGTTCAATATACCAATCGAAAGTAAATCCTGTAAAACTTGCTCTTGATTTGCTTTCGTTAAATGAAAACAAAATTAAAACAACTATTGGTGCATACAAAAATATAAAAACAAGAGTTAAATATATTTTTTGTAATTTTAAATACTTTTTACCTTCCATTAAAATAACCCTCCCTTTCTGTTCGTTTCATCATCAGGGATAAGTATCATGGATAACAAAATAATCGAAAGTATCATAATGCTAAGCGCAGAACCAAATGTCCAATCACCAACTCTTAAAAATTGTTGTTCAATCAAGTTACCAATTAGCATGTATTGTCCACCACCTAAAAGGTTTGAAATAATGAAAGTGGTAAGAGCTGGCATAAAAACCATAATCGAGCCACTTAAAACCCCACCCATAGATAGAGGTAAAATTATACGTCTGAAACTTTGTTTCCACGTTGCACCTAAATCACTAGCAGCCTCTAGTAAACTACCATCAATTTTTCTAAGCACAGTAAAAATAGGTAAAATCATAAAGGGTAAAAAGTTATACACCATTCCAAGTATTACAGAAAAATCTGTATATAAAAGTTTTATTCTCTCAAAACCTAAAAAAACAAGAAAATTATTTACAAGTCCATTGTTTTCAAGAATTGTAAGCCAAGAATATGTTCTAACAAGGGAATTTAGCCACATCGGTGCTACAAATAGAAAAATCAAAAAACCCTTATCTATAAACTCTTTCTTTGCTAAAATATATGCAACAGGGTATCCTATTATAACACAAATAACCGTAGAAATAAAGGCTAATTTGAAAGATTGCCAAATAACCTTAATATATAATGGATCAAATATTCTTTTATATCCCTCAAGGGTAAATTCTCCATCACCTGTTGTTAAAGAAAAATATGCAACCAAAATAAAAGGAATTACAACAAAAGCAATAAGCCAAAGGGCATAAGGTATAGATAGTCTTTTTATTTTCAATTATCTAACCCCCTATCTCTTTTTTCATAATATGTAGGGCATCAGGCTCAATATATACTCCAACTTTCATTTCCTTAGGCAAGTCCGTTGAATGTGCTTTCATTATCATTTTTTTATCATTAAACATTATATCAACTATCATTTCATAGTGTACACCTTTAAAAGTAATATCATGTATATCGCCCTCAAACTGCCCACTTGATAAGTCAACTAAGTCAACATCTTCAGGTCTTATAACCACATCTATATTCTCATTTTTTGAAAAACCTTTATCAAGACATTCAAGTTCTTTTCCAAAAAGTTCCACTAAATAATCATCTTTCATAATTCCACTATAAATATTACTCTCACCAATAAAGTCTGCTACAAAAGCATTTTCAGGCTCATTATATATATCTTCAGCCGTACCCATTTGTTGAACTATACCATCTTTCATAACAATTATAGTATCACTCATCGTAAGGGCTTCTTCTTGGTCGTGAGTTACATATATAAAAGTAATACCAAGATTTTTTTGCATTTTTTTAAGCTCTGTTTGCATTTCTTTTCTAAGCTTTAAATCTAAAGCACCAAGAGGTTCATCAAGTAGTAAAAGCTTAGGTTTATTTACAAGAGCTCTTGCTATTGCAACACGTTGTTGTTGCCCACCTGACAATGAACTTATATCTCTATCATTGTAATTTGATAAAGCAACAAGCTCCAACATTTTATCAACTTCTTCTTTTATAATATTGTTATCTATTTTTTTAAGAGAAAGCCCAAAAGCAACGTTCTCCTCAACTGTCATATTAGGAAATAGAGCATATTTTTGGAAAACAGTGTTTATCTGCCTATGATTAGGTGGTAAACTTGTTATATCATCACTATTAAAAATCACTTGTCCTTCATCTGCTTTTTCAAAACCTCCTATAATTCTAAGAGTAGTAGTTTTTCCACAACCTGACGGTCCAAGTAAAGTAATAAAGCTATTTTCTTTAACACTTAAACTAAAATCTGTTAAAATATCGTTATCCCCATAACTTTTTGATATATTAACAAGTTCCACTAAAACTTTTTCTGTTCTATTATTCTCCAACTAAATGTTCCTCCTTATTGCCAATTGCTCATAAAACGCACCCTATTTTTATAGGCACTATTTCTATTTTAATTTATTTTTTTTTGATTGTCAATAATTATTTTTTTATAATGTCCACATTAAATATTACAGTACAAAAACTTTTAAAAAAATACAGCTTTCTACTATTATATGGTATATGGCTTCACCCAAAAAACATATAAAAATACATTTGCATAGCAAAACAGCAGCTTTGTGATTTTTTAAAAAAACTCAAGAGATTGCATTATCGTCACCATTTCAGACGTTTATCAAAAATATGAAAATTTTGTTTTTCTTTTGCAATGTGCCATTATTTCAATTTTCTGACCTTTGCATATAAATTATATACCAATTGTAACATTAGACTTGATAAAACCTTAAAAACATAGTAAAATGGTAGTGAAATGTTTTTTTAACGATAGCTTAATATTCAGGAGGATAAAATGGAAAATTTAAAAAATATAAACGAGGAACTACTTAGCTTTTTATACGAAAGCCCTACTCCTCATTATGCAGTAAAGACAATTAAAGAAGAACTTGTAAAAGAGAATTTTACAGAACTTTTTGAAAAAGATAAATGGGAACTTAAAGCTCATTCCAAATATTTCCTTACTAAAAACGGTACATCTATTTTAGCTTTTGAAACTGGTGATACAAATGTTCAAGACTTTGGATTTACTTTAATTGGTGCTCATACTGATGCCCCTTGTTTTAAAATAAAGCCAAATCCTGAAATGATAGTTAAAGACCATTACCTAAAACTTAATACAGAAGGATATGGTGGTGCATTACTTGGAACTTGGTTTGATAGACCTCTTAGTCTTGCTGGTGAAGTTTTCTTTGAAACATCTAATGGACTAAAAAGCAAACTTTTAAATATACAAAAACCAATAATGATTATTCCAAGTCTTGCTATTCATCAAAATAGGGAAGCTAATAAGGGCTTTGAAATTAATAAACAAAACCATACTTTACCTTTACTTACTTTTGTTAATGAAACTTTAGAAAAAGATAATTTCCTACTTAAAGTTATTGCAAAAGAACTTGATATAGATGAAACTTCTATAATCGACTTTGATTTATTTTTGTATGATAATCAAAAAGGTAATTTAGTTGGGTATGAGGAAGATATGATTTCTTCAGCAAGACTTGATGATTTATGGATGTGTTTCACAGGCTTAAAAGGTCTTTTAAATTCAACAGATACATCTAAAACAAAGGTGCTTTTATGTGTTGATAACGAAGAAGTTGGCTCTAAAACTGCTCAAGGAGGCGACTCTGCCTTTTTATTAAATATTTTAAAAAGAATAACTTTAGGACTTGGGCAACTAAGTGAAGAAGATTTTTTACGAGCTATTGTAAACTCCCAAATGATTTCTGCCGACTCTGGACACGCTTTCCACCCTAACTTTGCCGAAAAGTGTGACCCTACATCTCCTACTTTCCCAAATAAAGGTATGATTATAAAATATACTGCAGGTGCTAGATATGCAACAAGTGGGCAAATTGCCTCAGAAATTATTACTCTTGCAAACAAATATGATATACCTGTTCAAAAATACATTGACCGTTCTGACGCACTTGGAGGTAGTACAATCGGTCCAATGATGAGTAGCCGTCTTACTATACCTGTTTGTGATATGGGTATGTCTATGCTTGCAATGCACTCTATTCGTGAGCTTGGCGGTGCAAAAGACACAGTTTATAGCATTGATTTATTTAACAAGTTTTTTAGTGTAAAGTAGAGGGTATATAAATGGAATGGATAGAAAGCAAAATAACTACTAATCACGAAAGTATTGAGCTTATTTCTTACTTTTTGTTAGAAAATAACATTACAGGTTGGAGTGTTGATGATGATATGGAATTTCGTGAGTTTATTAAAAATCGTGAGGCTTCTTGGGATTTTATAGAAGATGAGCTTTTAGAGCGAAACAACGAAAACGTCATACTTACCTTTTATGTTTCAAAAAATGGCTATGGTATAGAAATGTTAAATTCTATTAAAAATAATTTAGAAAATGTTGATAAAACTTCTCTTGACTTCCCTTTTCTTTACGAACTTGAAACAAAGGATGTTGATGAAAAAGATTGGGTAGACAACTGGAAAAAATACTATAAACCTTTTAAATTAGGTAATATAGTTGTTAAGCCAACTTGGGAAGAATACACTTTAAAAAATAATGAAATCTTACTTGAGATTGACCCAGGTCATGTTTTTGGAACTGGGCTACATCACTCTACTGCTATGTGTATTGAAGTTTCTCAAAAATATTTAAACAAAAATGATACCATACTCGACCTTGGTTGTGGTAGTGGAATTTTATCTATTGTAGGCATACTTCTTGGTGGAGCAAATGCTTTAGCTGTTGATATTGATGAAAATGCCGAAAAAGTTGCATATTATAACGCATCTTTAAATGGAGTTTACAAAGATAAATATAAAGTTCTAACAGGAAATGTTTTAACAGATGCTATTTTGATTGAAGAAATCACAAGTAAGAAATATAACATTGTTTATGCTAACATTGTTGCCGATGTTATTATAGGTATTACAGATTTTGTAAAAACTTGTGTCGATGAAAATAGTTTCTATATAATGAGTGGTATAATTGATGATAGATTTGATGATGTTCAAGCAAAGCTTTGTGTATCAGGATTTGAAATTTTTGAAAAAGTGGAACGTGAAGGTTGGGTTTGTATTGTAGCAAAAAGAGGTTAATATGCAAAGATTTTATGTTAAAGAGAAAGATATAAATAATAATACTATTACTATTTCAGGGGATAATTTTAAACATATTACTAAAGTTTTACGCATGAAAATCGGTAACGAAATTTATTGCTCATATAATAAAATGGACTATATTTGTGCAGTTTCTTCAATCGAAGATGATTATCTCACTTTAATTATTTTAGATATTTTAGAAAATGACACAGAACCTAAAAACTATATTCATCTTTATCAAGGACTACCTAAACAAGATAAACTTGAGTATATTATACAAAAATCCACTGAAGTTGGAGTATCAGAAATTACACCTGTTGAAACAAGTTTCTGTATTTCAAAAATAAACAAAAAGTCTAAAGATAAAAACAAAAGACTTCAAAAGATAGCAGAAAATGCAGCATACCAATGTGGACGTGGAGTTGTTCCAAAGGTTAATGAACCCATTAACTTTAAAGAAATGCTTTTAGCAGACTTTTCTTCTTCTTTAAACATTATAGCCTATGAAAAAGAAGAAACTACTAATCTTAAAAAACTTTTAAACTGTATTGATATAGAACATTTTGAAAAAATAAATGTTTTTATTGGTGCTGAAGGTGGATTTGCCCCTGAAGAAATAGACAGACTAAAATATCATGGTTTTAAAACAATTACTCTTGGAAAACGCATTTTAAGAACAGAAACAGCACCAATTGTTCTTATAAGCAACTTAATTTATGAACTAGAATTGGAAGTGTAATAAATGATTTATTTTGACAACTGTGCTACAACAAAGGTTTCACCTTTGGCACTTGAAGAATTTAATGTGATAAACGAAAAAATGTACGGAAACCCTAACTCCCTTAATTTAATGGGAGTTGAGTCTGAAAAGTATGTACTAAAATGTAAAGAAGATATTTCTTCTTATTTATCTGTTACACCTAAAACTTTAGTTTTTACATCTAGTGCAACAGAAAGCAACAACCTTATTATACAAGGCGTTGCAAGCCAAAACAAAAACAGAAAACCTCATTTTATAACACAAAACAGCGAACATCCAAGTGTTATAGAGGTATATAGACATCTTGAACAACAAGGTTTTGAAGTTACATATCTAGCTGTAAATTGTAATGGATTAATTGACTTAAAAGACCTTAAGGAAGCGATAAAAGAAAATACTATACTTGTTTCTATAATGCATATAAATAATGAAACTGGTGCAATTTTCCCTATTTCAAAAATTGGTGAACTTATAAAAGAGGCTAATCCTAAGACTCTTTTCCACGTTGACGGAGTTCAAGGTTTTGGTAAATACCCTATTTCTATTAATAAGTGTAAAATTGATTTTTATTCTTTTTCAAGTCATAAAATTCATGGTGTAAAGGGCGTTGGAGGCTTTTTCAAAAAAGAGAATATTCACATTAAACCTATATTTTATGGAGGACACCAAGAAAATAGCCTTAGACCATCAACTGTAAACGTAAATGGTATTGGAGCTTTAAATGTTGCTACAAAAGAAGCTTTTGATAGTCTTGAAGATAATCTTGCCCATGTATCAAAAGTGAAAGATGAAATCTTAAAAATAGTTACCGATGAAAATGAAATATATTTAAACGGAGATTATGAAAACTCAAGTAAGTATATAGTTAGCCTTTATGTTAAGGGTGTTCGTGGTGAAGTTCTACTTCACGCCTTAGAACTTTCTAAAAGCAAAATTTTTGTATCTACTGGCACAGCTTGTAACAACGGACAAAGCAATGTCCTAAGCTCATATGGATACGATAAAAATAGATTACTCGGTACAATACGAATAGGTATTAGCAAACACAATACAGTCCAAGAAGCCAAAACCTTAAGTGATGAAATCTTGGCACAAATAAAGTTGTTGCGACTTGTAAAACAAAGATAGGAAAAACTTATGAACTTAGAAATGATAAACAAAAAAATTGAGGACCATTTTATTGACAACGAAACACAAAATGTATTGCTTATAAAATACGGCGAAATCGCCCTAAGAGGTCGAAACCGTGGTATTTTTGAAATGAAGTTAATTAATAATATAAAGAAAAATCTAAAAGACCTTAAGGGAACTTATTTTGTGCAAAAAGAACAAGGTCGTTTTGTACTTATAAATCTTGATGGTGAACTTGATTTTGACCTCGTTATTCCTAGGGTTACAACAGTTTTAGGGACTGTTGCAATCGCTAAATGTGTTAGAACAAAGAAAAATGATATTGAAACTATAAAAAAAGTTGCTCTTGATGTTTTTAAAGATAGTCATAAAACTGGTAGTTATAAAGTTGATTCAAAAAGAAGCGATAAAAACTATCCACTTAAATCTAATGATATTTCAAGAACAGTCGGCGATTATATTTGGGAAAATACAGAAAGCCCTATTGTTGACCTAAAAAACCCTGATTTCACACTACATATAGAACTTAGAAATCATGTATATTACTATACTGACCTAGTTAAAACTTTTGGTGGTTTACCAAGTGGTTCATCTGGTAAAGGTGTTCTCCTTTTATCAGGTGGTATAGATAGCCCTGTTTCTGGCTTTGTTATGGCAAAACGTGGTGTTGAGATAATCGCCGTTTACTTTGACTCCCCACCATACACATCAGAACGAGCAAAACAAAAAGTTATTGATTTAGCTAAACGTCTTGACGATTTCACAGGTACAATAAAACTATATGTTATACCTTTCACTGAAACTCAGTTATATTTATACAACAATACTCCAGAAGAAAAACTTACTATTTTACTTAAACATACAATGATAAAAGTTGCAACGAAAATTGCTGAAAAAGAAAAGGCATATGGCTTGATTATGGGAGATTCCGTTGGACAAGTTGCCTCACAAACAATGCTTAGTATACTAGCCGTTGAGGGTGCAACAGACTTGCCGATATATCGCCCGCTTGCTGGTATGGACAAGCAAGAAATTGTTAATATTGCAAAAACTATTGATACTTTCGATATTTCAGCTAGACCTTTCGAGGATTGTTGTACAGTTTTTGTACCTAAATCTCCAGAAACTAAACCTAAACGTCACATAATTGAAAGCATAGCTAGACGTATTGAAGAAGATTTGACACCACTAATAGATAAATCTATTGAAGAATGTGAAATAATAAAATTTGATTTGTAGACTTAAAATAACAAAAACAAGGACTGAAAAAAAACAACGCTTTATATTGTTTTTTTCAGTCCTTTATATTATAAGCTACTTCATTACAAAACTGCTCTTTTATTTTACATAGTATAAAACTATAAAACTTCTTTTATAACTCTCTTAGCGTTTAAATAAGCGATTTTATCTACTTCATCATAAGAAAAACCAGCTCTATGAAGTTCCTCAAAAAGTCGTTGCATATCCTCACAACCACCTATTTCAAGTTCACCACCAATACCGTCAAAGTCGGCTCCAATAGAAACAGTTTCTATACCCCCAACATTAGCAATGTATTTTATGTGTTTCACTATCAAATCAAGTGTACTTATGTTAGTTTTGCAATCTGGTTGTAAGAATACCCCACAAAAGTTTATCCCTGCTACTCCACCTTTTTCTCCTAAAATTTTTATCATGTCATCAGTTAAATTTCTTTTGTGTGGACTTAAAACTCTTGAGTTAGAATGAGAGGCAATAAACGGTTTTTTAGAAATCTTTGCTACATCATAAAAACCACCATCACTTAAATGAGAAACATCAACAATCATACCTAGCTCATTCATTCTAACTATTGCGTCTTTACCAAAGTCCGTAAGCCCACTATTCATAATAATTTTATCATTTGAGTTAGGAAAACCAAAACAATTTTCTTCATTCCAAGTTAAAGAAATTAGACGTATACCTTTTTTGTAAAACTCTTCAAGTTTTTCCATACTTCCGTTAACAGCTCTGCCGTCTTCAAAAGTAAGAAAACTAGCTATTTTACCACTATTGTTTATTCGCTCCAAATCTTCAAAATTGTACGCAATTTCTATTTTATCATTAGCTTGTTTAATAGTATTTTCCATAATTTCAAAAGAATGTTCAATATATTCTTGATCATTTGGTATACTCTTTTTAAACTGTTGTTTATAATATTCATTATTGCTTTTAGGAATCATAAAAATAGCAAAAAACTGTGCAAGGCAACTAGCCTTAACAAGTTTGTTTATATTAACCATTGCATCAGGCGTATCTATAATTGTATCTTTATTATTCATATATGCTTTAGATAGTACATCGCAATGAAAATCTATGTAATTTGTCATCTAAAAACCCCCTCTTAATTTATATCTTCAAAAGCTTTTGCAATTCGTTCTAGAGCTTCCATAACCATAGGTCTAGGAGAAGATAAACATATTCTTTCAAAACCCTCACCTAAATCTTTATCATAGTGAATACCTTGCCCTAGCAAAACATTTGCATTAACATAAATCCTTTTTCTAATTTCTTCATCAGTAATACCATAATCTTTAAAATCTAGCCATAAAAGATATGTACCCTCTGGTTTAACACATTTCACTTTAGGCATTTTATCTTCTAAAAACTTTATAACAATATCAAAGGTTTCATCAAAATACTTGTTCAGTTCTTCAAGCCATTCTTCACATTCATTATAGGCTGCAATCACTGCATTTATAGTAAAAGGAGTTGGAACACATCTTCCTAGTGCTTTTTTAAATTGATTTCTTAGCTTTTCATCTTGAATTACAATAGCAGAGGCTTGTAAACCTGCTGTATTAAAAGTTTTATTTATTGCTGTACATGAAACTATATTCTCTGTATATCCTGAAAGTTTTACAATAGGTGTAAACTTACTATAAGACCTAATTAAATCCCCATGAATTTCATCGGCTATTATAACAACATCATTTTCTTTACATATTCGAGCCATCTCACATAACTCAGCATCACTAAAAATCAACCCTGTTGGATTGTGAGGGTTACATAAAATAAACAACTTAGTTTTTGGTTTTTTAGCAAGTTCTTCAAATTCCTTTAAATTAAGAGAATAGTTTCCATTTCCGTCATATATTAACTGATTATTTTCCATAACACGATTATTACTTAAAACAGCATTTGTAAACGGTGGATAAATAGGACGTTGAATTATAACACCATCACCCTCATCAGTAAAAGCCAGAACACCAGCATTTAAAGCTTTAACCGTACCATAACTATATACAATTTCCTCTTGTTTAATTTCCCATTCATATCGTCTTGAAAACCAATTTATTATAGCATTAAAGTACTCTGTTGTTGGTTCACAATATCCATAAATACGTTCATCAGCTGTTTTGTGCATAGCCTCAACAATTGGTTTTGGAACAGCAATATCCATATCTGCTTTAAAAAGGGCTATTGTATCCTCATCAAATCTATCTGTTATGCCTGTTGAAATAAGGCTTTCACCACAATTCCATTTTGAAGATGATGTTCCACGTCTTTCAACAAATTCATCAAAATTATACTCCATAATGCCTCCTTGTTTTTTCTACTTAAGTCAACTTGATTATATTCCATATTTATACCAAAGTCAACCCAGTTAACAAATAGCATTTGACAATTTATTTTAAAGGATATATAATATTTATAAAGATAAACATAGAGCAACGCTCTATAAACAACGAAGTTTTAGTTATAAACATAAGCAAGTGAGGTGTACTTTGAATAAAGCATTAGAAAACTATGTAGGCTTAGTTGATTTTTTAGCCGACTTTTTAGGTGAAGATGTAGAAGTTGCTCTACACGACTTTACAGATTTAGAAAATTCCGTAGCAGCAATTCGAAATGGTCACATAAGTGGGCGTGACATTGGGGCTCCTGCAACGGATTTAGTTTTGAAAATTTTAAAAGAAAATAACGATAACAAAAATAATAAAAAATATATTACTGGTTATAAAAGTCAGTCCGTTTCAGGAAAAACTTTAAAGTCTGCAACATATTTTATAAGAAACAAAACCAACTATATTGAGGGTATGCTTTGTATAAATATGAATATTGACAAAATGGTTCAAATGCAAAGCTTTTTAGAGAAATTTATTGGTATTAGTGAAACACAACCTGCTGAAGGTTTTCTATCTGAAACTCTTAGCCAATCTTCAGAAGATTTAAGATTTACGGTAATTCAAAAAGTTGTAGATACCTATGCCTTACCACCTGATAGAATGGACCAAGATGAAAAAATTGAAATCGTTGAAAAGCTTAACAATATGGGTGTTTTTCTTGTAAAAGGTGCTGTTTTTGAGGTTTCTAAAGCTCTCGCTGTTTCAGAAGCGACAGTTTATAGATATTTAAGTAAAATAAAGAAAAAAAAATAGATTGGAAAATTCAAAGTGGTTGCATAGAAACTCTCTTTTAGTGAGGTTTGGTGTAACCCTTTTTTGTTAATATTCATTAAGGAGTTAAAATGTTTGAAGAAGATAAATATCTTAAGTCAAGTACAAATGCAATGGATTTTATTAAAGCTCAATGTAATAATAAAAGTAACTTGCCAATCTCATATTATGCAAAAAATTCTTTCTTAAAAAACAGAAGTTATATTTATGATATAGGGTTAACATTACTTGCTTTAACTTCCAACAAAGATTTTTCATTATGCAAAAAGATTTTAACAACAATTTCTAATATACAAAACGCTGATGGTAGTTTTAACTTTTACTATGATGCTACTAATATACAAAAATCTAGAGATAACATTAAAACAGGGGCAATCTCTTGGCTTTTATGGGGCATATGTTTCTACACATATCATAGTAATGATAAAAGCTACATTCCCCTAATTAAAAAGATTGAATACTGGCTGTTATCTATGCAAATTTTAGATAAAGAAGATTTTAGATATGGCTTGTTTGTCGGTGGGTATAACAATTCAACAGAAAAAATATATTGGTGTTCTTTAGAACACAACTTATCTGTTATACAAGGACTAAATGGCTTGTTTATAATAACTAAAGACACAAAATACAAAACAATATCAAATCTTGTTTTAAATAGCATTTTAAATAAACTATATAGCAAAGAAAATCAACGATTTTATCAAGGCATTAACCTAAATGGAATAGATAAATCTAAATCATTAGATTGTGCAACTTGGACTGGACTTGTGTTTTCAAATTGTTACAACAAAGATATTGCAATAAATTGCATAAACTACGCCCGAAAAACTTTTTTGTTTGTAGATAAATACAATGGTTTTAAACCATATGCAAAAGGCTTCGATTATAAAGAGCCTCCTAACCTACTTTGGACTGAGGGAACTCTTGGCTATTGTATACTTGCACTTAGACTTAACAAGTATGATGAAAGCAAAATTTTTATTGATGAGATAATTAAGATCCAAGAAAAGGAAAGTCTTAACAAAGGAGTTGTATATTCAACAACTACTTGTACTATATCACCTTATGAATTCCACAAGTATGAAAGTGTAGCAAGTACAGCATGGCTTTACTTAATTTTAACTAATGATAATGCTATATTTTCAAATAAATTTATATAAGTTTCACAAAGTTAACTTTTTCTAAGTAATAATGATTATTATGTATTGACTTTACAATCCTGTTATATTATAATAAAGTTAGCTAAGGCGAATAATATTAAATTTAGGAGGACATTATGTCATTAATCGGAAAAAAACTTGAACCTTTTAAGGTAAACGCATATCATAATAATCAATTTATAGAGGTATCAGATACTGATTTATCAGGCAAATGGTCTGTTTTGTTTTTCTATCCAGCAGACTTTACATTTGTTTGCCCAACAGAACTTGAAGATTTAGCAGATTTATATGAGGAATTCCAAAAAATAGGTTGTGAAGTGTATTCAGTTTCTACAGATACTCATTTTGTGCATAAAGCATGGGCTGATACAACTGAAACTATTAAAAAAATCAAATTCCCAATGCTTGCAGATCCAACAGCTACTCTTGCTAATCAACTTGAAGTGCTTATTCCAGAAGAAGGTCTTTCACTTAGAGGCACTTTTATCATCAATCCAAACAATGAAATTGTAGCTTATGAAGTTCATAGTAACGGTATTGGTAGAAATGCTGCCGAATTACTTAGAAAGGTTCACGCATCTCAATTTGTACATGAAAATGGCGACCAAGTTTGCCCTGCTAAATGGTCACCAGGTAGAGCTACTTTAACTCCAGGCATTGACTTAGTTGGTAAACTATAATACTTAAAAATATAAAACTACTAAATTATTCTAAAAAATCCCAAACTATTAATGTTTAGGGATTTTTACATTTTTTATGCCAATCATTTCCAAATTGCGTAATAATAAACCTATTTTTTTTACTATTTTTATTTTATTTTACAAACATGTATGGTATAATCTATGTATACTTAAATTATTACATGATTGGACGGATATTAATATGAAAAATAATAATTCAGTTGATATTAAATTTTTTAAAGTTAAAATAATGTTAATAGTCCTTATTGGCATACTATTTTGTGCAGGGCTTTCAATTTACCTATTATATATGCCTATATACAGTGATATTATTAAAAGTTTCCAATTAACTTTAGACAATGTTGCAAACACATTATATCCAAACCTAAGTATTGATAGCTTTACCGAAGTTGAAGATATAGATGACAAAACTTCTGAAATCTATATTAGAGACCACGAAACATTAGATTATTTTAGAAACTTGTTTAACCTTGAGTATTTATATACAGCTGGAGTTAACCACAATGGTGATCCTATTTATATCGTTGATGGACTTCCCCTTGACTATGAATACTTTGTAGAACCTGGTGAACTTATAGAAACGGAAACAGATACAAATATGCTCAATGTTTTATCAGGAAAATATGAATATTATAGTGATGTAATCGTTGCTGATTGGGGAATTGTTTATTTTACAGGTTGGCCAGTATATTATTATGATAATGAAATTCATCTTAAAAAATCTTCAAACCACAACTTAGAACCTATTGGAGCTATTGGTATGGAAATTGATGTTAGTGAATACTATAATACCTTAAAAAATAGTTTGCGAAACATAATTGTAGTAACTTTGGCTATTTCAACGGTTATCTTACTGTTAATGTATTATATGCTAGGGAAAGTAACACACCCATATTTTAGAACTCTAGCTTTAACAGACTTTTTAACAGGTCTTGGTAGTAGAAATTCCTTTGAACTGGACCTTGATAAGATTAAAAGCAATAGCAACACTTTAGTTGTTGTATGTGACCTTAATAACCTTAAAATTATAAATGATGAATATGGTCATAGTTCAGGCGATATTTATTTAAAAACTT
Organism: Lachnospirales bacterium; assembly: GCA_047973385.1. Lineage (GTDB taxonomy): Bacteria > Bacillota > Clostridia > Lachnospirales > CAMZNU01 > JBKEBX01. Next base: position 88,220 of record JBKEBX010000025.1, on the reverse strand, counting down.
TCGGTAAATATTTAACCGAGCTTTCAAAAAACAAGGGTAGTTGCTACCGTATTGGTGGTGATGAATTTGTGGTAATTTTCGAAAATAGTACCATAAAAGATTCTATAAATATAATAGACGAAGGTAGTGCCTTACTTACTAACTCTAAATATAAACATTTAGAGTTTGCTTATGGATTTGCGGCTTTTGATTCTAACATAGATAAAAGTATAAATGATACATTTGTTAGAGCTGATGCAGTTATGTATGAAATGAAAAAAAATAAAAAAACTCCTGATGAAACTTTTAACCAGAATTTTAACTAATAAAATGTGAAATCAAGCTAAATATTTAATAATTTTTTATCATTGTAATCTATTATTTTTATTTAAGGAGGCAAACTATGATTAATTTAAAAAGTAAAAAATACAGCAATATTAACTACGAAAAGGGAAAAGAAGTATGGTATGATAAAGGTCAAGTTGAATTGCCTTTTTTCCTTTACATTGATTCAGTTGTTACAGAAGACTTATCTAAAGTAGAGTTAGCAAAAGATTTTATTGATAACGTTGATAAGTATATAGAACAAGCAATTGATTTTTTAAAGGATATTGTACATAGTGAAAATGATGAATATTATTACCTTTTGAAACATTTCCTAGACTTTCATCTTGATGAAGAAGTCTTTGATAGTGCTGATATAACTGAAATGTTTGGTACTTATGAGTATGAGGAACTTGATTTAAGCGAAGCGATTGACCAACTAACTGTTAAGCAAGTTAGTAGCCATTATGATGATACTTTAAATCAACAATTGTTTCTTATAGACTTTTCCTTCAACTCAGACTTTACTGATGAAATTTTGGCTGTTTATTTTAATTCGGATATAAATATAATAAATTTAGCTCATGAAAATTAATATATTCAAAAAATAGACACTAATTTAACAAAAATTAGTGTCTATAAACAAAACTATAAATATTAATAAATTATAAAATTTGGAGTTTACTACATAATTATATTATATAACATAAATGTGATGAAAAAGTGATGAAATATGTAATTTTTTGTAAAATTATTCTTTCAAAACTTGTACTCCTATACCAATAACTCCTGGTCCACCATGTATAGCCATAATTGGCGTTAAAATATCTTCGTAAACTTCATTATATTCTGGTAATCTTTTCATAAAAATGCTTCTCATGTGTGTGGCTTCCTCGTACACATTACCATGAGCAATAGCTATATTGTAAACAATATCTTCTTTATCGAACAAATTCAAATACTCATCCACAATATCAAGCATTTTTTTTAAAGTTTTATTCCAGCCTCGGACCTTGTCTTTTACACAAAGAATACCTTCATCATCACAAGAAATTATTGGCTTAATAGATAGACCCTCACCAACAATAGCAGTAAAATGACTAACTCGTCCACCCTTTCTCAAATGATTTAAACTTGGAACACTAAAGTAAACTTTTGTATTTTGTGCATTTACACAAGCTCTTTCTTTAACTTCATCCCAAGTTGCTCCTCTTTCAACATCTCTAGCTGCTGCAATTGCAGTCATTCCGGCAGCTAGGTCAATATTTTTTGTATCTAAAACAAAAACATCAAGTTTTTCAAAGTCTTCACTTATTATTTTTATAAAATTACCTGTACCACTAAGTTTACTAGATATAGTTATAACTAAAACTTTTTCATAACCTTCTTCAAGTATCTTATCAAAAATATTTGAAATTGACTCACCTGTAGGTAAAGATGTTTTTGGTATTTCTTTATCTAAGTTTTTATAAACAGTTTCGGAAGTTATATCTACTCCATCAATATAAGTCATCTCACCAATAGTAATGTTTAGTGGAACAACATATATGCCATATTTTTCAATATATTCCTTTGGAACACCTGTACTAGAATCAATTAAAATTGCTATTTTTTCCTTATTCATATTGCACCTCTTAGCTAAATCTTTATAATTGCTTTACATCATTACTTATATAATAACATTATATTTTATAAAAATCTATATAAAAACTGTAAGAAAAAGCAATAAAATTATATACAATATGACAAAAGTTGACAAATTTACTATTTGAAACGTTGCAATCTTTAAAACATGCTTATTTTAACAAGCTAACTATATCATTTTCAAGTTTGTTTGGCTTTACAATTGGTGCATATCTTTTGTTTACAGTACCATTTTTATCTACTATAAACTTAGCAAAATTCCACTTGATTTTCTCTCCTAAAACCCCACCTTTTTCACTTTTTAAAAATTTGTAGATTTCATGTGTATTATCACCATTTACATCAATTTTTTCAAACATCGTAAATGTTACACCATAGTTCCTTTGACAAAAACTGTGTATTTCATCGTTATTCTCTAATTCTTGGTTTGCAAATTGGCTACATGGAAAGCCTAAAATCTCAAGTCCATTTTCATGATATTTCTTGTAAAGTTCTTCTAATTCTTCAAACTGAGGAGTTAGACCACATTTACTAGCAGTGTTTACAATTAACACTACTTTACCTTTGTAATCACCCATTGATACTTCTTCACCGTTCATTTTTCTTGCCTTTAAATCATAAAAACCCATTTCTTTATCCTCCTTATAATTAAAATATTAATTTATATAAACTTAATTTAATTCAATTAATATATGTACGATAAAATTAGACTATTAATATTTTTAGTCTAATTTACTTAAAACTTTGTCAACACTTTTTTTAAGCTCAATTAAATCTTTAGCATCAACGTTTTGCAATTTACAATATACACCCTCAGGTACTTCAGTAATTTCTTCTTTTAGAGCAAGTGCTTCCTTCGTCAACTCAACAATTACCATTCTATCATCATCTTTATCTCTATACTTTACAACAAGACCTAAAGCTTCAAGTTTTTTAAGTACAGGTGTTAAAGTACCTGAATCTAGATGAAGCTTTTTCCCTAAATTTTTGAAAGACGTTTTTTCAAGTTCCCACATACCAAGCATTGTAATATACTGAGTGTATGTAAGATTATACTTCCTTAAAAATTCTGGATACAGTTTTATAATTTCTCGTGAAAGTGCATATAGCGAAAAACATAGTTGATTATCTAATTTTAAAGCTTCATATTTATCCATAATTCACCTCTTTACTCAAATTCAATTTAGCTCAATTAAATTGTTATAAATCAATTTTGCGCTATTTTATTCTATTTGTCAATACTATTTACAAAAGTTTTTTGTAAATAGATAAAATAATATATTTAAGGTTAATTTAAGTATACTATGTTATTCTTACTTATAATAACAAGATACTATCCAAATTTTTAAATTTGTAAAGGAGTATTATAATGAATATTAATAATAATATTACAAACATAAAATCATATTTAATTGCAACATCATCTGAAAAAATTATTAAAGAAAATAATTTAAAAGAAAATGTTGAAAATAGTGAAAAAGTTGTAGAATCCACTGAAAGTACATATAATACAGAAAAAAACAGCTACTCAACAGAAGAATTATATTCAATTATGGAAGAGATGAAAACAAATACTTCTCTAAACTCTAGTACAATATCTACTCTATCTGAAACTGTAACTACTACGGAGGAAGATTCTGTGTCAGTATATGAAGAAGAAGATGAAGATGATTATAGTTATGATAACTTTTCAAGTGCCTACGAGTTTGATGCCGAAGATTATGCATTATCCACACTTCAGCTTAATAACGATGCACAACTTCTAAACAGTCTATTCTCATCTGATTCAGAAAGTTTTGTTTCAAATATGACTCAATTGATTTCAGATAACCATCAAAACAATACTCTATCTTCATTAAATAGCTCATACTATACTAAATATTTCAGTGAACTTCAATCTTCGTCTGAAACAGAAACAGATAACACTCTCGAAAGTGATAATAGTACAGATGCTACGTAATAAATCCCAATTTTTATAAACAAATATACAAATACTTAAAGAACTTTAAAAAATGGAAAATTACCAATTTTTAAAGTTCTTTTTGTTTTTATGTAGGCGGCAACATTTGCCAAAACAAAAACTACACACAAAATCATTAAGATTTCCTATGTAGTCTTTTTTTGGGAGTAACTATTGCTTTTACTTTAAATTTAAAGGATAGTTTACTAAAATATGTATAGTTAGTTTGCAATATCCGTTAAAATATCTTTTAAAGCTGAACCAGAACTTGTATGACATCTAATTATATTTGCATTACATTTTTGTCCAGCTGCAAGAGCCGATTTCGTCATCTTATGAGAAACAGTATTTGTAAAAACAATTATTGTATCAGGACTACCAATTTGACTCGATAAAGTAGCTGACATCTGCGTAAAAACTTTTACTTTACAGTTATGTTTTTTGCAAATATCTTTATACTTACATACCATTCTATCATGTCCACCAACTATAACAATACTCATAATAAACCCCCTTTACAAAAATTTGACAAGCTTCTATATATTAAACTAATTCCATACCTGCTTTTTTACAAGATGCAATAGCTTCATCATCTGGCTCTAAGTTTGCGATTATGCCATCACCTACAACAACAGCTCCCGCATCTTCCATACGTTCAACCCAATTACGCATCCACTCACCATCGCCCCAGTCATAAGAACCAAAAAGAACAATCTTTTTACCTGAAGCAAAGCCACATATAGCTTCAACAAAAGGTTCCATTTCATCTTCTTCTAAAACTTCTGCACCCATAGATGGACAACCAAGAGCAAAAACACTTTCACCTTGTAAATCTTCTGGCTTAACTGTATCAACAGATAAAGCTTCAGCTTCCCCACCTTTTTCTACAATACCTGCTACAACTGCATTTGCCATTGTTTCAGTGTTACCAGTACCTGACCAGTATACTACTTTAATCTTACTCATTTTAAATCCTCCTACATTGCCACAGTCATACATGGCATTTCATTGTAATTTTTTATAATATCTTTTATAGGAACTCCACAAGATAAATCAGAAATTATATTGTTTTTAGCCTTATCAAACAAATTGAATAAATCTCTTTTCTTCTCAAAGTCAGCATATACTTTCCAATATCCTGTTAATAAGGAGTTTTTACCTTCGTTGTCTATAAAGCCTTTTATATCCTCTATTGGATATCCTAAAAGTATACCCATTTCATGAGGAAAATCTCTTTTGTTTTTTAAAGAATGTATATATCTTTCTTTAAAAAAATCTAAAACATAGTTTAACTCTATAGATGTGTAATTTTCTTTTTCAAGAAAAATCTGAACCTCTTTTTGCTCAAGAAGTTTTAACATTTTACATTTGTTATATAGAAAGAAAACACGTTTATCCCCTTCGCTATATAACAGATAACTATGAATACAAGTATTTTTTAAGTCTTTTACAACTTCCAAATATTCACAATCTCTACAAATGTATAAGTTGGCTTCTTTTAGCCCTGCAAGAACTGAAAAGCATTGTCTAACAAAAACGGATTTTGTATCAAATTTAAAACTACAATTATATGAAATTTTTCCATTACATTCTACCATAATTCACCTCTTGTTAGCCTTATCTTACTATTACTTAAATTATACTAAATTAATGGAATTTAGTCAATAACCTTATTGATAATATATTGCATTAAACTAACTTTTTTTAGAAAAACTGTGGAAATGGCGATGATATGCCATTGTTTCAATTTTCTGACATTTCCAATTTAAATAAAAAAAAAGTTGCAGTAAGAAAAATCACATAATGCGAGATTTCTTACTGCAACTTAAAGTTTAAAGAAATGCTGAAGTTCTTTACAACCTAATTTATTCTACAATTTTAACTTACAACAACAGTTGAAACTTTTTGATTAGAAATCATTTCAAGTTTCTTTAAGCCTTCTTCAATAACAAAGTTCCATTGAGCCTTACTTAGCTCAATTTTTTCTCCACCTTTTAAATATACTTTGTAAGATGAGGACAAATTTGCGTTTCTTGGTATAGCGCCAACTGAAGATACATCAAATTGAATTGTTGGGTCAAGTATACCAACATTTTCAAGAGTTGTTATAAATCTATAAACTGTGGCTATACTAACTCTATCATCGACTTTACTAGCTAAATAATATATTTCCTTAGTTGAAGAACAACTATTCTCAATTATAATGTCTAAAATCAGCAAACGTTGGGATGTTATACGCATACCATTTTCTTTTAAAATACCAATTATATTTTCTTTACAACGGCCATTTAAAGTATTACAAGAACTCGAAGTACACGTTTCACAACTATTACTACTATCTTCTTTAAACATTTTAAAAGTATTTACATCCTTTTTCATAACACTCCACCTTTTAAACATACTTATTATGACTACTTGTTTCTTTTGATTTTCGACATCTACGTCACATAAAATAAGTACCCGTACCTCGTTGTATTTTATACTATCTCACTATTTTTGTGCCACCTTACTTAGTTATATTTTTTATTTTAATTTTTAGCATCTTCGTGACTACTATGACAACTACCAGCACAACCATTACAATCGCAACCACAGGAAGACTTACCTGCCTTTTTATCGTTAACAATTTTTTTAATAATCATAACTACAAGAATAACTAGAACAATAGCAACTACAAAAGTTCCCATAAAATCACTTCACTTTCTTATAATATGTACTATTTTTTTTCTGGTTTAAACAACAAATAACCAAAAAATACAACCACAGCAAAACCTACAACAGTAAGTAAACCAAACTCACCTAATATAACAAGTTTACCAATTTGATATACTGCAAGTGATACAGCATATGCTAACACTGTTTGATAGCCAATTGCAAACCAAAACCATTTTGAGTTGTTCATTTCACGTTTAATCGCACCCATAGCTGCAAAGCAAGGAGCACAAAGCAAGTTGAAAATAAGGAATGAATAAGCTGCAACTGTACTTAAATCACCTGCAAGACTGCCCCAAATTTCCACGCCGTCTTCTGCAACTTCAGCCATACCATAAAGTACACCAAAAGTACCAACAACATTTTCTTTCGCAATAAGCCCTGTAACTGTTGCTACTGCCATTTTCCAATCTCCAAAGCCAATTGGAGTAAATATAGGAGCTATAACACCACCAATAGTTGCAAGAATACTTCTATCAAGTTGTTCAGCTTCTAGCATGGTAAATGAACCATCTACAAAACCGAAACTCATTAAAAACCATAACACAATTGCTGATAAAAGAATAATTGTACCAGCCTTTTTAATAAATGACCAACCACGTTCCCACATACTTCTAAGTATATTTGATAAAGTTGGCATACGATATTCAGGAAGTTCCATAACAAAAGGTGAAACATCACCCTCAAACATTTTTGTTTTTTTCAAAATTATACCTGAACATATAACTGCAATCACTCCTATAAAATACGCACTTGGAGCAACCCAACTTGCACCATCAAACATTGAACCTGCAATAAGTGCGATAATTGGTAGTTTTGCACCACAAGGTATAAAACTTGTAGTCATAATTGTCATACGTCTATCACGTTCACTCTCAATTGTACGTGATGCCATTATACCTGGTACGGAACAACCTGTACCAATTAACATAGGTATAAAAGATTTACCAGATAAACCAAATCTTCTGAAAATTCTATCCATAATAAAAGCAACACGTGCCATATAACCACAGTACTCTAAAAACGCAAGAAAAAAGAAAAGTACAAGCATTTGAGGTACAAATCCAAGAACTGCACCCACACCACCAATTATACCATCAATGATTAAACTTTGTAACCAATCAGCACATCCAATAGCACCTAAAATATTCTCAGCTATTACAGGAACACCAGGAACAAATACACCGAATAAATTCCACCCGTCACCAAACACACCATCATTTGCCCAATCTGTTGCCCATGTACCAACTGTTGTAACAGATATATAATAAACAAGGTACATTACAACTGCAAAAATCGGTAGAGCAAGCCATCTGTTTGTAACAATTTCATCTATTTTATCAGTAGTAGTTTTAAAATCTTTTTGTTCTTTAACTAAAGTTTTACCAAGTACATCAGCTATATACTCATATCTTGAAATTGTGACAATACTTTCTATGTCGTCATCATAAGCCGTTTCAACTTCTGAAACAATTTCATCATGACCAGACTTTTTACTATACTTTTCAAGTAAAATACTATCTTTTTCTAAAATCTTAACAGCTAAAAATCTAGCATTATCACCTGTTATACCATACAAGTCAATAATTTTCGAAATAGCGTCTTCAACTTTTTCTTCATAAAAATTCGTCTTTAAGTTTTTGGCATCGTCCTTTGATACTGATTTAACTGCCGATATAAGCTTATCAATACCTGAGTTCTTAACAGCCGAAATACTTACAACTTTACAACCAAGTTCTGATGATAATTTTTCAATATTAAGTTTAGTCCCTCGCTTTTCCAAAACATCAGCCATGTTTACAGCTAAAACAACAGGGATACCAAGCTCTAAAACTTGAGTTGTTAAAAACAAGTTTCTTTCTATATTTGAACCATCCACTATATTTACAACAACCTCTGGTTTTTCCTCAATTATATAATTACGACTTATAACTTCTTCAAGAGTATAAGGCGATAAAGAATATATACCTGGTAAATCTACAATTATAAACTCTTTATCCCCTTTAAGCTTACCTTCTTTTTTTTCAACAGTAACTCCTGGCCAGTTACCCACACTTTGATTTGAACCAGTTAATGCATTAAAAAGTGTAGTTTTACCACTATTTGGATTACCCACTAATGCAATCTTTTTAGACATTCCCATTTCCTCCTAAAACTTCTATTTTTTTGCATAAAAAAAACAAATGCAAGTTAACATTAAATTTCCTACTCTACTTCTATAAGGTCTGCATCAACTTTTCTCAAGGATAACTCATATCCACGAACCTTAACTTCAATAGGGTCACCAAGAGGTGCGACTTTTCTTACATATAGTTCTACTCCGTTTGTAACTCCCATATTCATAATTCTTCTTTTAACGTCACTTTCTCCATGTAGCTTAACAACTTTTACTGTTTCGCCAACAGGAACATCTTTTAACGTTTTCATAAACCTACCTCTTTTCTTAAAATAATTTCTAAATAAAAATTTTCTTAGCTACTTCATTGCTAAGTGCTACTCTACTACCTTTTACATCAACTATAACATTTCCATTGTTAGATGAAACAAGAGTAACCCTTGCACCAATAACTATACCAAGAGATTCTAAAAATTTCTTGACATCAGAAAGACCACTTACTTTTTTTACAGTATTTATAGTTCCAATATCTGCTAAATGTAAACACATAAATATCACCTCTTTTTTGCTAGAATAATTTAAATTTAAAGTTATTGCATTTTTGTATATATAAGTTTAAGTTATATATATATAATAAACTTATAATCATATACTATCATAGTTAGTATACCCTAACTAAGACGATTTGTCAATATTAAATCAAGCTAACTTTTAATTATTTTGACAAAATAACAACTTTTTTCGATATTTTAATAATAACTATTACCATATAATTTTATTTTTTAGATATACAAATTTATAATTATATGGTATAATTATCTATAATAATATATTGTATAAGGAAGTGAAAACTATGGCAAAAACAAAAGAAGAAAAAAAAATAAAACTTGGTACAGCTCTGTTACTTTTTTTCCTTTTTGCACTTGCTGTTTCTGCTATCATATACGTTATAGCAAATACAAAAGAAACTAGCTCAATGGCAAAAAACGGCAAATCCTTTAAGTATGTTGATGTTTATGAAAATGTTGATGGGACAAATGTCTTTGCAACCGTTGTTGTAGTTGATGATACAGAAGTTATACAAGATATGCCAACATCATCTATAGACTCAGTTGCAAGAGATGTACTACGCAACTCCAACTACGAAGAACTTGATTCAAAAGAGGGCTTTGAAAATTATGAAAACAAAGTGAAAGAAGAATTGGGACTTAGTGATACAGCTGATGTACTAATATCTGACTTCTCAACTGGAGCTCTTGCTATGCAAAAAAGCTCAGAAACTACTACTCAAACAACTGACGGTAAAAGACAAGCCATTATGGAAGGCTTATTCCAAGGCATGACATCAGCTAATTAGGAGGTAATATGTCAAATAAATCAATTATAATTTTCGGAACTGAAACTTGTCCTGATGTTAAAAAATTTCTCAAAGACTTAGATATGGAAAATATAGAATATACTTTTTTAGATATTCTTGAAAATATGGGTAATTTAAAAAAATTTCTAAAACTAAGAGATACTACTGATATATATAATGATATAAGAGGAACATCAACAATAGGTATTCCACTTTTATGTATTAACAAAAAATATATTTTAGAACCAAATTTAGAAGATGTAAAAAACAACATTATTTAACTATTTTCACAACAAAGGAGCTACAAAAGGTCTCGAATTAGCGAGTCTTAGTGTAGCTCCTTAATTTTATGGAATTTGATAAATATGACAGTTTGTAGAAATAACTTAATTGCAAACATCATAGACTATTCCTTGCTTACACTTACATAACCTATATCTTGTAGGAAGCACATAGCAAAGAAACTAAATAAAAACAATGCATTTCCAACTAAACTATATTTTAAAAGTATTCCTAAAACAATATTGCCTAAGAAAACACATAATAAAACAGTTAAAGTCAATAGTGCATAGAAGTCATGATGTACATTTGTTTTAATCTTGGAATTTAAAACAATATAAGAATACGCATTTAATAACGAAAAACTAACTGCAATTATAGAAAAAGCAAAGTACATAATAATTTCAAATATAAATGCATTTAAAATAGAATAATAGCAAAGTGGTATAATTATACTTACAACTCCAAGGGTAGCAAAGGTTATGTTCAAAAGAAGATGAAAGGCAATTCTTTTTCTTTTGACATAAAAATTTGAATACATGAGGAAAGTTGTGCCTATAACCAAAACACCTGCAGAAAGCCCTAAAGTTAGAGTTTCCATACCTAGATAAAAAGCAGCAGATGGTAAACCGGTAATCAAAATAGGTGTAACAAAGAAATTTAACAAACATATAACTTTAATAACTCGCTTTACAACTGGGTCAGCTTTAACATCAATATATTTTGTAACATTAATTAATTTGATTTTACCCCCACTGGAAAGTGGTTTAGCTTTACTTTCATCATACTTCAAAAACACAGTTGCTGTTGCTGCAATATTGAACATTATAGCCATAACAAAAATAACTATACTAATACCAAAAAGACTATAAACAACAACACCTAAAATCGGTGCAATTGTAATCATTATTGCTGAATATGTAAAATATTTTTTCTCAACATCTATATCATCAGTTAAATCAAACAACATTAAATCTGAAGATATTCTATGATGAGCCGAGCAAACATTACATAAAACTAAAGTTAAAGTTGCATACAAAAAAATATTCTCAGAGCCATACTCAGTAAATACAAAGAAAGCAATTATTGAACTACCTACAGCTAATAAGAAATTTGAATATACTAATTGTCTTTTTCTATTTAATTTTAAATTTAATTTTACAAAAGGAAAATGCAAAAACAGAGCCGTAAGCATACATATAGCATTAAAAAAACCTAAGTTACCTGTTCCCACAAAAGTTTTGAGAAAAAATATACTTATAGCCATATCTATAAAACGTATTCCTATTATTGTAAAAGATTGACTTATCATAAAATGATAAACATTTTTTTTTGTATACATATTTGTCCTTAATATAAATATTTACAGTCTAACTATTAATCTAAAACTATGTTTAAGTTTAGTGGCAAAATGTAATTGAACTTAAATTTGAATTTTTGAAGTAGTAGCTTTAAATCAAGCTTTCATGTGTATAGATAAATACACGAAAAGACATATTTTAAGCTATCAGTACAGAAAAAGCAGAATTTTAAGTCCTTTGCCCTTTAATAAACTTTTATTTCTACTACTATTATATAATAAAACAGCCTTGAATACAATGAATTTTTTATTGTAAAATTCTAAAAAATAAAAAAGCGATTATAGATATTGGGTAATATATATAATCGCTATATTTAAACTTGCTAGGAAGTTACATAGAACACAGCAAGTTAAATGTAAATTTACTTTTTAACTAAAACAAAATGACTTTCACTAATCTTTTTAACTTCGCAGTTTTCATAATCTTTTTGTTTAGCATTATATAAAATACGTTGACGCGTTTTCTCTGAAATCGGGTCTGGATGTGGTATAGCAGAAATTAATGATTTTGTATAATCATGTTGAGGATTTAAGAAAATCTCTTCACTTTCCCCTATTTCAACAATATGTCCAAGGTGCATAACCGCAACCCTATCAGAAATAGAACGTACCATAGATAAGTCATGGGCAATAAATAAATATGTAAGACCAAACTTATGTTGTAGTTCTTTCATCAGGTTAACAACCTGTGCTTGCATAGAAACATCAAGAGCAGATATAGGCTCATCAGCAATTATAAAATCAGGGTTTGTAATAAGTGCACGAGCTATACCAATACGTTGTCTTTGACCACCTGAAAACTCGTGTGGATAACGCCCTAAATGCTCCCTGTTAAGCCCAACAAGTTCAAGTAAGTCGATAGCTTTTTGCTCTCTTTCTTCCTTTGATAATTCAGGAAAATGTATATCTAAACCTTCGCAAATTATATTGATAACTTTAAGTCTTGGGTTAAGTGATGCCATTGGGTCTTGGAAAATCATTTGCATTTTTTGGCGTAACAGTTTAGTACGGTCAGCACTAAGCTTACCAGTGATTTTTTCACCTTTAAAATACACTTCTCCTGCTGTTGGATTATATAGTCTTATGATACTTCTACCTGTTGTAGATTTGCCTGAACCTGATTCTCCAACAAGTCCAAAAGTTTCACCTTTATAAATATCAAAAGTTATATCATCAACTGCTTTAACCTTAAATTTACTACCTGTGCCAAAATGTTGTTTTAAGCCTTTCACTTGTAGCAAAATCTCTTTTTCATTATTTGTGCTTTGTACATTTTCACTACTCATTATTAGCACCTCTTTTCGCATTTAATTTATCGATCCTAGCACGTAAAGTTTCTGGCATTTCAACTTTTGGTGCTTGCGGGTGTAATAGCCAAGTTTTTGCATAATGAGAATCCGAAACTTTAAACATCGGAGGTTCTTCAACAAAATCAATTTCAAGTGCAAACTCACTTCTTCTTGCAAAAGCATCACCAACTGGTGGTTTAAGTAAGTTTGGAGGCGTACCAGGTATTGCATAGAAAAAGTCTTCTCGTTCTTCTGTATCTGGCATAGATGCAAGAAGCCCCCATGTATATGGGTGTGCAGGTCTATAAAATATATCATCAGCACTACCAAGTTCAACAATCTTACCAGCATACATAACTGCAACTCTGTCAGCCATATTTGCAACAACACCTAAGTCATGTGTTATAAATATAATCGATAAAGAAATTTTTTGTTTAAGTTCTTTTATAAGTTCTAAAATTTGTGCTTGAATCGTAACATCAAGTGCCGTTGTCGGTTCATCACAAATAAGAATATCAGGTTTACAACCTAAAGCAATAGCTATAACTATACGTTGACGCATACCACCTGATAATTGGTGTGGATATTGCTTAAAGCGTTGTTCTGCATTTGATATACCAACTAAAGAAATAAGCTCAATCGCTTCTTTTTTAGCTTGTTCCTTGCTTATTGATTTCTCTTTATCATTTGTCAAAATACCTTCCATGATTTGTTTACCAATAGTCATAGTAGGGTTCAAGGAAGTCATAGGGTCTTGAAAAATCATAGCAATTCTATTACCACGGATTTCTTCTTGTAACTCATTTTCTTTAAGGTTTTGAATCTCAAAACTTCCTGTTATCTCGCCATTTTCATTAAAATCATTAAATATTATTTGAGATTCTTCACCAACTATACTATTTTTGGCAAGAAGTCCCATTATAGCTTTGTTAGCTACAGACTTCCCAGAGCCTGACTCGCCAACTATTGCAAGAGTTTCACCTCTTTGTAAACTAAAGTTAACACCACGAACTGCTTGAACTTCACCAGCAAAGGTTTTAAAGTTAACTTTTAGGTCTTTTACTTCTAAAACATTCATCTATAAAACCTCCTAATTACTTTTCATTTTTGGGTCGAGTGCATCACGCAGACCATTAGCAAACATATTGATAGAAATCATAAGAATACTTATAAGAATTGATGGAATTAAAATCATATGTGGATATGTGTTTATAAAAGCACGACCATCATTTATAAGTGTACCAATAGATGCCATTGGTGCAGGCAAACCTAAACCAATAAGAGAAAGGAAAGCTTCATAAAAAATTGCACTTGGTATAGAAAATGTTGCCATGATTATAATTTGTCCTATAATATTTGGGAACAAGTGCTTTGAAATAATACGAAAACTATTTGCACCAAGTGTACGAGATGCGAGTATAAATTCTTGCTGACGTAGTCTTAAAACTTGAGCACGAACAACACGAGCAACACCAGTCCAACCTGTTAAGGCAATTGCAAGGGACATAGTCGGTATACCCGAACCAAGTAGAAGCATAAACAGTACAAGTATAACAAGGTTAGGAATTTGTGATACAATTTCTGTAATTCTCATCATGATCATATCTACCTTACCACCAAAATACCCTGCAACAAGACCATAACATAAACCGATTGTTATATCGATAAATGCAGCAAGCAAACCTATATACAGTGATATTCTAGCACCAAGCCAAACACGTGTCCAAAGGTCACGGCTCATATCATCAGTACCAAACCAATAGTAATAATCTTCTATTTCATTTTTTATATAAGAATGTTCCTTAACATCAATAACTTGCATTCCACGATATTCATAAGGGTCACCTTTTACGTCGTAAGAACCTTCTGGATAATCTCCTGCATCAAGAGTTTTAACAGAAATATTTCTATCAGTTGTACCATTCATTATACCAATTTTTTCAAGTCCTGGTATACGTGGCGGAAGCTTTGAAGCTACTTCCTTAGGTAAGTCTTGAACATTCCAGTCATATCTATGTTCATTGAAGTTAGGAGCAAAAATAGCCATAAATAATATAAATATTAAAATATACAAAGATACCATTGCAACTTTGTTTTTTCTCAGACGTCTAAATGCATCTTGAAAAAAGTTTAAACTATCTCCTACAATCTCTTCTTGTTCTTCTTTAGTTCCTTTTCTAAATTCAAACATTTTAGCATCATAATCAGTTTTAATTTCTGAAGTCGCAGAAGATGATGCGTTTTCTATAAATTCCTTGTTTAATTCTTCATTATTCATCTCCACTACCTCCAGAAACACGTACTCTAGGGTCAATTACCCCATATAATAAGTCTACAACAAGTAGAACTATTATAAGCATTGCTGCATAAAACAACGAAATACCCATAATTAAGAAATAGTCATTTGTATTAACTGCGTTTATAAGTTGTTGTGCAAGTCCTGGTACACCAAAAAATCTTTCAGATACCGTAGAACCTGTAATAGCATAAAGTGTCATAGGACCAACAACTGTAATAATTGGAATTAACGCGTTTCTAAGTGCATGTTTAAAAATTACTTTAGAATTTTTAACCCCCTTAGCACGAGCTAATAATATATAATCAGAGTTTAAAACCTCAATAAGTTCAGTTCTAGTATAACGCATAACAGAAGATATAATATATGCTGATATGGTTATAACGGGCAAAATCATAGACTTGATTTCGTCCAATTTTGTAATTCCAAGTGCTGCATCAGCTGATGCATATGTAACAGGTATCCAAGGTATATCAACTGTCCAGCGAATCATAAAAGTTGCAAGAACAAAGGACGGTATAGATGTACCTAAAATTGAAATTAATGAAACAAAGCTATCAACCCATGTTCCATTATATATGGCTGCAATTGAGCCAAAAATTATACCTATAAAGGTTCCCAGAAACACAGCCGATAGACCGACTTGTATAGTAACCTTAAGTGGTGATTTTAACATATCTAAAACAGGTACATTTGAGTATTTAAAGGAAACACCAAAATCCCCCTTTAGTACATTACCGATATATTTAACATATCTTGTAAACAGTGGTTCATTAAGTCCATAGTTATCTTCCATAATTCTAATTTGCTCTTGCGAAAGCTTAGGATTATTAAAAGGTGAACCTGGCATAAAATCAAGTAAAACGAAAATTATAAATGATAACACAAATAGTGTTATAAATAGCATTATAATTCTTTGAATAACATATTTTGTCATGTAACTTCCTCCTTTCAAGTAAAGTTTTAAGTTCCCATCTTAAAACTTAGCATAAGTAATATGCATTTAACAATTTTTAAAATATTAGTGCTTTTTCTTAAATTAAGCTTTTGAGGATTACACCCCAAAAGCTTAAATATCAATAGATTATTCTAAGTTGAATAACAAGTAGAACATATTTGGATCAGTACGCTCTTGAGCATCATCATGCTCTCTATAAGTTTCAACGTTTTCACCAGATAAACCAACTCTATCTAATTCATTGTTGAAATACATACCAACTGATGTATCGTTTTCAACACCTTCAATTACACGGAAATCAACAGCATCAATGTTAACTGTGTCAGCATCGAAGTAATGAGGGTTCTTGCTCATAACAAGTCTTTCATTGAAGTTCCAGCTTGTTAAGTAGAAAGGACCTGAGTTAATTGTAGTTTCAAGAGTTGTACCATAGCTATCGCCAAAAGCATCAACAGATTCTTTATGAATTGGTTGGAAAGTTGCAAATGACATAAGTGATAAGAACCATGGAGTTTGCTTACTTAAAACAACCTCTAATGTATAATCATCAATTGCAGTAAAGCTTTCCATGTTAGCAGTATCACGAACCATATATCCGTAAGTTGCACCAACAGACTCATCTTCAAGTCTAGTCCAGCTATCTACAAAACTTTGTGAAGTAATATTACCAACTACATTACCTTGGTAATCAACAAATGTTGCATCATCTCTTAAATGGAAAGTATATGTTAAACCATCTTCTGATACGTCCCAAGACTCAGCTATACCAGGTATAACGTCTGCACCATCTTTACCTAAAGAAGTAAGACCTTCAGCAATACCATTAAGTACATTAAATGATACAGCATCAGTAACTAAGTTAGTGTCAAGTGTTGGAGCTTTAGAAGTTTCAAGTAAGTGAAGAACTTTATCATCTCTATCAAGCTCTACCCATTGGTAAGTGTAGTCAGGACCAAATGTATGGCTTACAATGCCAGAAACTTCTGGTTTTTGTAAAAATACAGCACCTCTTTGGTAAACTGGTATCATAGCTGCGTCATCTTCAAGGAAAATTCTTTCAGCTTCAACATGATTTGCATAACGAACTGCTTCATCAGTTTCATCGTTTACAACAAGAGCGTCATAGTCTGGATTTGAATAAGTTGCATCATTATAACCATTGTCAGTAATCCACATATCTAAATAAGTTGTAGCGTCAAGATAGTCAGGACCCCAACCAGCGAAAGTTATCTCAAAGTTACCAGCACGAACTTCTTCAATCTTTTGTTGGAACGGCATTGGCTCAAGTGTAAAAGTTAATCCTTCTAAGTTTTGCTCAAGTTCAGACTTCATGTACTCACCAATTTTTTTAGAACCATCTGAATCAAAGTTATTAAGGAAAAGCTCAACAGTATCAAAACCAAGTTCTTCTTTAGCTAACGCCCAATATTCTTTTGCAGCTTCAGGATCATAAGTATTGTAAGTTGGTAAGCCTTCTCTCCAATCTCCACCTTCAGGATTCAATAAGAATTCTGTAGGAATGAAGTAGTCAGCAGCAAGTGAACCATTCGCTAAAATTTCATCAGTAATATAAGTTTTGTCAAATCCCATTGCAATCGCTTTACGAGCGTTTAAGTTTTTAACTAACTCCTTACCTGTAATTGTACCACCTGTTGTTGCAGTATCTTCAGTTTCAGTTTCTGCATCAGTTGCTGGTTCTTCAGTATCTGTGCTTGTGTCTGGTGCTGGTTCAGAAGTAGAACCACCACAGCTTGTTAAAACAAGTGTCATTGCCATTGAACTTGCTAACATTACTTTGCTAAATTTTTTCATTTAAAATCCTCCTTATAAATAAAACAACAATTGAGAATATGCGGAAAATTATTAATAAAAAATTTTATAAAAAAATAAATAGTCTAATTAATAATATTCAATTTCACTTCTCAACATGTTATATTATATCAAATTTCAAACACTTTTGCAATACTATATGTGATTTTTTTTTTACAATTTCAACACATTTCAATCACATTCACTTCAAAAAGCCTAGATTAAAAGGATTTATTAATTGTTAAATTTGGCAACACAAGTTTTTTACACTTTACCACAGTAAAAATTATGACTAATTTTTTTGCAAATTTTTCATTGCGTTTCACTTTACTTTAATATATAAAATATTTTCTCAAACAATTATTACATAATTTTAATATATAATTTACTAAATTCACCAAAATAATAATAAATTGCATATAAGTTAAATTTTATATATTAATTTTAAATTTAAATTTCATAAATTTTACACAAAAAAGCCTTTAAATAATTTACATTTATCGCAAAACAAAAACCGTTACAAAAACCTGTTTCTACATTATATTGATTTTATATTGATTTTATTTCTAAAAAAAATTAGGACTTAGAGTTATATACTAAGTCCTAATATTATATTTTAAATATAGTAGTAATTTATACTAATTACTCTTCATCAATATTGAACATTAAGTAGTAGATTCTTGCTTCTTTTAATAATGTTGCATCTTCATGCTCTTTGTATGTTTCAACATTTTCCCCTGATAAAGCAACTCTATCAATTTCACCAGCAAAATACATACCAAGTGCCGTATCATTTTCAACACCTTCGATTATACGATAGTTGATACCGTCAATCTTAACATCATCTGCACCAAAGTAATGAGGGTTTTTAGTGGCAATTACTCTTTCACTAAAATTCCATGAACTAAGGTAGAATGGACCTGTTGAAATTACAGTTTCAAGTGTAGTTCCGTAGCTTTCGCCAAAAGCTTCTAAAGATTCTTTATGAATTGGTTGGAAAGAACCAAATGACATAAGTGATAAGAACCATGGAGTATCTTTTGTAACTGTTACTTCAAGTGTTAAATCATCAACAGCTGTATAAGTATCAATGTTACCTACATCACGAACTAAGAAAGCATAACTTGCATTGTTATCAGGATCTTCAAGACGTTCCCAACTGTCCACAAAACTTTGTGCCGTAACATTTCCAACAACTTCACCTAAGTGGTTAACAAATGTTGCATCATCTCTTAAGTGGAATGTATAAGTTAACCCGTCATCAGATACGTCCCAACTTTCAGCTATCGCAGGTATAACGTCAGAACCTTGCTGTCCAAGTGAAACAAGACCCTCACCAATTGCATTTAATATGTCAAAAGAAACTGCATCAGTTGCAAGAGTGTTATCTAGTGATGGAGCTTTCATAGATTCAAGTAAGTTTAAAACTTTATCTTCTCTATCAAGTTCTACCCATTGATATGAGAAATCTGCACCAAATGAGTGAGAAACAATGCCAGACATTTGTTGGCTGTCAAGGAAAACTCTATTACTTTGATAAACCGGTGCAATAGCTGCATCATCTTCAAGTAAAATTTTCTCTGCTTCTACAAATGCATTGTATCTATCTTCTGTATTATCATAAGTTCCAGCTACAAGGCTATCATATT
Organism: Lachnospirales bacterium; assembly: GCA_047973385.1. Lineage (GTDB taxonomy): Bacteria > Bacillota > Clostridia > Lachnospirales > CAMZNU01 > JBKEBX01. The sequence goes on along the minus strand of JBKEBX010000025.1, from coordinate 68,488 downwards.
CTTCGCTTACATAGTTACCTCTATTGTACTCATTTCCAATTAACCACATATCTAAGAAAGTTGCAGCATCTAAGTAGTCAGGACCCCAACGTGTAAATTCAATTTCAAAATCACCAGCTCTACTTCTCTCAAGTTTTTGTTGATAAGGTACTGTTTCTATACTTACACTTATACCTTCAAGATTTTGTTCAAGTTCAGATTTTAAAAACTCACCAATCTTTTTACCGTTTTCATCATCATAGTTTAAAAGTACAAGCTCAGCAGTTTCAAAGCCAAGTTCCTCTTTTGCAGCTGCCCAATACTCTTTTGCTTTTTCAGCGTCATAAACTTGATAATCACTAAGACCATCACGATAGTCGCCACCTTCTGGGTTTTGCAAGAAATCTACTGGTACAAAATAGTTTGCTGGAAGCGAACCATCAGCTAAAATATCTTCTACTATATAATTTTCATCGTATCCACAAGCAATCGCTTTACGAGCATTTGCGTTTTTAACTAACAAATCGCCTGTAACATGACCAGCCTCTGCACTTTCGCTTCCACTATCACTAGCTTCACTTTCAGAACTTCCTTCACTTGATGAATCACCAGAATCAGTTGCACTTGCCGAATCACTACCACAACTAGTAAGTAGCAGTGTAGCAAGTATTGTACTGCTAAGTATTACTTTGCTAAATTTTTTCATATAAAATCCTCCAAATCCTTATTATAATTTTTTCATAATTTCCTAACACCGAAAATGAAGTTAGTTTTAAATTAAACTTCATTTCCATTAATAACATTATATCAGAATAGAAAAAATAATACAATACTTTTTTAAAGCTAAATATACGTTTTGTACAAAAATACTATCATTTTTTCATACATTTTTTTAGATTATATCTTTTTTTAGTTTAAAATCACTAATTTATGTTCTATATTACTTTGAAATCCAATGCATTTAGATACATTATTGAAACAGTCGGATATGTAAGTTAAATTTCAGACAATGTCCACATTTTGAAATATTAAAGTAATTAAATTACATTACCTTTATTATGATAAAACAAACAGTAATTATTATTCTTTACTATAATAAATAAAAAAGTCTTTTTGCATAAAATATACAAAAAGACTTTCTTTATAGCTCACAATGAAAATTCACATTTCTTCATAGCCATACACTTTTTTGATTTTTAATATTAATTATCATCAATATTAAAAACTAAATAATTTATTCTAGCTTGTATTACTTCTGTTAAATCTTCATGACCACTATAAATTTCAACATTTTCACCTGTTAATGGCACTCTATCGAGTTCACCAGCAAAATACATATTTACAGCAGTTTCATTTTCAACACCTTCTATAATACGGAAGTTTACTCCATCAAGTTTTATATTATCTGCATCATAGTAATGTGGATTTTTAGTTATGATAACTCTTTCACTGAAATTCCAATCTGTTAAGTAGAATGGACCACATGAAATTGTAGTTTCTAAAGTTGTACCATATGTATCACCAAAAGCGTCAACAGATTCTTTATGAATCGGATTAAAAGGACCAAAAGTTAAAATTGATAAAAACCAAGGAGTGTCTTTAGTTAAGACAACTTCCAATGTATAGTCATCAACAGCTGTATATGTATCCATATTCGCAACATCTCTGACTAAATAGGCGTTACTTGCACCTGTTTCAGGGTTTTCAAGTCTTTCCCAACTATCTACAAAACTTTGAGCCGTTACGTCACCAACAACTTCACCTAGATAATTTACAAAAGTTGCATCTTTTCTAATATGAAAAGTATAAGTTAATCCGTCATCTGAAACGTCCCAACTTTCTGCAAGACTAGGAATTATGTTTCCACCCTCTTCACCTAAAGAAACAAGACCATCTGTTATTGAAGTTATAATGTTAAAAGAAACGGAATCAGTTGCTAGACTATTATCCATTGTTGGAACTTTTGAACTTTCAAGAAGTTTTAAAACTTTATCTTCTCTATCTAGTTCAGTCCATTCATACGTAAAATGTGCACCAAAAGGATGTGACGTTATAACAGAAACCTCTCGGTTATCTAAGAAAGATTTATTCCCTTGATAAATGGGAGCAATCGCTGCATCTTCTTCTAACAAGATTCTCTCAGCTTCTATAAGACCTTCATATCTTTCTTCAACACTACTATAAACACCATTAACTAAGCTATCATACTCATCACTCACATATCCACCACTATTGTAAGCACTATCAGATGTCCATTTGCCTAAAAAAGCAACGCCGTCAAGGTATACCGGCGACCAACCTGCAAGTTCAACATCAAACTCACCGTTTCTACTTCTTTCTAACTTTTGTTGACTTGGAACCATTTCAACATTCACAGTCAAACCTTCTAAGTTTTGTTCAAGTTCAGACTTCAAAAATTCTCCAATTTTTTTAGAACTTTCATTATCATAATTTAAAATAGTAAATTCTGCAGTTTCAAAACCTAATTCAGATTTTGCAGTTTCCCAATATTCTTTAGCCTTTTCTACATCGTAAACTAAATAACTATCTACACCATCACGATAATCATTACCCTCAGGGTTTTTTGCATAATTTACAGGAACATAATAATCAGCTGAAATAGAACCATCAGCTAAAATTTCTTCAGTTATATAACTTTCATCATAACCAACTGCAATCGCCTTACGAGCATTTACATTTTTAACAAGCACATCTCCTGTTATATGATTACCATCAGAAGCTTCCACTTCTTCAACCTTTTCTTCTGTAACATCTTCTTCACCTGCTTCACTTTCAGTTGCAACATCTTTTTCTGCACTTGCAGTGTCACTACTACAACCTATAAGGGCAACAGATGCTAATAGTGTTCCTCCTAAAAATATCTTACTTAACTTCTTCATAAATTTCCTCCATTTTTTTATTAAAAACAATAATACCCTTATATTATATCTTTCCCACAAGACATAAATTAAATGAATTTTCATAATCACAAATTTTCATTTAAATTATATCCATTATAACAAAAAGCTAATTTCATTACAATAGTTTTTAACCATGTTATTCATTTTCATTAATATCTTCCTGTTTACCCTTTTAAAAGTAATATAAACCATAATTCCCATTAAAATCTATACAAATAAATTTGAAATATCACAAAATATTTATTTCTTTTTATCATTTATTTTAACTATACATTATAATTTCTTATACAAAAATTAATGGACAATTAGGATTTGGAAACACATGAAAATTGAAATGATGACACATTACTACATAATAATATAAAAAAAGATGCTATAAACCTATCGGCTTATAGCATCTTCTATATTAATCTTCTTTAACTCTAAAATCTAAATAATATATACGAGAATCATTTACTATTTCAGCATCATCATGTTCTTTATAGGTAACAACATTTTCTCCTGATAAGGCTACTCTATCAATTTCACCGTTAAAATACATACCAAGTGCAGTGTCATTTTCAACACCTTCAATAACTCTTTGGTTGATACCATCAATCTTAACTGAATCAGCATCAAAATAATGTACGTTTTTACTCATAACAACTCTCTCGTTAAAACTCCAATCACTTAAATAAAATGGCCCACTTGAAATAGTTGTTGCAAATGTAGTTCCATAGGAATCGCCAAATTTTTCTAAAGATTCCATATGAATTGGTTGGAATGTACCAAAAGACATAAGCGATAAAAACCACGGAGTTACTTCTGTTAAAGTAACTCCAAGCGTATAATCATCTATGGCTGTATATGTATCTATGTTAGCAGTATCACGTACCATAAAACCGTAAATTGCATTTGTATCAGGGTTTTCAAGTCTTTCCCAGCTATCAACAAAACTTTGTGCAGTAACGTTACCTACAACTTCACCCATATAGTTTACAAAAGTTGCATCATCTCTTAAATGGAAAGTATAAGTCAAGCCGTCCTCAGACACATCCCAACTTTCAGCTATTCCAGGTATAACATTTGAACCTTCTTTACCTAGTGAAACTAGCCCCTCACCTATGGCATTTAAAATATCAAAAGAAACAGCATCTGTCGCCATATTTGTATCAAGCGATGGTGCTTTAGCGTCAACAAGTAAGTTTAGAAACTTATTTTCTCTATCAAGTTCCGCCCATTGATATGAAAAATCTGCTGCATAACTATGTGCTACAACTCCAGATAACTCTGGTTTTGAAAGCATAATCTTATTACTCTGATATAAAGGTGCAAGAGGTGCATCTTCTTCAAGTAATACTCTTTCAGCCTCTACAAAAGCAGCATAGCGTTCCTCTTCTGTGGAATAATCACCTTTTACTAAGTCATCATAAACAGAACTATTATAACCCGATTCATTATATCCGTTATCAGACAAATACATATCTAAGAAAGTTCTCGCATCAAGATAGTCTGGACCCCAACGGTTAATATTAACTTGAAAATCTCCCTCAACCCCTAAGTCGAGTTTTTGTTGATATGGTACCATCTTTACAGTAACCGTTAAACCTTCTAAGTTTTGCTCAAGTTCTGATTTTAAAAACTCTCCTATTTTCTTAGAATTTTCATCATCATAGTTCAAAAGTTCTAGTTCGGCAGTTTCAAAACCTAACTCCATCTTAGCCATATCCCAATAAGCTTTAGCTTCTTCAACATTATAGTTTTGATATGTATCAATACCATCACGATAATCCCCACCTTCTGGATTTTGCAAAAACCCAACTGGAACAAAATAATTAGCGGACAATGAACCATCCGCAAGAATATCGTTACAAATATACTCCTCATCATAGCCACAAGCTATTGCCTTACGAGCATTTACATTTTTAACAAGTACATCACCTGTTATATGGGAAGTTTCTATACTTTCGTCCGTTGCATTTTCACCAACACCTGAACCTATATCTTCATTATATACATCTGATGATACATCTTCATCTGTTGCAACTTCCTCATTAACACAGCTCACAAGTCCAAGTGCCAAAACAAAAGTACTAAAAGCTGTCACTTTATTAAATTTTTTCATATATATTAATCCTCCTAAACTTCAACGCACAAAATAATACAAAACAACTACGTTTTGCACATAAAATTCTTAAGCAATTTATTTAACTAAATCCAACTTTGCCGTTGACGTTTAAGAGCCATTAACATAAAACACCTTTTTCTTTCGCTTAATATAAAATCCTTATTACCTAAAACATTATACCAAAACCTAAAGATTTATACAATAGAAAATACAAAATTTTGTAGATTTATACAATTAATAATTACAACTCTTGCAATTACAGTGCATTTTTACTATATTTTTTAGCTAAATTATACACAAATTGCTTCATTTCAATTTTAAGGAGTTCCCAAAGCACCAACTTCATTAATAAAACATTATATGCTTCAACCTGATATAAAATTTTACACCAAAAAAGAAAGACTTAAATTTCTTTAAGTCTTTCCCATTTATAAGGATTTTACGCATTAGCGAAAGTAATGCCATACTTATTTAACAATTTAAGCTTACGCTTAAAAGTTATCTATCTAAAATCAATCTTATGCTATATTAAATTATTTATTACTCGTTAACTCTAAATAATAAATAGAATATTGTAGGTTCTTCCACCACTTGTACATCATCATGATCTTGGTAAGTTGTAACGTTTTCACCTGATAAACCAACTCTATCAAGTTCACCATTAAAGTACATACCTACTGATGTATCGTTTTCAACACCTTCAATTACACGGAAGTCAACACCATCAATTTTAACTTCATCAGCTCCATAATAATGTGGGTTTTTGCTCATTACAACTCTTTCATTAAAGTTCCAAGTAGTTAAATAGAAAGGACCAGTAGAGATTGTAGTCTCAAGTGTAGTACCATAAGCATCACCGAAAGAGTCAACAGATTCTTTATGAATTGGTTGGAAAGTACCAAATGACATAAGTGATAAGAACCAAGGAGTTTCCTCTGTTAAAGTAACTTCAAGTGTATAATCATCAACTGCTGTATATGTATCGATGTGAGCAGTATCACGAACTAAGTAACCATATGTAGCACTCATAGACTCATCTTCAAGTCTAGCCCAGCTATCTACAAAACTTTGTGCCGTAACATTACCAACTACATTACCTTGATAGTCAACAAAAGTTGCATCTTGACGTAAGTGGAAAGTATATGTTAAACCATCTTCAGATTCATCCCAAGATTCTGCAATTGCAGGAATAACGTTTGAACCTTCTTGACCTAAAGATACAAGTCCCTCACCAATACCGTTTAATACATTAAATGATACTGCGTCAGTTACAAGGTTAGTATCAAGTGTTGGAGCTTTTGAAGTTTCAAGTAAGTGAAGTACTTTATCTTCTCTATCTAACTCAACCCAGTTGTAAGAATAATCAGCACCAAATGTATGAGTTATAATTCCTGAAACCTCTGGTCTTTGAAGTAAAACACCACTTCTTTGATATACAGGTGCCATAACAGCATCTTCTTCTAATAAAATTCTTTCAGCTTCAACATGAGCTTCATATCTTTCTTGTTCAGTTTCATAGTCACCAGTAACAAGTTCATCGTATGTAGAGTTAACATAACCTGCATCATTGTAGCTACCACCTGTAAGCCACATATCTAAAAATGTTGTAGCGTCAAGATAGTCAGGTGCCCATCCAGCAAAGTTAAGTTGGAAATCTCCACCTCTACCAAGTTCAAGTTTTTGTTGGAATGGAACAGGTTTAAGCGTGAAAGTCAGACCTTCTAAGTTTTGCTCAAGTTCAGACTTCATAAACTCACCAATTTTTTTAGAACTATCAGAGTCATAGTTAAGAAGTTCAACTTCAACTGTATCAAAACCAAGTTCTTCTTTAGCTAACGCCCAATACTCTTGTGCTGCTGTAACATCATAAACAAGATAATCAGATGCACCATCTCTCCAGTCGCCTCCATCTGGATTTAACAAGAAATTTTGTGGAACAAAGTAATCAGCAGCAATTGAACCATTTGCCATTATGTCATTAACGATATATTCTTTATCGAATCCCATAGCAATCGCTTTACGAGCATTAGCATTTTGAACAAGCTCTTCACCTGAAATCTCTCCACCCGTTGTAGCTTCTTCCTCAGCTGGTTCTTCTGTAACTTCTTCAGCTGGTTCTTCTGCCGCTGGTTCTTCAGCTGCCGGTTCTTCAGTTGTACTTCCTCCACAACTCGTAAGTGCCAAAGTCGCCAGGACCGTACCACTCACTAAAACTTTACTAAATCTTTTCATAATTTTTCCTCCTAAAATCCTTATTTTACAATTGACTAATAGTTTCAGAAACTATTGAAAGTGTTTATTACTATTAAGTGCCAAAGTACTCATTTGAAATTTAAATTTGAATATATTTCATTTCCACTGTGTGTATTATACCAAGTTTTGAAGAATAATGCAAGGGTTTTTTAAAAAAAAATTATGTAATATGTATAATTTTACCTAAAATTATTGTGTATATTTTTTAAGTCACACACTGTCATCCCCTTTTTTAGGGGGTTTCAGCTTATTGGTTAAATTTATAACTTTTTATTTAACTTATAACTTTTTTTACTTTTTTATTTCAAATTAACATTAAATGAATAAATTAATTTCATAAACATCATTAACTTTACTACATAGCATTTTTTATCACGTAAATACAAAATTTCCTCGAAATATTAATATTCTTAACGAATATTGCTTTATTACATAAGCTAGAAAATCCATTTTTATAAGTAGATAACGACTTTGTACCTTTTAAAAAAATTATATAAAGGTTCTGTTGATGCAATTTTAATAGGTTTTGAAAAGTATTAAAATTTGTTTTTCTTTTAAATGTGATATTATTTTTTTTTAAAAAAAATTGCCATATAATAAAAAAACCACACCTATCAAAATAAAATAAGTGTGGCTTTAGGAAAAAATTATGAAGTTTTAAAATTATTTCTGACCATAATAACTGTTTTCGCCATGTTTTCTAAGAAAATGTTTCTTTTGCAAATGCTTATTCATTAGAATTTCACTATTTAATGAAACTGCAGTCAAGTTCATTTTACAAACTTCCTCTAAAACTATACCGTGAAAAACAGAATCTTTGGCAGATTTACCCCAAGTAAATGGTCCATGTTGATTTACAAGTACAGCAGGAACATACATAGGATTTATATTATTTTTAACAAAAGTTTCAACGATTACTTTTCCTGTATTAAGTTCGTAATCAGTTTCAATTTCTTCTTGGGTCATTTGTCTTGTAACAGGAACATCACCATAAAAATAATCATGATGAGTTGTACCAAGAGCTTGTGCATTTACACCAGCTTGTGCAAAACCTGTTGCAGTTGTAGAATGAGTGTGAGTAATCCCACCTACTTCATCAAAGTTCTTATAAATTTCCAAATGAGTAGCCGTATCCGATGAAGGCTTAAGACTTCCATCAACAACATTCCCCTCTAAATCTATAACAACAATATCAGATTCTTTCATGTTACTGTAACTAACCCCTGAAGGTTTAATCCCAACGACATTAAGATTTCTATCTATCTCTGAAACATTTCCCCAAGTTCCAACAACTAAACCACTGTTGGCTAGTTCAATATTTGCATCAAATACACGTCTTTTTAATTGATTATACATAAATACACCTATTTCTTAGTTTTTTAACGAATAAATCAAGTCATTGATTTCAAGTTCTTTTTTAAATGATGTAAGACAAGTATCTTTATGAATGTGAACAAATTCAAGTCCCATAATTTCTGCAAAGTCATAAAGGTCTGTTGCGTCTACATCATAGGAAAATACAGAGTGATGAGCTCCACCTGCATAAATCCACGCTTTACAACCTATTTCAAAGTTAGGCATAGGCTTCCAAAATACAGAAGCAACTGGTAGATTTGGCATTTTCTTTTCACTCTTAACGGCATCAACATCAAGCACGATTAAACGAAGTCTACCACCTAAGTCAACTAAAGAAACACAAACCCCTTTACCTTCTCGACCTGTAAAAACCATACGAGCAGGTGCGTCTTTACCACCAATTCCCAGAGGATGCACTTGTATTTCAGGTTTATTTTCACTTATTGTTGGGCAAATTTCAAGCATATGAGCACCTAAAATCTTTTCATCACCATCAGGCATATCGTAAGTATAATCTTCCATTAAAGAAGTTCCTTTATTGCCACCCATAGCCTTGATTATATTTATCATAGCCGAAACTTTCCAATCACCTTCTGGGCCAAAACCAAAACCTTTTTCCATTAAACGTTGTGACGCAAGTCCTGGAAGTTGGTCAAGACCATGTAAGTCTTCAAAAGTATTAGTATACGCTCCAAAACCACCTTCTGTTAGAAACTTTTCCATAGCAATTTCAAGTTTACCTTGATATTTGATTGAATCTACTTTCTCAGAATCTTTTAAAGTTTCTTCACTAATTTCATATTTATCTAAATATTCTGCATAAATTTTTTCTATCTCTTCATTAGATACATTATCAACATACTTTTTAAGGTCACCAACAGGATGAGTATTTACAGACCAACCAAGTTTCATTTGAGCAAAAACTTTATCACCTTCAGTAACAGCAACATCACGCATGTTATCACCAAATCTTGCAACTTTAAGATTTTTACTATAATCAACTGCGTATGCAACATTAAACCATTTATTCATTTCTGAAATAACTTTTTCACTTGTATAATGCCCAACTACAACTTTACGAGTTATTCCCATTCTTGTATTTATATAACCATGCTCACGGTCACCATGTGCAGATTGATTTGTATTCATAAAATTCATATCAATCTCATTCCAAGGAATTTCTTTATTAAATTGCGTATGTAAATGTAAAACAGGTTTTTGTAACAAGTTAAGTCCATTTATCCACATTTTAGAAGGTGAAAAAGTGTGCATCCATGTAACAATACCTATACATTCTTTAGAATAATTTGCCTCTTTTATAATATCTACTATTTCATCACTACTTTTAACTGTACATTTATAAACTACTTTATAATCAGCCTTACTATTGATATAATCTACCATTACTCCAGAGTTTTTTGCAACTTCTTTTAAAACATCATCTCCATACAACATTTGACTACCAGTCACGAACCAAATTTCTTTATTAGATTTCATATTCAATACCACCTTCTAATTATTTTTTACTTAAATCAACTCTAAAACATCATTTATTTTAAATTACATCTAAGTCGTAGCCCTGTTTAGAAGGCTTGGACTTTAGTATATTATATAATAAAGTAATTTTTATAGTAAATTACAATATTCTTAATGTGTAGCTGTATTTATGTAGCTATCCACTATGAACATTATAACATATTTAATAAAAAAAAGAAATATGGTATGCACAAAAATATTAACTAAAATTAATTGTATGTATATTGTATAAAATTACTAGAAAATTTTATCAATTTTTTATATTTACAATTTTCTATATATATTGTACAATTAAAAGAAAAAGTAGTGAGGTACATATGGAAAATATTAAAAAGAAAATTGAACATGGTGAGTGTTATCTTGGAATTGAACTTGGCTCAACAAGAATTAAAGCTGTGCTAATCGATAGCTTAGGTGAAACTTTAGCAGTAGGAGGATATGGTTGGGAAAATCAACTTGTAAATGATTTTTGGACTTATTCAACTGAAGATGTTTGGAAAGGCATAAGTGCTTGTTATCTTGACTTAAAAAACAATGTTAAGGAAAAATATTCTGTTACAATAAAAAACTTCAAAGCTATGGGTTTTAGTGGTATGATGCACGGTTACATGGTTTTTGATAAAGATTTCAACCATCTTGCACCTTTTAGAACATGGAGAAATACAAAGCAAGAAGAAGCAAGTAACTCACTCACAAAAGAATTTCAGTACCCTGTGCCACAACGCTTTAGTGCTGCACATATTTATCAAGCAATTTTAAATAATGAAGAACATGTAAATGATATAGATTTTCAAACTACTTTAGCAGGATATGTTCATTATGTATTGACTGGTAAAAAAGTTATAGGTATCGGCGAAGCTTCAGGTATTTTTCCAATAGATATAGATGAGAAAGATTATAATAAGAAACATTTAGAAACATTTAATAATTTAATTAAAGAAAAAAATATTTCTTGGAAATACGAAGATATTTTACCTAAAGTTTTAGTTGCAGGTGAACTTGCTGGTAAATTGACTTATGATGGTGCTATACTTATTGACCCAACTGGTGATTTATGCGAAGGCATACCTTTCGTCGCTCCCGAAGGGGACGCAGGTACAGGTATGGTTGCCACAAATAGTATTTCCGTAAGAACTGGTAACATTTCTGCAGGAACATCAGTTTTTGCTATGATAGTTTTAGAGAAAGAACTTTCAAAACTTCATAAAGAACTTGAGTTGGTTACTACACCCACAGGTGATTTGGTAGCTATGGTACATTCAAACAACTGTACATCATACTTAAATAACTGGATTAATATATTTAATGAAGTTTTAAAAACTTTTGGCTTTGATGTTTCTACTGATGATTTATATACAAAATTGTTTGAAAAAGCACTTGAAGGTGACGTTTCAGGAGGTGGTGTTTTAACTTATGGCTACTTATCTGGTGAACATATCACCGAATTTGAAGTTGGTCGCCCACTTTTCGTATCAAACCCAAACCAAAACATTAACCTTGCAAATTTCTTGCGTTCAAACCTATATTCTTCGATTGGAGCTTTAAAAGTTGGTCTTGAAGTACTATTTAAAGAAAATGTAAAAATCGATACAATATATGGTCATGGAGGTTTTTTCAAAACAGAAAATGTTGGACAATATATTATGTCACAAGCAACAGGTACACCTATTTCAGTCCTTGAAACTGCAAGCGAAGGTGGGGCTTGGGGTATGGCAATTTTATCTGCTTACCTAGATAATAATAATGTGAGTTTAAATGAATTTTTAGAAAATACTATTTTTTCAAAAAGTATTGTATCAACTGTTACTGCTTCAAAAGAAGATTGCCAAGGTTTTGATATTTTTATGGAGCGTTATAAAAAAGGTTTACCTATTGAACGAAGTGCAATTGATAATTTAATTTAGTTAAAATAAAATTGTACATACAATCTTTATACTTAAGTTTTTTTAACAATCTATTTTAGTAGTATTTTTAAAAATAAGCTTTGTTTTCAATTTGATTTTGTTTAATTCGTACAGTCTTTACTTTTAAAATGTAATAGTATACAATTCAACTTTATATACTAGACATTAATTACTATTTGTGTTAATATATACATAAGAGATATAAAGGAGGGCTATTAATTGAAAATCCAAGAATTTATTACCTTTGTTAAAGCCCTAGATGATGCCTCTCTTGTGCAAATTTACAATGATTACTCTATTAGCACTTATCGTATAACACATAATTTTAATAAATCATATAATGCGAATGATGAATTTTCTCTTGATGATAAATTAAACAATTTACAATATCTATTTACAAAAGAGAAACTTGACATAATAGAAAACGAAGTTAGAATAAGAAAGTTAAATGTGTAACTTTATAATTTTATTAACTTGTAACTTTTAAAAGAGGCAAAGTGTATAGCTAACACAACTAACATGCCAACTACTCTAAAAAATTCAACTTTTCAAGAGTGTTGCAATTTTTAATTACGTCACTTAACTCTAGGAAAAAGGTAAAACATAACTTTTATTTAAAAAAGGGGTGTAAGGAAACTCATATAATGTGAGATTCCTACAACCCCTTTTGTTGTACTAAAATTTAGTTTTTTAAATTATTTCAACTGTATCTCCATTTTTAATTGCAAAGGCATTTGCTTCATCGAGGTCAACATGCATTTCAAGTGCAAAATTATCATGAACTCTTACAAGAACATGCTCTAGAACACCTCCACGAGTGCCATTAAACTTTACTGAAACAACATCATTATCATTAATATCCCAATCCTTCGCCTCAGATGTATTCATATGGATATGACGTGCTGCAGCTATAACTCCTTCTGCAATCTCAACTTCACCCTTAGGTCCTTTCAAAACACAACCAGCACTTTCTTTTATATCTCCTGAGTTGCGAACTGGAACTTTAAGACCAAGAGTAAATCCATCAAATAAAGACACTTCAACTTGCGATGCAGGTCGTGCAGGTCCTAAAACACGAACACCACTTAAAGTGTTCTTAGGTCCAACTATATCAACTTTCTCATTACATGCATATTGCCCAGGTTGAGATAAGTCTTTAAAATTAGTAAGTTCATACCCCTCACCAAATAAAATATTAATGTGTTCTTGTGATAAATGTACATGACGATTTGAAACCCCTACAGGTACTATTTTTGCCATTATTTTTTCCTCCTTATTATATACAAATAATTAAAAATTATTATTTACAGTTTTTCTCTTAAAATTTTACTACTTTTTGGCGGTAGCAAAATTTCTAAATATCCATTAGAAAACTGATATTCATTTTCCATATGCGAAACAATACGTTTGCTATGTTCAAGCAACCCTTGTAGCACACCTTGTTCGTTTTTACTATATCTCCAAACAGGTATAAGAACTTTTTCAGGTTTTTCATTGTTGTTAACACAAACAATAACTGCATTATCTTTAAGCCATCGACCATAACATAAAACGCCTTGCTTAAAATATATTTTATCTAAAGAACCAAGCTTTAAAGCTGGATTTTCTTTGTGAATAGCAATCGCTTTTTTATAAAAATCATGTAACTCCATATTTTCTTTACCCCATGGATAAGTTCGTCTATTATCCGGATCAGTCCACCCTGATAATCCCACTTCATCACCATAGTACAACGTTGGAGAACCAATCCATGTCATTTGCATAACAATTGCTTCCATCATAACTTCAATTTTAATATTCTCATCAGCAAGAGCTGCACCAGAAGTATGTAAACGCCCACATATCATATTCGTTCTTGTTAAAAAACGTGAGTGGTCGTGGTTTGAAAGTTGATTCATTGCTGAATATAATGATTGATGTGAAAGCTTAGCTTTGTGGTATCGCATAGATTCCTCAAATGCAATATGGTTATTTAAAAGTCCTACATCAAAGCTTTCTGAATGTTTCTCCATTCCTGTCAAAAACCAAGTTATAGGCTCCATAAACGCATCATAATTCATAACTGTATCCCACTGATCACCACCTAACCAACTAGAAGGATCGCCATAATGTTCTGAAATTATAATAGCTTCACTATTTGCACCTTTAACAGACTTTCTAAACTTTTGCCAAAACTCATGATTATATTCTTGCGAAAACCCTAAATCAGCAGCAACATCAAGTCGCCAACCATCGACATTAAAAGGATTTGATACCCATTTAGCACCAATATTCATAATATAATTTTCAAGTTCTTTTGAGCCTTCAAAATTCAACTTAGGATGGTTGTCATGTCCCCACCAACCTGAATAAGTATTATTTTTAGGCCAAGAATAATCATCATTTGAACCCCACGAAAAATAATCATGGTACTTACTTTCTTTTTTACTATATGCACCAACATCGTAGCCATTTTTTTCGTAAAAACCTTCTTTATCTAGCCATTTGTTAAATGCACCACAATGATTAAACACACCATCTATTATAACTTTAATACCCTTATCATGACATTTTTGCACAAAATCAGCAAAAAAGGCATTTGAAGCTTCTAAATTTTCTTTGTCTGTTGTTCTTGAAATATATTTTGTAGCAAACTCATTTGTAAATTTTTCAAACTTTAACTCTTCACCCTCATCTTTTACAATCTTAGCGAAATGAGGATCAATATAGTCGTAATCTTGAATATCATACTTATGATTACTTGGACTTACAAAAACAGGGTTTAAATACAAAACTTCAATACCTAAATCTTTTAAATAATCAAGTTTATCAATTATACCTTGTAAATCTCCACCGTAATGGTTAGCTATATCTGTTGCCTCAACTGGTTTTTCCCAATCAAGTTTTTTAGAAGAATAACTTAGATATTTATACTCATTTGTCATAACATCATTAGTCTTATCTCCATTATTAAAACGGTCTACATAAATTTGGTACATAACTGCAGACTTAGACCATTCAGGCATCTTCCAATTTGGAATTATGTTAAAGTTATAATCGTGCAAAACCTCGTTCATTAAACCCTTTTTATTATAAAAATACACTCTTTCTTTTTTTGTTATTTTAAAATAATATGATACCTTTTTTGGAATTTTATCAAAAACAAATTCATAATAATCAAAAGGTTTTTCATTTCTAATTATAGAAACCTCAACTTCCTTTTCATCCATTATTAAAAATACACTATCCACATTGTGACTCGCAGTACGCAAACGTATTGTAACTTGCTCATCATCTGACGGTTCAGTTGGTATAATAAAATTTTCTGTTTCATCTGAAAAAACAGCTTCTGCATTTATATAACTATCCTTCATTCTAGCATAAAAAGCTAGTTTTTCTCTTTTGTTTAAAGCTTTCAAACTTAACGATAAAATAGAAATCACCCCTAATTTTTTTAATAGGCATAGCCCCTACCTTATTATACATTATTTTTAACAATTTTTCTATATCTTTTCATAATTTTATAAATTTATCTTAAAATTTAAATAAAAATAGGGGATGCAAGGAAATTCACATAATGTGAGATTTCCTACAAACCCATCTAATAATTTTATTGTAGATATAAGTTTTAAATCAATATTTGTCAAGCATAATGCTATTTATATCGAAATCTGAATCATCACATAACTCAACTAAGTTTCCATTTTCGATAAAACCATTTTCATCATAAATTATGAAATTTGTGTCATTATCCAAAACTGTAACTACATATTCGAAAGTATCCTCCATACTTTTATACTCTATGTAAACACTTACATTATAAGAATTATTTTCATTACCTTCTAAGAATTCTACATATGCACCAGCATTTGCAGCATGGTCATGACCATATATACCTTTCAAAATCTCCTCAACTGTTCCACGAATAGAAACATCTTCATACTTATGATTTTGTGGTAATTTATGTATTATATTTTCATTTAATTGCAAATATAAATTTTTCTCAGCTTTGTAAAAGTCATCATCTTTAATTTTTTTATAAAAATCAGGCTCAGTAAAACTAGAAAGTTCCACAATCGACATAGGTGTTGTGCAAGTCGGGTCACCTAAGTCATGCAGATATGTATACTTTGAAAAATCTGTGTTATTTAGAAATTCCTGTACGCCAAGTGAAGCACTATCAGCTATTGTAGTCAGAATTTTCAAATCCTCCTTTTTATTGTATCTATTCAAAATCCATTGCCCAAAAAATGCAACTAATACAAACATTACAATAAATACGACAAACCCCGTAATAATACTACTTACAGAATATCCCTTTCTTTTTTTCAAGACAGTATCCCCCATTCAACCATTATATTATAGTATATTATAACATAAAATGTAAAACTCAACAACAAATTTACAAATTTTAAAGAGGTAATAAAAAATTAACAAAATCAATCTCTTACTACCTCTTTTTTATTTAATTAAGCGTAGATGTTAAATCAAGAGAAAAAACATTTTTATCATTTGATGTTAACAATCCATTTGAATCATCAGAATTACTATCAGCTACCTTAAAAAGATTTATTAAGGAGTTACCAGCTACATTTGCGTATACAAGTTCATCATTTATAACGATACGCTGTCCATTATTGTCATATTTCAAAAAATAACCATCACTATCCATTATTGAATATGAATACCAGAATTTATTTGTAATCATATTTTTAGCATATGCAAAAACAATAGAATACTCATCATCACCCATTTTTACAGATAAATCTTTTTTGTCTAAAACTCCTCTTTTTACTTGTTTGTACAACTCACTCGGGCTTACTGAAACTAAACTCTTATCAGCAGGTAAGTTATCTATAACAGCCCTCGACAACTGAGCATATGCTTCTTGTTGTATATTAGATAATGATTTATAAAATTCTTTGTCTATAGCCTTATCAATAGGCAAAATCAGTAAATCTGAAGAGCCATAACTACTGTATCCAAAATAATATACACTAGCATTCCCATTAGTATCACCCACAAGTTTATCTCCAGCACCAGTTCCTATAAAATCAACAAATGCAGCATCCATTGTTTTTGTCATTGCATTAAAATCAGCAGATTTTTTAGCAATTTTTGCATCGTCAACATATTTGCTAACTTTCGGCACTATCATAGTGGAGAGTACAACTATAATAGATACGCTAACAATCAATTCAATTAAAGTTACTCCTTTTAGTTTTCTCATCATAATAGTGACCTCCTTATCTAGACTTAAAATGTGATATCCTTATCTTATTGTGCCTTTTATTATTTGTTTGAATTTAAATTATCGATGTTATTTTTTAGTAATCCTTCATATTAAAGAATGATTATAATAGTATTGTTATCTAATTATATCATAAAGTAATTTCCATGGAAATTACAATAATCTTAAGTCGTAGCCATGTTTACGAGGCTAGGGCTTTAGTTTATTATATCATAAATCCTTACTATTATCTAGTATAACTAATGTAATAAATGTGGCAATATGTAATTTTTCTCATTAAAATTTGCATATTGCCACATTTATTACACAATTAACAAAAAAGCGACTTGCTAAGCAAGTCGCTTTTCTAATTATATTTAATTCGATTTATTGTTATATTGTTCTAAACAATAACTACCGAGTAATCCATTTTCACCATAAGTTGCAACATCTATATCGTTTTCTGTTAAAATATTTACAACAGTTCCAAGACTTGTGTCAGAACTTACATATGTATTGTCACCTGTATATATCATATAGTTAAACTCACTATCCATTATTACAATAACATATGCTATATCATCAACATCATGCGTATTTTGTAATGGGTTATGGTTTATAAATATATTAATATTATATTCACCTTCATTTAAAACAGAAAAGTTTCTTGATATACCTACTTTTTTAAGTTGCTGTAAACTATCTATTCCATATTTCTCTACAACATTCATAACAGGCACAATAGCTGTTTCCCCAAGCATAACTTCTTCAGGAATATATTTCAAAACATATTCATTCAAAGATAAATACAATTGTCTTTGTACATCTTGATTTTCTGTAAGAGTCGTTAAATAAAACGGCTCTTTTTCATAATCATCACGCAAGATACTCATAGAATATGTTCCGTAACGATTACCAAGTTCAGAAACACCTTGAGTATTTAAAGCATGAAAATCATAGTTGGCTAAAAATTCTTCAACTCCAAGTTCTGCTGATTTCGCAATATAGTTGAACTCTTGCTCTATCATAGAATCATCTGCTTCAATTGTCATCTTTCTTACAAAAGGTAAAACAATAACGGTAATAATAAACACTGCACTGAATACAACAATTATATTCCTTCCTGTTATACCTCTCTTTTTTCCCAACACACAATTTTTCAAAGTATACACCTCCTAATATCCACACTATCAAAAGCTATAATATTTTTCCAAAATTTCAAATCCCAATTAAATTTTAAAGTATATTTTTACAAATAAACTAATTTTCCCTTTTTAGTATGTCTAAATTATAGCACAGAATCGGCTTATTTACAAGGTTTTTCACAGAAAGTTCATAAAACAAACAATTCTGACACAATTTAAACTATATACCTAATTGTAGTTATTATCGTTTAGATATAAAAGAAAATTAAGTCTTTTTTTGTATTTCTTTAAAATTTGGCACTTTGTATATTTTTCTACATACTAATTTAATTTTACTGTATGAATTAGATAATAAAAAACTTTATTAACTGATAATTATTGTTGTTTGCCAGTCATCAACTTAACCATAACTGCTTTTTGTGCATGAAGTCGATTTTCAGCTTCATCATAAATTACTTTAGAATGTTTATTAAAAGTTTCCAAAGAAATTTCTTCACCTTTATGTGCCGGCAAACAATGTTGCACTATTGCATCTTTGTTTGCAAGTGCCATTAGTTCTTCGTTTACCTGATATTTTTCAAATGCCTTTTTGCGTTTAAGAGTTTCTTCCTCTTGCCCCATCGATGTCCACACATCTGTAACAACTACATCTGCATTTTCAACTGCTTTTTCAATATCATCAGTTAAAACAAAAGCGCTATTGCCCTTTGCAAAATCTAGTACTTCTTTAATTGGTTGGTATCCACTTGGCGACGCAACACTAACATTCATACCAACCTTTAATCCACCGACAATTAAAGAGTTTGCCATGTTGTTCCCATCTCCTATATAAGCAAGTTTTACACCTTCAAGTTTGCCTTTTTGTTCTCTTATTGTCATAAGGTCAGCTAAAACCTGACAAGGATGATAATCGTCTGTTAAACCATTAATTATAGGAATATCTGCAAACTTTCCTAAATCTTCAACATCAGATTGTTTAAAAGTTCTTATCATAATTCCATCTATATATCTTGATAAAACTTTAGCTGTATCTTCAATAGACTCACCACGACCAAGCTGAATGTCATTTGAACTAAGAAACAACCCTGTACCACCTAACTGATATATACCCGTTTCAAAAGAAACTCTTGTTCTTGTTGAAGATTTTTCAAAAATCATACCTAAAGTTTTACCTTTAAGGTGATGATGTTCAATATTATTTTTTGTTTCATACTTCAATTTATCTGCAAGGTCTAAAATTTCAATTATCTCCTCTTTAGTTAAATCTATTAGTTTTAATAAATCTTTCATGTATTGCCTCCTTTTATTAAATAGTAAAGAGGCTGTAAGAAATGCGAATTTCTTTACAGCCTTTTAGTTTTTATTTTCTATACAAAGTTGTATAATCTGAACTTAGCAAATACCCAGTTTGTGTACCCTCGTATGTAACTTTTATGAAAGGTTTAAAAAGTATACGGTTTGAATCTTTACTAATATTTGCTTCTACATAATAATCAAATCTATTTTCAACCTTCTCAAGATTTTCTGTTATGTCATAGGCACTTTCATATTCACCTTTATAAGAATGGGTAAGAACCTCATCAAACTCCCATGCATAGTAAATATCAAAATCATTGATAGTATCAAAAAACTTTTCAAGTCTATAAATTATATTAGCAGTATTGTTATCTGTATATGGTACATCACTTGAAACAGAATGTACAATAATCTCTGTATTATCTTCTGTTAAAGTACTTTGCATTTCAACAAGATACAAAGGTAAAATACTTGATAATCTTTGATTATCATATGTAACAACAATCTCATTTAAACGCTTTGTATTATTAAATGAAAAATTCTCATAGTTAGCTGCAATTTCTAAACGTATTTTCATAGTATTTATACCTGTTTTAAACACGTCAACATCATCAACATCACCTGCGTATATCAATCTATTATCCATATCATATATTTCAACATAGCTAATTCTCTCGCTTATATAATTATCCATATAATTTGTATATTGGTTTGTTACAACACCAAAAGTCCTTTTAAAGCTAAATTCAAAAGGTAAATAACTATCTTCGATAATATCATTTTTGCTTATCCCTATATAAGTTTGATAGGTATCAACTGTGATTTTTTCAGGGTTAAAGTCAAATGAGTGTATTATACCAACAAGTTTCTGAAAAAAACCTAAGCTTTCATTAGTATCGTCATATTCCTCAGTATTACCACTTGCAAAAACACTACAAGTAAAAGCCAACATAAATATTATTACACTTATAAAAATATATTTTTTTTTCATAAATTCTCCATATCAGAAAAAATTAAGCACGACCTAGATATTCACCTGTTCGAGTATCAATCTTAATCTTTTCGCCATTTTCTATAAATAAAGGAACATTAATGATAGCTCCTGTCTCAACAGTAGCTGGCTTTGTCGCTCCTTGAGCCGTATCGCCTTTTATACCTGGCTCAGTTTCTATGATTTGAAGTTCAGCAAAAAGAGCTGGTTCAATACCAAAAACCTTACCTTGATATGAAAGAACTTTCAAAACATCATTTTCTTTAGCAAACTTTAAAGCATCACCAATTTCTTCTTCTCTTAAAGCAATTTGCTCATAATTTTCAACGTCCATAAAGTGATACAAATCACCATCATGGTATAAATACTCCATATCACGTCTATCTATATGAGCTCTTGGCATCTTCTCATTTGGTCTGAAAGTACGTTCAACCGTACTACCTGAAACTAAATTCTTTATCTTAACACGAACGAAAGCCGCACCTTTACCCGGTTTAACGTGTTGAAACTCTTGTATCACAAAAATTTGTCCTTCAAATTCAAAAGTAACACCGTTTCTAAATTCTCCTGCAGAAATCATTAAAATTTCCTCCTTAGTTAATTAGTTATTTATAATTTTTACTACTAATTTTTAGTAGAAATATGTCGCATAATTGAAAGTAATCCTAGATTATAGCTAAAAAAACCAAATCCAGTAATGGAGCCAATACAATGGGGTGCTATAAGTGATGTTTTACGAAAGTCTTCTCTAGCAAAGATATTACTTATATGTACCTCTACACAAGGCACTTTCACATCACAAACACAATCAGCTAAAGCATATGAATAATGGGATAAAGCCGCTGGATTTATAACTATTCCATCAAAGTTATTAAAATCACATTGCTGTATGAAATCGATTAACTCACCTTCATAGTTACTTTGAAAAAAAATTAAATCCACATCATAATAAGTTTCTTTTAAGTTATTACATAAATCCTCATAAGAAGCTTCACCATAATGTTCCTTATCTCTTTTCCCTAACATATTAAGGTTAGGACCATTTACTATAGCAATTTTCATAAACTTCATTTAACTCCTTCGTTAACATATATATGGTTAATTATACACCGATTTATAATAAAATACAATAGATTTAAGAAATTATATGTTTATCATATTTCTTAAATCTGTTTAGAGTTCAATTTCAATCTGTTCTGGAAGTTTTTCATCAATTTCATCTTCTTTGTTATTGATTTTTAAATCATTAATACTTTTTATATCATAAAACTTTAAAAAATCATCTGTTGTTCCAAAAAGTATTGGTCTACCTATAAAATCAAGCCGACCTTTCTCGCATATCAAGCCATACTCCATAAGTTTATTAACTGCAAAAGTTGCCGATACGCCTCTAATATCTTCAATTTGAGAACGTGTTATAGGTTGCTTATAAGCAATAATCGCAAGCGTTTCAAGTAATGTTTCTGTAAGCTCATGCTTTTTAGGTAAAGTTACAACTTTTCTTATATTCTCGAAATACTCTTTATTACTACAAAGTTGAAATTTACCCTCTATCTCAATTAATGCAATACCACGTTTTTCCTTTTCATAATATTCCTTTAAATTGTCACAAAGTTCTTTAGTAACCCCAATATCTTTATTTATTCCTTTGGCTATCTGTTCTATAGGTACAGCTTCACCCTTTGCAAACAAAATAGCTTCAATCGCATATATATCCACTTTACACCTCAACAGTTCGGTTAAGTAAAATTTGTTCAAAATTTTTATCTTGAGTTACAAATATTTTACCATATCTAATCAAATCAAGCATAGCCAAAAAAGTAACAACAACTTCAATTTTACTTGCATCTTCATCAAAAATAGTATCAAATGACAATCTTTCTTTAAGATACAATAAGTCTAAGATATAATCTTTTCGTTCATCAATGTTAAATGTAGGTCTATTTACTTTTTTAAATTCTGAACGAACTTTATCAACTTTGTTAGAAGCCCTAAGCATAACACCTTTAAAAGCCTTATATAAGTCAGTTAATGAAACATCTTTTAAAACATCATCAATCGAAATTTGTTCATAGTCTTTAATGGCAAGAAAAACGCTTTCTTCTGGGTTTCTAGTATACATTTCAAAAGAAATTTCTTCAAATTGTTTTGAAATTTCTTTAAATAATTGATACTCTTTTATCTTATCAACAAGTTCTTCTCGTGGGTCAGGTTCTTCTTCTTTTCTTGGTAACAACATTTTAGATTTTATGTAAATTAATCGACTTGCTATATATATGAACTCTGATATACTTGCAAGTTTAATCTCTCTGTCCTCTTTGATTTCGCTTTTAAACTCCTCTATATATAACAAATACTCCTCTGTAAGTTGATTTATTGGAATATCGTATATTTCCATTTTGTTTTTAACAACTAAATGTAAAAGCAAGTCAAAGGGGCCATCAAAGTTTTCTATACTTATATTATAATCCATAAAATTAAGTTAGCTATACGTGTAGCAATTGGTGTAATTAAAAAATATGCACCATTAAAGGCTAATACAAAAACATATACCATTTGTATAAGTTTTTCATTGTCAGCTAAAAACCTTTTAGTATTCGGTGAGCCCATATAAAGTAATATAGAGTTCATATCATATGGGTTTATTGGTAACAAATTAAGTATTACAAAGTGAATACTTAAAAGTAAATACTGAATAACAAATTCAGAGAACAAAACTGAATTAGCAAAATATTTTGCAAAAACAGTCAAAAGTATAGCTGATATTAGCAAAATAACATTTGGTGCTATATGCGTAATCAATATAGCTTTTCTTGAATTTCTTGCATTATAAAAACTAATATTTTGAGGTTTTGCCCAACCACATCTAAAAAGTATAAAAAGCACAAATCCAACAGGTTCAATAATCTTCTTAGGATTTAAAGTTATAGAACTTTTAACGTTCATAGTTTTATTTCCTGCTAAATAAGCCGAAATCGCCTTTGCGTTGTTATACACATAGAGTATAACCGTAATTGCCAAAATCATTGATATAAGCATAATCGATTGGTCTCTCATAAAAATCTCCATTCTATTTTAAAATTATTCTATTTTCTTCTGTATTTACAACAATAGTATAATTCATTTTCTTTCTTAGTTCATTTATCTCTATAAATTTTCTATCAAAATGATAAATATAGTCATCTATCTGGTATGATAAATCATCATCTAAAAAAACAGTATCTACATACATTTTATCACCTTGAGATACAGCATAATATGGCGTTTTCGCAATAACATTCCCATTTTCATTATATGTTAGATTTGCCAAATAAAAATCATCAAAATCACTTTCTAATATCATATCTTTATAAATATTAAAAGCCTCGATATTGCCTTCCAAATTATACATATTTTCCTTACTATATTGTAAATCGAAATCCTTATAAATTATGGCTTTTATATTGCCATTTTCTTTTACATAACTATTATATACTAAATTCAAATTATTTTCAAACAAATTTATATCATAACCTTCATCACTACTATAATAACTTACTGATACATTTAAAATAGTCGGCTTCAACTTGGTTTCTTCTATATAATAATCTACATCAGCCATTGTAAACTCAATTTCTTTATTGTTGATGTTTTTATAAATACTTACATAATCACAATATCTCTCATCATAATATTCAAGAGCAAATCCACCATTTTTAACATCTATCGGAAAAACTACTTGTGAGTTTTTTGCATAGCTTTTCAAGATTGTATACGCATTTTTAAAAAACACTTTATATTTATCACTTGATATATTGTGATACTCTTTAATCGGCATAACTTCGACAAATACAGGATAATCTATAAGGCTTAAATGTTTTGACAAATCTATAAGCTTGTTTAATTCAAAGCCAATATGCTCCTCATATTTAAGTACAAAATATGGCACTGTGTTGTTAACTAAACATTGTAAAATTATACTTTCAATATTTTTTGTGTTATCTAAACTTACTTCATAAACTTCAAGACAATGTTTTTTATCTACATCTTTGTAAAAATTAGCATAATCATTTTTATAATAGTTGTTACTTAAATCTATACCAAAATATGCACTGTTCATAGGTTCGATTTTACTTTGATTTTCTCTCTCAAACTCCATGTAAACAGTATATTCTGTTTTTACTATGTCATCATTACTAAGGGAAACTACAACTTCATCATATGAATTCGATACTTCTTTTCGTTCTTCTTTAATACTACAACTATTAAGAAATAGACAAGTCATCAGTACAAATAATACATAGGGTTTTCTCATAAAAAAATCTTCCTTTAAATTTGATTATTAAGATACTGACTTAACCCTTCTAAATAATGAACCATAAAACCTTTTGTATTTTTAACTAAATATTGTTTTTCAAAGGCATTATATGGTATGGATTTTCTTCCACCATTTTTCATTTCTTCATGATGTTTCAATAAAACTTCAAAGGGTAAAAAATAAATTTCTTTATAAACACTAAAGTGTACAAGTAAAAAAGCAACTCCTTTTTGTTTCATAAAATTACTCATAAAATCGATTTGATGACTATGTACATTTTGTAACGGTAAACTTTTATTAGCCGTTTCTTTAGCATCAAAACAAACTCCTACACCTTGAACCATGCCAATATAGTCAACAGTACTTTCTCCACTAAAATAGGCTTCAGTTATCAACCTTTTTGTGTTATCTATTTTTGTAACTGTTATAGGGGTAGAAATTTTTTGAATAATCCCAAGGTTATGCTTTAGATACATTTCATTAGTAGTGTTTATCATTTCTTCAAAAGCACTACCTCGAAGCCCTCTAGTATTCCAGTATCCCATATAAATTTTCCCCTATCCTACAAAATCTATACTAAAAAATTAGTGTTTAAAATAAATTTTTAGAAACCCTGTTAAATTGTTTATATAAATTACATTCAAATTCTTTTCCATCTAAATAACTAAGCAAACCATCACTATCGTGTAAAATCAGTTTATTTGCAACAAGAAGTTGGTTAAATACACCAAAATCCTTTTTAAACTGTTCGTTTAAATCCATATCACCATATTTTCTATCACCTATTATACAAGAATTTATAAGTTTTAAACTAGCCCTAATTTGATGAGATTTACCTGTTATAAGTTTTATGTTAGCAAGTGTATATTCACCGTTATTTTTAATTGGTAAAATATGTGTTTCAACAGGTGTATCCTTACCTGACCTACGTCTATATGAAACCGTTGCCTCATTAGTTTTAAAATCCTTATAGTGATAACCTTTTATGATTTTATTCTCAGTTATAATACCTTTTAAAATAGCAACATAATACTTATCAACTTTATGTAACTTAATAAGTTCGTTAAGTCTTTGTGTCGCTCGTAAGTTTTTTCCACATAGAATTAGCCCTGCTGTATTTATATCAAGTCTATTACAAACTGACGGTTTAAACCCTTGTTCATCGTCAAAACTAAAATCTTCCTTTTCAGATAAATAACTTAACAGTCTATCCACCATTGTATTATCATCGGTATCGTTTCTAGGTTGTGTTAAAACACCATTTGGCTTATATGCAACAATTATATTATCATCTTCATAAACTACATCAAGTGAACCTTCTGTCTTTTTAACAACTATTTCTTCTTTAAATTTTAAAATAGTTTCCTCTGATAAAAATAAAGCAATTAAATCGTTCTCGTTCAAAATCTCAGAGCCATCAGCCTTTTTATCGTTAAGTTTTATATTTTTCTTTCTTATCATCTTATATACAAAACTTTTAGGAGCAAGGTTTAGATACTTCATAAGAAACTTGTCTAACCTTTGATTAGAATTATTTTTTGTAACAACTATTTCTCTCATTAAAATTTACCTCATTATCTATATTTCATCTAGAGTTGGTATAAAGAAAATGTTTTTAAAACTTTTTAAATTATCTTTAAACTTATCTACTTCTTCAACATTTTCAAATCTAAAATATGAATAAACACGTTTAAAAACTTCACGTTCATTCCTATGTTCATTCTCTAAATCTTCTGAAATCGACTCTTTATAAACATCATATATATTCCCAAAAAACTTAGAAGCAACAACTATATTCTCACTATCTTCAGCTAAAAAATTATTTATAACACCTTTAAGTTTCTCACTTCTTTTTACATTTGTGTTAAAAATAGAATGAGAAGTTGACGTTCCAATCATTTTAAAAATACACAAACACGCCTTTTCCACTTCATCTTTCGGTGTGTCTTTTAGAGTAGCAAAAGCTTTTCTATACGCAACGCTCATATACCCCTCATCACAAAAACAAGGTTTGTCATCTGTAAAAGTCATTGCATAAAGATTGTGTTCTCTAGGTTTCACATTATAAGATGATTTAATATAATGTGTATTTTCGTCATTTTTACAATCTTCATGCCCAAAGTATACATTACCAATCATGGAATGTTCAATATTAACAAAGTTAAGTCGTTTTTCATCACGAAGTCTAATCATTCTATCCTTACATTCTTTTGCAAGTTCCTCCCGAACAAGTGGTGAATCATATATAGTTAAATCTATTCTTTCTATGTATTTTTCTGGTATAGTTAACACACTATAAAAAGCACAATTCCCACCTTTACTATGTCCTGTTATATGAAATTTCGCCTTAGGATATTTATCCATAGAATCTTGTAAAAATTTTAATGACTCTTTTTGAGCTTTTGTATCCTCAAAAAACATAATTATATCTTCAAGCCAACCTTCATATGTAACATCTGTTCCTCGATATGCAACAACATATTCTTCATTTTCTTTAAGCTCAACTAAAAAACCTGCAAACTGACAAGGTATAACAGTTTTATACTTACTTTCATCAAATATAACTTTATAGTCAATCACTTTATTATCTTTAAACCTTGCATTATCTTTTAAGGCTGAAAAAATGTTATAATATTGGTTATAGTCGCTTAAAATTGCACCCATATCTTTATTAAATCTTTTTTCAAAAAGTTCACTATGTTCAAAAAGCAATTCATTTAAAATATAATTTATACTTTTATCTTTGAGATAATATTCATAATAATATCCCTCATAAAAAGGAGTATCAATTTTACCAAAAGGTATATAGGAAAATGTTGCATAAACCATACTGTCTAAAAAGTCATAGGGGTTACTATCATCTAACAAAGGTAAATCCTCTTTTAAAACATCACTTAAATATCTACATTTGCTATAATCTTCCTTTTTGACTTTTTTTACTAATTTATTTTCGGATATCTCATCTTTTAAAAAATCTTTTACTATATTATTTTCGCTAAATTCTTCTTTTAGAAAATCCATAATAGATTGACTTTCTGTAAAATTTTCAAGTAGGCGTTTTGTAAGTTTATTGTCATCATCATTATTAGAATTTGACAATTTTGTTTTTATAACGTTTTTAACTGCTTTTTGCTCACTAATTTCTGATTTGATAAATTCTTTTATGGAATCACTTTCTTTGTAATTATCTTTAAGTGCATTACTTAAAGTTCTTTTACTTTGTTTATCATCAACATAAATAAACTTACTTATATCATCAAAATTATACTTCTTTATATCTTTCTCCGACAAAAATTCGCCCCCTTACATATTAATCATGGCTATTGATAGAATTATCCAAGGTAGTATACCTTACTTTACATCAGGTGTTTCAAGAGATATCTTGCCTAATTTTGAGCCTCTAAACTCATCAAGTAAAATTATACTCGCTCTTTCCAAATCAAGATTACCTCCTTTTATAAGAAAGCCTCTCTCAGTAGCTATCGCCTCAAGAACAAGATGTGGCGACTCTATACATTCATCATCTGTTACCTCTATGTTATATCTATTATTCAATATCTTTTGGTCAAGTTTACCTATAATCCTAATAAGCTCACAAGCAAGAGAATCTCTATCTAAGATTTGGTCATTTATCGCACCTGTTATAGCAAGTTTTACACCTACCCTTTCGTCTTCAAACTTCGGCCATAAAATCCCTGGTGTATCAAGAAGTTCAAAGTCTTTTTTAATTCTAATCCATTGGTTACTTCTTGTAACTCCCGGTTTATCGGAAGCCTTCGCCATTTGTTTACCAACATATTTATTTATAAGAGTTGACTTTCCTACATTTGGAATACCTACAATCATAGCACGAGCAGGAACAAAAACACGTCCTTTTTTCTTTAAACGTTCACGTTTTTCTTTCATTAAAAAATCAACGGTAGTTGTAATATCTTTAAAACCATTTCCTTTTATAGAATTTGCAACAACAACTTGATAGCCATCATTTTTAAAATAGTCAACCCAAAGTTTTGTTATGTCACTAT
Organism: Lachnospirales bacterium; assembly: GCA_047973385.1. GTDB lineage: Bacteria > Bacillota > Clostridia > Lachnospirales > CAMZNU01 > JBKEBX01. The sequence continues at coordinate 39,469 of JBKEBX010000025.1, read as the reverse complement.
CGGCTAAATCGCTTTTATTAAGCACTATAATTCTATGTTTATCTTTTGCAAGACGATTTATATCAGGATTTTTACTTGATAAAGGTATTCTTGCATCTACTAGTTCAATAACTATATCAACAAGTTTAATGTCTTTCTCCATTATTCTTTTCGATTTTGTCATATGTCCTGGATACCACTGTATATTCATATTAACTCCTTATTTTATGTTTTTATTAAAGGGAATTTCTAAAACTACTATAAAACTACTAATAGTTAAAACTTGCATCTAAATCCTCAAAAGCTTTACTAAAAGGATAGAATTTAAAAATTACTCTACCTAAAAAATCACTTTCACTCATTACACCCACATCTAAAAATCGGCTATCCCTTGAAGCATTTCTATTATCTCCCATACAAAAATATCTATCTTCTGGTACAGTAAAAGGATAGTCTATATCACCCATAGTTGTAATATCATGTGAGTATTCGTCATCTAAAACTTCATCATTTATATAAATAGTCCCATTTTCAATATCTAAAACGTCGCCTTCTGTTGCAACAACTCGTTTTATATACTTATCTTTATTATTGCCTTTATATGGAAAAACAACTATATCCCCAACTTCTGGTTCTCCAAACAAGTATGGCAACTTTGATATTACAAGCATGTCCTTATGCTCAATTGTTGGACTCATTGAATCTCCATCTGTAACAATTACTCTAAAAATGAAAGTTTGAATAAATAATATAATCAATACTAATACCAATAATTGTATTGCTATTTTAACAATACTCTTCAAACCGTCAACTGCTCTTTCTCTCTCCACAACACACCTCATATATTTATGGTGTTAACAACGAAACATATCGGCATAACATTATTTTACTATTATGCCAAACAGCTATATAGGTTACTAACACACTTAGTTCATATTATATATTAACATAATATAGATAAATATTCAATATTCCTTCTTTAATTCTCATTATCCAAATTTATCTCACCTATCGACAAATCCACATCTTCTATAACTTTTTCTGATTTAAAACCTAAGCTATCTATGTTTGTACAAATATCCAAAACTTCATTTTGGTCACCTTTATCTTTTTTAACGACTTTTTTCTCAACAAAACTTTCTTCTCTAATCTCTTTTATATATTTAATTTTATTTTTTTCATTTCTTTTTCTATAACTATAAACTTCTTGTGGCGTATCAGCTTTTATGTATAGTCTATTACCTACCTGTTTCTTCTGTTTTGAAGTAAAAGTTATACATACAAAAAACCCAAACAAAATAAAAAGCACATTAGTTGTAACCTTCGTGAAAGTATCAATTTTTTGTAAAAATACAATTTCATTAACTAAACTTAAATTAGGTTTGAACTCATCAAGTTTTTTTGATTTTGGTTCACTAATATCTTTATCTCCATAACTTTCAACTGAATTTGCAGCAAAAGTTTCTTGTAGGTTTTGAACAGCCTCATCATCTGCTACTTCTCCTGTATCGTAAAACTCTGTTAAAACACTTAAAGCAGAAGAAAAAGCACTATCTCCTTTTTTAGAATTATCTATCTCTTTTTGAACATTTTCATATAAAGTAATATTTTGATAATACTGATTTGCAACGGGTGGCATCATCATGTTATTTACAGGAAAGTAGATAAACATCGAAATATAAAAAATTAATGTATTCATAAAAAACAACAACAGAGCTAAGAAAATATTTCTTAAATTTATTATTTCTAATACATAAAACTTTTTAGTATATCTAAATATAAAAAAGGAAATAAAACATAAAAAAAATGAAAAAACAATGAATTTAATATAATACATAATACTTAAGTTTTTACTTGCATATAAAAATATTTTTGAAGATAAATCCCACATTTTCATTAGGTCAAAATCTATTTTAAAATTAAATAAATAATAAAAAAAATCATATCTAAAATCAAGATACAATAAAATAAAACAAAAAAGCATAAATACAAAAAAACTTAAAATGTACTTAGAATTTATAAACCTTTTAGTAATAAATTTTGCCATACTTACCTCACTTTTTTCGAAACAAAAAACTCTATAGACTTCATTGCTATTTCGCAACGCTTCCTATACTAAATTATAATATACATATAATCGTATTGTCAACAAATTTACTCGCACTTATCCTAAAATCCTTTATAAATCAATTTCAATTTACACTCTACAAAATACAAAATTTGTATAAAATAACTATTAAATTGTATTTTTACATCTATTTTGTAAACATTTCTAATAAACCTTCACAAAAGATACACATTTAAACACTAATTAATCAATAACACTTTACAACATTGATTTTTTTTAGTATAATATGCATATGGTATCGCAAATATAATATTATTTAATAAATACTTGTTAGATAATAAAAAATATTTTTTGGAGTTACCCACAAAAATTACTTTAGGAGGTAAGATTAATGAGTTTCAAGAAAAAAACTGTTTCTAGTTTATTAGCCCTTACACTTGCAGCATCTACTATCGTAGTTCCTGTATACGCTGACGAGACTACAGAACCTGAATTAGTTGTTATTTTTAACAACGACACACATGGAAGGACTTTCGGTGACCCTGCTACTGCTGGTTTAAAAGATTACTATGAGGCACAAGGTATTCCTACTTTGCTTCTACACGCTGGTGACTCTGTTCATGGTCAATCTATTGCATCACTTACTGATGGACAAGCTATTGTCGATATTATGAATGCTGATGACTATGACGCTTTAGTTCCAGGAAATCACGAATTTAACTATGGACTTGATAGACTTATTGAACTTTCTGAGTCTGCAACTTTTCCTTTTTTAGCTGCTAATGTTTCTTATAAAGCTGATGATTCTCTTGTTTTCGAACCATATACAATTTTTGAAGAAGGAGATTTATCTGTTGGTATCTTTGGTTTAGCAACTCCAGAAACTCTTTATAAAACTAATCCATCAAATGTTGAGACTGTTAACATAACAGAGCCTGTTCCTGCTGCTGAAAAAGTTGTAGCTGAACTTGAAGAAAAAGATGTTGACTTCATTATCTCTCTTGCTCACCTTGGTATTGACGAATCTACTGTTTTAGAAGAACGTTCTACATATTTAGCTGAACAAGTTGACGGTATCGACCTTGTTGTTGACGGACATAGCCATACATTCTTAGAAGAAGGAATGACTTTTGACGATACTTTCTTAGTTCAAACTGGTGAATATTTCAACCAAATTGGTCTTTTAAAAGTATATGATATTGATACAACTCCTACTTATGAGCTTGAATATATAGACCCATCTTTTGATGAAGAAAACCCAATGCCTGAAATTTATGAAGGTTATGTACCTAATGAAGAAGTTTCAACATTAGTTGATAAACTTAATGCTGAAACAGAGGCTATTACATCAGAAGTTATCGGTTCTACTGAATACACTTTAGACGGTGAAAGAGAGCAAGTTCGTGTTCACGAAACTAACTTAACTTCTTTATTAACTAACGCTTTAATCGATGCATCTGGTGCTGATTTAGCTCTTGGTAACGGTGGTAACACTCGTGCTTCTATTGAAGCTGGTGAAATCACACTTGGTGATGTTATCACTACATGGCCTTTTGGTAACATGGTAGTTACAATCGATATTACTGGTCAAGAGTTCTATGATGCAATTGAGCATGGTATCCAACACTATCCAGAAGCAAATGGTGGTTTCCCTCATATCGCTGGAGCAAAAGTTGAATTTGATCCAAATGGTGAAGCTGGAAACAGAATTACTTCAATTACTAACGAAGATGGTACTCCATTTGATTTAGACAAAACTTACACACTTGTAACTAACGAGTTCCTTGCAAACGCTGGTGATGATTACACTATGTTTGAAGGTAAAGTTATAAAAGAATACTTCGAAATCCAAAGTGATGTAGTTATAGACTATATCCAAGCTGGTAACGAAATTCCTGAGTTCCCTGCTGGTAGACTTGTAGCTGTTGAAACTTCAACAGAGCCAACAACTCCAGATGTACCTGATTATCAAAAACCAGAAGTTGATCCAGTACCTCCAACAGAAGTTATTGTTGAACCTAAACTAGATACTTATGTTGTTGTTAAAGGTGATACTTTATCAAAAATTGCAAGACAATTTAATACAACTTGGAAAGTTTTAGCTGATGTTAACGACCTTAGCAATCCAAACTTAATTTATCCAGGTCAAGAACTTATAATTCAATAAGCAAAATTTTAAAATTGCGCTTTAGATATTAAAAAAAGGGCTGTAAGGAAACTCACATAACGTGATATTTCTTACAGTCCATTTTTTCGTATAAGTTTATCATTAACTTTAGTTTATTATACCATAAAGTAATTATCTTTGATAATTACAATAACCTTAATGTGTAGCTGTATTTTATGTATCTACGCATTTAGTTTATTATACCATAAAGTAATTTCCAAGGAAATTACAATAATCTTAAGTCGTAGCCATGTTTTTGATGCTAGGGCTTTAGTTTATTATATCATCAATAACCGTTTTGCATTTTATCGCATACTCCATAGCTTCTCTATACATTTCAGAAGTAGATGTAACACTTGTGTTTAATATAACAGTTTCAATACAACTACTGTTAGAAAAAACATTGCTCAAGTTCACTCTTAAAATTATTCTATCGACATATTGAGACATTATCTTTTCACTTTCTTCAACTATCTCACAAGACCTTATATCATTAAAATCAACATAACTACATTTGTAATTATATGAATTTGCGTCATAAAAAGCTAATCTCTTTGTATGTTTATCAACAAACATAAATTGTTTATTGGATACAAAATTTTCACTTTTAACAAAAGAATTAGTTGCCGTAAATTTATTTTCACGTAAATTTTGTCGCAAATTTCTTTCTAAATTTTCTTCTAAATTTTCAGCTATTATATCCATATTTTTTTTATTTTTTTTAAATGTGCTATATGCTATAAAAACAACCAAAAGTAACAACACATAACAGACATATGTAATTACGCTATTGTTCATAAATTACTCCTTATTATATGATATGACGTTACTTCAGTTTATCACAAATAACGATTATAGTCAACTAGAAATAACTATTATACTTGGTTAAATAAAGGGAATAGTAGTTGTATAATGTCTAAAGGGGTGATTATATGGATTACAAATTATTAGGATCTAGAATTAGATATGAACGACATCTTTTAAATCTTACAATTGAACAACTTGCCGAAAGAGTAAATAAAAGTACAAACTACATCGGACAAATAGAGCGTAACGACGGTAAGCCTAGTCTTGAAACCGTTGTAGACATCGCAAATGCTTTAGGCACAACTGTCGATAATTTATTAATTGAAAATTTAGATACTTATACAAATGATTCTTTGTTAACTGAGTTTAATTCTCTAATAAATTCTTTTGATGATAAAGGTAAACAGTTTATTCTTAGTGTTGCAAAAAGTTATAGCTATAATCATAAACATGATAAAAATTAATGTAGGAATTGTTATAAATTTATTTATTTATTTATTTAAATCTAACAAATCATTGTATTTCACTTGTGTTTATTTAGCTTGTTTATTAAGTAACTAATATATAAAACTACTAAACTTATTTTTTTTAATAAATATACTATTGTATATTTATTCTTATTATGCTAATATATTCGTAGTAGTGTACATAATATATGTAATGCATAAAGGAAAAAGAGGTGTGGTTATGTTTGTTAAAAATACCACAGGTTCAATAGTTGTTAAAAAGAGGTCTGATTCTCAATATATTCCAGAAACTTTAAAGCGTAAATATCAGCATGAAATATCTAATTGGATAAAAAAACACGCTAAAACAAATTTAGATAAAGGTCCAGAAATTGTTGACGTTACTATTTCCAAAAACTTAGTAATCCTTAGCATTAGTAACTATTTAACCAAATATGAAAAATTCGTTATAGAAACAATGAGTAATAGCAAAGAATCAATTAAAAAAAGTCGACTATTTGTAGACATGGCTGTTATACAAGATGGTACTGTAAATCATTACATAGAAAGTTCTTTAAATGTAAAGGTTTTAGGGCATATGTTCGAAGCAGTTGTTGAAGAAGATTTTAGTTTATGGATTGTGTTGCTTGATACTCATTTAACTCAATAGTCGTATATTTATAAAGAAACCTTATAGGGAGCTTATTAAAAGCCGACATAAAAAAAGTTTAACTTTTTTTGTGTCGGCTTTTCTATTTACAAAACCAATTCAGCCATTTCCTGCGTTTGTCAAAAGTATGAAAATTTGGTTTTTCTTTTGCAATGTGCCATTATTTTAGTTTTCTGGCGTTTAAATTTCAAAATTTGATTTTTTCTAGACGTGGCTTGAAATGTTACCATTTTAATTTTTATGTGCATACTCTTAGGTGAAGAGTTAAATTTTCATCAAAAAATAATTTTAGAAAGGAAGATGAATGTGAATTATCCAAATCTATTTTCAAAAGGAACAATTGGAAACATTACTACTAAAAACAAAGTCGTTATGACTGCTATGGGGGTAAGTCTTGCTAACCAAGATGGTACACCTTCAGATGAAATCATTAAATTCTATGCTGAACGTGCTAAAGGAGGCGTAGGTTTAATAATTAACGAGTATACTCGTGTATGTGATGAAACTGGTGTAGCTGCAGTACGTCAACTATCTCTTACTTCTGATGACAAAATACCTGCATTTAAAAAATTAACTGATGCCGTTCATAAGTACGACACAAAAATCTTTGCACAACTTCATCACCCTGGTCGTGAAACTTTTAATGCTCTAAATGGATTTGAATTGCTACCTACTGCAAGTGTTCAAGCCTGTGGTTTATCTCTACAAGCAACACGCTCTATGTCAATTGACGAAATTCATGAAATGCAACAAAAATATGTTGATGCTGCAATCAGAGCTAACAAAGCTGGTTACGATGGTGTTGAGTTACATGGTGCACATGGTTATCTTATTCAACAATTTTTAAGCCCATACACAAATCATCGTGAAGATGAATATGGTGGTTCAACAGAAAATAGAACTCGCTTTGTCTGTGAAATCATTTCTGCTATAAAAAAATCTATACCAAACTTCCCTCTTTCTATCCGTATTTCTGGTGATGAATTCCTTAAATTAGTTGGAAATCCTCGTCAAGGTATCGAAATTGAAGAAAGTATAAAATTTGCTAAGATTTTTGAAGAAGTTGGTATTGATATAATCAACGTATCTGCTGGTTTATACGAAACTGCAAATACTACAATTGAACCTATGTCTTTCCCTGAAGGTTGGAAATCAGGACTTGTTAAAGCCGTTAAGGATAATGTAAGTATACCTGTTTTCGGTGTTTCTGTAATAAGAAATCCTGAATTTGCTGAACAGCTTTTAGTAAGTAATAACCAAGACTTTATCGGACTTGGTAGACCACTTCTTGCAGATCCGAACTGGTGCAATAAAGCATTGGAAGGCAAAGAAAACACAATACGTAAATGTATCAGTTGCTTACACTGTTTCGAAACATACCTAGGTGATTTGTTTACTGGCGACCCTGTACAATGTGCTATAAACCCAAGAACTGCATATGAAACAAAATATCCTGAACTTAAAAAAGACGGTAAAGGGCGTGTCGTTGTAGTTGTAGGTGCTGGTCCTTCTGGCTTGGAAACTGCAAAAAATCTTGCTTTACGTGACTTTAAACCTATAGTTTTAGAGAAACAAAAAGAAAGTGGCGGACAACTTTTATATGCAAAAGTACCTCCTAAAAAAGATAAAATCCAATGGTTTATTGATGTACAAAGAGAAGAACTTAAAGAACTTGGAATTGATATAAGATATAATGTTACTCCTGATGTAGATTATATCAAATCACTTAAGCCATACGCTTTAGTTATAGCAACAGGTGCTACTCCACTTGTACCATCTAGTATACCGGGAGTTTCAGGAAAAAATGTTTATACTATACCTCAGATTTTATCAGGTAAAGTTAAACTAGCTAACCAAAAAATCGCTGTAATCGGTTCTGGTATGTCTGGTCTTGAAACAGCTGAATTTTTATCAGAAAACAACCAAGTTACAATTGTTGAAATGGCAACAAGTATCGGTCCTGGTGCTTATGCACAAAACCTAATGGACGTTACACTTAGACTAAACGAAAATGGTGCAAAATATTTGCCATTCCACCGTTTAGATTCAATTGAAGGTAATACAGTTAACCTATTCAATATTTCAGGTTTAAGAGAACTTTCTTTAGATGTTGATAGCGTTGTTTTATCTCTTGGTATTCTTTCAAACAAATCTGAAGAACTTGCAAAAGCTTGTGATAAAGTTGTTTATGTTGGTGATAGCAATGAACTTGGAAGAATAGCACATGCTGTAAGAAGTGGTTTTGATACCGCTTACAACCTGTAAACCCCTAAAATCGAAAGGAGATATAATTAATGAGAGGATCATTCTTAGCATCTACTGAAGATGTAAAAAATCTATTTAAAGTTTCACAAATGAATAACCAAGAAGGTATATATGTATGTTGGAGTACAGATCCTAAAGTTGTAAAACGTATACTTCCTCCACCACTTGAAATGGTTGGCCCAGTAGTTTTCGCATATATTATAAACATTCAAGAGGCAACTTTCTGTTCAAGATACACAGAGGGAGCTATGGCAATACCTGCCACATACAATGGCGTACAAGGACTGTACTGGACAAGCTTTATGTTAGGAGGTCCAGGTGCACAAATGGGAACTTTTGCAGGACGTGAAGTTGGTGGAATCCCTAAGAAAATAGCTGATGAGATACGTGTTGAACGTTCTGGCAACTACGCCCACGCATATGTAGAACGTCATGGCATACGTATAATCGACGTTGAATTAGACATTACTGGAAAATACAACAATATAGCTGCAAAAGGTGTTTTCGGCGAACCAGTTAAAGACCTAGAAGTTTTATTAAACGGTTTTTTCTATAAATATGATGTTAATAAAAATGAAGATGGTATAGTAGAATTTTCTGATGGTCGTTTGATTACTGTAGCCTTTGACACAGTTTATGATAAATGGGAAAAAGGTGAAGCAAAAGTTACCCTTACAGACTCTATAGAAGACCCTTGGGCTGAACTAGAAGTTATTGAAGTTTTAGGTGCTGGTTATTGTAGAAATAGTATTGACCTTTCTAAATCAACAAAACTTACTGATGTAAACTTAGATGAAGTTTTACCTTACATTTTAAACGCACGTTTCGATAAAGGTGTTATGAACAAAGGTGAGCAAGTTTTCTTTTAGAATCAAAGTTTTTACATTAAAACAAACTCTATGGCTTATTATACAGAAGGTGCTGACTAAGTCAAAAGAAAAAAATTATGCTAGGTTATACTGACACAAAAATAGTGATCCAACGCCTGCGTATTTTCATATAATGAAAATACAAGTCGAACGCTAATTTTTGTGTAGTATAATTCTTTTCCAACCTTTTTCAGCACCTTCCATTATACATCAAATTATACAAAAAAAATTTATTACAATTGTTCATTTGGCTAATCAATAATTAAACCAAAATGTGGCTGTAAGGAAACTCGCATAATGTGAAGATTCCTTACAGCCACTTTGGAGTTTAAAGAAACTATTGAAAATCGCATTTCTTAACAGCCTCATAAACTTTTTATTATACAATCTATTTTTGAGGTACACTTTCCCAATCTTTCAAAAATCTTTCAATACCTAAATCTGTCAGTGGATGTTTACTCATTTGCACAATAACATTATATGGTACTGTTGCTATATGAGAACCTGCGATAGCTGCATTTGTAACATGCATAGGCGTTCTTACACTTGCAGAAATAATCTCTGTTGTTATACCATGTATTTCGAAAACAGCAACTATCTCTTCTATTAAAGCTATACCATTTGAGCCAATATCGTCAAGACGTCCTAAAAACGGGCTAACGTATGTAGCTCCAGCACGAGCAGCAAGTAAAGCTTGTGTACAGTTGAAAATAAGTGTTACATTTGTTTTTATCCCAAGTTTAGTGAGTTCCTTTGTTGCTTTTAAACCTTCAAGTGTCATAGGGATTTTTATAACAATATTTTTATGTATCTTTACAAGTTCTTTCGCTTCTTCAACCATTTTATCAGCTTCAAGAGATATAACTTCAGCACTTATAGGGCCATCAACTATAGATGTAATTTCCTTTACAACTTCTGTAAATTCTCGCCCTTCTTTAGCTATAAGTGATGGATTTGTTGTTACTCCACATATTACACCTAAATCACTAGCTTTTCTTATTTCTTCAACATTCGCCGTATCTAAAAACAATTTCATAAAACCGTTACCTCCTAATATTTAAAACTCATGACAACAAATATTGCACTTGTATCGTTATACTTTAATTTTAACATATTATCATTAAAATTTCTATACTTTTAATGGAAAAACCATACAATTTCAACACTTTATAAATTATAACAATGATTGTTCGTACAACAAAAAATAAAGATGTTATATTGTATGTGTAACACCTTTACTTTAGTTTATTTTAGTAACTTGATAAATGTGGCAATTAGTATCGGTTATATTGGGAAATGCTAAAAAATTGAAACAATTGAACATCAAGTAATTTCCATAGGAAACTATAATATTCTTAAGTCGTGGCACTGTTTACGTGGCTAAGACTTTAGTATATTATTGCAAAAGAAAATCCAAATTTTGAAACGTTCCCATTTTTCTATATTTTGCAATTTTGCAATTTCGCCATTTATATCGTTCTACCAAAGGATTTCTTTTTATCAAAAGAAATTTTATCTTTTTTAACATAGTCTATAACTCTATCAATTTCTTTAAGAAACTTCTTTTTATCTCGTGGTAATGTACCATCAAGGCTTAAAAGATTAGACATATGTATACAAGAAAAAAGCATTTCTTCTTTTTGTTCTAAATTTTCTATCAAAGCTCTTAACTCCTCAAGTTTTTCAAGGTCTGATGCTTCTTCAAACTTACCTTTTCTCATTAAATCATACAAAACAGTACCTTGTAGAATGTTCAAGTTCATAGGTCCAATCCCTATAGTCTTAACTTCATTCATAAGTTCAGCAGTGGCTTTTGCATTTTCTATGCCTTTACCTTTCCCTGCAATACCATACATAAGTATAGTTATAAAGTCCATATTTGCCTCATTTAATTTTTTAAGTTGTACTTTTGCCTCCTCAGACGTATTCCCTTTATTAATATATTTTAATGTATCATCATGTCCTGTTTCTATACCCATATAAAGATGATTTATACCTAATTTTCTTAGCACTTTAAGTTCATCAACAGTCTTATCTTTTATAGAATTAACTGAAGCATACATTGTAATGGTATTACATAGAGGTATATACTTTTTAACTAATAATGCTATTTCTTTTAGCTTTTCGAAACTAAGTGCAAAAGGGTCACCATTTAATAAATATATTCGTCTAATAGTCGATGAATATGGAGCAATTTCTTTTAAATCAGCCTTTATCTCCTCTATTGGCGAAACCTTAAAGTCAACACCCTCATACATATTGCAGTATATACAAGTGTTATGTGAACAACCGGAAGTAACTTGTAAAAGTTGTGTATATGCTTCGGTTGGTGGTCTATATATCATTGAATCGTAGTGCAAAAAATCATCTCCTTATAATTATACTTGACAATTGTCAAGGTTTATAGTTAAATAGTATTATAAATACTGACACTTGTCAAGATTTATGCTTAAACTTAGACAAAAGGAGTGATTTGTAAATGTATAATGGTAAAAATAAAACTGCTTTACTCTCACAAAAGCTTATAACTGAGGCTTTTCTAACTCTTTTAGAAAAAAACAAACTAAGTAAAGTGACCGTTAGTGAAATATGTAAAAAAGCAGGTGTTTCTCGTCAAACTTTCTACTCACTATTCAAATCAAAGGAAAATTTAATAAATTATGAATATAATAGGCGAAATATACAACTTTATGATTATTTTAATGATAAGGAAAATGTAAAGATGGAAGATATAATTGTTGCTTTTTCTAGTTTTTTATTTGATAACAAAAAATTTTTTAAAATATTAGTAGAAAATGATATGTTGTGTTTAATAAATGACGCAATTCAAATAAATCTTGCCTCATACAATAACTTTTTGCCAAAAAATGAAGATTTAAAAAACGCATACGCTCTTTCTTTTATATCAGGTGGTTTAACTGAGATTACAAGAATTTATATACTAAACGAAAACCCTCCAAAGCTTGAACTCATAGAAAGCTTTTTGATTGATTTGTTTAATGGGAATTATCTATTATAATAAAAAAAGGTGTTGTAAGGTAACTCACATAATGTGAGTTACCTTACAACACCCTTAGGATTTTAAGAAATGCGAATTTTCTTTGTTAGTTTGAAAAAATAAATACAAAATTCTACTCATTCATTAATTTATCATATAAAGCTTGTCCAACTTCACTACATTCGCTTAAATATCTATCATAACTAGGTTGCATCATAGCTTTTGCATCACTCATATCAGGGTTAGTTACTACAACGCCTTCACCTTTAAAAAAATCAATTAAATTAGATTCATCTTCCATAAAAAGCTGTGAATGATATTCTGTAGTTTCCTGAACTGCTTCGACTAAAATCTCACGCAAATTAGTTGGTAGTGAATTATATGTGCTTTTTGAAATCAAATAACCTTGATCATTTAATATATGATTTGTAAGTGCTATGTGAGATTGCACCTCATAAAATTTCGACGCTTTTATTGACGATAAAGGATTACCTTGTCCATCAACTTCTCCTGTTTGCAGTGCTTTATATACTTCAACATAAGGCACAACAACAGGTATAGCTCCAATATTCCTAACAGCTTCTATGTTAGCCTTAGCATTTGGCACACGCAGCTTCATTCCTTCCATGTCATATACTGACTCAATTGGAAAATTTGAAGTCACTTCTCTAGTACCATTATATGCTGTATCAAGAAAGACAAAGCTAAGTTCTTCTTCAAATTTGCTTAACAAAGCTTGACCTTCTTCAGAATCAAAAAGCAAAGATTGAAGTTCTTCAAAGTTATCAAAAATATATGGCAATTGGAAAATTTCTGCATCAGGTACCCACTCACCTAGTCGACCTGTTTCAGCAAAAGTCATATCAAGTTCCCCATTCATACACTTTTCAATCATTTCTATATCTTCACCAAGTTGTGAATCAGGGTAAATATTTAGTTTAAGAGCTCCATCACTTTTTTCAATCAATAACTCATCTAAATGTTTAAGAGCATAATACTCATTTGATTTTACACCTGCTGTTATACCAAAATCTAAAATTATAGAATCATCATTCTCCGTGTTTTTAGAAGATGTGTTATTTTCTATACTACCAACTGTTTTAGATGAACCCCCACAAGAAGTTACAAAAAAAGTCATAGAAAATACTATTGCAAACATTTTTTTCATAATAATTTCCTCCTATAAAAAATCAGTTAGATAAAACTTTGCTCAAATCATTTACTCCACATCATAGTTAACTCAATTTCCCTTGTTTCTTTGTCTATTTCAGACCTTATAATCTTAAAATTCTCTTTTAAATAAAAATTTATAGCTCTAGTATTTTTGTCATATACTTTTAAAGTCAGTTCCTCATATTCATCTTTAATTGTACCCAAAAGTTTATAACCAATCCCCATAGACCGAAACTGTTCTAGTACAAAAATACCTGCTATATACCCTTTTTCAACACCAACAAAACCTTGTATATTTCCATCAACATCATAAACATATACATTTGCCTTTGGTAATAATAATTTTACCATATCATAGTTGTTTTTCCAATAGCTTTTTGCAATAAAGTTATGTGATTTTAAATTAGTTTCAAGCCAAATGCTCATAACTTGTTCTAAATCATCTAACTTAAACTCTCTAATCATTAAATCCCCCTAGATTAAAGTAATCGGTTTATATTCGTCACAAAGTTCTTCTTCAACTAAAAATTTAAAGTTTTCATCACGCAAAACTGCTAGAAAAACATCATATGGTATTGTTCCAAACTCACAAGCATAGTTATTCGCTCCAAACCACATACCCGATTTTTGACTTAAATTTATCCCTCTAGTAAATTTAGTATAGTTTGAACAATCATGAACAACTATATCCCAATTTTCATCATCAGCTATTTTCATAAGTTTTAGTGTTAAATATCTACTATTTATTGGGGATATATATCCTTGTCTTGCTATATACATTTTTTCGCCAAAATAATTATATATGTTGTTAGGGTTTAAATGAAGTTCTGCACAATTTATAAAGTCAAGATTTGTCCCTAAAATTTTATCTTTCTTTTCAAAAAATATTTCATAAAACTCATCTGTCATAGGTGTTTCAATACCTACTAATTTTATATATTTTTTTGCAAGAGCAATATTTTCAATAACTTTATCATTACAATTTGTAGCACCTAGATTAAAACGAAGTTCATCAAGTCCAGCATCAGCAAGTGCCTTTAAATTTTCTTCAGTGCATAAAGTTCCATTGGTATACATATGCTGATTTATAGACGCTTTATGAAATTTTTCTATAACAGAATAGTACTTTTCTATTTCCATAAACGGTTCTAAATATACATAAGAAATTCCTGAAGGTTTTTTGCCCATAGAAAGCAACAAATCAATGTCTTTTTCGTAATATTTAGTGCCACCTATTTCCCACATGCCCTCACCAATTGGTGGCACATCATGAAGTTCACCATAGTTATAACAAAACTTACATTCTATATTGCATTTGTTTGTTTTTCTAATAGCACTTAGACCTGTGCCTAAAAGACATGATTTACAGCCTTTGGGAAATTTTTCCTCATTACCAACATAAAATGTTCTATCATTTAAAACTTTTAAGTTTTTTATATTTTTCATTAGTTTTTCATGTTGCTCATCTACAACAGCTTCTATCTGTGCAAATGTGGCGTATACAATTTCTTGATGCAATACATCAAGTTCCTCACCCTCTGGCATTTCGGAAAAAAACTCAAACCACATCAATGCATCTTTTTTTGAAATTTTCATTTACAAATTTCTCCTTAATATATTAAAATAATATTTATATTATGAATTATAACAATTTTCTTCAAAGTAGTCAAATGGCTGATTACAAAATATACCTTATACCCCTATTCTGCCAATGACTACCAAAATAATTATTTTGTAATATTCTTATTTACTTTTTAACTAAAACGATATATAATTATACTAACAGATTTTTTGTCAAATTTACACATATTCAGTAATCGCAATATGACTTCATTTATATTGCGAATTTTATACTTTAGATAATAAAGGATTTTGGAGGTACATAAATGCTTAGAAAAAAAATATTTAGTTTTGCTTTAGTTACATCATTAAGCTTTAGCACAATTGTAACTATATATGCTGACACAGTTTATATCGACTCAATCGTTACAACACAAAACGTTGCAAGTGGTATAGACCATTCCACTATTGAGATATTAACATCATCTGGTTTTGTAGATGTTAATATGCTTACTGTGGATTTAACTAATCCAAATGTGGATTTTGATATTTTAAGAGATGATGAAAATTTTGGATATCAAAGAACTCTAACAGAGCTTATCGGTGAAACAAGTGCCACAAACGTTGTTGGAGCTGTAAATGGCTCTTTCTTCCATATGGACACTACACCAACAGATGTAATAGGTTATGAGTATGAAAACGATGAATTTGTTTTTGTAAAAGAAAACTATAACAAAGAAAAGTTAGAAGAAAACTCAATAATCATTTCTGATGATAACCAAGTGACTTTTGATTATATGCAAGCAAATACTATAATTTATAATAGTAAGTGGGAATCTCTTAGACCTGCTGCTATAAATAGTACACGCCAAGTTAATCATCTTACTGTAATCACTGACGTTTATATGAGTGATACTTCAGAAATAGATAAAAATGATGGTATATATAAAATCGTAGTTGAAGATGGATATGTTAAAGAAATTGTAGAGCCATATGTTACAGCTTATGTTCCCGAAAATGGATTTATACTTACTGTTTATCATGGTTCTGGCGGTACATATTTACCTATGTTTCCTGTTGGCGAAAGAGTAATCTTTGACTTTAATACGACTTTTGATGATATACTTGATACAACTAAAATACTTATGAGTGGTGCAAGTACACTACTTCGTGACGGTGTTATAGCTTATGACGGCTTAACTTCATCACCAAATGCACGTCACCCAAGAACAGCAGTCGGAGTTTCACAAGATGGCACAACTATGTACATAGCAGCCATCGATGGACGTGGTTCAAGCATTGGTATGACACATAAGGAAACGGCAGAATTTTTACAATCAGTTGGTGCTTACAATGCTGTAAATCTAGATGGTGGTGGCTCAACTACATATGCTGTTCGTGAAGAAGGAGAAACCCAAGCTGAAGTTGTAAACAACCCATCTGGTGGTTATGAACGTAAAGTTATAAATGGGCTTGGTGTTACATCTTCCCCAACGGGAGAAATAGCAGAGCTAATAATTACCCCATCAAGTACAAATGCTTTAACAGGTCAACCTGTATCTTTTACTGTTCGTGGTGTTGATGAAAATCTTAACCCTGTTTCTGTTGATACAAGTGTTGTTACTTTTAGCGATGCAACTACTCCTGACAATCTATCGTCAGATTCATTAACTTTTAATGAAAGTGGTGTAAAAACTATAAATGCTAATTATTATGGCTTAACTTCTCAAACTACTATAAATGTATATTCTGAAGACCAAGTTAATTTATCTATTAAGCCAATAAGTGTACCAATTAATGGTAGTCAAAATATTGAAATTGTTGCAACAACATCAGATGGTACAACTATACCAGTTGATGAAAGTATTCTTAGTTTTAATACTTCTGGTAACTTTACTGCCTCTAATGGTGTTTTACAAGGTGGTTTAACTACGTCAAATGGGGAAATTTCCACTAATGTGGGTAATAAAATTGTGCGTGGCAAAGTTAACGTAGGCTCTGAAGATGTCTTTTACCCTATAACTTCATTTGAAGGACTTTCTGTATCTACAAGGGTATATCCTGAAGGAACTTCAGGAGCAACAGGAATATATAACGAAGGTGTTTTATCTGGTAGCTCTGCTATAAAAACATCATTTAACTTCAAAGCAAATGGTCAAAACCAAGCTGTGTATTCTATGCTAAGTGGCATAAAAATCAATGATAGTCGTGCAGAAAAACTTTCAGTAAATTATTATGGTGATGGTTCTGGCAACTCTGTTAAAGCAATGGTAAAAGATAAAAATGATAATGTAACTACTTTAGTCTTTACAAATAGTGTGGATTTTAACGGATACAAACGACTTGAGGCAGATTTACCTGACAATATGTTATACCCTGTTGAAGTCACACGATTATATGTTGCATCAACAGGAAACAAAACTGTTTCAGGCAAAGGTTATTTTGATGATTTATCCTATTCAATAGGAGATTATTTTACTGCAAACCTTGACAACATAAATCTAGAATCTGACCCTCTTTATAACAGCGAGGGATACCAAAATGTTTATGCAATAAGCCCTAAAGCAAATAATACATTAACATCTGAATATAAAACAGATTATCTACAAGATACAAAAGTTATCTCTGTATCAGCTGATAACGGTAGTATTGCCAAAACAAACGCTTATTTTTATGGTAAACTACGTGATGAGCTATATTCATCATCACAAAAAAATATCATTATTGTTACGTCACAATCTGTTTATGATAACACTTACTATATTACTCAAGAAGGTGTTATGATGAAAAATATGCTTGAAAAATATGTTGACACTTATGATAAAAATGTTTATTATGTAAACAACCACGCAAACAACAATACTACTTATTTTAAAAATGGTGTAAGATATATAAACACATGTACAAAAACTGTAAATTTCAGCTTAGATAATGAAGGCAATTTAAATTATAGTAGCAATTAAGTTAATTTTAAGGGGTTATATAGAAAATTCAAAAGAATTTTCTATATAACCCCTATTTTAATTTATCTATAATCTTTATTTATTGTTGTTTCTAAAAAGCAACTTTCATAATTAAAGCAACTAAACATAAAATTAAAGAAAATGGAACATATATATATTTTCCTATAAAATACCATATTTCTGATTTTTTCTTTGATGTTCCTTTATTTATTTCAAAAAGTAAATCTTCTTTTTTCATAACCCAAAACCAACTTATTGCACCAAGAGATGCCCCAATTGGAATTATATAAATAGAAACAATATCCATCCATGGACCCCAATGGAAAATAGCTTCCATATTTATACCTACACCTAAACAAATTGTACATAAAATTACAAGAACTAACTTTCTACTTAATTTTGGAAATTTGAATAGTAAAGATTCAGCAACTGCCTCAAACATATTTTGTAATGAGCTTATACCTGCAAAAACCATTGCAATGTATAAAATTATCGCAAATATACCACCAAAATGTATATCTTGTAAAATAGTAGGCAATGTAACAAATAATAATGATGGTCCTGCACCTACATCAAGGTTATAAGAAAAACAAGCAGGTATTATAACAATTGCCGCAATAAGTGCTGCTATTGTATCAAAAAATGCTGTTTTTTGCGATACAGAAACAACATCTTCATTTTCATTTAAATATGAACCATATACAACCATTCCACTACCTGTAATCGATAAAGAGAAAAAGGCTTGACCCATTGCCCATATCCATACCATTGGGTCTTTTAGACTCTCCCAACGTGGGGTTAACATAAACTTGTAACCCTCCAAAACATTTGGCAAAAATGCTACTCTTATTGCTAAAATTATAAAAACTATAAAAAACACTGGCATCATTATTTTGTTAGTTTTCTCTATGCTTTTTGCTCCAAAAAACAATGTGAAAAGAGTTAAAACAACTACTATAATATGATATGGTACTACTGAATATGAAGTTAAAGAAAAGGACTCAAACCAAGCACCAGTATCAATTGTCATTAAATTACCTGTTACAGAATTCACTAAAGCTTTTAATATATAAGAAACTATAACGGCATATCCTATTGCTATACAAAGTGAACCTAAAAGTGGTATCCAACCTACAAAGCCACCTACTTTACTTAAATTCTCACTTCTTGACTTCCAAGCATTTTCATATGAGCCAAGTGTTCCTGTTTTAGCTCTACGTCCAATGGCAAACTCAGAGGGTAAACCCACATAACTAAATATAAATATAAAAAACAAATAAACAAGTAAAAATGAACCTCCACCATTTGTACCAAGTTTATAAGGAAATCCCCATACATTCGCCATTCCAACTGCCGAACCCACTGAAGCTAAAATAAAACCCCACTGACTTTTAAAACCTACATTACTACTTTTTTCATTTTCCATTTTTTATTCCTCCAATATTTTATATTAAAACAATTCAATTGGCAATATTATCAAGTTGCCATAGGTACAAATAAAAAAGCCCTCTGTTCCCTAATGGGAACAGAGGGCGAAAATACGCGGTACCACCTCTGGCTCAAGTATTCCTCACGAAATACTCCTCTTAGTGTGCAAACACACACGCAACGCTATATCGGGCGTAACCGTCTAACCCTACTTTAATTCAGGTAGCTGCTCCAGAATGTATTCAAGACAGACCATTTACGTTCTCGCACCAACCGAACGCTCTCTGAAAACTTTACTGCTCTACTAATTTCTCTCATTGCATTGTTTTATTTAGTAAATAATAACATAAATATTTATCACTGTCAAGCATAAAAATATTTTTTTTATTCTTAACTAAGCATAAAGAAAAGCTTTAGAGCATATTTTGCCGAAAGTGTGCACAAAGCCTACACTTGAAAGAAAGGTCATTTGACTCTAAATGAGTATAAATTTCATCTAAAACCCTTTAAATTATAGAAGTAAATAGCTTTGCTTTACTTATGTATTTTTCCATCTCTAAAGTGTTTATAACACAATGGTACATATGTATCATTACCACCAACTAAATATTGGTCTCCGTCTTTTATAACCTTTTTAGTTTTAACTCCATTTACTTCAACCTCTGAAATCCTTGCATTTTGAGTAGCAAGTTTTCCACACCAACAAATACTTTTGATTTCATCTTTTCTATCAGCAAGTTCAATAAGTCGTTTGCTTCCCTCAAAAAGATAGCTTTGAAAATCTGTAAGCAAACCATAACATATAACGGGAATATCAACGTCAAGCACAAAATTTTTAAGTTCCTCAATTTGTTTTGCCGATAGCCATTGAGCCTCATCTATTATTACAACATCAACTTCATCTTTAGTAAAATCTTTAAACAAATCCTTTACTGAACTATCATCAAAAATAAACTCACAGTCTATTTTATCGCCTGTTCTAGACTCAATATTAGCATATCTTGTATCAAGTGCAGGTTTAAACACTTTCGCAATCATATCACGTTCTTTGTAATTGTAAAATGTTCTTATGCAATCAAGAGTTTTTCCTCCTCCCATTGCACCATACTTAAAATATAACTTAGCCATAAAACCCCCTACTTTATTGTTTTCATCTCTTATATTATAACAATTTTATGAAACCTTTTCAACTATCAATATGGCAAAAACTTTAGTGTTGTTGATTTTTTAGGTATTCTAAGTTAAAATATATATGTAAAACGGTACATTACAAACAAAAGGAAGGAATAAAAAAATGATACATTTTGAAAGCGATTATATTGCAGGGGCACACCCAAAGATACTTGAAAAACTTATAGAAACAAACATGGATTACCATTCTGGCTATGGCACAGATGACTATTGTACAAGCGCTGCACAAAAAATCAAGGAAGCATGCGGATGTCCAAATGCTGATGTAGAGTTTCTAGTAGGTGGAACACAAACAAATGCAGTAGTTATATCTACTATGTTACACGATTCTGAAGGTGTTATTTCTGCCCAAACAGGTCATATTAATGTTCATGAATCTGGTGCAATCGAATATACTAGTCATAAGGTTTTAACAATACCTGAAAAAGATGGCAAAATCGACGCAAAAACTATAAAAACTTTTATAGATAATTTCTATGCTGATGATACCTATCCACACATGGTATACCCTGGAATGGTGTATATATCCCACCCTACTGAATATGGTACATTGTACAGTAAAAACGAACTTGAAGCTATTTCAAAGATTTGTAAAACATATGAGATACCACTGTTTATGGACGGTGCTAGACTTGGATACGGTCTTATGAGTGATGATACTGACCTTACTCTTATTGATATAGCTAATCTTTGTGATGTTTTTTACATAGGTGGAACAAAAGTTGGTGCATTATGTGGTGAAGCAGTTGTTTTCACAAAAAACAATAAACCTAAACACTTTATGACATCTGTTAAAAAAAGAGGTGCTTTGTTAGCTAAAGGTAGAGTTTTAGGTATACAATTCGACACACTTTTTACAGATAATTTGTACTTTGAGATTGGCAAATACGCCATAGAAATGGCTGAAAAATTAAATGAAATTTTCGAAGAAAAAAACATTAAAACTTTCCTGAAATCACCAACAAATCAACAATTTGTAATACTAGAAAACAATCAAATGAATATGTTGAAAGAAAAAGTTGGCTTTAGTTTTTGGGAAAAATATGATGAAGAACATACAGTTGTACGTTTTGCTACAAGTTGGTCAACAACTCAAGAGGATTTAGACATTTTAAGAGAAATTTTGTAATAGATAGTACTTATGGTAACCAGTAATTTTATAGGTGTTTTACTTTTACAATATAACTTATAATAAAATAAATGGCGACCTTGCAAAATATAGAAAAAGCCATTTTCATAACAAAACAGCGATTTTGTGCCTTTGACAAAAATTGTGAAAATTCGGTTTTGCTTTTACAATGTGCCAATGTTTCACTTTTGCAAAATTTCCAAATAAAAAACAGCTTCAAATCATGGTATCCCCTAATTTGAAGCTGTTTTTTATGCAGGTGAGAAGATTCGAACTCCCAGCCCTCTGATCCGAAGTCAGATGCTCTATCCAATTGAGCCACACCTGCATATGTATAAAAAAAGGATTGCAAACAACAATCCTTTAGTAACTTAAATGTAGGTGAGAAGATTCGAACTCCCGGCCTTCTGATCCGTAGTCAGACGCTCTATCCAGCTGAGCTACACCTACATATTGCTATGTCTTTTACAAGAACAATATTTATTATATACCAAAACAACTTTTATGTCAACACTTTTTCACAAAATAAATAATAAAGTTTTTCATGATTTTTCAATTAAAATAAAAAAAAATTGGCATTATTACAAAATAATTATGCCAATATTTTTTACTACAAACATTTTAAACTAAAGTTTTAAAAAATTAACTTTTTACTATATCAATTTCTTTAACAACTATCTTTTTATCTTTCGCTAAAATCATTACTTCACTACCAACATCATATGAATTTTTAAGAATTTCATCAGCAAGTTTATCTTCAATATCTTTTTGTATAAGCCTTTGAAGTGGTCTTGCTCCAAAATCCTTACTATATCCTTTTTCTGCAATATAACTTATTACAGAGTCGTCAAAAGATAGTTTAATTGATAAATTTTTGAATACTCTTTCTTTAAGTTCTACAATGAAAAGTTTTACAATTTCTTTCACGTCCTCTTTACTTAAAGCTCTAAAAACTATAATCTCATCTAGTCTATTTATAAACTCTGGTCTAAAGTTTTTCTTAACTTCACTAAGTACAGTATCTTTAACATATTTATAAGAATCTTCCTCTGTTCCTGTTGTAAAACCGAGTGTTGTTTTACCCATAATTTGCTTTGCACCAATGTTAGATGTCATAATCAAAATTGTATTTTTAAAGTCAATCACACGTCCTTTTGAGTCAGTTAAACGCCCCTCATCTAAAAGTTGTAAAAGCACATTAAAAATATCAGGATGTGCTTTTTCTATTTCATCAAAAAGAACTACACAATATGGTTTATTTCTTATCTTTTCAGTAAGTTGACCACCATTATCAAAACCAACATATCCAGGAGGAGAACCAATTAGCTTACTTACTGAATGCTTTTCCATATACTCAGACATATCAATTCGTAAAAGGTCTGTTTCACTTCCAAACATGGTTTTAGCTAAAACCTTGCTAAGCTCCGTTTTACCTACACCTGTTGGTCCTAGAAATAGAAATGAGCCAATCGGTTTATTTTCCTTTTTAAGTCCTACTCTGCTACGTTTGATAGCCTTAGCAACTGCTTTTACAGCTTCTTCTTGACCTATTACATCTTCTGATAACTTACTTTCTAAAGAAACAAGTTGCATCGCTTCTTTTTTCTCCATCTTTTTAACAGGAACTCCTGTCCAAATAGAAACAACTTCAGCTATTGCGTCTTTATCAACAACTCCATGGCTTTTTAACGCTTTCTTTTGCCACGAGTCTTTTTTATTCTCATATTTTTGACGTATTTCTTCTTGGGATATTTTTATTTTATGTGCTAAATCGAAATCTTCGGCTAAAACTGCTTTTTCTTTTTCTTTCTCATAGTTTCGTATTTCTTCTTCAAGAGTTTTTATGGCACTTGGAGGGATTTGCAATTTTAGTCTTTGAAGTGAACTTGCTTCGTCTATTACATCAATCGCCTTATCAGGTAAAAATCTATCATTTATATATCTGCTAGATAGTTTTACTGCATAATAAATAGCATCATCTTTTATCTCAACATTATGATGTTCCTCATATTTTGGTTTTATTCCAAGTAACATAGTTATAGCTTCTTCATCGCTTGGCTCACCTACTTTAACCTGACCAAAACGTCGTTCTAAAGCACTATCTTTTTCAATATACTTCTTGTATTCATTATGTGTTGTTGCACCTATAACTTGAATATATCCTCGTGCAAGATATGGCTTTAGAATATTAGAAGCATCATTTGAGCCTTCACTTGCTCCAGCACCAATAATTGTATGCAGTTCATCAATAAACAATATAACATTGCCTACTTTCTCAACTTCTTCTAAAACACTCTTTATACGCTCTTCAAACTCTCCACGAAACTTACTCCCTGCAATCATTGATGTTATGTCTAGCCCTACAAGTCTTTTGCCTCTCAAAGAATATGGAATATCATCATCAACAATTTTTTGTGCCAAGCCTTCGACAATAGCCGTTTTACCAACACCAGGCTCACCAACTAAAACAGGATTGTTTTTAGTTCTTCTTGATAACATTTGTATAACTCTTTGAGTTTCACTTTCTCTGCAATTAACGGGGTCAAATTTTCCCATTTCAGCCATTTGTGTTAAATCTCGACTATATTTATCAAGTATTGGTGTATTGCTTTTACCTTCATCTGTCTCATCATCTTGAATACGAACATTTACACTTGAGAGTGTTTCAACAAGTTTTTTAATATCTATATTTAGCGTTTCTAAAATTTGTACAGCTTTTGAATCTTTAGTTTTAATAAGTGCCGATAAAATATGTTCAGTTGATACAGACTGAGATTTTAATGCTAGTGCCTCTGTAAAGCTTTTTTCAATGATAAGTTTTCCCTTTGGGGAAAAATCTGTAGGTGCACCGTCATAGTCACTAACTTCTATTTCAAACTCTTTAATTTTGTTAACTATAGCTTCACTTTGAAGCCCTTCATTTTTTAAAATCTTCTCCGATATGCTATCAGAACATTCTAAAAGTCCTAAAAGTATATGTTCAGTACAAAGGTACTTACTCTTGAGCAAAATAGCAAAACTTTCAGCTTTATCAATAGCTTCTTTTGCTTTTCCATTTAATCTTGTTTTGTTCAATAAAATCACTCCTTAAGGGATAACTATTTTTATTAAAGTATATCCAAATTTTTTTTCTATACACTATCATATTATATTAGATGACCTCTAAAAACTCGCTTGTGAAAAATTTTCAATATATTTTCTTGAATGGAGTTTTTAGATGTTTCCTTCGTGCTTTATAATTTCATTAGATTAATACATAATAATTTATTTAAATATTATCATATTTTTAAACAAAAAACAAGCTATCTAAACGATAACTTGTTTTATTTTGAATTTTAATACTTCACAATGATTTTACAAGTCATATCCTTGACCCGGGAATACATCGCTTTTTCTTACAGCAATACAAACGCCTTTGTTAACACCAACTTCAACAATAAAAACTTCATCAGCAACATCAACAACAACTCCATGTATACCACTAGAAGTTATAACAGTTTGACCTACTTCTATTTGTGATTGAGCAAGTCTAACTTGTTCTTCCTTTTTTCTTTGTGGTCTTATAAAAAACCAATACATCGCACCAAAAATAGCTACATACATTAAAATCATATACATCATGTTAGGTGCAGTTCCAGTTAAAAATATTTGCATAATATTCTCCTTTATTTAAAATTAATATTTTTTCATAGCAAAATTGCTAAGTTTTTCTTCTTTATACTTTGAAAACTCATTCTTTTCAATCGCTTCTCTGATTTCTTCCATCATTACATTATAAAAATATAAATTATGTATAACACATAATCTCATACCAAGCATTTCATTTGCTTTAAGTAAATGTCTTATATATGCACGAGAGTAGTCTTTACATGTCATACAGTCACAATCAGGGTCAATCGGCAAACTATCCTTTTCAAATTTTTTGTTATTTATGTTTATTTTACCATACTTTGTGAACAAATGTCCATGACGACCATTTCTAGCTGGTAAAACACAATCAAAAAAATCTACACCTCGTTCAACAGATTCCAAAATGTTTTCAGGTGTACCAACTCCCATAAGATAAGTTGGTTTATCTTGAGGAAGATAAGGAACAACTTCATCTAAAATACGGTACATTTCAGTATGCGACTCACCTACTGCAAGACCACCAATTGCATAACCATCTAAATCTAGCTTACTTATTTCCTTAGCATGAGCTATTCTTATATCTTCATATACGCCACCTTGATTTATACCAAATAGCATTTGTTTGTTATTTATAGTATCATCTTTACTATTAAGCTCTTTCATTTTATCAATACAGCGTTTAAGCCATCTAGTCGTTCTATCAACAGAATCAACCATATACTTTTTGGAAGCTGGATATGGTGGACATTCATCAAAGGCCATGGCGATTGTTGAAGCTATATTACTTTGTATTTCCATGCTTTCTTCAGGGCCCATAAAAATTTTTCGACCATCTATATGAGAAGAAAAATACACACCTTCTTCTTTTATCTTGCGTCTTTCAGCAAGAGAAAAAACTTGAAATCCACCACTATCTGTAAGTATAGGCTTATCCCATACCATAAACTTATGTAGACCACCAAGTTCTTTTATAGTTCCATCACCTGGTCTAAGATGTAAGTGGTATGTGTTTGACAACTCAACTTGACACTTTATATCATCTAAATCAATTGTTGAAACAGCACCTTTTATAGCACCACAAGTTCCAACATTCATAAAAACAGGAGTTTGTATTACGCCATGGGGTGTATGAAATTCCCCGCGTTTCGCTCTACCATCAGTATTTAATAATTTATACATTTTATCACCATTTCAAATTGTATTTACTCTTTTTTTATATTCTACATATTATAATATACCACAAAATATAGATTTTGACTATACAAATTCAACAATTTGTTTTATAATTAGTAAATACATATTAAATATGCATTTTTGAAAAATGTTATTTTGAAAGGATTATTTATGGAACAATATGATTTTATAGCAACTACTACTTTTGGATTAGAAAGTACTGTTAAACGTGAAGCAACACGTTTAAATTTACAAAATATAAAGGTACAAGACGGTAGAGTTAACTTTACTGGTTCTTTTTACGATATGATAAGAGCAAATGTAAACCTACGCTCTGCTGGTAAAATATTGTGGAAGGTTGCCGAAGGTAAAGTAACAGAATTTGAGGACTTATTCCAACTTGTTAACGGCTTTAACTGGCAAGACTATTTACCTGAAAATGCAAATTTTCATATAAAAGGTAAATCTGTTCAATCGAAACTTTTCAGTATTCGTGATTGCCAAAAAATAACTGATGTTGCTATTGTCAAAAAAATGAAAACAAAGTATAATCGTGAATTTTTTGAAAAAAACGGTCCTTTGTTCACTGTGCAAGTTTCAATTTTAAGAGATATAGCTACCATTACAATAGACACATCAGGGAGTAGCCTTCATAAACGTGGATATAGAACTAATCAGATAGCAGCACCTCTAAAGGAAACAACAGCTCATTCTCTTATAGAACTGTCATACTGGAGAAAGGATAGACTACTTGTAGACCCTTGTTGTGGTAGCGGTACTATACCTATCGAAGCTGCTATGATAGCAAGAAATATTGCTCCTGGAATTGATAGAAAATTTGTTGCAGAATACTGGACATTTATTGATAGAGAATTATGGAAAGAAGCACGAAACGAAGCTAAAAAACAAATAAATTATGACTTTATGCCAAAGATTTATGGTTATGACATTGATGAAAATGCTATAAAAATAGCAAAAGAAAATGCTATAAATGCTGGTGTTGAAGATTGTATCCACTTTGAAGTAAAAGATGCAAAAGACATGGAAATTACTGAAGAATACGGCATAGTTATAACTAACCCACCATATGGCGAACGTATTGGGGATGAAGCTGACGTTATAGCCTTATATAAAGCCTTTGGCGATATTTTTAGAGAAGAAAAAACATGGAGTTTTTACTGTATTACTTCTGATGAAAATTTCGAAAGATATTACGGAAAAAGTGCCGATAAAAAACGTAAACTATATAATGGTAAAATCAAAACTGATTATTATCAATATAATGGAGAGAGTCCAACTAGAAAAAATTAATACTTAAATATAGATTTCAAACTGTAACCAATTAAAGTTTAAAAATAATGTTGATTTAGAATATTGCAATTTTTTGATACAAAAATAGGAATAGTCACATCTTCAACACTATTTTTTTGTATGGCGACCTTGCAAAGTATAGAAAAAAAATCGGATTAAGACAAACACTTAAATCCGATTTTTTTATTATATTTTAATATAGCATGTTACAAAACTATTCGCTTATTGACATTACACCATTATCTGAATAACTTACTGTATATGGCAATACATTACTTAGCATTTCAACTGGTACATAAGTTGTTCCATCAATAATTGTTGGAGCATAACCAAGGCTAATATCTGCCATTCTTGCAAAATGATAACTATCTTCTCCAACCTTAACAGTTGTTGATACTGCACCATTTATTAAATCAATTGATTTAGTTTCTCCATTCCAAATTACATCGTAACCAAGAGCCTCAAAAGTATCTCTAAGTGGTATAATCTTTCTGCCTTCACTTACAACTTTGTAATCTATATCAGTGTTTTCACCGTTTATAACTACATCATTATTTTGTTTTTGTGGCTGGGAAATTTGTGGTTCTTGAAGATTATTTTTTATATTTGCATAATCATTTTCAGTTAAAAACTCAACATATTCATCATATCTTGTAGAGTCCATTTCAACTCTAATATTGTTTTCTGTGTTAACTTTTACGTATATATCATTTGAACCGTCCAAAACTTGTACAAATCCATCACCAGGGTTAGTATCAGATACTACAAGTTCAAAAATTTCTTGTGGCATATCCATCATATTCATAGGTTGGAATACAAAAGAGATATAATCAGTATATGCATCGTTGTATTCATCTAGGTTGTATGCTAAAAGAGTAACATCGCTTGGAAGTGATAAAGCAAAATCAGAGTTTATACCTTGTATAGCAACTGATGTATCTAAGCCATATGGTGATAAGAAAGTAAGTAAGTTGTTATCCCCAACTGCGTTTTGAGAATTTGCTATATAAATATAGTTGTCAGTTTCAACGTATGTTTGATTTGATAAATCTACTTCACCGATACTTGCTTTGCTATATTCTTCTATATTACCAAAGCTTACAACATCTCCATTGTTTCTTGTATAGCTTACTTCCCAAGAATTTAAAGGGTTACTAAAGGTGTTTACATATGCGTCTGAAGATTTTGAAATCGTAACACCGTCAGCTTTCGCCTTAGGAATATATGATAAAACATGGTTGTTTGTTTCTTCAATAGAAAAGATTGATTGTAATTCTGTTAAATCAACTGATGTATTTTCATAACCTATATTTACAGGCATAATATCTTGATACCCCTCTCCTGTGTCTATAACTACACCATCTTGTGCTGGAACATAATCTGTTACATCTAAAGCATCAGATGTTGGAGCTGGTGCAAGTAACATTCCATCTTCTGTTGGAGTGTGGTTATCATACACCTCAAAAATATCTTGTAATTCCTTTGAATCATAGTTTGTTGTTTCATAAGTTGCACCTGTGTCATCTGCTGCTACAACTGTTGAGAATGCCATTGTTAATGCTAATGTACCTAATAATAATTTTTTCATAATAAATTCCTCCTTATAATACAATTGTGTTTGAAACATATAGCTAATACTTATCTTTCTTATTTATCTTTTTTTATTTTATTTTTGTTTTATTAGCTATTTATATATTATTACGCAATGTTTCAAAAAAAGTGGCACTTTTTTCAAAAAAAATTTACTTTTTTTAAAGTATTTTTCTTTAAAACTACAATAATTATAGTTTTCTCAATAATGTAAAAAAAATTCAATAAAGTTTGAATGTTACAACGTTGCATAATTAAAAGTATAGCAATAGTAATATAAATATAGTAAAAAAAAACAAATTTTAGTTAATTTTAAATATTGCTTAATAATTACATTTTTGTTATAATTAAAACAAGGACTTTACAGGATATTTTTGTCCTAATACTATACTATTTTTGAACTCGAAAGGAGACATATAACCTATGTTAAACAAGAAATCTGTTGAGGATCTTAATGTAAAAGGAAAAAAAGTTTTAGTTCGTTGTGACTTTAACGTTCCTGTTCAAGAAGGTAAGATAACTGATGAAAATAGAATCATCTCTGCACTACCTACTATCAAAAAACTTATAAATGATGGTGCAAAAGTTATTTTATGCTCACATATGGGTAAACCAAAAGGAGAACCAAAACCTGAACTATCTTTAGAATTAGTAGCAGTAAGCTTAAGCGAAAAATTATCTTTAGATGTAGTTTTTGCAAACGATAATAATGTCGTTGGAGAAAATGCAAAAAAAGCTGTTGAAAATATGAAAGATGGTGACGTGGTTTTACTTCAAAATACTCGTTATCGTAAAGAAGAAACTAAAAATGAAGATGAATTTTCAAAAGAACTTGCAAGTCTTTGTGACATATATGTAAACGATGCCTTTGGTAGCTCTCACAGATCCCACTGTTCAACAGTTGGTGTAACTAAGTTTGTTGACGAGTGCGCTGTTGGTTACCTTATGCAAAAAGAAATTGATTTCTTAGGAAATGCTGTTAATAATCCTACAAGACCTTTCGTTGCTATTTTAGGTGGTGCAAAAGTTTCTGACAAAATCGCTGTAATTGATAACTTACTTAATAAAGTAGATACTCTTATTATCGGTGGTGGTATGGCTTATACTTTCATGAAAGCTAAAGGCTATGAAGTTGGGACAAGCTTACTTGAAGTCGACAAAGTTGATTATGCTCTTGAAATGATGAAAAAAGCTGAAGAAAAGGGCGTAAATTTCTTAATTCCAGTTGATACAGTTGTAGCTAAAGAATTTGGTCGTGATGTAGAACATAAAACAGTTACATCCGACTCTATACCTGCTGATATGATGGGACTTGATATTGGTGAAGAAACTCGCAAACTTTTTGCTGATGCTTTAAAAGATGCAAAAACTGTTGTTTGGAACGGTCCTATGGGTGTTTTCGAATTTCCTAACTTTGCAAAGGGTACAAATGCAGTTGCTAGTGCTTTAGCAGATATTGATGCAACTACGATAATTGGTGGAGGTGACTCTGCTGCTGCTGTTAACATCTTAGGATATGGAGATAAAATGAGTCATATTTCAACAGGTGGTGGAGCTTCTCTTGAATTTTTAGAAGGTAAAGAACTCCCTGGTGTTGTTGCAGCTGACGATAAATAAATTTTAACAAAACTAAGAGTATGGTCGCATGAAAATTTGCACCATACTTTTTTTATAGTATATTTTTCGAAAAAATAAGTTTATCACATTGACATATTGATTTTAGTATAAAACAATGATATAATTGTTAATATAAAATATCTATTAAAAGGAGATTTTTATGAAGAAATATGAAACTAATAATTCTAGTTTCGGCTTAACATTAGTCGATGTTATTGTTATTGTAGCGGCTCTTACAATCATTGCGGCTCTTGTTGTACCAAAAGCTCTTATAAACATTGATGAAAACAAAGTTGCAACAGCTAAATCCTATGCACATTCTGCATATGTAGCAGCGAGTGACTACAACAAAGAACTTGTGAAAAATGGGGACGAAGTGGTGCAAACTTTTACAAACGATATGTTAAAAGACTATATTAATGAAGATATGGTCATTGTAAAGTCTGGTACAACAGATGATTCACATGAAATATCAGTTTCATACTCACCTAGTATAGATAAGTATCAAGTTCAATATTATAACACTATAACTGACACAATTATAATAGAAAATTATTAAAGTCAAAAAGGAACTATACCGAAACTCACTTTACAAGTTTTGGTATAGTTCCTTTTTTATTTTAAATTTTAGTTGTCGCCCTATAAACTATTCAACAGTAACAGATTTAGCAAGGTTACGAGGTTTGTCAACATCATGACCTAAGAAAATTGAGAAATGTAAAGCTATAAACTGCTGAATTATATTACTTAAAATAGGTAACATAAGTTCTGAAGTTTTAGGTATCAAAATTATGTCATCACATATAGTAAGTAGTTCATCAGTTTTTTCATGTGTTATACAAAGAACTTTAGCGCCTCTAGCCTTACACTCTTGAAGATTTGACAAAGTTTTCTCAAGCACGTTAAACTGAGTTGCCACACCAACAACTAAACTACCTTCTTCAAGTAAAGCAATCGGGCCATGTTTAAGTTCACCAGCAGGATAAGGCTCACAATGTATGTATGCAATTTCCTTAAGTTTTAAAGCACCTTCAAGACAAGTAAAGAAATCAATTCCACGACCAATGTAAAATACATTTTTTGAAGCCGAATATTTTTCAACAATGCCCTTAACTTCATCATTAGACTCTAAAACTTCACTTGCAAGTTCAGGTAAATTTTCTAAATCCAAGCGTAATTTTGTATATTCATCTTTTGTTATTTTACCCATTGTCAAAGCAAAATGTATAGCTACAATATAAAGGGCTACAACTTGAGAAGTGTATGCTTTTGTACTTGCAACAGCAATTTCTGGCCCTGCAAGAGTATAGAAAACGTCATCTGCTTCTCTAGCAATACTTGAGCCAAGTACGTTTACAACTGATAAAATTCTTGCATTTTTACTTTTACCAAGTCTAAGAGCTGCAAGTGTATCTGCCGTTTCCCCTGATTGTGACACTAAAATAAGTAAAGTGTTCTCATCAATTATAGGGTCATTATATCTAAACTCACTAGCAACTTCTGATACAACAGGAATTTTTAAGAGTTTTTCGATTGCATACTTACAAAGCTTGCCAGCATAAGCTGCTGTACCACAAGCTACAATATATACTCTATCTATTTTTTCAAGGTCATCTTTTGTTATTTTTATGCCATCTAAAGACACTTCATCTTTTAAAAGTCTACCTGCTATTGTATCTCTTATAACCTTAGGCTGTTCATATATTTCCTTTTCCATGAAATACTCAAAACCAGCTTTTTCAGCTGCTTCCACATCCCAATCAACATGAACTAACTCTTTATCTAACAAATTTGCATTTTTATCATAAATTTCAATAGAATCTTTAGTTAAAATCGCAACTTCATCATCTTCTAAAAAATAAACATCTCTTGTACTTTCAATAATCGGTGGAACATCAGATGCAATAAAGTTTTCTCCATCACCTTTACCGATTACAAGAGGACTATCTTTTTTAAGACAATACAAAGTATCGCCATTTTCCTTATCTAAAATTCCAAGGGCATAAGCTCCTGTCAAAATTTTAGATAGCTCAAATACAATTTCTTTCATTTTTAAGCCTTGGTTTTTATACATATCAATTAAATGAGCAATAGTTTCTGTGTCTGTTTCAGAAACAAACTCATAACCCTTACTTATAAGGTTATTTTTAAGTGCTATATAATTTTCAATTATACCATTATGTACAACATAAATAGATTTATCTCTATTACAATGAGGGTGTGCGTTTAAAACTGACGGTACACCATGTGTTGCCCATCTAGTATGACCTATCCCAACATGACCACCTATATCAGTTTTGTCAATCACCTCTTGTAAATTTGCAATTCTTCCCTTTTCACGAACCGAAACAAGTTCGTCTTTACTTTTATCAAAAACAGCAATACCAGCAGAGTCATATCCTCTATACTCTAACTTTTTCAAACCGTCTATTAGTATATTAACTACATCTCTTTTTCCTACATATCCAACAATACCACACATATTATACTCCTTCCAAGCATATAATTAATAACAACATATGTATAAAATCACTATAAAATTACTTATTTTTCAAAAGTTATTATAACATAAATACATTTAATAGTCAAGATTAAATGTCACATATGAAAAAACAAACTATATTTAACAAAGTTTATATGCAAGTCTACTTTTCATTGTTTTCAAAATTACTAAAAACTTTTAAATTAACTAAATTAAGATTGAATTTATCATCAAAGCCGATACTCGTAACTGCCTTTTCCTTTGTATCAGGCATTACAACATTTACATCTTTAACAATTTTATCCTTTAAAAGTGTTTTGACTAATGCACTATCTATTTCTATGTTGTTTTTTTCAAAAACATTTTTCCAAATATTGAATTTACAACCATACTTCCACCTACTACAAAAAAAGCTTTTACTATTTTCGTAAATCTCTCCCTTTTCACAAACTGGGCATTTGCCATAACCTTTGGCTTTACCTTTTGTCTTACCTTTTCCCCTATTTTCTTCAGGAAATTCTACTTTTGCATGATTTTCCGTTGAAGCAACTAAATAAGCAACATAACGGTTGATACTTTCCATAAATTTTTCTGGCTCCATATCACCCTTTGATATTTTGTTTAAGGCACGTTCCCATTTACCTGTTGTTGAGGGGCTTTTTAGTTCATCGGGGCATATAGCAATTAGTTTTATACCTTTTTCCGTAGGCTCTAAGGTTTTGCCCTTCCTTGTTATGTAGCCAACTTGTAAAAGCCTTTCTATAATTCCTGCACGAGTTGCTGGAGTTCCTATACCACCATCTTTAAGTTGTTCTCTAAGTTCTTCATCTTCAACATGTTTCCCTGCATTTTCCATTGAACCAAGAAGAGAAGCTTCATTATATTTAGAAGGTGGTGAAGTTTTTTTCTCTAAAACTTCACTTTTAACAAAGTTAACTTTATCACCTTTTTTTAGTTTAGGTAGCTCTTTATCATTTTCTTCATCTTCATTATTTTTGTTTTTACCTTTTTCATAAAGTTTTTTCCAACCTAAAGAAACTACAACTTGACCTTTAGAAACAAAAACTTCTTCATCAATCTTTGTAATCATTTTTGTACTATTGTATATATAATCTGGATAGAAAACGGCAAAAAATCTTTGTACAATTAAATAAAAAACTTTTCTTTCGTTACTATCTAATTGACTGTTTGTTTTTCCTGTTGGTATAATGGCATGGTGATCCGTTACTTTCGCATCATTTATAATTCTTTTCGTAAACTTTAAAGGTTTAGCCAAAATCTCGTTTATTGAACTTACTAACTTATCATCACCTTTTAAAGAATTTATTGTTTTCTCAACTATACTTTTCATATCCTTTGATAAGTATCGACTATCCGTACGAGGATATGTAATTACTTTTTTTCGTTCGTACAAACTTTGTGCAATATCTAAAGTTTGTTTTGCAGAAAAACCAAATTTATTGTTACAATCTCTTTGTAGTTCTGTTAAATCATATAAAAGTGGCGGTTTAATATTTTTCTTTTGACTTGTAACACTATGAATAACACCGATTTTATCTTTAATACTTTCCTCTAGTACATCAGCATCTTCTTTTTTATCTAGTTTATGGCTTTCTTCATTTTCATTATACCATTTACCTACATATTCACTATTTTCAAAGGCAAAAACTACATCTAGCTCAAAATATGGTTGGCTTACAAAATTTTCAATCTCAAGATGTCTATTTACAATAATAGCAAGTGTTGGTGTTTGCACCCTACCTACACTAAGCAAAACATTATGTTCGATTGTAAAGGCTCTTGTTGCATTTATACCAACTAGCCAATCAGCCTCATTCCTACATTTAGCCGAATAATATAAATTGTCATAACTTTTACCATCTTTTAAGTTTTTAAACCCCTCTTTTATAGCTTCATCTGTCATAGAGGAAATCCACAAACGTTGAAAAGGTTTATCAGACTTTGTAATATTATAAATATATCTAAAAATAAGCTCACCTTCACGCCCTGAATCTGTTGCACATATAATACTTGATACATCTTTATCTTGTACAAGTTTATGTAATACAATGAGTTGCGACCTTGTGTTTGGAACTGCTTTAAGTTTCATTTCCTTAGGTATAATTGGCAAGCTTTCTCTAGTCCATTTTTTATAGATTTTATCATAGTCTTCAGGTTCACACAACGAAACTAGATGACCAACAGCCCATGAAATTATGTAATCATTTGAAAAAATGTACCCGTCGCCTCGTTTTGTACATTTTAAAACTTTTCCAATATCTCTAGCAACCGACGGTTTTTCAGTTATAATTAAAACTTTGCCCATAATAAATCTCCATTTAATCCTTCTAGTTATAATTTATAAAATTTAGGTTTTCTATTTTCAAAATATGTGGCATATTCAAAACCACAGTCTTTTAAATAATCTTTTGCCTGATTAAAATACGCTCCTACATACTCACTTTTATGTGAGTCACTACCAACGGTTACAATCTCACCACCTAAGTTGAAATACCTTTTCAATATATCTTTTTGAGGATAAAAATCATCTCTACCATATCTGATAGCAGATGTATTTACCTCTATTCCACTACCTTTTGATATTATAACATTTAAAATTTCATCAATAATATCTATGTATAAATCCACTTCTAAATCTTTGTTTTCATAGTTACAATATCTAGTTATATAATCTAAATGTCCATACACCGAAAAATCATTAAAAAGTTTAACATTTTTAAGAACATCAAGTAAATATTTTTTATATGCTTCATATTTTGTATCAACAAAATAATCGCAACCCATAAACAATGCAGAATTTTTCTCCTCACCTACTTTATGACTAGACAATATAACAAAATCTAGCTCCTTTATATCCAAAGTTTCTTGTACAACAATTTTCGATAAATCCCCATTACTTGCCCCTACTTCAAAACCTGTGTATATATCTATTTTATCTTTATATTTATACTTTAACTCACTAATCTTATGAATATGATTAAAAATCAAATTAATCTTTTCTTTGTTTGAAACATCTAAAGAATTTCTAATTATTTTATAGTTACCAAAGGAATCATAATCTATATGGTCCGTTATTGTAATGCCTAACAAACCCTTATTTATAGCACTTAAAACAATATTCTCTAATTTTTCAATCGAATCAGCCGAAAACTCTGAATGTATATGACAATCGTACATAAATCCTCCCGAAATTATAAAATTAATATTTATCTTAGACACATTCACTTTATTATAACACCAATATGTACCTATTGCAATAAACTAAGTATATTGCCTAATAAAAAATTATATAATTTTTTGTGACAAAATATATTGAAAAAAATCAAATTTTCTGTTAAAATACAATAGTTATGTGCAATAAATTTAAAGGAGAAAAAAATGGATAATTTTTTAATGCTTGTCAATTTCCTCGGAGGACTTGGTTTATTCATCTTCGGTATTACCCTAATGGCTGATGGTTTGCAAAGGTCTACTGGGGAAAAGATGAAATCTTTACTAAAACTACTTACATCAAATAGATTTATAGCCGTTTTAGTAGGTGCTGCCGTTACAGCAATAATTCAAAGTTCTTCAGCTACAACAGTTATGGTTGTTGGTTTTGTAAACGCAGGTATAATTAACCTTTCCCAATCGGTAGGGGTAATTATGGGTGCGAATATAGGTACGACTATAACGGCTTGGATAGCATCACTTGGAGATTGGATGACACTCTTCAAGCCTACAACGATAGCACCTATTTTTGTGGCTGTCGGTGTACTTATTCACGTGGCTGGTAAGAAGAAAAAGACTAAAACTCTAGGTAGTGTTTTACTTGGGTTTGGTATTCTATTTATCGGTATGGACGCTATGAGTGATGCTTTAAAGCCTCTACGTGAGAATGAAATGTTTAGGGAACTCTTTATAACTCTTGGTACAAACCCTATACTTGGTATTCTAGCTGGTGCTTTTGTTACTGCTATGGTTCAAAGTTCTTCTGCTTCCATGGGTATTTTACTAGCTCTTGTATCTGTTGGACTTATACCAACTTCAGCAGCTGTTTATATTATACTTGGTCAAAATATTGGTACTTGTATAACTGCCCTTTTATCTTCTATGGGTGCTAGTAAAAATGCAAAAGCCGCTGCATATATACATTTGCTTTTTAACGTAATAGGTTCTGTTATCTTTGCTATTGGTGCTGTTATATTCTTTAGTATACCTGCAAATCAAGATTTGGCAAACTCTATTATTTCTCAAAGTACTGTTGCAATCTTCCATACTACATTTAATATTGTTAACACTATTATGTTGTTCCCATTTGCAAATTTACTTATTAAAATTGCCAAGAAAATGGCTAAAATTGATGATAATGTTATAGAAGTTAAACCAGAACTTCACTTAGATGATAGAGCTTTGGTTACACCTGCTTTTGCAGTTGAAACAGTATTTGATGAAATAAATAAATTATTTGTCGACACCTATGAAAACTATAAAATAACTATAAAAGCTTTACTTGATCACGATGATTCTCATTTTGATGAAATCAAAGACAATGAGGATCGTATTAACAGAAAAACTGATACACTTAGTAAGTATCTTGTTAAGCTTATGAAGTTAAACCTTTCCAATGTTGAAAGTGAAAAAGTTGCAATGTATTTTAACAGTATAACGGATATTGAGCGTATTGGTGACCACGTTGAAAACTTAGCAGAGTTTCTACAAATAATGGTAACTAAAGATATTCATTTTTCTAAAGAAGCAATAGTTGAGATAACTCATATTTTTGATATTACAGAATCGGCAATTACGACTTCTATGAATGCTTTTAAAAACAACGATAAAGAAGAAGCTATCCGTACAATTCATATAGAAGAAGAAGTTGACCTTTTAGAAAGCCAACTTCGTAGCAATCACATGAAACGTTTACAAAAAAATGTTTGTGAAACAGAAACTGGCGTTATCTTTTTGGATATGATACAAAATCTTGAAAGAATATCAGACCATACAAACAATATTTCTGGTTATATACTTAAGGATTAATAATACAGTTTTGGTGCTGTAAGGAAACACAAATATTCGTGTTTCTTTATAGCACTTTTTTTATTAACACGTCAAAACTGTCATTGGTAATGTTACCAATTTTTTTCATCACAATTAGCTATAGTTTGACAATTATTTATGTTTCTTTTTTCACCAATTTTTCACAATTTTATCATAATTATGTTTTATAATTTCATTAATTATATAATTAACATAATTCAACCTATAAATTACCATTATTTTGCCGCCTTGTAAAATCTATACATATCACA
Source organism: Lachnospirales bacterium (assembly GCA_047973385.1). Taxonomy (GTDB): domain Bacteria; phylum Bacillota; class Clostridia; order Lachnospirales; family CAMZNU01; genus JBKEBX01. The sequence continues at coordinate 641 of JBKEBX010000025.1, read as the reverse complement.
AAACGTTGAAAAGTCGTTGTTTTGTTATTAAAATGGATTTTTATACATTTTATAAGGTCGCCTATTATATGGTATATATCTTGAATTTACCTTTGAAATTTGATTATTTTAGTTTTATTGTTTAAAGGAGGTTCTTTAATGAAATTTAATGTTAATAACATGAAAACAGCAACTACTATGGCTTTAGTTGTATCCCTTAGTGCTGGTCAATCCTTGCCTATTTATGCAGATGCAACTGACACAACTGAGGAAAGTGAAAGTTCTGATATTGAAACTGAAACAGATATTGAAACTGAAACAGATATTGATACTAATACAGATATTGATGTTGAATCTGAGGCGTTACCTGATGTAGTTCCCGAAGTGTTACCTGAGGTGTTACCTGAGGTGTTACCTGAGTTAGAGCCTGATGTTATTCCTGAATTAGAGCCTGGCACTGAAATTAATGTTGAAACTGAAATTGACACTGAAACTGAAATTGATACTGAAGTAGTACCAGAAGTGTTGCCTGAGGTAGTACCTGATGTAGTTCCTGAAGTGTTACCTGAGGTTCTACCTGAAGTAGTACCAGAAGTGTTGCCTGAGGTAGTACCTGATGTAGTTCCTGAAGTGTTACCTGAGATTCTACCTGATGTAGTTCC
>JBKEBX010000051.1:0-13345 GCA_047973385.1 Lachnospirales bacterium | reverse complement strand
TTATGTTTGTGGCGATTGTTTCAAAATTTCTATCTAAAATATCACCTCGCTCGCCGTTTATTAACCTATCTCGTGTTTGTTGCTCATAGGCACGTTCTTGTAAACCCTCTGAGAAAAATTGAATATAAAAAAGTCTTGTTATAAGAAAAATCATCATTAGTACAAACACTATTAACATGAAAATTAATTTTTGTCTTGTTATTTTGCTTGTGAAATCCATACTTACTCCTTTTTAATTATAATATTAAAATTTTTTAATTTTATGAGCAATATGAACTATATATGACTACATGGCAAAAAAATTCCTTTACTAATAAAACGATAGTTTTGTTTGGTGTTGCCATATATTAAACAATTTTCTTTAAGTCGTTACATTGACTTATTATGTAAAAAAGTATATAATTATTGTATTACAATTGATTTAAAAAATGAGTTTGGAGGTATGATGGAAATGAAAAAAACAAGATTATCTTTATTTTTTTTACTTATGCTTTTTACCGCTACAAGTTGTTCAAGTAATAATACGGATACAGATTTAGATCCGAAAAATCCAGTAAGTATAGACCTATGGCATTATTATACAGGAGATAATCAAGCAACTTTAGAAAAAATGGTTGACGAATTTAACCATTCAGTTGGTGCGAGTTCAGGTGTTTTGGTTAACGTTATAAGTAAAGGTGGTGTTTCTGAACTTGAAGAAGCTCTAACTAACTCTGCTAAAGGTGTTATAAACTCCGAAGAAATGCCTAATATTTTTTCTTGTTATTTAGACAAGCTTGTTGAACTTGATTCTTATGATAAAGTTGCTGATTTAAACAACTATTTTTCAGAAGATGACATAAATCTTTATGTAACTGACTTTATTACTTCAAGTATAACTTCTGATGGTAGACTTTTAAGTATACCTATTGCAAAAAGTACAGAAGTTTTATATATTAATATTACAAGTTTCCAAAAATTTCTTGATGATACTGGCTATGATATAAATAAACTCAAGACATGGGACGGCGTATATAATACATCTCGTGAGTATTACAATTGGGTTGATGCCCAAACACCTGAAACAAAATGGGATGGGGAAAGCTTTTTAGGCATAGATTCATTGGCTAATTATATTATTGTAGGTAATCAACAACTAGGAACTGAAATAATAAATAGTGAAACAAATTCTATTTTAATAAATCAAGATTCTATGAAAAAAATTTTTGAAATTTATTATAAAGGTATGAGTTTAGAATATTTTAATGCTGTAAGAGCTTTTTCATCTGATGATGTAAAGGCTAAAGATATTTTAGCATATGTTGGCTCAACATCAAGTGCTTCATATTTCCCAAGAGCTATAGAGATTAATAATACAGAAGAACCTATTGAACTTGAAGCTATGCTTTATCCCACTTTTAATGTTGATGAATTCGTAGCTATACAACAAGGTGCAGGTATGAGCATCGCACAGTCAGCACCTGCTAAAGAAGAAGGGTCAGCTATATTTTTAAAGTGGCTTACAGATCCAGAAAGAAATATAATTTTCTCAGTTGATACAGGTTACTTACCTGTTGAAACTTCTGCATATAATAGTGAGCTATTATCAGATAACTTAGAAAATCTAAAGACAAGTGATCAAATGGAACAAAATATTTATAATGTTTACTCGCTCGCAACAAAACAAATTATGGAACTTGGTACTTATTCTCCACCTCCTTTTTTAGGTAGCTACAACGCAAGAAACATATTAGCATCAACACTTAACGAAGTTTCTACTTTAGGTAAAGAAAAAGCTATAAACATGAAAGCACAAGGATATTCTGAAGAAGAAATTATTGAAACACTTGATGTTGATTCTGCTTTTAAAGATTGGATTTCTAAGATAGAAGCTGAACTGACTAAACTATCAATTCCATATGTAATAGAATAAATTCTAATATGGAAACGTTATAAAATTAAAAGAATGGCACATAACAAAATAAAAAACCAAACTTTCATACTTTTTTAATACTTTACCACCTTTTACTATAAAAATATTAAAGGGAAGGCTTTAGAATGAAAAAATCACAATCACTTCATAAAAGATTAACAACCTTAATAGCTGTTATTATTGTTTTTCAAAGTTTAGCTCTAGTTATAGTGCTTTTTGTTACTCAAATTTTTGATATGCTTGATGCTGAAGCTATCCGAGTACTAAATAATGATACTCTAACTCGTGTTGAAACTTTAAACAAAAACTTAGGAAATCTTATTGTAGATTTATCTTACGAAAGCGAAAATTTAAGCTCAGATATTGTTGATTTTTCTAATAAAAACAACACTACCCCTGATAAAATATACTTAAATGATAGTCTATATAATGAGTTATCATTGCTTTCAACTGAATCAATCTTGAATATTTTAGAAGCAAACAATGTAAATTCTGCATTTGTTGTTTTTAATGCGTCAAATTCACAAAAGGACAATGCAGGTGCCCACTCTACTATTTATGTTACAAATACTGCTCCCGATAATTTTGATGTATCTAACCTAGTAGTCGAATTTGGTCCAACAAATATAGCTAAAGAATACGAAATAGCAACTGGAGTTAGATGGGCATTAGATGTTTCAAAAAATGATAGTGGCGATAATTTTGATTTTTATAGCAAACCTATCCAAGCATCAATTGATTATAAAGGTTCTGAAATAGTACGCTATGGTTATTGGTCTACATATTTTGATTTAAATCATAATAATCAAAGTTCTTTAAGCTATACCCTGCCTCTTCTTGATGAAAATGGTGATAGTTTTGGTGTTATAGGTTTTGCAATTAATCCCACTTATTTTTCTCAGACAAATATTCCATCTACAGACTTGATTTTTGATAATAGTTTTTATACTATGTCAAAGATTAATGATAATAACTTAGATCTTAACTGGTTTCTATCAAGTGGTGTTTTAGCAAATAATTATTTCAATAAGAATATTAATGTAGAACTAAAACCTACTAAAGTTGAAAACTTATATACAGCTAAACTGAAAAACTCAGAGTTGTTTAATACTTCTGTACATAAGATTAAAATTTATAGTGACAATTCCCCTTTTGCAGATGAAAATTGGACTTTATCTTGTTTTGTACCTAATAGAATTTTAAGAGAAAACTCTAAATCTGTACGAAATACTTTGATTTTTAGTATAGCACTTACTACTTCCCTATCTCTTATTGCTGGTTTTTTCCTTGTGTATTTTAACACTCGTAAAATTTCTGGCTTATCTTCATATGTACATGGTTTAGCTCCCTTTGATGAAATCAAATTTAAACAAACAGGTTTTAAAGAAATTGACAACTTAACCACTGCTGTTAGCACTTTTAACGACAGTATAATAAATGTTTCAAAAACAACTTCTAAGCTATTAGAGTTAAGTCTTTTACCTATTGGAGGATACGAAGTTGTTGAATCAAATAAAAATGTTGTTCTTACTGATTTTTTATATGAACTTTTAAAACTTGAGGTAGGAACTGCCGTAACTAAAGAACAATGGATAACCTATTATAGTAACTTAACAAAACAAGTACATTCTGATTACAAAGACGTATACAAATTTACAGATATTACAACTAAACAAGAGTATTGGCTTAGAATTGTACAAACAAAAACTCAGTCAGGTTTTATAGGTGTTGTACTTGATGTCACAGAGGATATAAATGAAAATATTAGACTTAACAATCAACTTGATTATGATATTTTAACAGGTTTGTATAGTCAATCAGCTTTAAAACGCAAAGTTAAATATAAAATTTCTAAAAACCCAAATTCTATTGGTGCTATGATTTTTATTGACCTAGATAACTTAAAGTATATGAACGACTGTTTCGGACATGATTGGGGAGATTCTCTTATAATAACTGCAAGTAATATCTTCAGATATTTCGAAAAATATAATGCAATTGTATCAAGAATATCTGGTGATGAATTTGCTATTTATTTACATGGCTACAATGACAAAAAAGAACTAAGAGAGATATTTAGTAAAATATACTCACATGCCTATAAATTTATGCTAAAGACTCCTGATGGTTCTGAAAATAAAATACGTTTTACTTGTGGTGTATCTTGGTATCCTGAAAATGCCACCAACGTGATTGACCTTTTACGTCTTTCTGACTTTGCTATGTATGAAGCTAAACAAAAAGAAAAAGGAAAACTTTATGAATTTAACAATGAATATTATAATCAAATGTCATATTTACTTGAAAATAGAGAAAATATAAATAAACTTATTGATGAGGAGTTAATATGTTTTGCATTCCAACCTATCGTTAGCTTAAAAACTGGTGATGTGTTTGGTTATGAGGCTCTTATGCGTCCACTTATAGCTAACTTTAAAAATCCTCAAGAAATTTTAGCCGTTGCAACTGCTCAATCTAAACTTGTTCAATTAGAAAACCTTATAATATCCAAGGCTTTTAAATCAATTGATGAAAACATAGACAAAATTGGAGATAAAAAAATATTTATTAATAGTATTCCTAACGAAGTAGTTGGTTTAAAATATTTCGATGAACTTAAAGAAAAATACAGCAAATATTTTGATAATGTTGTTATAGAGATTATTGAGACAGAAACAAGGGAAGAGATAAGTTTAAAAACAAAAGTTGATCTATTCAAAAAAAATGGCATTAAAATAGCTGTTGATGATTTTGGCAACGGTTTTTCTAATGAAGTTAGAATTTTAACATTAATGCCTGATATTATCAAAATAGATATGGAACTTATACAAGGAATATATGCTGACCCTGATAAACAACTTTTTGTCAAAAACTTAGTTGATTATTGCCATACAAAAAATATCTTAGTAGTAGCTGAGGGCATCGAATGTTACAAAGATTTGATTGGTGTAATGAAACTTGGAATGGATTTCGCACAAGGATTTTATCTTGCTAAACCAAATTTTGAGTTTACTAATATATCCAAAGAACATAAACAAGAAATCCTAGACTTTTCCAAAACTTTATAGTTGAAAATACTAAATTTGCCATAAATTTATATGGATTTTTACAATTATTAATCACAGAAATATCACATTTTATATGTATAATGTATTTAAGCATTAAGTAATATACTCCAAAATTTATAACTTAATAATTTTCCTAATTTCCTTAAAAAAAGAGTCCTCCCTAGACTCTTTTTTATTGTCTATTTTTATAATATTGAACAATAATAGTTATTATTTAAAATACCAAATTTGCCAACTATTTATGTAGGAATTATCACTAAAACAACACAGAAATATCACATATTATATGTATAATGTATTTAAGCATTAAGTAATATACTCCAAAATTTATAACTTAATAATTTTCCTAATTTCCTTAAAAAAAAGAGTCCTCCCTAGACTCTTTTTTATTGTCTATTTTTATAATATTGAACAATAATAGTTATTATTTAAAATACCAAATTTGCCAACTATTTATGTAGGAATTATCACTAAAACAACACAGAAACATCACATATTATATGTATAATGTATTTAAGCATTAAGTAATATACTCCAAAATTTATAACTTAATAATTTTCCTAATTTCCTTAAAAAAAGAGTCCTCCCTAGACTCTTTTTTATTGTCTATTTTTATAATATTGAACAATAATAGTTACTATTTAAAATACCAAATTTGCCAACTATTTATGTAGGAATTATCACTAAAACAACACAAAAACATCACATATTATATGTATAATGTATTTAAGCATTAAGTAATATACTCCAAAAATTTATAACTAAATGTTTTCCTAATTTCCTTAAAAAAAAGAGTCCTCCCTAGACTCTTTTTTTGTGTTTATACGATTTTTAAGTAAATTGTAGATTATAAAGTTTTGCGTACTTACCATCTTTTGTCATAAGTTCTTTATGACTGCCCTCTTCACCAATACCGTTAGAATCAATATAAACAATTTTATCTGCATTAATTATAGTTGATAATCTGTGTGCAATAACAATAGATGTACGATTTTTTGATAATTCATCAAGAGATTTTTGTATAAATCTTTCACTTTCGTTATCAAGAGAAGCTGTTGCCTCATCTAAAATTAAAATCGGTGGATTTTTAAGGAAAACACGTGCTATACTTATACGTTGTTTTTGGCCTCCAGATAACTTCACTCCACGTTCCCCAAGAACAGTGTCATAACCTTCTTCAAGAGATAAAATAAAGTCATGTATATTAGCTTTTTTACAAGCATCAATTATTTCTTCATTAGTTGCCTCAAGTTTACCATATGACACATTTTCACGAATAGATTTGTTAAAGATATATACATCTTGTTGCACTGTACCAATCAAACTTCTCAAGCTCTCTTGTTTTACATCTCTAATATCTTCACCAAAAACTGAGATACTACCTTCTGTAACATCATAAAAACGTGGTATTAATGAACATAAAGTTGATTTACCTGCACCTGATGGACCAACTATTGCAACCGTTGTATTTTTTTGAATATTCATGTTTATGTTATTTAACACAACTTCATTATTTTCATATGCAAATTTAACATCTTTAAAAACAATATCTTTATCGTTAATTTCAAGGTCTTTAGCATTTTCCTTATCCATAATGCTGTTTGGTATTTCAAGAACATCTAATGTACGTCTAAAACCGACAAAACCTCTTTGGTAAAGTTCTGCAAAATTTATTATAGTTCTTATAGGCTCTAAAAATATATTTATGTACATAAGAAAAACAACAATATCAGCACCATCAAGGCTACCCTTAGCCACTAAATATGAACCAAGTGTAAAAATGATTATGTACATTAAGCCTTGTAAGACATTGTTTACACTTGAATACCACGCCATTGTATAATAGTATCTGCTTTTTGATACAATAAACTTTTTATTATTTTTATGAAAAAGAGTGTTTTCCTTGTCTTCATTAACAAATGATTTTACAACACGAATGCCAGATAAGGTATCAAGAGCTTGACTATTAACGTTCGCAACTCGTTCCTTTGTTTCTCTAAGGGCTTTTTTCATCTTTTTATTCAAAAATCTTGAAAAAATAGCCATAGCAACAACAACAAGTAATAAAACACTTGCAAGTATAGGATTTATAACTGATAATATAATAAATGCACCAAAAATCTTTATTGCAGAAATTATTATATTTTCAGGACCATGATGAGCAAGTTCACCTATATCAGCTAAGTCGCTTATAAGTCTACTTGACATATGACCAGTATTGTTATTATCAAAATATGAAAAAGGTAATGATGACAACTTTTTAAACAAATCATATCTTAAATCACCTTCCATAAGTGTACCCATAACATGACCATTATAGGTTACATAAAAGTTACAACCCATTCTAATCAAATATAAAATAAGTAAGTAAAAAGAAATTTGTAAAGAAGTACTAACAATAAAATTGACATCATCAGATACAAAAACCTCTTTTAGCATATAACTAACAACAAGTGGTATAACTATATCAACTCCTGCCATAATTATAGCTGATAAAATATCTTTGAAAAAAATTGATTTATAGGGCTTGTAATAAGCAAAAAACTTTTTATATATATTCATAATTCTCCATTTCCCATCTTCGCAATAAAAAAACGCATTGCGTTTTTTTATTTTGTATATTTACTATTTCATTAACTCTAATACATAATGAACTAAATTCCCGTCATAATAATATCCAAAACCTGCCTTTGTGTATTCTGAACTTAAAATCTCATCTCTATATTGTGAGTTAATCCATGTTTTTGAACACATCATTGGTATATCTTTATAAAAATACACATCACCAGTTTTTTTATAAAACTCATATAAATTGTTACCTTTTCCATTTATGTCGTTATACCATTGGGTTGGTGTTCCGTATCTTGGAGATATAGTAATTTGAGGGAATTGCCCTTCTTCACCGTCTTCATCATAAGTATAGTCATTATATCTATGGTCTTCAGCCTTTAACATTGCATATTCAATAAGACTTTGGTCTAGCGTAAGTTCTGGAACTCCTGCATTATTTCTTGCAAGATTAATATAAGATAAAATAACTTCATTATTTTGTTGTAAAGTTCTAAAGTTATATGTATCTGGTGTGAAAACTCCTCGATTTAAATAGTCACTACCGTTGTTAGTACCATTTTTATCATAAGTATGACCTGTTCCAGCAGTTTCCTCGCTATTTTTATATTCCTTTACAACAGTAGCATTTTCAGGTACATCAAGTCCGTTGAAAGCTGTATATATATCAACAGTTTTTGTTTCAGGTGTCCATTTAACTGTATATCCCATGAGTTCAGAAACAGAACGAACAGGAACGAAAATTCTACCATTTATATTTGGTACATCTATGTCTTCAATCTCCCAATATGTCGTTTGTTCATATTCACCATATAAGTCAACTAAGTTATCTTCTTCAATTAACATACTAAGTTTACTTTCATTTTGATAAATTGTAAGGGTATAGTCCACATTTGCCCAATCATACTCAAACTCTATCTGTTTATTTATTGCAAAGTTATCAGTATCAATATCGCCATCAAATTGCTCAAAAATACTTCTAAATGGTAAATAAGTTGTACCATCTTCAATAAAAGGTACTGTACTATATTTACCAAAATCAATCGGTTTTTTATCAACGTTTACACTAACGCCATATGTTTGCTCAGCATAAACATTTGTGTTTATAAGAAACACACTAGCAATAACAAAAGTTCCTATTTTACTTATATTTTTATTCATTTTAACCTTCTCCTTTTATACATTGTAAAATAGTAAGTTAGAATTTTTTATCATGTGAACTTACAAGAAACATGAAATTACAATAGTATTATACCATAAAGTAATTTCCAAGGAAATTACAATAATCTTAAGTCGTAGCCATGTTTTTGATGCTAGGGCTTTAGTTTATTATACCACAGATTATGTTAAAATTCAACAAAGTTTTGGCAACATTGCCTATTTCCATAACAAAAAAGCAAGTGTTATCACTTGCTTTACAAAATAAAATCAAACCTAACTATTAACTTAATAACTGTATACAATAATTATACTCTAAAAACGTAAAAAAGTCAATAGATATAGAAAACAATCTTATTTTTATATATAACATTATACTTTAGCATTGGCAAGCATAAGCTTTATACGGTTTTCTTGATTAACTTTTGTAGCACTAGGGTCATAATCAATTGCAACAATGTTAGCATTTGGTATGTTTTCTTTAATTTTTCTAACCATACCACGCCCTACAATGTGGTTAGGTAGGCAACCAAAGGGTTGTGCACATACAATATTATAAACTCCCATGTGGCAAAGTTCAAGCATTTCAGCCGTTAAAAGCCACCCCTCACCCATTTTATTTCCATGAGAAACATAGTCATTTGTAACAAGAGATTTTACATCCTCAAAGCGACTTATAGGCATATATGTTGAATATCTTTTGATAATAAAGTTAATCTGATTTTGGAAACGTAACATAACTTTTTTTGCAATATTATACCAAAATAAGTGGAATTTGTTACCACCATATAGTTTATAGTCCATTAGCCTACTATCAATTGTATAAATTATAAAATCTAACAATCCAGGTAGTACAATTTCACAATCTTCTTTTTCAAGAAATTTTTCTAAATTATTATTTCCAACACCTGAAAACTTAACAAAAATTTCCCCTACTATACCAACTTTAACTTTCTTTTCCTTACTTCTTCTAACTTTTTCAAAATCTTTAACAATTTCAATAAAGTTCTTTCTAATCTTACCTAGTCGCAAGTTTCGTATTTGTTTATATTCTAAAAGCAACCTATTTTCCCAAGAAAATACAAGTTTATCAACTTCACCTTTATTAACTTCATAGGGTTTACTTTGATTTTTAAGCCACATAAGTAAATCACCATAAACAATGGAATAAATTGCACTTATGACAATAGCAGGTGTAAGCTTAAAGCCTGGATGTTTTTCCATAGCATTAGCACTTACTGAAAGTACGGGTATATGACCATAACCATTTTCTTTTAGAGCTTTTCTAAGTAAGTTTATGTAATTTGATGCACGACAACCACCACCTGTTTGAGTAATTGCAAGTGCGATTTTATCGGTATCATACTTACCACTTTTAATGGCATCTAAAAATTGTCCAATAACAACAAGTGCCGGATAACAAGTATCATTATGTACATTTTTTAAACCCTCTCTAACTACATTTGAGTTTTCGTTTTCGAGTAATTTAAAGCTATAACCTTTTTGATTCATCATTTCGCAAAGTAGTTTAAAATGTATTGGTAACATGTTAGGTATTAAAATTGTATAATCTTTTCGCATTTCTTCAGTGAAAAGCAATACATCATCTTTAGGCATTTTTTAACTCCTTTTCTTTAATTGCTGCAAGTAAGCTTCTAACTCTAATTTTTATTGTACCAAGATTACTCACTTCATCAATTTTAAGTTGTGTGTATATTTTGTTTTTAGTTGATAACATCGACTTAATTTCATCTGATGTTATAGCATCTATACCACAACCAAAGGATACAAGTTGGATAAGTTCAAGTCCCTCCTCATCACATACTAAAGCACTACTATCAAACATTCTAGAATGATAAGTCCATTGGTTTAATATATTAAGTTCTTGTTTTTTCGCAAGATGTGAAACACTATCTTCTGTAACTAGAACTAAATCATAGCCTAAAAGCAAATCATCTATACCATGATGAACTTCAGGGTCTATATGATATGGACGACTAGCCACCACAATAACTTTTTTATCATTATCCTTAGCAAAATCTAGTGCTTCTTCTCCTTTTATTTTTATATAATCTAAATATTTTTGGTAACTTTCATAAGCTTTATCAGTAGCAAAATCAACATCTTTTTTAGAAAAACCATATATTTTTTTAAAATATTTATAAGCTCGTTTTTTAAAGTCCTTCGGTCTATGTAATCCAAAATGAGGAATCATGTAATTTACATTATTAAGTTCTAAAATATTAGCCTTTAGTAATTCTGGGTAATAGGCAACAACAGGGCAATTATAGTGGTTATCGCCTTTTTTTTCATCAAAATTATAGGTCATACAAGGATAAAAAATATCAGTAATCCCCATATCTATAAGTTCTAAAACATGTCCATGGGCAAGTTTTGCAGGATAGCAAACTGTGTCAGACGGAATAGTTTTTTGACCTCGTTTAAAAGTTTCTCTCGTTGAAGGTTTACTTGTAACAACTTCTACGCCTAAAGTGTTAAAGAAAGTTTGCCAAAAAGGTAAAAGCTCATATACATTTAAAGCTAAAGGCATACCTATTTTTTTGTCACTTTTAATATTTTTAAGATTTCTTAAATATTTCATTTTATCTTTATATAAATTAGGCAAATCACGAAGTTTACCTTTTAAATTTGGGCGTTCACAACGATTACCAGAAATAAAGCAATTTTCTTCATCAAAAGTATTTATAGTAAGGCTGCATTTATTTGCACAGTATTTGCACTTCTCTTGAGATGTACTATAAGAAAAACTAGAAAGTTCATCTTTAGTTATAATGGATGATTCTCTTTCAGCCATGGTTTTAGCATACAAACAAGCACCAAAAGCTCCCATAATACCAGAAATGGAAGGTCTAGTTACTTCTAAACCTAGAACCTGCTCAAAACTTCTAAGTATACTATCATTTAAGAAAGTACCACCTTGAACAACAATATTTTTACCTAAAGTACTTGGGTCTGTAACACGTATTACTTTAAAAATCGCATTTTGAACAACACTATATGAAAGACCTGCTGAAATATCCTCAACCGTTCCACCGTCTTTTTGAGCCTGTTTTATTGCGGAATTCATAAACACAGTACATCTTGAGCCAAGTTCAATTGGAGCTTTAGAAGATAAAGCACGTTTTGCAAATTCTTCAACACTATACCCTAAGGAACTAGCATAAGTTTGAATAAAAGAGCCACAGCCTGATGAACAAGCTTCATTAAGCATAATATTATTTATAGCTCCATCTGCTACATCAAAACATTTAATATCTTGTCCCCCAATATCAATTATAAAATCTACATCAGGATTAAAATATCTTGCAGCCATGTAATGAGCCACAGTTTCAACAGTACCAAAGTCTACGTTAAATGCTTTTTTTATAAGTTCTTCTCCATATCCAACAACAGCAGAAGATTTTATTTTAATTTTATCAGTAATTTTAGAATAAATAATATCAAGTTGCCCTTTAACAATATCAATTGGATTACCTTTATTCGAGCCATAAAATTTATATAGAATATTATTTTTTATATCTGTTAACACCATTTTCGTAGTAGTCGAGCCGACATCAATACCAAGATAGGCATCACCAACATAATTATCTATATCAATTTCTTTTACATCACTTATACTGTGACGTTTAACAAATTCATCGTATGCATCTTCATCTTCAAAAAGTGGAGGTAATGTATTTGTAATTTGTAATGATACTGATAAATTATTTAGAGATTTTTTAAAATCACTAAAGCTAATAGACTCACTATTTTCAGAATACAAAGCCGAGCCGAGTGCAACAAAATACAAAGAATGTTCATGTAATATAGCATTTTCATCTGTTAGGCATAATGTTTCAATAAAACGTTGTCTAAGACCTTTACAATAAGTAAGAGGGCCACCTAAAAAGACAACTTTTCCCTTAATTTCACGACCACTTGCAAGACCTCCTATTGTTTGCTCAACAACACTTTGGTATATACTTGCAGATAAATCTTCTTTTTTAGCACCTTGATTTAACAATGGTTGTATATCAGATTTCGCAAAAACACCACATCTACTTGCAATTGGATATAATTTTGTATGATTTAAACTAAGTTCATCAAGTTTTGTAACAGAAATATCTAAAAGGTTTGCCATTTGGTCAATAAAAGAACCTGTGCCACCAGCACAAGAGCCATTCATTCTATACTCAGTTGACCCCTCAAAGAAAATTATTTTAGCATCTTCGCCACCTAGTTCAATAACCACATCTGTATCTGGCATAAACTTATCAACTGAAAGTTGGGTTGCATAAACCTCTTGAACAAAAGGAATATTTATTTTTTCCGACATTCCCATACCAGCAGAACCAGTTATAGCAACAGTAACATTTCCATCAAAAAAAATAGGTTCAATGATTTCTTTTACAGCTCTATTAACTTCAGATAAATGTCTTTTATATTCATTATGTAAAATATTGTTATCTTTATCTAATACAACTACTTTAACTGTTGTAGAACCTACCTCAATACCGTTTTTTATAATATCATTGGACTTAATATTAACCTTATCCATAATATACCTCTTTTATATTTAAAACTTCGATTTTCTTACTATAATTTTATAACTTTATCGCATATTTGTCAATCACTTTAA
>JBKEBX010000050.1:0-41849 GCA_047973385.1 Lachnospirales bacterium | reverse complement strand
GCGTGAAGACGGTGTTGTAACTGTAAGAATGCACTGCCTTGGTGGTCCACTTATCTGGTCTATGGAAATGCATGATGCAATTGGTAAAATGTGGAGATTACTTGGAACTGTTCGTGAAGTAGAAATGATTATCTTTACTGGTACAGGTAATATATGGGTTAGTGATTTTGAAGCTGCTTCTTGGGCTCCAGAAGGTGATGACCCTGCTGAAACTAGATACAACCATATGTTTGTTGATGGAAGAAGAATGATTATTACGATGATTCAAGATGTAGAAGTTCCTACACTTGGTGTTTTAAGTGGTTCAGGTGGACATACAGAACTTGCTCTTATGTGTGACCTTGCTATCGCTGCTGATGATATTACTGTTTTAGATCCACATATGTTACCAGGTACAAACAATGTTCCAGGTGATGGTATACATAGCTGTTTCTTCGAGTTAATGGGTGCAAGAGATGCTGCTTGGTATCTTATGACAGGTGACAAAATGCCAGCTGCTGACCTTAAACGTTTAGGACTTGTTTCAGAAATCGTACCTCGTGAAAAATTAATGGATAGAGCTTACGAAATCGCTGATATGCTTATGAAACAAAACAGAATTGCAAGACGTCTTACAACTCAATTAGTTAGAAGAAACTGGAAAAAACGTATTGCTGATGATTTAGACATGGCTTTTGCAACAGAGTTATTCGGTATGTACTGTGCTGATGAACTTCACTCTAACATAGAGTCTATGATTGAATACCTTGATTTAGAAGGTAAAATTGATCCACCTTTAAAAGGTAAAATAAGATAAGTTTTATTACAGTCTAAAACTGTTGTTTATAACTTTTAATTGTAGTAATTTCTATATTTACGATGTATATAAAATTTGATATTGCCTAATTAGTTTGCTTTGCATAGTGGAAGTGGAGTTACTTAAAAGTTTAAAAAATGATAAAAAAACTAACCTTAATAATATATATAGAAAGTGATTGCTGTAAAAAGTATATGGCAACATTGCATTTTGCAATAATGCCATATTACTTTCTATATTTTGTAATTAAGCCATATCTTAAATTCTCTTAAGGTTAATTTAAGAGTAATTATGTATTATAGTGTAAAAAAGTTTTTTAATATATGCTGTTACTAAATGACAGTATATATTAAAAAAAATTTTGTTATGAAATATAACACAATGTAATTACAATGATAAATAATAGTTATAAGGAGTATTGAAAATGAAAAAAATATTTGCCATTAACTGTGGTTCTACTTCAACAAAGGTTGCATATTTTGAAGATGATAAAATGATTAGCAAAGTTTCTCTAGATATAACAGCAGATGAGCTTAAAGCTATGCCAAAGACTTTAGATCAACTTGACCATAGAACAAATCAAGTGAGAGATTTCTTAAAGGATAATAAGCTAAATCCAGCTGATTTTGATATGATTGTATCTCGTGCAGGAACAATACATCATGTGCCAACCGACGGAGCTTATGGAGTTAATGAGCTTATGCTTGCAACAGTTGTTTATGCTCCTGCTGCACAACATGCTTGTACTTTATCTTGTTTAATAGGCAACGAACTAGCGAAAGAACATGAAACGCCACATATTATATATGACCCAACTTGTGTAGATTCAGCTGATGAAATTGCTAAGGTTACAGGTATTCCAGAAATTACAAATATGCCTGTTGCACATCTTTTAAACTCTAAAGCTGCAGGTATAAGTTATGCTGATTCAATCGGCAAAAACTATAAAGACTTGAACCTTGTTATAGTTCAACTTGGTGGTGGTATTTCTCTAGGTATGCATTCAGGTGGGAAAATCGTTGATTGGGTATATGATGATGAAGGTCCTATGTCACCACAAAGAGCAGGTGCTATACCTACGAGATATTTAGCAGATTTTTGTTACAACAAGTTTAATGAAGGTGCAACTCTACAAGATGTTAGAATGTATCTTTGTGGTAAAGCTGGTGTAGTTGCTCACCTTGGTACACAAGATGCTAGAGATGTAGAAAAAATGATAAATGATGGGGACAAAAAGGCTGAACTTATTTATAAGGCTGTTGCCTATGGAGTTGCAAAAAGTATAGGTTCTATGGCTGTAACTAGAAATGGTAAAGTTGACCAAATTATTTTAACAGGTGGTATGGCGTATAGCGAAATGCTTACAAATTGGATTACTGAAATGGTTGAGTTTTTAGCTCCAGTTTCTGTAATACCAGGGGAAAAAGAGATGGAAGCTCTTGCAGCTGGTGCTCTTAGAGTTTTAAACAATGAAGAAGAAATAAACGAATATAACATATATCCAAAGGGTTATAGTTCAATAGAAGAAATTAAAAACAATCCAAATCAATTAGCATAGGCTACATAAAGAAAGGTAAAATTAATATGTCATTAGAAAACAAAGTTATTATCACAGCAGCACTTACGGGAGCGATGACTCCAAAGGATATGAACCCTCATATTCCTCTTACTCCTGAAGAAATAGCTGCTGATGCGTATAAGGCGTGGAAAGCAGGAGCTGCCGTTGTTCATCTTCATATGAGAGATGATGAAGGTCTAGGTACAATGGATAAGGAAAAGTTTAAGAAAACTATTGATCTTATAAAAGCTTATGAAGATTGTGATGTTGTTATAAACTGTACAACTTCAGGAGATAATAGAGCGAATTATGAAGATAGAATGGCTCATCTTGACTATGTTAAGCCAGAACTTGCATCTTTTGACGCTGGTTCATTTAACTGGATGCCTTTCGGTATATTTGATAATGCTCCTCAATTTCTTGAGCCATTAGCTAAGAAAATGAATGAAGTAGGTATCAAGCCAGAACTTGAAATATTTGATTCGGGTTTCATGAACGTAGTTGAGTACTACTCTAAAAAAGGTCTTTTAAATGGACCACTTCACTATCAATTTGTACTAGGTGTACAAGGTGGTATGAAAGCTACTGTTAAAAACTTACAATATCTTGTTGATATGTTGCCAGAAGGTTCAACTTGGTCAGCTTTTGGTCTTGGTAAACAACATATGCCAATCCTTTTCACAACTCTTGCACTTGGTGGACATATTAGAGTCGGTTTAGAAGATAATGTTTTATATTCAAAGGGTGTTTTAGCTACAAATGAAATGTTAGTTTCTCGTGCAGCACGTTCTATAAAAGAATTTGGTAAGGAAGTTGCAACACCAGATGAAGCAAGACAAATTTTAGGCTTAAAAAGATAGATTGGATAGGTGACAAATGTATAAAAGTTATTCTGATTTAATTGAAAAAAGATATACAGGAAACAAAACAGTTAAAAAAGCTGTTGTTGCAGGAGCAAATGAATCCCATGTACTTGAGGCTGTGTTTTTAGCAGCTGAAAAAGGATATGTTTACCCTATTCTAGTTGGTGTGGAAGATAAAATAAAAGAAGTTATAAATAGTCATGAAATGCCAAAGGTTGAATACGAAATTGTTCCTTGTGATGAAGAAACAAACCCTGCAGAAATAGCTGTAAAGCTTATAAAAGAGGGTAAAGGTGATTTTATTGTTAAAGGTAAAATCGAAACAAAAAACTTACTACGTCCTATCTTAAACAAGGAAACAGGTTTAAATAGCAATGGTTTTATAACTCACTTTGGATTAATGGAAATTGAAAGTTATCATAAACTTCTAGTTTTAAGTGATTGTGCGGTTATACCTTATCCTAAATATGATGATAAAATTAAGATAATAAAAGCTTGTACAGAAGCACTTAGAAAACTGGGATATGAAAAACCAGTTGTTGGTGCACTTTGTGCAGCTGAAGCAGTATCAGATAAAATGCCTGAAACTATTGAGGCAAAAGCGTTAGAAGAAGCGTCTCAAAAAGGTGAATTAGGTGAGTGTGTAGTTGTAGGTCCTATATCATATGACCTTGCAACAAGTAAAGAATCTGCAAAGATTAAAGGTTATGAATCTCCATATGCAGGTGATGTTGATATGTTACTTATGCCTCAAATGGTTACTGGTAATGTAATGAGTAAGATTTTAAATACAAACCCCAAAAATATACTTGCTGGTTGTCTTGTTGGTGCAGATATTCCAATCGTACTTACATCAAGAAGTGCAAGTATGGAAGAAAAATTACATTCAATAATTTTATGTAATTTATTAAGCTAAAAGGTAGCATAAACTTGAATTTATTGGCGAAGCCTAGTTAAATCTACATAAAAACTCCTTCGGCTAGGTTTTGCCCAATAAAATATAAAAAAAGTTTTGATTATTCAAAACTTTCTTCAATAAATTTTATAAAATTTTCGGCAGCATCATTTAAAATATTATTTTTATACATCATAATTATTTTTGCATCGGTGTTAAAATCTTCTAAATCGACTTTATCAACATATTTGTTGTTTACATTAAGTTTAAAAACAGATGTAGGGATTATAGAAAAACCAAGTCCTAAAGAAGTTTTTAAAATAGCTGATTCAGTGGTGTTGACGTAAATTTTATCAAAAGTTAAATCTTCATATAGTTTACCAAACTCATATAAAAGATTTTTCATAAAAGGTGGCTCGACAGTGTTAGGTAATATCAAGGGAAGATTTTGAATTAGCTCAGTTAAGTTATCAACGGTAGGTTTTTCATAATAATCCTTAGGTAAAATCAAAGAAAAAGTGTCTTTTGTAATATATTTAGTTTTTATAGATTCGTTCGGCTCTAATGCGAAATTGTATGTAAATGCAACATCGTAAATCCCGTGTAGCACTGATGAGGTAAGTTCCTCAAAGTCATATATTTCTATAAAAATATTTGTGTTAGGGTTAAGCTTTTTGTATTCTTTAAATTTTTCATAAAGTTTTGAATCCATAATAGAAGGTAGAGCAATTCTAAGATTACCTTTACCGTTTTTTTCAACGGATTGTACATTTTTAGTAATGGCTTCTATGTGTTTTATCAAAAGGTCACACTCTTTGTAAAGTTGTTCTCCAGCAGGAGTAAGAGTAATATTTTTGTTTGTTCTTTTAAACAGTTTTACACCAAGTTCTGTTTCAAGAGACATGATGTTTCGACTAAGAGTTGACTGACTAACATAAAAATGTTTTGCAGCTTTAGTTATGTTTTTATACTTTGCAGTATATTTAAAATATTTTAAATCATTTAGGTTCATATTTACACTCCAGTTTAGATTATAGCTTATAAAAAGTTAGTATACTAATACTTTAACATAAAGATTTTAAGATTGCAATAAAAAATATATATTTATAGAAAATGAGGATAATTATGGAAAAATGCGTAATAGTTTCATATGGTCGTTCTGCCATAGGTAGAGCAACAAAGGGTACTTTAGCTACTGTAAACCCTGTTGACTTTGGTGCAGAGGTTCTAAAAGGCGTAGTTAAAAAAGTTCCAAATTTGAAAGAAGAAGATATTGATGATGTTATAGTTGGTTGTGCAATACCAGAAGGTAAAATGGGCTTAAACCCAGCACGTAACATTGTTTTAAGAGCTGGTTTGTCAGATAAAGTTCCAGGTCAAACAGTGAATAGATTTTGTTCATCAGGTTTACAAACCGTAGCACTTGGTGCATCAATGATTATATCAGGTATGCAAGATGTTGTTGTTGCAGGTGGAGTAGAATCTATGTCTTGCGATAATTTATCTGATAAAAAAGAGTTTTTAAATGAATATTTATTGAACAACACAGAAGGCTATGTACCTATGGGTATTACAGCTGAAAACGTAGCAAAAAAGTATAGTATTTCGCGTGTTGAAATGGAAGAAATGGCTGTTGAAAGTCATGCAAAAGCTTCTAAAGCAGTTGAAGATGGCTTGTTTGATAAAGAAATTATTGCTGTAAAAGGTTTTGATAAAGAAGGTAATGAAGTAGAGTTTAAAAGGGATGAAGGTTATAGAAAAGGTACAAACCTAGAAGCCTTAGCTAACTTAAACCCTTGTTTCTTAAAAGATGGACTTGTAACAGCAGCAACTTCTTCGCAAAGAAGTGACGGAGCAGCCTTTGTTGTTCTTATGTCTGAAACAAAAGCAAAGGAGCTTGGTGTAAAGCCGATTGCAGAATTTGTATCCTTTGCTGTAACAGGACTTGAACCTGAACTTATGGGGCTTGGTCCAATAAGTGCAACACAAAAATTACTTGAGAAAACAGGATATTCTCTTGATGATATAGATGTTGTAGAAATCAATGAGGCATTTGCATCTCAAGCAATTGCATCTATAAGAGAACTTGGTTTAGATGAAGAAAAAGTAAATCCACGTGGTGGGGCTTTAGCACTTGGGCATCCACTTGGAGCAACAGGTGGAGTACTTATATGTAAGGCACTTGGATATTTACAAGATACAAACAAGAAAACAGCACTTATCACTATGTGTATTGGTGGAGGAATGGGTGCAGCAGGTTTAATCAAAATGTATGAGTAATTTTGTAAATTATAAAATGTGAAATATTTAAAAATGTAAAGTTTATAGGGACTATCTTGAGGTGGTTGTTTAACTTCAAGTAGTACTCCTGTAATATAACAACTTTAAAAGCTTAGTTTGTAAATTACTTTAGTTAACCAAATTTTATGACATATACATGAAATTATTATGGAAACGTTGCAAAGTTGAGATAATGGCACATCGCAAAAAAACCAAATTTTCATACTTTTAATAAGCGTCTGAAATAGCGTATTTTTGTTAAAAGCAACCGTTGTTTTATTATGAAAATGGATTTTTCTATATTTTGCAAGGTCGCCATATACTTCATAGCAATAGTAGTGTTGATGTAAAATATTGGTTTTAAAAAGGCAATGGATATATTGCCAAAGTGACTACGTAATAATTATATACTGTATACAATTTAACAAGTGATTTTATAAAAAAATTAGAAAATAGAATAGAGGTAACTTTTAAATGGAATTCAAACAAAATAGATGGAGATACATGATAGCAGCTATGATAGTAGCTCTATGTGCAGGTATCGGATATGCTTGGAGTGTTTTTCAAGGGCCGATAGTAGAGGACTTTGGATGGACTTTATCGGTAGTATCTTTAACATTTACAATTCAGGTAACAACATCTACAATAGCTCCAGTTTTCCTAAGTGGTTTACAAAAGAAAATAGGTGTTAAAAATTATTTAATTATTGGTATACTTATTTATGCTATAGGACTTATGTTAATGCGTTTTATGGGTTCTGTGCTATATCTTTACTTGGTTTATGGTATAATGATTGGTATCGGACTAGCGATGGTATATCCAACACTAGCAGCATATTCAGTAGGCTTATTCCCAGATAAAACAGGACTTGCATCAGGACTTCTTGCTTGTTCATATGGTAGTGGTGCAGTTTTGTGGGCACCTATTGCTTCAAGAATAATGTTAAATAACAGTGTTTTAATGGTATTTTTTATCTTTGGTTGTGCCTTTGCCGTTGTAATGTTGATTTTTGTATCACTTTTGAAAAACATACCAGAAGGTTATGCAGATACTTTTGATATTGAGAAAAAAGAAAATACAGGAGCAACAGTTAAAGATTACACATGGCAAGAAATGGTTAAAACTCCAACTTATGCAGTAATCCTTGTAACTTTAGTTTTAGGTTGTACAGCAGGTCTTATGATTGCAGGTCATGCTTCTGGTATGATACAAGATACACTTGGACTTACTCCGGAGAGAGCTGCAATTATTGTAGGAGCATATTCAGTATTCAACGCATTAGGTAGATTATTTTTCGGTGTAATTTCTGATAAGCTTGGTAGATACAACACAATGCGAATTTTGTTCGGTGTAATGTTTGTAGGTATGATACTACTTACATTTATGGGTAGTTTTGTATTTGTTATTGCATTATTTGCAGTAAGTGCTTGTTATGGTGGATTTACATCAATGTTTTCACCTATATGTGCTGATAATTTTGGTATCAAGAACCTATCTGTAAACTACGCATTTTTATATTTAGCTTATGGTATAGCTGGACTTATAGGCCCTCAACTTGGTGCAAGAGCTAAGCTAATCAGTGGGGGATATTCACTTGCATTTATGGTTGTTGCAGTTATGAGTATTGTTGGTATAGTATTAGTGTCAGTATTACAGAAAATGAAAAAAACAGAGGTGTAATATGTCAAAAATAGAGATTTTGATAAATAGTAAGAAAGTGTTAGCTGATGAGGGGCAAAGTATTTTAAATGCCTCTTTAGATGCAGGTATATATATACCTCATCTATGCTATCACCCGAACCTTAAGCCCCTTGGAAATTGTGGCTTATGTGTGGTAAACCTTGGAGATGATGGGGAAGTTGTTCGTGCTTGTGAAACAACTGTATCTGAAGGTATAAAAGTTACAACAAATAGTAAAGAACTTGAAAAAATACGTTTTACAGCTTTAGAGTTAATGCTTGCTAGTCACCCAAAGGATTGTTCTTCTTGTAACAAATACCTAAGTTGTGAGCTTCAAGCTCTCTTACAATATACAGGCGTTGCACATGCAAGACTACGTGAGATTGACAAAGAAAACACAAATCTTGTAAAGTCTGATTCTTTGATAAAAAGAGAAATGTTCAGATGTATTCAATGTGGACGTTGCGTAAGAATGTGTGATGATGTTAGGGGTGTAAAAGCACTTTGTATAAATAAGAAAAATGGTGAAACTTATATAAGCACAACTCTAGATAAGCCACTTATGGACACAACTTGTCGTGCATGTGGTGCTTGTGTTGAAGTATGTCCAACAGGTGCTATACAAGATGTTGTGGGAGTTTTCCCAGAAAATGTTCCACCACAACTAGCATATGTGCCTTGTAAAAACGATTGCCCAGCTCACACAGATATACCGACATATATACGTTTGACTAAAGATGGAGAATATAATAGTGCTGTTGAAGTGCTTCGTGAAAAGTTAACTTTTCCACATTCTTTAGGGCATATTTGTACTCATGCTTGTGAAGGTGGATGTAAACGTTCACACTTAAATGAGCCAATTTCTATAAGAGAGATTAAGAAATTTGCCGTTGAAAATGATAAAAAAATGACATGGAAAGAAAAGCTTGGTACTTTTGTTTCTAATAAAAATAATAAAAAAGTTGCAGTAATAGGTGGTGGAGCTTCAGGTATGACATCAGCCTTTCATCTAGCTTTAAAAGGATATGAAGTTGACCTTTATGAAAAACAAGCAAAAGCAGGTGGTATGCTTTCATATGGTATACCTAAGTATAGACTTAGCCAAGATATTGTTGATAAAGAAGTTGAACAGTTATGCAACTATGGAATAAATTTAATTACAAATAGTGAAATTAAATCTATTTCAGACTTAGATAACAAAGGCTATGACGCAAAATTAATTTCTATAGGTGCAGGTGCAGGTAAACGCCCACCAAATTTTGCTAAAAGTTGGACTAACGCAACAGATGCAGTAATTTTTTGTGAAAAAGTTAATAAAGATGAAATAGTAAATTTAGAAGATGATATTGTAGTTTATGGTGGTGGAAATGTTGCCTTTGATGCAGCAATAAACGCTAAGAAACTTGGAGCAAAAAACGTAAATGTTGTCTGTATGGAAAAGCGTGAAGATATGCTTGCAGATAAAGAGGAAATTGACCTTGCCCTTGAACTTGGGGTAATAATAAATAGTGGTTGTATGATACAAGAAATAAATGAAGACAATAACAAAGTTACATCAATAGATACAATTGATATAAATAGCTTTAAGTTTACACCAAAAGGTGCAGAGGTTGACGAAGTTGTAGGTAGTGAGAAAAATATTGTTGTAGAAAAAATAATTTTTGCAACAGGTCAAATACCTGACTTAAACGAAAGTTTTGGCATAGAGCTTGTTAAAGGAGCTTATACAAAAACTGATGATAAGATGTCCACGAATATAGACGGTGTTTTTGCTTCAGGTGATGTTGTTTATGGAACAAAATCTGTTGTTATGGCAATTCAGTCAGGGCGTGATGCAGCCTCTAATATAGATTTATATTTAGGTGGAGATGGGGATATGGATTTAACTCTATATAATAGACCACATCTTTCTGGTAACATTGGTGTTATAGATGATTTTAGTAATCTCAAACGTGTAAATGAGTTTACATGTTCAGATGATGCAAATAGTGAATGTAGCAGATGTTTACAATGTGACCTAAGACTTGACATTGAAAAAGTTAAATACTGGGTTGATAGTAAATATAAAGGAGGTACTAATGAGTAGTATAGAATTTCCGATTTATAATCAAGAAAATGATTGTCCTGTTGACTATTGTGCGAAAATTGTTGATATAGCAATGAAAAATTCAGAGGTAAGCTGTGTTTTTGCAAGAGAAGGCTCACTACAATTTGAAAAAATCCTTTTAGATATTCAAAATAAAAATGCTCTTGCTGATGACTATGAACTTTTAAAAGATTTACTTGAAACAATTACTAAAAATACTAGATGTGAGTATATGAAAGAAGCTACTGAGATTTTCCTTGAAATTCTCGTGGATTATGAAGATGATTTTGACAAACATTTAAAACGTGGTATTTGTAAAAATCTTGTTTGCTCTGGTATGTATAATATATATATTGACCCTGCAACTTGTGGAGGTTGCTCAAAGTGTAAGGAAGTTTGCCCTTCAATCTTAGGGGGCGACGGTATGATTCATATCATTTTAGATAATGATGAAATAAACAATCAAAAGCAAAAACTTATAGAAGTATGTCCAAATAATGCAATTAAAAAATATGGACAGAAAAAACCAAGTACACCAAATGAACCTATTCCGGTTGGTACATTTTCAGGTGAAAGTGATGAGGGGGGAGGCAGACGACGTAAGAAACGTCGTGGTTAAGATTTTTGCTAAAAGAAATATTAAAATTTATGAATTTATGAAATTAGGAGGTCGTTATGAGTAATATTATTGAAGCTGATGTTGTTGTTATAGGTGGTGGTGCTTCAGGTATAACTGCTGCAGTTGCTGCTGCTGAAAAAGATTCAAGTGTAATCGTTGTTGAAAAAGGTAGCACAACTGGTGGTGCTGCAAACATGGGTATGGGTATTTTTGCAGTTGGTTCAAAATACCAAAAGAAACAATTAGTTGATTTAACGAAAGAAGACGCATTTAACTTACTTATGAACTATACACACTGGAGAGTTGATGCAAGACTTGTAAGAAACTACATTGAGTTATCAAGCGATACAATCAATTGGATGGAAACTCTTGGTGTTGAGTTTTTAGGCTCATATAAATACTTTGAGAAGTCTACTCAAACATGGCACGTTGTTAAAACAAAGGGTTCAAATGTACCTGCTGAAAGATGTGCTTCAAATATGTTTAAAGCTTTAACAGAACGTTCAGAAGAACTTGATGTTGAGATAAAATATAACACAACTGCTACAAAGATACTTCTTGATGACGGTTATGTGTGTGGTGTTGATATCGAAACAGAATCAGGCGAAAAGCTTACAATCGAGTGTGACGCTGTAATCGTTGCAACAGGTGGTTTTGGTAATAGCCCTAAAATGATTAAAGATATATTAGGATTTGAATGGGGTAAAGACTTACACTCATTTAGAATCCCTGGTGTAAACGGTGACGGACTTAACATGCTTTGGGAAGTTGGTGCAGGTAAAACTCAACCTACTATGGAGCTTACTTATACTACACCTGGTTTAACAGATGTTTTCAAAACATTAAGTGAAACTATGCGACAACCTAACCTTATGGTTAACTTAGATGGTGAAAGATTTATAAACGAATCTATCATGAACAACACAGTTTATACAGGTAACGCTGTTGCCCTTCAAAAAGAGCGAACTGCTTTTACGATTATAGATGATAGTATCCTTGATTATTACCGTGAAAATGGTCTTGACTATGTTACAGTACACCATAATATTTCTAGTGTAGAAAATTGGGATAAAGAACTTAAAACATATTTAAGTGGTGAAGGTGCAGAAGCATCAGGACTTAGTGAACTTCATAACGAAGACCAAAAGTCAGAAGTTTGTGTTTTTGTAGCTGATACAGTGGAAGAGTTAGCTGAAAAAGCTGGTATCAACCCAGAAAACTTAAAAGCTACAATCGAAGAATATAATGCTCAGTGTATTGAATCTGATGATACTTTCTTCAAAGGTCAAAAATATATGAAACCATTTAAAGGTGGAAAACTCTATTGTGCTAAGCATTATCCAGCAGGTTATGGTAGTTTAGGTGGCGTAAAAACTAGCTACAATATGGAAGTGTTAACACAAGATGGCGAAGTTATACCAGGTCTATACTCCTGTGGTACAGACGCTTGTAACATTTTTGGTGATAGCTATTGCTTCTTCTTACCAGGAAACACAATGAGTTTCGCTGTAAATAGTGGTAGAATGGCAGGATACAACGCTATAAAATATCTTGATGAGGAATAAGGAGAATTTTACCTTACAGATTAAACTTTTTTAAAGGTAGCAAGGCTACCTGACAGAAGAAAAAGCGGAATAGCGAAGCGATGAAGCGTAATTTCTTCTGAAAAAAAGAAAAATATGTTGGTAAAAACTCCTAACTAAAGGTGATGATATACACAAAGGAGAATTAACCCATAGTCTTACACGAGCAAAACGAAGGGAATGAAGCATAATTTTTAAGATGTACTAACGAAAAAATTAGGGGAATGAGCAAGGCTTTGCAACAATGCCACTTCAGTAAAAGTGGAATTGTAGGAGATGTAAGAGTAAGGGGTAAACTCCTAACTAAAGGTGATGATATACACAAAGGAGAATTTTACCTTACAGATTAAACTTTTTTAAAGATAGATAAATTCTAAAGTAGAATTTTCAGATATAATAAATATCATATCATCATAGAAATTTAACAAATGGTTGCAAAACACTAATTTAAGTGTTTTGCAATACCATGATTTTAGTATATTAAATAATAACTAGATTTTATATATTTTTGTGTAAATTTAATAAGAAAAATAACAAAGATTAGCAATTTTTTTTGATTGCGAAGCTGGGGACTTTTCTTGTACTTTTTAATCAAAATTGTTAAAAATAATACTATATTTTATACATAAATATATGATTTTTTATAATAAATTTTAATAATAAAATATATAAAACTATCAAAAAATATGATTCGGGGGAACATTTATATGTTTAAAAATAAAGCTTTTGCACGTCAGGCAATAATATTTATGGTACTTGGCGTAATGTACTTTTTTACTTTTTCAGGTTTGCAAACAGACCATATGAATATTTTAACACCATACTTACTTGAGCATAGAGGTTGGACAGATTTACAAATTACAAACCCAGCAACATTAGCAAGTATAATCGCAACTTTTGTTTACATATTAGCAGGTACAGCTTTTACAAAATTAGGGCTTAAAAGAGTTTTTATCGCTTGTTTATTGATTATGGGTGTATCAACAGCTGGTATAGCACTTGCTGGTGATAACTATATGATGTATGCCATAAGCTTGTTTACACTTCGTTTATTCGTTGTGCCTATGCAGTTTGGTGCATATTCACTTTGTGCTAACTGGTTTATAAAGTATAGAGGTCGTGTTATGGGTATCATAACAATCGGTTCACCTTTGTTCTCAATAGCGGGTATCGGTATTTTAACGGCACTTGTTGCATCTTTAGGACTTAATGCTTATCTTGTTATATCTGTATTTCTTGCATTACTTGCATTTTTAACATTTTTTGGTCCAGCATCAAAGCCAGAAGATATGGGTCTTTTCCCTGATGGTTCTGAAACTGCTCCAATTTCTGAAGTAGATGATATTGAGGAAGTTTCATTTAAAGAGTTTATAACTGATATTAAAGCTTGGAAGATTATGGCTGTTTTTGGTACATTACAGTTTATAATCATTTGTATGATGACATATATGGCAGTAAGATATATATCTTTAAGTACACCTGATCAAGTTCCTAATCTTTTTGTAAGTCACGCTCTTAAATGGCTTTCAATAGGTGCAGCATGTGGTATACCGATGAGTTTTGTTTTAGGTTGGGTTGATGATAAACTTGGTACAATTCGTGCAGCTATAGTACTGACTTTCTTGTATTTATTCGCAGTTGTTCCACTTATGATTATGCCAGTTGGTGGTAGTGAAGTACTTATGGCTATATGGGCTTTTGGTGTTGCTTGTATGACAGGGGGTATGCCGACTCTTGACCCTTGTATAACTTCATATGTATATGGTAGAAAAAAATCAATAGCTATCAACAAATGGAGATTTGCAGTACAGTCTATTCCAAGTGCTTTTGCTTTAACTTTTATGGGTTATTTCAACCAAACAGGTCGTTTAACTATGGCTTATGTAGTTTTACTTTGCTTATTGATTATACCTTTTGTAGTTTTGCTTTCTATGCGTGATATGAAAGACGCAAATGAAGCTGATAGAGATTATATAAAAAAGTAGTAAAAAAAGTAACAATGAAATAAAAAAATATATATTATGAATTTATGGAGGTTTTTATGAAAAGATTTTTAAGTATCTTAACAGTTTCGACACTTGCAGTTGCAACCCTTACATCATGTGGTGGAAGTTCTGAAACAACAACAGAAACAGAATCAGAAACAGCGACAGAAACGGAAACAACGGATTCTAGTTCTGAAAGTGAAACAAGTGAAGTTGATCCACTTGAAATTAAGATTAGTGTTACTTATCAGCAAACAGAAACAGGTGGAGATGTTATCCAACATTTTGTTGATACTTTAAGTGAAACTTCAAATGGTCAAATAACAGCTAAAGTTTCTTGGGGTGGTACTTTGTTTTCATCAAATGAAGAGTTAGATGCAGTTATGGATGGCTCAGTTGATATGGTTGCACTTGGCCATATGCCACATACAAACACATTAAATTATTTATCATTTCCAAGTTTTGCACCAGGGGGAACTCAAGCTGCTCTAGACTATTTTCAAACTTTAATGTTTGATGACCCTGAAACGTCTGCTTTAATTCAAGGTGAAGCTGCTGATATGGGTATCAAATACTTAAACGTTATTGCGGGAGGGGCAAATGCCTATTGTGCAAAGTATGAATTTAGTGATTTAGATAGTTTGATTGACGGTTCTGCAGCTTTTGGTAATATGGACGGAACTATTTTTGAACATTTAGGATTTATGGTAACATCTATCGCTCCACCTGATGTTTATGATGCACTTAACCGTGGTCTTGTTGACTCAACACAAATGGCACTTGCTCCTATGGTTGCTATGAGTTGGTATGAACCTGCTCCTTACTGGGCTTTAGATGGTACATATGCAGCAGGTAACTTCTTTACTGTTAATCTTGATTGGTGGGAAGCTTTAAGTCCTGAACAACAAACTTTTATAGAAGAAGCTGCTCTTGAAACACAAGATTATTCTGCTTCAGTATTTGACGAAGAAATAGGTTCTCAAATCGCTTTAGTTGAAGAAAAAACAGGTAATACTTTTGTTGAACTTTCACAAGAAGACATTGATACTTTTTGGGCTGCTGTTTTTGAAGCTAAATCAGAAGCGGCACTTGCAATAACTGATAAATCAGGTAAGTCTGAAGGTATGGAAGTTATATTAGATAAGGCGGCTGAAATAACAAACTACACTAGACAATAAGTTTTTGTTTGAAAATTGAGAAAATAATTGATATATAAGAGCTGTACTCCTCAAAAAAATACAGCTCTTGTATCTGTTGTAAAAAAAAATTGAATAGAGGTAAACGTTTATGAGTTATAAAAATCTGTTATCACCACTGGAAATCAGAGGTAATATTTTAAAAAATAGAATGGAATGTTCAAATTCGCTTCCACACTTTTTACAAGGACCAGAAACATATCCATCAGAATCAGTAATTACACATTATGCAAATAAAGCAAAAAATGGTGCAGCAATTGTTACTTGTATGGGTATAAACAACTTTTCTAGAGGTTTAAAAATGGAGTCGGAAGTGCCTATTTCTCACTTTCCAGACTATGAAACTGATGGAGATAAAAAAGCAGAGGCAGTAAAAGAAATTACGAACATTATGGAATTTGATATTGCTCATTTTCCAGATTATGATTTATATGATCCAACATCACAAAACTATTTAATCCAACTTGCAGATGCAATACATTACCATGATTCTATTGCATGTATGGGCTTTTTTGTTGGACCACAAAGTGCTTATCCACTTATTGATGGGGATAAACTAAAATTTGTTTCTGCGAATAAAAAAGTAGATTCATATACAAAAGAAGAGATTAGCTTGATATGTGATAGTTACGCAGAACAAGCTAAGGTTTTAAAATTTCTAGGTTTTGATATGGTTTCTGTCCATTTTGCATATAGAGGACAATTACCGTCAAGATTTATGTCACCAATTACTAATAATCGTACTGATGAGTATGGAGGAAGTTCTGAAAATCGTTTTAGATTTGCAAAGGAAATAATTGAAAGAATAAGAGAAGTCTGTGGCCCGAAATTCATAATTGAGTGTCTTATGAGTACTCATGAGGATGGTGGTTATGATATAGATGAAACAGTTGAGTTTTTAAAATCAGTTGGAGATAGCCTTGACATTGTTCAACTTCGTGCAAAAGATGTTGATGAGGCTCACCCAACAGGTTTCAACCTTGAAGCTACACCTTTCTTAAATGATTCAAAATACATAAGAGATAGAGTAGAAGGTAAAGTCCTTATATCTACAATAGGTGGATACCATGACCCAGATGTAAACGAAAAAGCTATTGCAGAAGGCTATGCTGATATAATTGGAATGGCTAGAAGTTTTATGAGTAACCCTGAATATGGAAAATTAATTTATGATAATAAAACAGATGATATTGTACCATGTGTAAGATGTAACAAATGCCATGGACGTGGCAAAGATGATGTTTTTGCAAGTGTTTGTACTGTAAATCCTAAAATTGGTATAGAACATAGACTTGATGTTTTAACAAGTGAGCCTAAAGTTAAGCATAATGTTGCTGTTATAGGTGGTGGTCCTTGTGGTATGAAGGTTGCCATAGAGCTTTTTGACAGAGGTCACAGTGTAACTTTATATGAAGGAACTGACGAACTTGGTGGAATGCTTAAACATACAAACTTTGTTGATTTTAAATGGCCTGTCAAGGACTATAAAAACTTTTTGATTAAACAAGTAGAAAAAAGAGATATTAAACTATATTTAAACACAAAAGTAACTAGTGAAAGCTTAGCAAGTGAAAGTTTTGACGTAATTATACCAGCACTTGGTGCAACTCCAATTCGTCCAAATATTAAAGGAGCAGATGGTGAAAACGTACACTTTGCAATTGATGTTTTTGAAAAACCTGAAGCAATAGGCGATAAGGTTGTTGTTATAGGTGGTGGTGAAGTAGGTGTTGAAACAGGTATGTTCTTTGCGAAAATGGGTAAAGAAGTAACTGTTATAGAAATGCGTGATGAACTTGCACCAGATACTACATTAATGCACTATAAAGAGGCTTTTAAAGAAGCATGGGAAGCTATTCCAACTTTCAAATCAGTTGTAAATGCAAGATGTAGCGAAATCAGTGATAAAGAAGTAAAATATCTTGATGAAAATAATAATGAGCATAGTATAGAAGCAAATAGTGTTATACTTTCTGTTGGTATGAAACCTAGAAATAGTGAGGCTTTAGAGTTCTATGGCAAGGCTGATTATTTCTATATGATAGGTGATTGTAAAGCACCAAGAACTATACAACAAGTTACAAGAGAAGCTTTTGCAACGGCATCTAGAATATAATTTTTAGGTGTCAATATTTGAATTTATGAAAGGTGGTTATACAGATGAAAGAAAAATTAATTAGAGCTGATAAAGCTATTGTTAATTTTACAAAGTATTTATCATATATTTCTGCAGTTTGTCTTGTGATAATTATGTTTGTTGCTTTCTTCAATGTTATTGGAGAAAAGCTAAAAGTAGCAGGTTTACCTGTTTCAGGAATACCTAACTCTACGGAGATTATCCAGTATTTACATATACCAGTAGTTTTCCTTGCTTGTGCCTATGTAACTTTTGATAGAGGACATGTAAACATCGATTTATTTACAAGTAAGTTTTCTGCAAAGGTTCAAGGGATTTTAAATACAGTAGGTAATCTTTTTGGTGCATTTATATCAGGTTTTGTTGGATTTCGTGGTTTTGTACAAATGGAAAAGTTTATAACACGAAATAAAATGAGTTCTGTAAATGGGGAAGGTTTTCCTTTATGGCCTTTTGCTGCTATTGTTGGTATTGGTTTTTGTATATTATCTTTTTCATTTTTATGGTGTGAAGTTCGTAAAGTTATTTACAAAGATGAAAAAAACCAAAAGGACTTAAATGGTTCAGAAGATAATGAAAATGTTGTTATGGAAGGGAGTGAGAGCTGATGGAACCATGGTTAATAGGTGTTATTGTTTTTCTGTTTATGATGTTTATTGTATTTATGGGAGTACCTGTTTTCGTATCTATGATGCTTTCGGCTTTTATAGGTTTTGTTGCACTTTATGGTGGAGATATGGGTATGGCTTTAACTCAGTTTACAAGTGCTCCATTTAACTTAGGTGCAAACTATAATTATGCTGTTCTGCCCATGTTTATGTTACTAGGAGCATTAGCTGGTGAAACGGGAATTGCAGAAGGTGCTTTTGAGTCTATGAAAAAGTTTTTTAATAGAGTTACTGGTGGGCTTTTGTATACTGTAATCGGAGCAAATGCTGTTTTTGGAGCTTGTTCGGGTTCGTCTGTTGCAGGTAATATTGTTTTTGGTAAACTTGCATTACCAGAGCTTGAAAAAGCTGGTTATGATAGAAAATATTCTTTAGGTTGTATAGCGGCATCAGGTGCTTTATCAACGCTTATACCTCCATCAATGGCAATAATTATGTTTTGCTTGATTATACCATCACCACTTGTATATATGGGTGAAACAGTAAATGTTTCTGTTGGCTCGGCACTTATGGGTGGCATAGGTCCTGGTATAGTAGCAGCCTTTGCACTTTGTATGACAGTAAAGTTTATAAGCGTAACAAAGCCTGGAACAATACCAAAGGGTAGCGATGAGATAATTCCGTTAAAAGAAAAGTTACAATCTTTAAAACTACTTGTACCGATTATAGCTTTGTTTGCTCTAATTATAGGTGGTACTTTTAATGGTTGGTTTACAGCAACAGTGGCTGGTGCAATTGGTGCAATGGCGACTTGTATATATGCTGTGTTTAAAAAAACACCAATGAAAGTTATCGCACGATGTGTTTGGGAAGCAGCCGTTATGGAGGCTGGTATTTTCCTAATTATTATAGGTGGTCAACTTTTTGGTAGATTTGTAGCTGATACTTATCTTGCAGACATGTTATCACAATTTATTATTAGTATAAATGCTCCTGCATTTGTTGTGTATCTGTTAGTTATGTTATTATACATATTATGCGGTTGTATGATGGATATTGTTTCTGTTATAATTATAACAGTTCCAATAGTTTTCCCAATTTTGTGTAATTTAGGATATAGCCCATATGTTTTAGTTATAGCACTTTGCTTTATGACAGAAATTGCAGGTTTAACGCCACCAGTTGGTATGAATGTTTTTGCAACAGCAAATGCTTTAAAGATAAGCCCTAGTGAAATATTTAAAGGTGTAGTACCTTATTTTTGTACAGAACTAGCAATAGTTGTTTTAATTGGTATTTTCCCTCAAATAGTAACGTTTATTCCGTCACTTATGGGTGTACCAGGGTTTTAGTTAAAAAAAGTAAATTGTAAGTATAAAATAATTGGTATAATTGCATATAGTAGTTATGCCAATTAATTATATATGCTTCATAGCAAAATGTAGAGAAATCCATTTTTATTTAGAAAGGAAATGTTATGGCAAATTATAGTATAAAAAACTTAGAGTATGCAAACACAAACACAGCACCTAGGTCAGCACAACTTGCGAATATGTTAAATTCAGGTTTTATGGATTTAACAATGGGTTATACACTTTTATCAGGTAATGGTAAAAATATTCTTGTTGATTGTGGGGTGGATTATAATATTCCAAGCAATAAAGAAGAATGTGAGATGTATAACTTTATGAATGTGCAAATGCCAGATAAGGTATTGGCTAAAGTTGGTTTAACACCGTTGGATATAGATATAGTTATCCTAACTCATGGGCATTTTGACCATATGGGTGGGCTAAACTACTTTAAAAATGCTAAGTTTTATATTCAAAAAGATGAGCTTTTTGGTGCTATGTATGCTATGAGTATGCCTAAAAAATTCAATAGACTTAAACAAGCGTATCTAAAAGAACATTTAAAAATGGCTTGTGATTTAGTTTTAAATGAACGTATGGTTTTACTTGACGGTGATAGTCAAATAACTGAGGGTATACGAACTGTTGCACTTCCTATGGGTCATTCTTATTGCTCACAAGTAGTAATAGTTGATGTCTTTGTAAATGGCAAAAATTCTACAAAAATCATTTGTGGCGATGCTGCATATGTAAAAGAAAATGTTATAGGTATAGGAAGTCTTGAGGGTAGTTATGTACCATTAACTTCAATTGGGTCGCCTTTTGATGTTGTTCATCAAATAGATAAAGTATACGAACTTGCTGGGTTTGATTTAAGTAATATGGTGTTTAACCACGATGTAGAAACTTATCAAAAGTTTCCTAGCAAAAAATATGATGATGGTTTGCAAGTTGCAACTATCGTAGAGTAAAAAAATAATTTAAGGATTGGTGAAAAATGAAAATTGTTGACAAAAAATTTGTTAGTAGTCTTTTAAAAGACGGTATGTCTATTATGGTTGGAGGGTTTATGACAAATGGTACTGCAGAAGTACTTATAGATGCAGCTATTGAAAGTGGTAGCAAAGACTTTATTATAATATGTAATGATGCAGGTTATGAAAATGCAGGAGTAGGTAGACTTGTAAGTAAAGGTTTAGTAAAAAAACTTGTAACTTCACATATAGGTTTAAATCCGCTTGCAGGCAAGCAAATGAATGAGGGAACAATGGAAGTTGTTCTTGTACCACAAGGCACACTAGCTGAACAAATCCGAGCATATGGTGCAGGTCTAGGTGGAGTTTTAACACCAACAGGGTTAGGCACTGATGTAGCCATAGGTAAAGAAATTATAAATATAGATGGCAAAGAATTTTTACTTGAAAAGCCTTTATCTGCTGACCTTGCTTTTATATTTGGCTCTAAAATCGATAAGGAGGGTAATGTTTTTTATAAAGGTACAACAAGAAACTTTAACCCTTTAATGGCAACGGCTGCAGATGTTGTTATAGCTGGTTGCGAGGAATTAGTTGAAGTTGGTGAAATAGAAAAAGAAGCAATAGCAACACCTTGCATTTTTGTTGACTATGTTGTGGAGGGTTAAAAATGGATATTAAAGAAAAAATAGCTCAAAGAGTTGCAAAAGAGTTAGAAAATGATATGGTTGTAAATCTTGGAATAGGTGTACCAACTTTAGTTGCCAACTATATACCAGAGGGTATGAATATATATTTACAATCTGAAAATGGTATTATTGGAATGGGCGATGCTCCAAATGAAAGTAACTTTGATAAAAACATAGTTAATGCTGGTGGTAAGAACGTTACAGTTACAGATTTTGCATCTTTTTTTGATAGTAGTTTATCCTTTACGATTATACGAGGTGGACATGTTGATTTAACAGTTTTAGGTGCTCTACAAGTTGATGAAAAGGGAACTCTTGCAAGTCATATTATACCTGGAAAAATGGTAAGTGGTATGGGTGGAGCAATGGACCTAGTAACAGGTTCTAAAAAAGTTATAATAGCAATGAGCCATGTTGCAAAGGGTGATAACCCTAAAATTCTAAATGAAATTACTTTACCTGCAACAGCTGTTGAAAAAGTAAACCTTATCGTTACAGAACTTGCAGTTATAGAAGTTACAAAAAATGGTCTTTTGCTAAAAGAGATTGCAGAAGAAACTACTGTTGATGAAGTAGTTAAGTTAACGGAAGCTAAACTTATTGTATCAGACAATCTTGCTAAGTTTTAATAAAGATAGGTGCTATATGAGAGGATATAAAGAGAAAATTACAAAAGATTTAAGCATTTTGTCTAATAAAATGCGACGTAAACTTGATGGATTAACTGTAAAAGATGATTGTACAAGTTCTCAAGGTAGATTATTATTTTTTTTACTTGCAAATAACCATAGAGATATATACCAAAAAAATATTGAAGATGAATATGGACTTAGACCTTCATCAGCATCTGAACTTCTGAAAAAAATGGAAGAAAAAGGGTTGATAAGACGTGAAAGTAAGTCTTACGATGCAAGACTTAAAAAAATTATTGTTACTGATAAGGCCTTATCCCATGAAGATAGTGTTGTATCAGAATGTATAAAACTAGAAGATAAATTATTAAGAGGAGTATCTCATGAAGAAATGAAAATTTTTTCAGAGATTATTACTAGAATGATTAAAAATTTAGCATAAGGTATGCAAAGAAATAGGAATTTTCTTTATAAACTAATGGCATCATTGCATTTTGCAATGATGCCATTTTTTAATCTAAGAAATCTTCTCGTATCACAACGCCAAATTCCTTGGCAATATCTCGCAAGTTATCATCAGTTATAGTTTGAAGTATTTTTCCATTTGAACTTGACATTGCAAGGTTATATATTTCTGCTGATTTTTCAACAGTGTGCATAAGTCCAAAAGTTGTATCAAAATTTGTCCCAGAGCAAAATAAACCATGATGAGCCCAGACTACACAATCAAAATTTTCCATAATCTTAGAAGTTGCAAGAGCTATATCAGAGCCTCCAGGAACTTTCCACTCTACAACTCCAACGCCATCAGGAAAAACAACAGGGCATTCCGTTGCAGATTTCCAAAGAACTCTAGAAAAATCATATGCCGTAAGTGGAGTTGTGTATGTCATAGCTATAAGGTTAGGTGTGTGTGCATGATATATAACTCTATGTTCACCGTTAGTTGCTTTAGCTTTGATTGAGTGGTTCATAAAGTGTGTTGGGAACTCGCTTGTAGGTTTTGCATCATTTAATAGCCCCCAAACCTTTCTATATGCAGTACCCTCTTTATTTATCTCAACAATACCAATAGAATTTTCAGGTTCTAAAATTACATTTCTAAAAAATTTTCCACTTCCTGTTACAATAAAAAATTCATTTCCTAAGTTTTTGCCTTTAACACCTAAGTCAAACCAAGTGTCAGATTTTGTAAAAAAGCTAGAACAAGTTTTTACTTCGTCTAAAGTCATTCTATATGTAAGATTTCCCCCATTTCGCTCGTGCCAACCTTGAAGAAAACCGTCATTACACATACGGATAAAATCTTTTAAAATTTTAATTTCTAATATACTCATATTTAACCTCTCTTTGATAAAACATTTAATTCATATTCTTTAACTTCTGTAAACCATTGTCTATCCTTTGGTACGTTGCACACTTCACAATAGTAGTCCCATATGTCGCCAAATGGTAAAGTTTTCATTTCTTCTTGAACAACCATAAGTTCAGTTAGATTATTTGAATTTTGTAAATCTTTAAGTTTCTCACTTGGAAGTAGAGCAGCCCAAAGTAAAGATTTTTGAACGTTTCTAATGCCTGTAACCCAAGCAGAAACTCTGTTTATAGACGCATCGAAAAAGTCAGTTGCTATAAAAACTTTGTCAAGAGCTTTATGTGAAAGAATTTCCTTACAAATTTCACGAGTTTCATCATCAAATAATACAACGTGGTCGCTATCCCATCTTACTGGTCTTGTAATATGAAGTGCTATCTTTTCATTAAATAATAATAGGGAAGATATTTTATCAGATACAACTTCTGTTGGATGATAATGTCCGTTGTCCATAAGAGGAGTTATATTTTTATAATTTGAATAACTAAGGCAAAATTCAGCAGAACCAACTGTATAGCTTTCAAGACCAATTCCAAAAACCTTTGATTCTAAAGTAACATAAACTTTTTCTTTATCATAGGGAATAGATAAAATTTCGTCAAGAGATTTTTTGTACCTAAATCTAGGAGCATGTCTATCTGCGGGTATATCCTTATAACCATCAGGAATCCATATATTCATAACACAAGGAACTCCTGTTTCTTCAGCAAAATATTGTGATATTTCCAAACAACGCTTTCCGTGTTCTACCCAAAATTTACGAGTTTCTTCGTCAGGAGATGATAGAGTTAAGTTGTCTTTAACCATAGGATGCGAAAAGAATGTTGGGTTAAAATCTATACCTATTTTGTGTTTTTTTGCAAAATCAACCCATTTTTTGAAATGTTTAGGTTGGAGCATATCACGGTTTGCAAATTCGCCATTTTCAAAAATAGGATAACAACCATGTACGTTTATTTTCTTTGCTCCTGGAATTAAAGAAAAAGATTTTTCTATGTCTAAAAATAACTCCTCAGATGATGTAGCTTTACCTATATAGTTGCCTGTTACTTGTATACCTCCTGATAAATCGTTTTTAGTATCGAAACCACCTACATCATCACCTTGCCAACAGTGAACGGATATAGGTACGTTTTTGATTGAGCTTATTGCACTTTCAACGTCTATACCTAAATCTTTGTATATTTCCTTTGCACTTTCAAATCTTGTCATCTTATACCTCCATTTGTATTTTTAAATTTCCAATAGAAGTTGCTTCAATAGGTAAAGCTATAACTTCTTTCTTAGTTGTCATTTTGATTAAATCATTAAGATATTGATTTTTTGCACCACCACCAACTATATACAATTTACTGTAACTTTCTTCTGTAATTAATTCTAGTTCAAAAATAGCATTTTTATATGAATGTGCAAGACTTAAATAAGCACATTTAAAATAATCTCCAATAGTTAATGGTTTGTTTAACATAAAATCAAAGGTTTCTTTCATAGATTTTGGTGAAAGAAATTCCTTAGAATTTATATCAACAGTTAGTTCAAAATTACTATTTTTAGCTAAATTTATTATTTTATCAAAGGATAGGTCAGGACAAAGTTCTTTTTTTAGTTGGTTTACAACCCAAAGCCCCATAATATTTTTTTGAAAACGGTTGTAACCAACACCACCCTCGTTAGAGTAGTTTGCAAGCATACTATTTTCTGATGTAATAGGTGATGTAGTTTTAACACCGAGTAATGACCATGTTCCAGAGGATATATATAGCTGATTATCGGGCATTGGAATACCGTAAACAGCTGAAGCTGTATCGTGAGTTGCACATAAAACAACGTCACAGTTTCCATTAACAGTATCAACTATGTTTGGTAGCAGTTTACCAAGTATTTTTTTAGGTTCTGAAATTTTAGTAAAAAGGTGACGAGGTAAACTAAGTTTATCTATAATTTCTATGTCAAAATTTAAAGTTTGATAGTTAATTAAACCAGTTGTAGTTGCGTTAGTAAACTCCTTTAACTTTACACCTGTAAGTTTAAACATTAAATATTCTGGTATCATCAAAAAGTCAGTAGCATAATCTAGTCTATTAGATTTTCTATCGCAATATAATTGATATATTGTATTAAATTTTTGGAATTGGCAACCTGTTTTTTGATATAATTCTTTAAAAGGTATAATGCTATGTATTTCATCTATTATTTCTTCGCATCTATTGTCACGATAGGAATAACAAGGGAAAATTTCTTTATCATTATCCATAAGGACATAATCAACAGCCCATGTATCAATTGATAGGCTTTTTATGTTTGGATATTTTGAAAAAGCAATTTTAATGCCGTTTATAACTTCTTTTAGAAGACTTTCAATATCCCAAATTAAACTATTGTTAAAGGGTAATATTTTGTTTTCAAATCTGTAAACTTCAATTGGTTCGATACTTTTGTTTTCAATAGGCTTTTTAGCTATTATATGACGGCCTGAACTTGCACCAATATCAATGGCTAAAAAATAATCACTCATAGATTACCTCCTTTTATGTTAAATATTGCTTTATTAAGTAAAACTTGTTATAATTATATAATATCAGATTTTTATGTATAATAGTTAGATAAAATTGCTAGAAAAGTGGTGAATATTGCTATGTATTTAGATTATAATTTAGATATTGATAAAAAGTCAAAATGGAAAATTGCAAATACAGTTCAAAATAACTGTTTATTACCTTTCAAAATAAATGAATCAGGCATTTTTTACGCAAAAAGAAAGTATTATACAGAAAGGTATGCTAAAAATGACTTTCAAATTATTTATACTGTTGAGGGGGTTGGTAGTCTTTCTTATTTAAACAATAAATACTTACTTAAAAGTGGAAGTTTAGTTATTTTAGATTGTAACGAATATCATAAATATAAAACCCATGAGGATTACAAAAATTGGACATTTTATTGGATTCATGTTGGTGGAGATTTTTGTAAAACCTATTATGATGCAGTTTATAAAAATGGTTTTAAAATTTTTGATATAGGAATTGATATTGAATATATTGATTTGTTTAAGATTGCCCTTAGGCAGATTGAATATACAACAGAAACTTCCAAAATAATTTTAAATGACACAGTTAGTCGGATATATACCAAAATTATTTCTAAGCAAGTAACAAAGGAAGTTGACCAAAATCAATATAGTATAAATAAATCTATAAAATATATATCAAGCAATTTTGATAAAAATATAAATATTGATGAAATTGCTAAAGAAGTAAACATATCAAAATACTACTTTATCAAAATTTTTCATGAATATACAGGAATGACACCTTACAATTACTTAATCAATTGTAGAATAAACGAAAGTAAAAAGCTTCTTCGCACAACTAATTATAAAATACAAGATATTTGTCAAAGAGTTGGATATGGAGATACAAGTAATTTTTCAAAAGCTTTTGTTAAAGTAAATGGAGTTACACCTGGTAAATATCGAAAAGATAGTAAATAATATACTATGAATATTGTAAATTATCAGTTAATGGTATATAATTAAAAGAAAAAAGAGGTAAAATATGATTAATAACTCATTTGCAACTATAAATTTGAACAATATTTTACATAATTATAATACAATAAAAAAATATGTAAACAAAAATAATACAGAGGAAGAAGTTTTAGTAATGGGAGTTATAAAAGCCAATGCATATGGTCATGGTGCTATAAATATTGCTAGATTTCTTAAGGAAAATGGTTGCGATTATTTAGGTGTTTCAAGTTTCTTAGAGGCTTCGAATTTAAGAAGAAATTACATAAAAACACCAACTTTAGTATTAAGTGAAGTTGACCTTGGCTATATAGATTATGTTTGTAACGAAAATATTACTATTTCTGTATTTTCATACAAATATGCAAAAAAGGTTTCTGATATATGTGGACTTTTAGATAAAGAATGTAAAATTCATATAAAAGTTGATACGGGTATGCTTCGAGTTGGGGTATCTTACAGTGAGGCAGTTGAAGAAATTAAAAATATAGTTAAGTTACCTAATATTTACATAGAGGGTATATATTCTCACTTTGCAACAGCCGATGAAAAAGATGATAACTTTATGATGAAACAATATAACAGATTTATAGAGGTTTTAGATGCTCTTGAGAACCTTGAAATTTCTTTTAAATACAAACATATTGCAAATAGTGCAGGAGTTTTCAACTGGGATAAAGTAGGGAATAAAACAAACTTAGTTAGAGTGGGTATTGCTATGTATGGCCATTATCCGTCAGAAGAAGTTGATAAAAGTGTATTAGAGCTTAAATCAGCCTTAAGCCTCAAAACAAAGGTGTTGAAACTTAATGATTTAGAGGAAGGTGAGGGCTTAAGTTATGGGCTTACCTACAAGGCGATTGAACATAGAAAAGTTGCAACTGTTGGTGTAGGCTATGGTGACGGATTTCCAAGAAACTTAAGTAACAAAGGTTATGTTGAAGTAAATAATCAAAAAGCAAAGATAATAGGCTCTGTTTGTATGGATAAGATGATGATTGATATAACAGATATTGATAATGTAAAGATAAACGATGAGGTTGTGATTTTCGGTAATTTAATTTCTGTTGAAGAAGTTGCAAAACTTATCAATACAATAAATTATGAGATTTTAACTAGAATACAAAATAGAGTAACGAGAATATATGAATTTAATGGAGATTCATTTGTAGAGAGCGATAATAATTTTGTGTTTTAATAAATAAAGGAAGTGGCTGTATGGAGACTCGCATTTGCGATTTTTCATACAGCCACTTGGCGATCTTGCAAAATATAGAAAAATCCATTTTCATAGCAAAACATCGGCTTTGCGGTTTTTGACAAAGATTGTGGAAAGGTTGTATCATCGCCATTTCCTGCGTTTGTCTAAAGTATGAAAATTTGGTTTTTCTTTTGCAATGTGTCATTATTTCAATTTTGCAACGTTTCTACTTCTTTTATTTTACAAAGAGTAAAAATGTCATAAATTCCATGATATTATTTGTTTTCATGCCAATTGTATTATCAGAAATTTTATAAGTATTAGGGTAAAAACTTGCTCTATTTCCTTGAGGTGGGTTTTTAAAATTAATCTCAAATTCAAAATCTTTAGGTAACTTCATTTTAGTTTTGCCTATGTTTTGAAGTGCTTTTGTTGCACCTAGTTTGATTTCTTTGTTTGTGATATTTGGGTGTTTAGATATACAAGCACCTCCAACACCTGATTTAGTTTCAACTGTTACAATATTTTCATCAAGTTTATTTACGAATTCACATAAAGCTTTATCGCCAGTAACCATAATAACGGGAACACCTATATGTAATGACACATAGTAGTTTAGTATAAACTCACTTGCTAAATTGCCGTTTACTTTTATATAGTTATAGTTTAAATGCATAGTATGAGAAAGGGAGTTTCCACCAACATTTCCTCCACTATGGTATCCTGTGAAAATAGTGGCATCAAAACTACTATCAAGCCCATACATCATACTAGCAGGGGCTTCTGACCAGCCTCTACACAATACTGTATTGGTGCATAGTTTATTATGGTCAAGATTTCTTGCACTATCATGGGCATCTTTAACATATATTAAATCAATTTCACCATATTCGTTTATTCCCTTACAACAACTTGCAACTTCTTCAGTCATACGATTTGCAAAATAAGGATAGTCTTGATGGGTAGCTATGGTTTCGCTCCATGTTGTGATACCGTTAACGCCCTCTATGTCGCAACTTAAAAAAATTTTCATTATTAACTCCTCCTATATTTTACTTTTATATTAGTTTAGAAAATATTTCACAATATTGAATTGGAAACGCCTAAAAATTAATGAAGCCAATTGTAATAGGCAAGGTCGCTATTTCTAATCCCAGTGCTTATACACATTATTTTCTATTTGTAAGCTATCTAATATTTTTCCAACTACAAAGTTTATAACATCATCTAAAGTTTTTGGATGATGATAAAAAGCAGGTGACGGTGGCAAAATCGTAACATTACATTTTGATAAAGTTAACATATTATTAAGATGTATAGTAGATAAAGGTGTTTCACGAGGTACAATAATCAAATCACGTTTTTGCTTTATAATGCAATCGGCAGAGCGAGTAAGTAGGTTTGGTGTTATACCATTTGCAAGTTGACCAAGTGTGTTCATAGTGCAAGGAACGACAACCATTTTATCAACGTAAAAACTGCCACTTGCAATAGGTGAAAACAAGTCATCATTATCACATATTATAACCTTTTCACTATTTTCAAAATGTTCTAAAAGACTTTTTCCTGTTTCAAACTCAACAACAGCTTCGCCCTCCTTTGTTGCAACTAGATAGACAATATTATTTAGTTGTATAAGCTCATTAATTAAATTAATTGCAATTATACTACCTGATGCACCAGTAACACCAATTATTATTTTTTTCATAATATATTTATCTCCTTTATCTTGAAATTGTTAATATAGACAACATAAAAATAATGGCAACAATCTGATTTATACCATAAGAGGCAATTTTAATATGTTTAAACTTAGTTTTAGCTACTATAATATGTTCATAACTTAAAAGTATAGCTATTATTCCAATAATAATATAATAAAAATCGTTAAAATTTCCATATAAAAATCCTGTAAGGAACAAAAACACAATTGACACAAAATGTAATAGGATAGCTATGTTTAATGCACCTTTAACGCCAAATTGTGTTGCCATAGAATGTAGTCCAATTGATTTGTCAAA
The DNA here is from genome assembly GCA_047973385.1 of Lachnospirales bacterium. GTDB lineage: Bacteria > Bacillota > Clostridia > Lachnospirales > CAMZNU01 > JBKEBX01. The sequence goes on along the minus strand of JBKEBX010000050.1, from coordinate 11,793 downwards.
GTCATAATCTTGGCTACCGTATATTATATCAAAACCTGCAACCCAAAACATGTTTGAAATAAACATTGTAAAAGGCCATAAATTTAAAAATGCACCAGTTATAGCAAGGTATCCACCCATAGTTGCAATTGCACAAGTAAAACCTAAATATAAATGACATAAAAAAGTATATCTTTTTGTATAGCTATAAGTTACAAGAAAAAACAAGGCAACAGGGGATAAAATCGCACATAGTGGGTTTAAAAGATTTGCAAAAACTACAAAGAAAACAAAATTCACAATTGATAAAACTAGAGTTTCTTTTTTTGAAACAGTGCCTTGTGGTATGTGACGTGTAGAAGTACGTGGGTTTCTTTCGTCATAATATGCGTCTATAAGTCGGTTGATAGCGTTTGCTCCTGTTCTTGCAAACATAAGGGCTAAAATGGCATAAACAAGCGTTTTAAAGTCAATGTTAAGTTTTGATGCCATAGCCATAGAAACAAGGGCAAAGGATAGGGAAAATATGGAATGGGAAAACATAACGAGTCGCCCGTATTGGTCTATCTTTTTAATCAAGGTCAATTCCATATTCGCTCCATTTTTCATCAACAGTTTTCTTAACTTCATCACTCATAACAATATCATCAGGCCAAACTCTGTTATAGCCTTCGCCAGTCCATTTTTTAGTTGCATCTATACCAAGTCTATGTCCTAGATGTGAAAGACTTGAAGAATGGTCAAGAGCATCAAGTGGCCCTTCTGAAACAACTAAATCACGTTTTGCATCAATGTTGTTAAATACTTTCCATGCAACTTCTGAAACATTAGATGGGTTTATGTCCTTATCAACAACAATAATCATTTTCGTATACATCATTTGTCCCATGCCCCAAATGGTGTTCATAATTTTCTTACCATGCCCAGGATATTTTTTATTTATAGAAACAATTACACAGTTGTGGAAAACTCCCTCAAGTGGAAAACTTATATCAACAATATCTTCGTTCATCATCTTAAGTAGTGGCAAGAAAATTCGTTCAGTAGCTTTTCCCATATAACAGTCTTCCATAGGAGGCTTTCCAACTATGGTAGTAGGATAAACAGGGTTTTTCCTATGAGTTATAGTTGTAACGTGAAACTTTGGATACATATCGGCAATTGAGTAATATCCAGTATGGTCGCCAAAAGGACCTTCTAGTGTAAGTTCTTCGTTAACATCAACATAACCCTCAATAACAAACTCTGCTGATGAGGGAATGTTTATATCACTTTGTATTGACTTTACAAGTTTTATAGGCATTTTTCGTAAAAAACCAGCAAACATCATTTCATCAATCATAGATGGAAGGGGTGCAGTTGCACTGTAAGTTATAGAAGGGTCGCAACCAAGTACAACAGATACAGGCATTTTAGTAATACCCTTTTCACGATATTTATTATAAATCTCTCGTCCGTCTTTGTGCATATGCCAGTGCATACCAGTTGTGTTTTTATCCATAACTTGCATACGATACATACCCATGTTTTGAACATTTGTATAAGGGTCTTTAGTTATAACAAGGGGTAACGTAAAAAAACGACCAGCATCTTGTGGCCAACACTGCAAAACAGGCAAATCAAAAAGGTTTACATCTTTTTCTTCAATAATAACTTCTTGGCAAAGCCCTTTTGTAAGGGATTTTATAGGTAAAACTGTTGCAAGTTGCATAGCTTTAGGTATTTCTTTAACTTTGCCTAAGATGTTTGAAAAATTAAGCATTTTTAAATATTCTTCAATACGTTCTCCTATATCGTCAAGGTCATTAACACCAAGAGATAAAGCCATACGCTCATAAGTTCCCATTGCGTTTATAAGTACAGGAAATCTAGACCCCTTTACATTTTCAAATAGCAAGGCTTTGCCATATGCTTTTGAAACTCTATCAGTTATTTCTGTAATTTCAAGAATTGGGTCAACTTCTACATTAACTCTAACAAGTTGGTTTTGCTTTTCTAACTCTTTTATGAAATCTTGTAAATCTTTGTAAGCCATAGTATTTATATACTCCTTGTATTTATATACTAATATCTATGTTACTAATATCAGTGTCAATTTTTGATTTTTCTTGTGCCTCATATTGCTTTGCAACATATTGGCTTTTGTAGTCTTGAACTTTCTCTACATAATTTTGTGTTTCTTCAAAGGGCGGTATTGTGTTACCATACTTTGCAACATTGCCCATACCAGCGTTATAAGCACTAAGGGCAAGTTCAATATTTCCGTCATACATCTCAAGTAGTTGACTTAAATAGCTGACACCACCTTGAATATTATCTTCTATATTGTAGGCGTTATCCACATTTAACTCATTGGCTGTATCAGGCATAAGTTGCATAAGTCCCATTGCTCCTGACTTTGATGTTGCGTTTGGGTTAAAGCTACTTTCTTGTTTAATGACAGCATAAATAAGGCTTTCCTCGACACCATATTCTAAAGAAGCCTCTTTAACTGATGACACAATTGCCGAACTTACTTCGTTATAATTATCCTCATTTAAGTAGTTTTCTAGGTAATCGTTAAAAGTTTTTCCATCAATTGTAGTTGTTTCAGTCTCTTTTAAGGTTTTAGAGTTATTATTATAATCAGAATTAGTTGTGTTTACAACAGTTCGATTTACATTTATATTTGGAATATTGATTTTTGAAGAAATTTTACTCATTATTTCATTATATATACTTTCACTTGTTATCATAAATCATCACCTGTATTTGAATTTTCACTTTATAATATTTACTGTTTTATAACTCTATGTTATAATAAAAGATGGTATTTTGCAAGTGAAAATTGAAAAAAGAATATTAATTTAGAAAAAATGGTGATTTAAATGATAAATGAAAAATCTTTACGCGTTTTAGAATTTTATAAAATTCGTGAAATGTTAGTGAAATGTGCAATATCTTCAATGGGTAAGGCACAAAGTGAAAGTGTAGTTCCTATAACTGATATAGACTTAATAAAAGAAAAGCAAAGAGAAACTTCCGATGCAGTAAACTGTATTACAAAAAAAGGTAGTTTGCCTCTAGGTGGTATAAGTGATATTAGTGAGGGTATAAAAAGAGTACGAGCTTTTGGTAACTTAAATATGGAAGAGCTTAGAAACATGGCTGACTTTATTTATGTATGTAACAAGGCTATGAAATACTCTCAAAAAGTTGGTAGTGAACCTGATTACCCACTTATTGATAATATATTTAATGAAATAGTTGTGATACCTAAAGTTATGACGGAAATAAATCGCTGTATTGTAAGTAGTACAGAAATGGCTGATACAGCAACAGATGAGTTATTTAAAATACGTCAATCTCTAAGAGGTACAAGCGATAAAGTAAAAGAAAAATTAAATCAAATTATCCAAAGTCAAACTTACAGAACAATGTTACAAGATACTGTAATTACTCTTAGAAATGATAGATTTTGTATACCTGTTAAAGCAGAACATAAAAATTCTATAAATGGGCTTGTTCATGACCAAAGTGCCACAGGTCAAACGGTTTTTATTGAACCTATGGCTTGTGTAGAGCTTAACAACAAGGCTCGTGAACTTATGATTAAAGAGCAAAAAGAAATGGAAAAGGTTTTAGCTTATTTATCAAATATGGTTTATGAAAATAGCGATTTGTTTATGATAAACTATGATTTGCTAACAAAACTTGATGTTATTTTTGCAAGAGGTGAACTTTCTATAAAACTTGAATGTATACAACCACAAATAAACAACAATGGTTACACAAACATTGTAAAAGGTCGCCACCCTCTTATTGATAAAAATGAGGTAGTGCCAATAAATATTTATTTAGGTGATAAGTTTTCAACTCTTTTAATCACAGGTCCTAACACAGGTGGTAAAACTGTTTCTATCAAAACTTTAGGGCTTTTAACTCTTATGACACAATCAGGACTTCATATCCCTTGTGCATCAGGTACAGAAATCAATGTTTATGATAACGTATATTCTGATATAGGTGATGAACAAAGTATTGAACAAAGTTTATCTACTTTCTCAAGTCATATGACAAATATTGTTTCAGTTTTAAAAGAAGTTAAAAGTAATAACTTAGTTCTATTTGATGAGCTTGGTGCTGGTACTGACCCTGTTGAGGGTGCTTGTCTTGCTATGTCTATACTACAATATTTATATGATGTAGGCGCAAGTGTATGTGTTACAACACATTATCCAGAACTTAAAGCTTATGCTTTATCAACGAAAGGGGTTGAAAATGCCTCTTGTGAATTTGATGTAGTTTCTTTAAAACCAACATACCGTTTATTAATCGGTGTGCCTGGTAAATCAAACGCATTTGCCATATCTAAAAGACTAGGTCTTGATGAAAGTATTATAGAAGATGCTAAAAACTTTATGAACAAGGAAGACCAAAAGTTTGAAGATGTTATAACTGACCTTGAACTTAGTAAAATTCAGGCAGAGCGTGAAAGAGAAGAAGCTAAAAAAGTTCGTAAAGAATTGCAAAATCTTAAAGACGAAATAGCAAGAGAACAAGACAAATTCCAAGAACGCAAAGATAAAATAATTAAAGATGCTAAGATAGAGGCGAGGAAGATAACTGTTGATGCCAAAATGTTAGCTGATGAAATTTTAAAAGAAATGAAAAAAGTTCAGTCTAGTGCTTCTGTAAAAGAAGTTGACCAAACTAGACAGATGCTACAAGATGAAATATCAGGTTATGAAAAAGATATTTATTCTGACAAAGGCAAAATACCAAAAGTAGGAAATAGCAACCATAACTTTAAGATTGGGGATAAGGTATATATAAACTCCCTTCGTGATGAAGGGGTTGTTGTATCAAACCCAGATAAAAGTAATATTGTTGGTGTTGCCTGTGGTATCATGAACATAAAAGTTAAAACTTCCGATTTACAATACCTAAATCAAGTGGATAAAAAGCCAAGACCTCCAAAACCTCAAGGTAAACAAAGGGTTTCAAAGGCTAGAAATTTAAAGGCTGAGATAAATATTTTAGGTATGACAGTTCAAGAGGGAAGAATGGAAGTAAGTAAATACATTGATGATGCTGTTATAAGTAATTTTGAGATTATTCGTATAGTTCATGGTAAAGGTACAGGAGCTCTTAGAAAAGGTATACATGATTATCTAAGAACTCACAAAAACGTTAAAAGTTATAGACTTGGCGAATTTGGAGAAGGCGACCATGGTGTTACGATTGTTACTATAAAATAAATAATAAATAAATTGAAAATTTGGATTTTTAAAATAAAATTAGATTAAATATAAAAAAACATAAATTTTGTAAGAAAAGTACATGTAGTTTACGTATATAAAGTTAAGAGGTTTTTAAGTAAATAAGAAAAGGAGTGGTTTAATGAGTAATGAGAACAATCAAAACAATCAAAACAATATTAGTAAAAGTGATTTAAATAACGTAAAAGAGGTGGGAAACATTAATACTGATAAAAATAACATTGATGTGTATAAAGAAGCAAAAGAGCAACTAGAACTTGCAAGAAAAAATTTGTTAGAAGCTGAAGCTAAGATTAAAGCTACAAAAGAAGCAAGTGCAAGTGTAGAAAGTGAAGTTGTAGAAGAAAGTCAAAAAGCCGACAATGGTATTCTTGATTTGGAAAGCCAGTTTGACACTACTCAAACATTAGTAAAAGAACAAACAAATGAAATTCCTGAAAAAATTGAAGAGGAAAGAAATGTAGAACCTGTTAAGATAAATAGCCAATATATGAATAATAACGCTCAAACAAGTACAAATTCACTTAATGACTTTGAAAGAAGTGCAAAAGGTAAATATGTTGAAGTGCCAGATTCAAACTATGCAGAAACGGATTATTCACCTAAAAAGAAAAAGAAAAAATCTAAGGGCAAAGGGTTCCTTAAATTTGTTGCAGCTTTCGTATTAGTTTTAACTTTAGGCGTTGCAGGTGGTGTAGGTATATCTTACGGTAACTCTATGTTTAACAAAGATGATAATGCCGTTGTAGCTTCTGGTGACGAAGTTACAGAGCAAGAGGATGTGGCTGAAGTTGGAGAACAAGCAGATGTTGAAGAAAATGAGCCTCAAGAGCTTGTTGAAAATGAAGACACAGGTCATGTTGTAAATGCAAATGTTTCTCAATCTTTAAAGGATGCAGTGAACTCAGTTGTTTGTATAAATGCAACATACGATACTATGGGATTTGGTGGTAACGCCTTTGAACAAGTAGGCTCAGGTAGTGGTGTTTTCTTTAAAGAAGAAGACGGTAAAGTATACATACTTACGAATAACCATGTAGTTGATGGTGCTAACAATGTTACAATCGCTCTTGATACAACTGATGAAGATAACTTTGTTGATGCTCATTTAGTAGGTAAAAACCCTGATATTGATATTGCTGTACTTTATGTTGAAAAGCAAGATTTAATTGACAATAATATTGATTATAAACTTGTAGAAATAGGTAACAGTGATGAAGTTGAACTTCTTGACCAAGTTTATGTAATCGGTAATGCAGCTGGTGAAGGTAAGACAACTACAACTGGTATTATTTCGGCTACTAACAAAACTTTAGAAACTGAAAATGGTTCTTCTGTATCAGTTTTCCAAACTGATGCAAGTGTAAACCCTGGTAACTCAGGTGGTGCTTTAGTAAACTCTGAAGGTGAACTTATCGGTATCAACTTTGCTAAATTAGTTGATAGTACAATTGAAGGTATGGGTTTTGCTATACCTATAAATCTTGCTGTTGAGTATGCTGATGAGGCTTTAGCTGATTACAACCCTGATAAAGCTTTTCTAGGTATTAGTGGTGGTGCGATTGATGAAGAAATGCAACAAAACTTTAACTTGCCATCTACTGGTATATATGTAGCAGCAGTTTTAGAAGGTGGAGGAGCTCAACTTGCAGGTATTGAAGCTAACGATATTATTGTTGGCGTTGATGACTTAAAAATTGTAGAGTTTGAAGACTTATCTAACTATCTTGATACAAAAGAAGCAGGAGATACTATAACAATCCACTTGTATAGAAACAATGTACCAAAGAGTGTAGAAGTTACACTTACTAAATATAGTGAAGTTAATTCAGGATTTTAATAAATAAAAAAACTGTATATAAAATGAACCGACCACCAAAATTTAGACTGAAAATCTAATTAATAGGAGGTCGGTTTTTTAATATGGCTTCATTGCAAAATATAGAAAAATCCATTTTCATAATAAGACAATGGATTTTCTGCGTTTGTCGAAAGTATTAAAATTCTGTTTTTCTCTTGCAATGTGCCATAATTTCAATTTTGCAAGGTTTTCTAATCTATTTTAAACATTTCGTTCATAAGCAATGTGCCTATGTTTACACTTCCTCTAAAAGCTACAAGAGGTGGTAAGTATGGGTGTCGCCATTTTGAATCAGGATTGGATATTTGTATTCCTACATCGTCAAAAAGTTCAATTATATCTTCTGATGCCATAAGGAAACATTTTTTTCTAGTTTTAAAGGATAGTTTAGCTTCGTCACTTAAAAATTCTAAGGTTTCATTAGAATGATAGGTGTTGTCTACGTACTTTTTCACATCAGTAAAGTTGTATTCTTGAGTACAATAATCACAAATACCATTTATAACGTCTTTATGTCCCACAGCAATTAGATTGCTTTGTTCTTTATGAATAAACATAAATCTTTGTAACATAGTTTTATAAGGTGATACGTGGTCAAAGTAATTTTCTTCTTCTGAGTTTAAAAAATCATTATTTAGAGGAAGATTTATAATTTTTGAGATTTCTTTTAGCCAGTTTAATGTTGCTTTAAAGCCGTAAGGTCGTGTGTATATATAAGGTGTACCAAACTTTTTCTCAAGATACTTAGCAGTTTTAACGCCTTCTTCACGTATAACAATATTTATATGTGCCATAGCTAAATTTTCTATTGATGAAATACTTGTGTTAGATGTAAGGGTACAGTTTTCTTTTATATCAAAGGTGTTTTCAAGAACTCTTTTGATTTCTATAGAATCCGCATTGTAGTTATAAATATCAGCACATGAGCCTACGATGTTATATGTTGGTGTTGTACTTTTATTTTTTTGTAAAGCTAATTCTTTAACTATTGTATATAGAGTTTTTTCTATACCTTCATTTAAAGTCATGTTAAAAGAACCTGTTGGAAAGGTAATGAATTTTATAGTAGGGTAGTCAAGAGAAAGCTCCATGGATAGAGCCTTCATATCTGTACCTATTATTTCAGGTACTGTTGAAGGTAGTAAGAAGATAGTTTTAACTTCCTTATCTTCAAGAATTTCTGCGATTGCCTTTGTAAGTCTGCTAGAATCACCAAGGGCAATATCTGTTTCACGGATATGAGTGGAAAACAATTTACTTCCATTTGCACCCATTCTACTTAAAAAAGTTCTTGCATAGACAGTGTGTCCCATACATCCGAATTCAACAACTGCCGATTCTTTTATTGTGGATAAAGTCCATAAAGTTCCAATTCTACCAGATAGTTCGGGTGTGCTTTTATATAATCCCATATGTCTATATCCTTTCTCTTATATTTTCAAATTTTTCTAAGATAAGCAATGTAAGCTCAAAGCCTGAACGTCCATAGGTATCCATAACTTGAATTGTTGAATTTTTATAGTCTATACGTCCTAGCCAGTCGCCTATAACCAGTTCAGGTGCTTGGCTAAGTATATACTCTCTATCAACATCTTCATTAACCATCATACAAAGCATAGGGTCTATACCGGTTTCTAAAAACTTTTCTCTCCATAAAGTATCAGAAGGGTAGAAGTCTTCAACGTGTATCATGATGGGCTTTAGCCCTAAAGTACATAAATACCTGTGAAAAGGCAAAGGCTGAACGGCACCAATCTTTGAGCCGATATAGGTTAAGCCATTAACGTACTCTGAAATTTTCTTTTGAGTAGCTTTTGCTTTTTCATAATTTTCAAACAATCTTGTTTCAAGCTCTATTCCTAAGGTTTTATATAAGTTTTTATATAATTTGACAACATCTTCAACGGAGTATGTGTTATGAAAAGCGAAAAATGGTATATTATGATTTTCTTCTAGATACTCGGCAAGGGGATTTAAGTAAGGTGAAAAAACTAAATTTACACAAGCCTTTGTTGAGTCCTCAAAGTCTTCTATACTAGAATTTGGTGCAAGATATTTTATCTCGTAGCTTTCTTCTAGAACTTCAATAATTTTAGGTTTTGGTATATGGTCTTCATCAGCACTTCTACCTAGAACATTAATCACATTTTTATTTTTTTCGCATTTTGGTGCAAGAGTACCAAAGGCAAGTAAAGTTTGCCAAAAACCAGGTATGTGGCTACCACATTTAAAATTGCCAAGTTCAACATATAAAACTTTTGCACTAACTTTTTTCTTTGCTTCAAAAACAATACCCTCTAGGTCTTCGCCAATAACTTCAGGTACACAAGTTGAGATAAGCAAAATAACTTTAGCTCCTGACTTATCCATTTCAATAACTGAATCAACTATTCCTTTGCGACAACCGAAAACAACTTCGTTTTCATCTAAAATATATGTCCAATGAAGAGCATCGTTACTAAACTCGCCACTATTTGCAATATTACGGCTATAATATCCACATTCCGTGGCACCTATCACCAAAGTTGATACCCCTTGTATTTTGGAAGCTATGGCAACAGATGTATGCATAGGGCAATGGTTACCTGGATAAGCAGCTGATGAAAGTTGATTTATACCTTTCATGGATTTGGTTTTGGATAAGGTTTTTAAATGCTTAAAATCTTTAATTGTGGTCACCTCCTAAAAGAATATCAACAAGTTCATTGTATTGCTTTGCCATTTCGCTATCTGGGAAAGCTTGGACAACAGTTTTACCTATGTCTTCGGCTTGTTGTATTTGAGAATTTCTAGGTATATGGTAAAGTATATCACAACCAATTTCTTGGGAGGCTTTTTTAACTAATTCTTCTTCTCCTTCAAAATTCTTAGCGTTAAATATAAGTCCACGGAGTTTGGCATAACCACGAGAGCCAAAACTGTTTACAGCACCAGCTATGTTTGTTGCTGCATAAAGACTCATCATTTCACCTGATGTTACAATACAGACTTCATCGGCATAACCGCCACGTATAGGCATTGCAAAGCCACCGCAAACAACATCACCTAAAACGTCATATAAAACTACATCAGGGTTATACTCTTCGTATGCATCAAGTTCTTCGAGTTTTTCAAAGGCTGTTATTATACCACGTCCTGCACAACCTACACCTGGAACAGGACCACCAGATTCAACACATAAAACACCACTTGAACTTTTATAAACTATATCCTCAAGTTCTGCGTCACCATTTTCACGAAGTATATCTAAAACTGTTGGTATGTTTTTTCCTTCTGTTAAGTTCCTTGTTGAATCTGCCTTAGGGTCACAACCAATTTGCATAACTGTAAGCCCACGAGCAGCCATTGTTGCTGCTATGTTTGAAACGGTTGTAGATTTACCTATACCGCCTTTTCCATAAATTGCAATTCTTTTCATTTTACACCTCTTTAATGTTTCTATCTTTACTAATTAAAGTATAGGATAAACAGACCTTTGTATCTGTGGCTTCATCGTAAATTAGATTTGCGTCTATATCATATACTTCTCTTAAAGTTTCTTTAGTCATAACTTCTTCGGGAGTTCCAGATTTTACAATTGAGCCATCACGCATAGCTATAAGTTCATGGGATACACGAGAAGCTAAATTTAAGTCATGTAACACCATTATAATAGTTGTGTTGTATTTTTCGTTTAATTCTTTCAACAATAGTAAAACCTCAAGTTGATAAGCCATATCTAAATAAGTTGTTGGTTCATCAAGTAAGATTATATCTGTTTGTTGACATATAGCCATTGCAATCCAAACTCTTTGCTTTTGTCCTCCGGATAAACTGTCAACACTTCTATCTTCAAAGCCTTGTAAGCCTGTTATCTTTATTGCCTTTTTAGTAATCTCTATATCTTCTTTGTTAAGTTTACTGTTATGAGGAAACCTGCCATAGGAAACTAGCTCAAAAACTGTAATGCCATAGGGTGCAGATGGTGTTTGAGGTAGTATAGCCATTTCTCTTGCCAACACTTTTGTTGGTTTTTTAGAAATACTTTCACCATTTATGTATACAACACCATTTTTAGGCTTTAAAATTCTACCTATAGATTTAAGCAAAGTAGACTTACCACAACCATTTGAGCCTATTATGGAAGATATTTTATTTTCTTTAAATTTAATTTCTAAATCATTGATTATAATTGTATCGTTATAACCTGTTTTTAAATTTTCAATATTAACACTTGACATATTTCACCTATTTGTTCTTTCTAAATGGCGACCTTACAAAATGTAGAAAAATCCATTTTCATAGAAAAACAACGGCTTTATAGCTTTAAACAAAACCCAAGGAAATGCTGTATCATCGCCATTTCCTGTGTTTGTCTAAAGTATGAAAATTTGGTTTTTCTTTTGCGATGTGCCATTATCTCAATTCTGCAACGTTTCTAAATAATAATGTTAAGAAATATGGTGCTCCTATAATTGCAACCATAACACCTGCTGGAATTTCCGAGGGCATAATAATCAATCGCCCAAGAGTATCACCGAGTAAAACTAATATTGCTCCGATTAAAGCACAGCCAGGAATTAACACTTTATGTCTAACACCAAAAAGTCTTTTTGCTATATGTGGAGCAATAAGCCCTACAAAGCTAATTGTTCCACTTATGGCAACAGAAACTCCTGAAAGTAGAACAGCCATAACAAGCATAAGTTGTTT
>JBKEBX010000042.1:0-2519 GCA_047973385.1 Lachnospirales bacterium | reverse complement strand
TTGATGAAAAGGATAAGAAAAATTGAAGAAACTAAGATGCTATCAAACAAAAAGAAAGTACGCGTTGCAGCTTATGCAAGAGCTTCAACAGATAGTGATGAACAAGCAACAAGTTATGATGCACAGGTGGAGCATTATACCAATTTTATAAAAAACAATGAAGAGTGGGAACTTGCTGATATATTTGCTGATGATGGTATATCAGGAACCAACACCAAAAAGCGTGAAGAATTTAATCGTATGATTGAGGAATGTATGGCTGGTAACATAGACATGATTATTACTAAGTCCATCAGCAGATTTGCTAGGAATACCCTTGACTGCCAAAAATACATCAGACAGCTAAAGGAAAAGAATATTCCTGTGTTTTTCGAGAAGGAAAATATCAATACTATGGATTCCAAGGGAGAGGTGCTCCTTACAATTATGGCGAGCCTTGCCCAACAAGAATCAGAATCCTTAAGTAAAAATGTAAAGTTGGGATTACAGTTTCGTTATCAAAATGGTGAGGTACAGGTGAACCACAATCGCTTTATGGGATACACCAAAGATGATGAAGGTCATTTAATTATCGAACCGGAAGAGGCAGAAATAATAAAACGTATTTATTTTGAGTATCTACAAGGTGCCAGTTTAAAACAGATAGGTGAAAGCTTAGAAAGTGACGGTATTCTAACTGCAGCTGGTAAAGCCAAATGGAGACCTGAAGCCGTTAAGAAAATCCTTAAAAACGAAAAATACGTAGGAGACGCGTTATTGCAGAAAACTTATACAGTTGATGTATTAACAAAAAAACGAGTGAAAAATAATGGCATCGTTCCACAATATTATGTAGAAAATAACCACGAACCAATTATACCACGTGATCTTTATATGCAGGTACAAGAAGAAATGATAAGACGAGCCAATCTCCATAGTGGTGCTAATCGAAAGAAAAGGGTTTATAGTAGTAAATATGCTCTTTCTAGTATTGTCTACTGTTCGAAATGTGGTGAAATTTATCGTAGGATTGTTTGGAATAATAGGGGTAAAAAGTCAGTTGTATGGCGATGTTGTACTAGAGTTGAACATGGTCCAGAAAGCTGTGATGCACCAACGGTTCAGGAAACAGAACTTCAAGAGGCTGTAATAAAAGCTATCAATATGGCACTTGGTGGCAAGGATGATATGCTTGTAGCCTTAGAGCAGAACATTACATCGGTACTTGCTTTGGAAGATGAAGGATCTATGGAAAGTATCAATGCTAAATTGGAAGAATTGCAAAATGAACTGTTGAGACGAGCAAATGCTAAAAAGGATTATAATGACTTAGCTGATGAGATAGACCATCTGAGAGAATTAAAGCAGAATGCTATGGCGGAGAATGCGGAAAGAGAAGGCTTGAAACAGCGAATTGCCGATATGCATGAGTTCCTTGCAGAGCAGACGGAGCAGATAGAAGAATACGATGAATCTCTTGTGAGGCGAATGGTTGAAAAGGTAACGATTTATGAGGAGAAGTTCATGGTGGAGTTCAAATCTGGCACAAGCGTGGATGTGGAGAGATAAAAGAATAGGTTACAGAAGTTAGCACCTTGTAGAAATGCAGGGTGTTTTTTGTTGCGAAAGCTTCGTTTGTCTATTATGTTGGGGCAATTGAAATTTACCAAAAATTGTAGTACAATAAGTTATCTGATTTGTGAAATAAGTTGAGAGAAATCAAGCAGAGGTGTAGAACATGATTAAAAATAATATAGAACTTGATGTTAAAGTTAAGTGTATAGAAAATGGAACCACACAGGCAAAAATAGCGGAAGACATCAATACTACAAAATCTTATGTGAATCGTATCATCAAAAAGCAGGATGGTGTGGTAAACAAGACCTTTGTTCAGATGATGGAGGCTCTTGGCTACGATATAGAGCTTACCTATATAAAGAGAGAAATAAAATAAATCAATAGGGAGGTACTTGGAATGGCTAGTGAATTGCAACCCTTGTCATTATTATTTCAAAATAGATTATTTAGAATACCAGATTACCAGCGTGGATATGCGTGGCAACAATCGCAATGATGTTGTATAAATAAAGTTGACAACTTATTCTCGTATAATTCAAAATATAATCAAGAGAATAAGGAGGTGCTTTCCATGGCACAAAAACATTAGGCTGTTGCTGTTTCTATCCATCAATTTTAACTTCAATTCCTGATTCGAACATTACTTCAAAACAATGAAAAATACAGCCAAATTAATGGCTGTAAATAATGAAGATTATTTTATTTTCATTACGAATCTTCCAGTACTTGTATTTTCTTTAAGGTGTGTTAGTCCTTCAATATACTCCTTTGGTGTAAACCCAAACTCATGTTCATATATTGGTTTATAAATTCCTTTTTCGATTAGTTCATTTGCTATACTTAAAGTATTCTCATACCCTTGTGCTACTTCAGTTAGTATATAGTTTAGGCTAGGATTCATATCATAAATATTTTTTGGTAATTCTACTAAAGTCATTGCTACTATTATACCTTCATCTTTA
>JBKEBX010000006.1:0-257133 GCA_047973385.1 Lachnospirales bacterium | reverse complement strand
CAAATCAAATTTTTTCTTATTCAGTTTTGAGTGTGCCAAACACTAAAATAAGTGGAAACACTTAAATGTTGACAGATAAGTATACCTATGGTATAATAATTCTGTTAATAAACCTTTACGGTGATGATGCGTCTTAGGGAAACACCCGTTCCCATACCGAACACGATGGTTAAGACTAAGACGGCTGAAGATACTTGTCTGGAGACGGGCTGGGAAAATAAGTGGTCGCCGTTTTATAACGGGGTGTAGCGTAGCTTGGCTAGCGCGCCTGATTTGGGTTCAGGAAGTCGCAGGTTCAAATCCTGTCACCCCGATATTTTTAAATATGTATCTGTAGCTCAGCTGGATAGAGCAACGGCCTTCTAAGCCGTGGGTCGGGGGTTCGAATCCCTCCAGGTACATACTTTTGGTGGATATAGCTCAGTAGGTTAGAGCACCAGTTTGTGGCACTGGGGGTCGTGGGTTCGAATCCCATTATCCACCCTTTATAGTAAGGGCCATTAGCTCAGTTGGTAGAGCATCTGACTTTTAATCAGAGGGTCCCGGGTTCGAGCCCCGGGTGGCTCATAAACTGTTATCATTTATTGTTGATAACAGTTTTTTTTTATTTATGTGAGTATATAGTAACTAACAGAATAGATATATAAATATGTAAAATGGCACTGTTGCAAAATATATCATAATTAGTATTCCGACCTCTACGTCGTAATAGGTACATATGTACACTAAAAGTTAACGTACAGATATAAATTGACTAGTAATTTATTGCATAAACAAGAAACCTATCGGAATATAATCATTAGTATATATAAAATAAAAAAAATCAACTTTTCTGCACTGAGTAAGTTGATTTTTTGTTTGGAAACGTTGCAAAGTTCAAAGAATGGCATAATGCAAAACAAAAACTAAGTTTTCATAATTTAGGCAAATGCTATAGAGCTGTCATTTATATGAAAATAGATTTTTATATATTTTGAGGGTAAAGCCGTTTATTTAAATGAACGTAGTTGCTGGGTGGCAAGTTCAATCTTGAGTTTTAACTTAGGTGGTACATTTTTGTCTATAACAAGAGTGCTAAGGTATTTTCTTGCAACATCAAGTTCTCCAACTTTAAGAGCAAGAATACTAACCATATATGTAGCAATGTAGTAATCCATATTCATAAAAGGCAAGTTTTCTTCAATATAAGCTTTAGAAAAACCTATATAGGCTTGATTTAAAAAATAGGCTTCATTTTCATTGTCTTTTAGACTTCTATACAACCAAGCAATTTTTAGAGCTGTAAAAGCTCTTTCAGAATTCAGTGAATTTTTGTGAACACAGCAATATAAAGCTAGTTTAAATTTAATAATAGCATCTTCAATTGTTAGGTTCAATGGTATGTTTTCTAAGTTGTTGTTTATATGATTTGAAATATTTTCTTTAATAGCAGTGATTTTTAGTTTATTAAGCTTTTCAAAGGTTGACATCATTGAACTATAACCACAAGTAGTACAAGTAACGACTTCATAACATATAGATTCTAGTTCAATAAAATTTGGTTTTAGGTCTATATCTGATTCAAGACGACGTACTTTAGTACCTCTAAGTGTTGGGGTAATAAAGGTAGTATTACAAACAGGACATATTACTTTCCGTTCATAAATAATAGTAGTATAGCAACTGTTATCATATATTGATGGTGTAACTGTTTTAGTGTTTGGGTCTTTAACCATGTTTTTGTCATCATACAGGGAAAAAGATTGTGCGAGAGATAAACCTAAGTTATCAAGTCCAACAAAATCGTAATTCATATATCAATCTACTCCTCAACATTTGTATAGTTTGTAAAAATTTTGTTGTAGCTAATATAAGGAGAAAACCAATATATTGCATAGGCGTGGAAAAGGAAAAAGAAAATATTTTTTGCAAGTCTAACAGGTAAAATTGCTAAAAAACTATCACCGTACAAAATAGTTAACCAATATGTATTTAAAGTACTATTTACTAAGAAACTAACCATAGCACAGGCAATAATTATTTTTAACACATACTTTTTTTTATCAATAGGCTCTATACCTTTTTTATATAGGAAATAACCATATATAAAACCTGTTAATCCACTAGATAATGTAAAGCCCCAAAAAGGTGGTGCTGCTGGTGGAAACAGAAGTAAGCCAATAATATCTGATAGTACAATACCAATACAAGTATAAATAGGTCCCATAAGCATAGCCATAATAGAAAGAGGAACAAAGGAGAATCCTATTTTTAAAAGTGGTAGTCTTATAGCTAAAAATTCAGATAAAATTACATGTAGAGCAATAAGTAATGACAAAAGCACTAATTTTTTTGTTGTCATAAAAACCTCCTATATTATAAAAGAACTACTTTTTTAAGTATATCATACTAGAAAAACAGTGTCAAACCTATATGGCGACCTTGCAAAAAGTATGAAAATGTGGTTTTTCTTTTGCAATGTGCCATTATTTTAGTTTTCTGGCGTTTCCATATGACTTCAACCACAAAATATAGTAAAAAATATTTTAATAATAAAACGTTAAAATACTTATAAATTAAAAAGGACTATATGTAAATTCAAAATCATTTAGCACAGTCCTTTTTATAAGTAAACATATTTTAAATATTATTCTTCATCAACTTTCTTACCGTAGAATCTTAAGAATAAATAC
Source organism: Lachnospirales bacterium (assembly GCA_047973385.1). Taxonomy (GTDB): domain Bacteria; phylum Bacillota; class Clostridia; order Lachnospirales; family CAMZNU01; genus JBKEBX01. Next base: position 254,461 of record JBKEBX010000006.1, on the reverse strand, counting down.
ATTGCAATTAAACCAAGTGGTAAAGTGATGAAAGCAGGAACACCAAAACCAGCAGGTAAATAGCCCAAAAATACGGCTACAAAGGCAACAAAAACGGCATACCATATTTGTGTTCTAACATGGGCGATATGGTCACAACCAGCACCCATAGAAGATAAAATAGTTGTATCTGATATTGGTGAACAGTGGTCACCAAATATAGCACCAGTAAGAACAGCACCGGCAGAAACAATAGAAAGAGATAAATCGGCATCGCCAGTTAAACTAATTGTAAGAGGTATGGCAAGTGGCATAAGAATACCGATTGTACCATATGCAGTACCTGTTGAAAAAGAAATAAGAGAACCTAAGATAAATATAAGTGATGGTAAAAGTTGAGGGATTATCCATTCTCCTAAAGTTTCACTTAAATATATAGCAGTACCAAGTTCTTTTATTGTTGAGTTAAGGGACCAAGCTAGTAATAAAATAACTCCAGTTATAAGTAAATTTTTCATACCACCAATCCAAGTATCTATTGCTTTTGTAAGTGTAAATATTTTTTTAAATAAAGCTAATCCAATAGTTACAATTGTAGTGAAAACAGCACTTTCAAGCAATGCAACAGATGCATCAGCATTTGAAAAGGCTTCAAGAATTGCAGAAAAAGATATTGGTGCATTTTGCATTAAAGCGATTGCAGAAGTATCTCCAGATGCCATAACAGATTTATATCCAGAAAAATAGAAGCTTAAAATACAAGTTACAACTAAAGTACCAATTGGTATAAGAGCATTCCAAATACTTGGTTTAACGTTTTCAAGGGGCTCTAGCTCATTTGAACCATCATATGAAGCTATATCTTCGTGAATACCTTTTCTAGCATCACGTTCAGCTTTTAGCATAGGACCAAACTCACGTGCTGTAAAAGCAGTTAAAGCAACAAAACCTAACATAAAAATATTGTAAAATCTATAAGGTATTGTTTGAACAAAGATTGAATATGCTTCAACCTCAATACCAATTGATGCATAAGCATCATTTATTTGACCAATTTCAAGTCCAATCCATGTTGATATAAGAGCAATACCTGCGATAGGTGCTGCTGTTGCATCAACTATAAAGGCTAGTTTTGAACGGCTAATTTTCATTTTATCAAAAATTGGACGCATAATAGGACCGACAATTAAAGCGTTTGCATAGTCATCAAAAAATAGCAATATACCCATAACCCATGAAATTAACTGAGCAGACTTTGGTGTTTTCGCATGAGCAACCATTTTATCAGCTACGGCTTTTGCACCACCCATTTTCCCTATTAAATGAACGATACCGCCGATTACAAGAACTTGTAAAATTATACCGGCGTTCCAAGGGTCAGCTAGAGAATTAACAAGTCTTCCAACAAAATCTGTAAACATATCAACTAAAATGCTTGAAGAAAAACCATTAGCAACAGATATTAAAAAAGTACCTGTTAATGCTCCAGTAAATAGACTTGCTACAACATTTTTTGTTGCAAAGGCTAAGACGATAGCTACAAGAGGTGGGAGTAAAGTTAACATACCCAATGTGTCAGCAGGTGATGATGTGTCACTGCCAAAAACTGTTGTAGTTAAAGCAACTACAAAAAATAATGTCATTAGAAATTTTCTTTTATACATAAATACCTCCAAAATTTTGTGTTACTAGGTAAATGTAAAAATCTATTTCGTTTTCGCATAAAAAAAGATTGCAATAAATTATGAGAGAAATTCATTACAACCAACCAATCAAACACTATAAAAGCGTGATATTGTATGTAGCTCTCCACATAAATGCGACAGTTGATAACATATTTTACTATCAACCAGAAGATAATTAATAACTATCCTTATCTTCTTCGGCGATTTTACCTTTCCTTAAATTTCACAGTTGGTTAAAACTCAAAATAAGTAATATTTAAACTCGCACCTCTACAATAGAATATTTAATTTTACAAACACATATTTACTATGAATGACAACATAGTATTATGTTTAGTTTACAATACTTTTGTTTTTTTGTAAAGTATAGAATAGAATGTTTAAAAAAATTGTAAGAAACAAACAAAAATACACCATAATTATAAAAAAAATAGTGAATTAAATAAATAAAAAAATAACGAAAAGGAACTTAAGGCTATAATAGTGGTGAAAGCAATCTTGAAATGGCAAATTTTACATTATCCATAAAAGTATAACTTTTGAAATATTCTAAAGTTATTTCTTCAGAAAAAGTTAAATCAGTTTGGAATTGCTCTCTGAAATTTATAGAAATTTTTTTATCATACATTATACTATTGATTTCAAAATTTAAATAAAAACTTCTATAGTCAAAGTTTGCAGTCCCAAGACTTGTATACAAATCATCAACAATAATTTGCTTAGAATGTATAAAGGTAGCGACATCACCTTTTGCCTTATACATATAACATTTAACACCTGCTTTAAGTAAAATCTCAACATTTGATAAATTTCCACCTAAAACAAAGGGGTGGTCACCAACGCTTGGAATTAATATTTGAACATCAACACCACTGATACTTGCGATTTTAAGAGCATTTATTATAGATTCGTCAGGCATCAAGTAAGGCGTTGTTATATAAACATAATCTTTAGCTGTAGAAATCATCTTAAGAAAAACATAATGAATATTTGCCCATTTTGTGTCAGGCCCTGAAGATAAAATTTGCATAGGTATATTAGTGTCGGTTTTTGGAATATTTGGAAAATATTTATCTTCTAAAACTATTTTATCTTCAGAGCAGAAATTCCAATCTTTAATAAATTGTAATTCTAAGTATTTTACGGCATCTCCATATATTTTTATATGCGTATCTCGCCATACACCGAATTTACGACTATAAATATATTCATCTCCAATGTTAAAACCACCTAAAAATCCATGTTTACCGTCTATTATACATAACTTTCTATGATTTCTATAATTAATACGGATAGCATGGCGTTTTCCAAAAACTGCAACTTTACAGCCAGAATCAATTAAAGGTTCAAAGAAATTTCTGTTTTTTGTAAAAGTACCAACAGCATCAACAAGCAACTTAACTTCAACACCTTTTTGAGCTTTTTTTATTAACTTGTTAAGCAAAAATCTTCCAAGATTATCATTTCTAAGTATATAATATTCAAGATGTATATAGTTTTTTGCGTTGTCTATGGCAATCATAAGTTCACGGAATTTGTGTGAGCCGTCTACGAAAATAGAAACTTCATTATTGCATACTAAAAATTCATTTGATAGTTTTTCTGTTAAAAGAGCCACTACTTTAGAACTATTACTAAAATCTTGATAGGAACAATTTGCATCGTAAAAACAATTATCAAAGTCTGATTTGAACTCACAATCCAAAATTAAATCTGCATCATTTTTTTTGTTAAAAGTTTTTATTTTGCGACTATCTTGACCGAATAAGATATACATAGCTATACCAAAAAAAGGCATTAAAATCAAGAAGATTAACCAAGCCCATGATGAAGCTGGGTTACGTCCTTTAAAACCTATAATCCATACAGAAATTACCAAGTTGATTAATAAAATAAAAAGTAAAATTATCATATTTAACCTCATTTATGTTTTTTATAGCTACTTTATTATATTTTACATTAAAATTAAATAAAATACTATAAATTTTTAAAAAACTATTTAAATTTTACTGAAAAAATGTTACAATAGTAAAGTTAAAAGTTTAGGAGGTAATGAAATGAGTGTAGGAGATTGGTTTATAATTGTTTTTATCGTAATAGCATTAGTTGGAGTTGGGTTATATTATTTAAACAAGTGGGCGAATAAAAAAGTTACAACACAAAATACAATGATAAATAGTATGAAACAAAGTCAAACGGTTTATGTTATTGACAAGAAAAAAGATAAGATAGACAATGCTAATTTGCCAAAAGCTATGGTTGAACAAATACCCAAATACCAAAAAATATTAAAGTCTTATTTTGTAAAGGTAAAGATTGGACCACAAATTTTAACACTTATGTGTGACAAACAAGTGTTTAATGCTATTCCTTTAAAGAAAAATGTAAAAATTGAACTTGCAGGTGTATATATAGTATCTGTTGCTGGTATGAAGTCTAAAGAAGAGATAAAAGAAATCGAAAAAAATAAAAAAGCTAAAGCAAAAGCAGCTAAAAAAGATGCTAAAAAAAACAAGTAAAGTAAAAAAATATCTACAAAACATAGTTGTTTTTAAGAAATTTCTTTGACAGGAAGTGGAAATGTGGAAACAAAAGACTTAACACAAGGGAGTATAACAAAATCTCTTTTAGTTGTTGCTATACCTACTATAATCAGTATGTTGTTACAGTTGTCTTATAATATGGTAGATATGTATTTCTTAGGTATTTTTGATAAAACAGGAGGTGCAATATCTTCTGTTGCAACAGCTAGTTTATTTATATCCTTTGCATATGCCTTTAATTTCTTATCTACAACGGGTACGGGTATAAAAGTTTCTCATCAAATAGGTGAAAAAGATTATGATGATTTTTTTATTTATGTGAATACTGGTCTAAAGTTAACTGCTATTATCGCTTTAATTTGTGGATTGATTTTTAATCTATTTGGACGAGAGTTAGTTTTGTTTTCAAATTTACAGGAAGAAATTATTGTTGAAAATAGTATTTTATACTTGAGAATTTACGGATTTACTATAATTTTTTATTCTTTTAATTCGCTTTTTGTAAGAATTATGACATCTATGGGTGAAAGTATTCGTGCTTTAATTATAACGGCAGTAGGCTTTGTTATAAACATAGTTTTAAACTATTTGTTAATCGTTGTATTTGAAAAAGGTATTTTAGGAGCTTCTATTGCAAGTTTAGTCGGTAATATGATAGTTACATTTATATTTTATATAGACCAAAAATCAATTTTTTCTTTCAAAAAAGAACATCAGTTTAATATGTCTTATTTTAAAAGTATTTTAAAACTAGGTGCTCCTTATACTTTGCAAATATTTTTGTTTAGTGTTATTGGACTTTTATCTGGAAGGACTTTAATAGGTTTTGGAAGTAGCGTAATAGCAGGACAAAAACTAGGTGCACAAATAGAAACAATTACAATAATGGTTACATCAGGTTTACTAACATCTATGTCTGCTTTTGTGGGGCAAAATTATGGAGCTTGTGAATTTAAAAGAATAAAAGAAAGCTATAAAATTTGTTTGTTTATAGGTCTTGCTTATGTATTTGTAACTAGTTTTATTTTCTTTTTTTATAGTGATAACATAATAAGGATATTTGTAAATAATGAGGAAGTAATAAAATACGCAAAACATTACTTATGGTTTGTTGCCATAGGGCAATCTTTTGCAGTTTTAGAAGTAGTTGGGAATGGGTTATATAACGGTATAGGCAAACCTATAATAGCAGGAGCAATTTCCGTTACTATAACACCCTTTAGGCTTGTTATATCGGCTCTTTTAAAGGGGAGTCTTGGTGCAATTGCTGTATTTGTTGGAATTTTAGTTACAACTGTTGTTAAAGGCGTTTTGTCTTTTAGTATATATTTTTTAAAAGTAAGAAAGACATTGACTAGTGAAATGATTGAATAAAATATAAGGGACTGTGAGTAAATTCATTATGTAACATTGTTGTTACTTGAATTTATATCACAATCCCTTTTTTATTTTTTTAAAAATGTTAATGTTAGAAAATTGAAGTGGTATCATTGCAAAAGAGCCCCCAAATTTTCCTGCTTTCGACAAATGCCACAAAGCCCTTTCTAGAAAAATATAAACATTAAAGTTCTGGTTTTACTTTATTTTCTACATTAATAATTTTATTATACAATTCAATATACTTATCACTGGATTTATCCCAAGAGAAGTTTGAGTTTAAAGCATTTTGCATTAATAAATTCCAATGTCTTTTATCTTTATATAAAATAATAGCTTCATCTAAAGCCCAAAGTAAACCTGATGACAAGTAATGCTCAAAAACAAAACCATTACCTTTTTGAGTATTTACATCATAATGGCTAATAGTATCCTTAAGTCCTCCTGTGGAACGTACAATTGGTATAGTTCCATGTTCAAGGGCGAAGATTTGACCAAGTCCACAAGGCTCGAAAAGAGATGGCATTAAAAATAAATCTGATGCAAGATATAAATCATTTGCGAAGTCAGGTTTATAGAAAATATTAGCCGAAACTTTTTCAGGCATCATCTCGTGAATATTTCTAAAATAGTTTTCAAATCCACCCTCTCCAGTTCCAAGTATAACTAATTGTATATCTCTTTCAAAAAATTCATGGTTAATAAGAGATAGACCTTTTTGACTAACAAGTCTTGATATAACAGCAATCATAGGTACATCATCTCGTACTTCAAGACCAAGCTGTTTTTGAAGTTTTGACTTAGTTTCTTTCTTTTTCGCCAATATATCTTCAAAATTTTGGTCGAAAATTTCGTTTTTATCAATTATTTTTACGCCGTTTAGTATTCCCGTTATATCAGCCTTACGTTGCTGTAAGATACCTTCTAAGCCGTAGGCAAAATCAGAAGACTGTATTTCTTTTGCATAGGTTGGTGAAACGGTACTTATAGCATTAGAGTATAGTAAACCTCCTTTTAAAAGGTTGATGTTTCCGAAATACTCAAGTTTATCAATTGTAAAGTATGAATAATCAAGACCAATCTTTTCTAAAACTGAAGGGCTATATATTCCTTGATATTGTATATTGTGTATGGTAATTAAAGTTTTTATGTCCTTATAAAATGTAAACTTAGAAAAGTATCTATCTAGATAAACAGGACATAGAGCAGTTTGCCAATCATTTAAGTGAATTAAATCAGGTTTAAAATCAATAGAAGGTAAAATCTCTAAGGCTGCTTTTGAAAAGAAAGCATATCTTTCAAAGTCATCAGGATATCCATATAATGAATCACGATTAGAGTATTCTGAATTTTCTATAAAGTAAACAGTAAAACCACAATATTTTTTTGTATAAACTTTTACATCTTTATTCATATGCCCTAAATTTATATGTAAACATATAGGCTTATTTAAATCACTAAAATGTTCTTCTGATATAGATTTGTGTTTAGGTAAAACAATTCTAACATCTATATCTTTTTCATGTAAAGATTTAGGCAAAGAGCCTATAACTTCTCCAAGTCCACCTGAACTTGCAAATGGTGACATTTCAGTTGCTAGTATAAGTATTTTAGTTTTATTCATAATAGGTTCACTCCTTATAATATAATTATACACAAAATTCAGTTAAATGTATATAAAATTTGTAAATTTAAAATAGTTTGTTTAAAAAATACCCACATTATATTATTTTATACTGAAGCTATAATGTTAACGAGTATTTGACAAATAGATATGATTATGCTAAAATTAAATCAAGTTAATACTTAGGGAGCTTATGTTATAGGCTGAGAGGAAACTGTAAGTTTCGACCGTACCTGATTTGGATAATGCCAACGTAGGAATTTTGTAAAAAGTTATAGGATACCTTTGTGGTAGCCTATTTTTTATTGTTTAAAATCAAAGACCAATTACAGTTTAATCAACTTAAAGAATTGTAGGGTTAATTTTATTATAATAGGCATGCTAACTAGCTTATATTTAGAAGTCATTTGACTATTAACATAAATATTTTAACTTTCAACGACAAATATACTTTGAATGGCATTGTTCAAATAAAATAATTTTTGCAACCCGAAGTACATTTTTAGGAGGAGAATTTGTTATGTTGAATGTAAAAAAATTAACTTTTGCAAGTATGTTGATTGCTGTGGGTGTAGTTTGCTCTGCCTTTTATATACCAATAGGTGTGGCTAAATGTTTCCCGATACAACATATGATTAATCTTTTGGCTGGGGTTTTGTTAGGCCCTTTATATGCCGTTTCTATGGCGTTTGCAACGTCAGTTATAAGAGTATCTATGGGAACAGGGAGTTTGCTAGCTTTCCCAGGAAGCATGATAGGTGCGTTGCTTTGTGGACTATTTTATAAGTTTTCTGGGAAAACTACTATGGCTTTTTTAGGTGAAGTTATAGGTACAGGTTTCTTTGGTGCGATTGTAGGTTATTATGTTGCGTCACTGTTTATGGATAAGTCTGTTGCTATGTTTGTTTACGTTATACCTTTTGGAATTAGTTCATTGGGAGGAGCTTTAATTTCTCTTGTTTTATTAAATGCGTTAAAAAGAACTAATGTATTTGAAACTTTGAAATTTGAAACAAAAACAAGTTAGTAGTTTTACAATAAAAACCTGCTATATACTCTTGACAGAGCTTAGCAGGTTTTTATTTCTAACTTATTGTTGTTCTCTAATTATAATTTTTTATAACTTATCTAGTATAAACATATGATTAACAGGACCTGAACCTTGTCCTAAGTCAAGACCATATGCTAAAGCTGATGTTAAATAGTTTTTAGATGCCTCTATACTATCATAAATAGATAGACCTTTAGCTAAGTTACAAGCTATTGCCGAAGATAGGGTACAACCAGTGCCATGAGTGTTAGTTGTTTCAATTCGTGGACTAGTAAACCAACTTATTTTACCTTTTTCAAAAAGCAAGTCTGTTGCTTCGTTCACTAAATGACCACCTTTTATTAAAATACCACAAGATAAATTTTTTGATATAATTTCAGCAGCTTTTATCATATCATCTTGGTTTTTTATGGAGATATTACTTAAAATTTCTGCTTCAGGGATATTTGGAGTAATTATCAAGCCAAGTGGTAAAAGCTTGTTTACCAATACTTCTAAAGCTTCATCTGATATTAATTTTGAGCCACTTGTTGAAACCATAACAGGGTCAACAACTATGTTTTGCACCTTATATTCAATAAGCTTATCACATATAACCTCTATTATTTCAGTATTTGAAACCATACCGATTTTTACACTATTAGGGAAAATATCTGTAAAAACACAATCAAGTTGTTTTGCCACAAAATCTGGTGCAACTTCCATTATACCAGTAACTCCCAAAGTGTTTTGGGCTGTTAGAGCAGTTATAACGCTTGTGCCATATATATTATGTGCTGTAATAGTTTTTAGGTCGGCTTGTATACCAGCACCACCACTTGAGTCAGAACCGGCAATAGTTAATACGCTTTTCATAATCAATCTCCTTTTGTCATTTCCTTTGAGAGTTTTTTTAGTTCCATACATTCTTTTTCAATACTATCCTTTGCAAAAATTGCACTTACTAAAGCGACACCGTCTACCTTGGTACCTTTAAGTTCTAAAATATTATGCTTATATATTCCACCTATTGCAACAACAGGTATGTTTACACTGTTGCATATCTCTTTTAAAGTGTCATGGTCTACAATAGTTGCATCTAGTTTTGTTGTTGTAGAGAAAACAGCACCAACTCCAAGGTAGTTAGCACCGTTTCTTTCGGCTAACTTTGCTTGTTCTACTGTTTTAACAGAAACACCTAATATCATATCTTTTCCTATTTTTTTACGAACATTCTCTGTTTCCATATCCATTTGTCCAACGTGAATACCATGAGCCTTTGACTCAATAGCAACTTCTACATTATCGTTTATGATAAGTGGAATGTTGTAGCTAGTACATAGCTTATTAAAAGCAATGGCTTTTTCAAGAAATTCTGCATAGCCTAAATCTTTTTCACGAAGTTGCACACAAGTAACACCACCTTTTAAGGCTTCCTCTACTTGATTTATTAAGGGTATGTTTGTTGCCCATTTAGAATCCGTTACAGCATATAGCAATAAAGTGTCTTTATCGAACTTCATACTTTGCACCACTTTCTATAACATCACCATTTAAATTGTAAATGGCGTCAATTATGTAATTTCTATAAGTCATATTTCCGTCAAATTCTGATAGTCGTTTTTCTGCAATTTCCCCACATAATCCCATAGAACAAACAGATGTGAAAGTTGCATCTAAAAGGTTGCTAGAGTTAGCACAAGCAAATGCCGTTGTCATAGCCGATAGCATACAGCCCGTACCAGTTACTTTCGACATTCTAGGGCTTCCGTTATAACACACATAGGCTTTTTCACTGTTTGCGACTATATCAATAGCCCCTGTTATTACAATAATAGCACCAGTGTTTTTTGAAAAGTCTTTGGCGAATTGTATAGTAGCGTCAAGGTTATTTTTTGTTACAATATCTTCAATAGTTGCGTCTACACCTTTTGTTTTTCCACTTCCAAGTGCTAAAGTTTTTATCTCTGAAATATTTCCTCTTATAATACTAAACTTTATTTCTTCTAAAAGTGTTTTTGCCGTTTCATTACGTAAAGTAGATGCACCTACACCAACAGGATCAAGTAGAACAATGTGATTTAGTTCATTTGCTTTTTTTCCTGCAATAATCATTGAAGAGATAGTTCTTTGGTTTAGAGTTCCGATGTTAATGTTTAGTCCATTGCAGATTGATGTTATATCAGCAACTTCATTTTCATCATCAGCCATAATAGGCGAACCTCCACAAGCTAAAAGTATGTTAGCACAGTCGTTTACTGTAACATAATTTGTTATGTTGTGTACAAGAGGGGACTTTTCTTTTAAGTTTTTCAAGTTTTCTTTAAACATTTTGTTCTCCTTTTAGTTTTATTATGTTATCAAGTTGATTTGCAAGTATTGTTATAACTGAAATTATTATCATTACAGGGAATGTATACCCGATAGGCGTGTTAAAATTCATAAATATTCTATACAAAATAAAACCAGCTATCCATATTAAAAGGTTTATATAATCAACATTTTTTTCTGAAGAATCTTTTTTTATTATAAAATAATCTGTTATCAAAATAGCTATCATAGGAGCAAAAACAGAGCCGATTAAATATAAAAAGCTTTCAAACTTTGAAGTAGATGCAAATATAGCTAAAAACACGCCTAGGATAGTAACTACTATAGCTATTACTTTTTCGTTAAAAGCCTTATTGATACTTACACTACTAACACCTGCTGAATATACATCAAGAAAAGTAGTTGTTACAGTAGAAAAAACAATAATTAACAACGCTACAAGTCCAAAATCTTTTAAAATATATGCAATATCTGATGTTCCCATAAATATAGCAAAACTAAGTCCTATAATATACATAAAGCAACTTGCGATAAAATATGATGATGTACTTGCTAATGTAGTTGCTTTAGGGCTTTTTGCGTGTCTTGTATAGTCGGATATTAAAGGTAGCCAAGATAATGGCATAGCAACAGAAAGCTCAACTGCCGAACCGAAGCTAATAGAACCTTCTACAATTGTGGCACTATGATTATTGGAAAACAAGCTAATGCTAAGATAAAGGGTTAAAAGAAAAAGCATTGATACGGCAACTACATTGATTTTTCCAAGATTTGTTATACCTATTAAAATCCATAAAATTATAAGTAAACCGATTGTTATACACCATATCCACATTCCAATATCTATTATTACATTAGCGGCAATACTGCCACCTACTATCATAATAGCTGTCCAACCAACAAGTTGTAAGATGTTAAGGAATGAAAAAACAATAGTACCTTGTTTACCAAATGAAATTTTTACAGTATCCATAGAGCTTTTGCCTGTGTTTGCCCCTATAAGCCCAGCTAAGTAAAAAAGCAAACAACCTATTAAATGTCCTAATAAAATTGCTAAAACTCCTTTTTTAAAGCCAAGTGGTGCAAGTAGTACACCTGTGGCTATTTCTGATATACTAATAGCCGCTCCAAACCAAATTAAACTGTTACTAAAGACTGATGTTTTTTTGTTTTCCATAATTAATCTCCTTAAAAGTATATTTACAAGTTGCACATTTCAAAATTTGTAACGCATTTGATTTTATGACATAACTGGCAACGCTACAAAATACACCGTTGGTCGTTGTAGTCAAAAAATTAATCTTTTTGTGTACCCTTTAGTACGCGTCCAAGCTTAATTTTTAGGCATTCCTACAAACTGTCGCATTTGGGGGCATTTTAGATTTGCTATACAAATCTTAGCATAATTGCATTTTGCAATAAAGCCAACTGTATTTTTGAATGATATTGTATTACTTTTAAACCTGAAAAATAAAAAAACGTAAAATATCCAACATATTTTACGAATTACAAAATTTCCTACGTTGGCATTATCCAAATCAGGTTTAAGGGTCGAAACTTTTGTTTCCTCTCAGCTATAAGCTCCCCTGTATATTAAATTTGTGTTAAGTATAACATTACCTAGGACTATTGTCAAGAATGCACCTTGAAAACATATAACTACGGATGTAATAATTTCCCCATGTGTCCTTTAGTGTTATTCTTCTCTTAACCACTTTTTAACAAATGTTTGATAAACCTACATTTGAAAAAATATATTAACAGTGTTAAAATTATTGATAATATATTTAAAATATGAGATAATAAATTTAGAAATGTTGTATTAATATGTAAAAAATACAAGTTTAAAAAAAATATGTTTTATAAACAAATTGTTATTTAAATCGTATATATAAGTACGTATTGATATTTATTGAACTAGTTGTCTTTTGATACTAGAGATTGGAGGAGATATGAAGAAGTTTTTTGCTGTAACACTTGCATTAACGATTTTTAGTACAAATACTGTTTTTGCTGATGAAATAACGAATATGATGATAGATTTAGGTTATGAAAACATTTATCTTTTAGGTCATAGTCAAGGCGGGATACTTGCTCCTAGAATTTATGAAAATAATGATTGTGTTTATGATGGGTTGATTATATTAGGGGGGACACCTAGAACTTTATCAGATGTGGCGATTGACCAAATTACAAATAGCTATGAAGTGATAGGTATGGATGAAGATAGTGAGGCTTATATAAATGGTGAGATAGAAAAAATCAACTCTCTTGATACTATGACAGATGATGAACTTAAGCAAACCTATATAGCTGGGATGCCAGCATATTACTTAAAAGAGATGAATAGCTATAATACCTCGGAGATAGCAAAGAGAATTGATAAACCGTTTTTGATTTTACAAGGGTCAGAAGATTTTCAAGTATTTGAAGCCCCTGATTATGAGTTATGGAAAGAAGTTTTAAAGGACAACGAGGAAGCAGAATTTGTTTTATATGAAGACTTAGGTCATTTTTTTACAAAAGCACCAGAATACCCTGCTTATGCAACAGTTGACTATATACCGGCACAAAAAATGGATAGTAGGGTTATAGAAGATATATGGAATTTTATAGAAAGCAACAACTAAAAAAATAGATGAGGTGATGTATATGACTATAGCTGCAAGTATAGTAACTTCCTTTTTTGTAATTATGTTTATAATATTAGTTATCGGTGTTATTATAGGAAGCAAAAAGGTAGTTTTAGAAAGTCCAACGGGAGATATAAAAATAGTAAGGAAGAATTTTTCTTTTACGTATTGCTTTTTTGGATTTTTTGTTCCATTATTTAGAAATCATATGGCTAGCTTTTTTGTGTCTATAATTCTTGATTTTTTATCTTTTGGTCTTTTAAGATCAATTTATTGCTTTATGATAAATAGACATTATATAAGCTATTTACAGGAAAAAGGGTACAGAATAGTAGGTTAGTGTGTTTGGCTGATGAAAAAGTAAATAATAAATTACTTGTTTATCATATTTTTTGAGAAGTAGTTAGAGGAAAAAAGTAAAAGTTGCAAGAAAAAATCTTTGAAACTTTTACTTTTTTTCATGTTCATTTTACAGTTTTTAACTAATAACGCCAAAGAACACAAATATATATGTATACATTAAGGTTTAAATGTACAAATCTAACATACACCTATATAAATTAACATAATATACAATATAATTTTTTGTTAATTTTTTTGTTGATTGTTTATATTGACTTTTAAAAAAAGTATGCTATAATAAGTATAAATTGTATACAGATATGCAATAATTATTTGGAGGAGGATATTATGGCAAATTTTAGTGAGTTAATTGACCCTAAAGAAGCGAAATGGAAAGGAATACCGACAAAATTGTTTTTTGTTTTATTAATTATAACAGTTGCGTTGTTATATATTCCTGATGCAGATGGAGTAACAGGGGGATATATAAGAAACAACTTTCTTATTAACTTTTCAGTACTTGCAGTTTTAGGTATTTTTATTGGTGAGATAGGTGACCGTATTCCTGTTTGGAACAAGTACGTTGGTGGGGGAACGATTTTAGTTTTCTTTACAGCATCACTTGCCTCAACATATGGGCTTTTTCCAGAGGTTTTCGTTGAAAATACAGCAGTATTTTATAATGAAAACCCAGTTAGATTTTTAGAGATTTTTATACCAGCACTTATTGTAGGCTCAGTTCTTACGGTAAACCGTAAAGTACTTATAAAGTCAGTTGCAGGGTATATACCTATGATTTTAATAGGTGTTGTAGGTGCAACAGTTTGTGCTATTGGTGCAGGTTTCTTATTTGGTAAAACTCCAAGTGATGTAATCCTAAACTATGTACTACCTATTATGGGTGGTGGTACAGGTGCAGGTGCAATTCCTATGTCAGAGATGTATGCTTCAGCAACAGGTGATGCAGCTGAAAACTGGTTTGCTTTTGCAATTTCTATATTAACAATCGCAAATATTTTTGCGATTATTACAGGTGCTATGCTTAATGCTCTTGGTGAGAAAAAACCAGAACTTACAGGTAATGGGGAACTTCTTATAGTTGGTGATTCTGATTCTATGAAAGCAGAGCAAGAAGAATGGGAAACTATAAAAAGTGACCAACAAGGTTTTGCAGCAGCATTTATTTTCACAGGTATATTGTTTTTATCAGCACATTTTCTATCAGAGATTTGGTCAATGGTTGGACCATCTTGGTTTGAGATACATAGATATGCAATGCTTGTTATTTTAGCAATTGTTTTAAATGTTGCAGGTATTATTCCGGCTAAAATTAAAGCTGGTGCAAAATCTATGCAAGTATTTTTCACTAAAAATACTTTATGGATACTTATGATGGCAGTTGGTTCTTCAACAGATTTCCAAGAGATAATAAACGCATTTACATTCTCGAATGTTGTTATAGCCTTAGCAGTTGTTTTAGGTGCTACATTGTTTATTATGTTAACATCAAAGATTTTCAAATTCTATCCAATCGAAGCAGCTATTACAGCAGGTTTGTGTATGGCTAATAGAGGTGGTAGTGGTGACGTTGCAGTTTTAGGTGCAGCAAATAGAATGGATCTTATTTCATTCGGTCAAATTTCGTCTCGTATAGGTGGGGCAATCATGCTTATGTTAGGTGGTATATTATTTAATGTACTTATGTAATATATTGGCACCGTTGCCGACGAAGTCGTATAACTAGAAACAATAAAAAAGTCGGAAACATTTTCCGACTTTTTTTATATATTACATTTGGCTAAGTATAATATCACGAGCTTCAATTAAGTGAAGTTTATTGATTTCGTGAGCTTTTTGTATATCATTGTTTTTTATAGCATTAAACAATTCTATATGTTGTTTTGTGGCAGCTAACACACGGCTATCTGGAGATAAGGTTCTTTTCTTCAGTTTAGATAGAATTATACCATTTTGATTTAACATCTTTAAAGTATATTCAAAAGTAATGTTGTTATATAAAATCTTAGTAAACTCAGTTGTTTTTTTACGAGCCGTTTTTATATCATTTTGCTCAAGTGCTATTTTTGCTGAATCAATATTTTTTTGAAGGTCTTGTATGGCTATATTGTTACTCATACTAAGTTCAATTAGTAGATTTTCGAGGGCAATACGAATGTTGAACATTTCAACAACGTTATCTTTTGTAATATCAATAAAACGAAGTCGACCATTTGGTTGTCGTACGATAATTCCCTCGTGTTCAAACTTTTTTATAGCCTCGCGGAGTGGAGTTCTACTAACATCAAGTTTTGTTGCATATTCTATTTCTACGAACTTTTCTCCGAAATCTATTACATCATTTACGAAGTCTGCCTTTATGGTATCGTAAATCATGTCACTAACATTTATTCTTTTCATAACTACCTCCCTAATTGTATACATTATACTACATTTTTCTCAATATTACAAACAATAAATAAAACAATAAAATTTTTAGTAGAAATTTCTATAATAATCTTGACATAAGTGGTAGTTTATTGTATAGTATAATAGTATTGTATATTTGTATACAATTAGCGATATAGCAAATAAAATGTACTTTGAACACAAAATGATGTATAATGTGTATATGAATAAAATTTAACAAGGAGTGGCAAGATGAAAGTAAAAATAACGGAAACATCTCTTAGAGATGGTCATCAATCTCTTATAGCTACAAGGCTGAAAACAAGCGAAATTATACCTATTTTAGAAAAAATGGATAATGTGGGATATAATGCTCTTGAAGTATGGGGAGGAGCAACATTTGATTCATGTATAAGATTTTTAAATGAAGACCCATGGGAACGTCTTAGAGAAATTCGAAAACATGTTAAAAAGACAAAACTTCAAATGTTACTTCGTGGACAAAACTTACTTGGGTATAGACATTATGCCGATGATGTGGTTGAAGAATTTGTGAAGAAATCCATTGAAAATGGAATAGACATTGTAAGAATCTTTGATGCTTTAAATGACTTTAGAAATATAAAACAATCTGTTGATATGACTAAAAAATATGGTGGTCATGTGCAAGGGTGTATAGCCTATACAACTAGCGAAATACATACAGTTGATTACTATGTTGAGAAAGTAAAAGAGCTTGAAGAAATGGGTGTTGACTCTGTTTGTATAAAGGATATGGCTGGTATACTACTCCCGAGTATCGCTTATGAACTTATTACAAAAATTAAAGAAGTAACTTCCCTTGAAATAGAACTACATACCCACGCAACAAGTGGTATTGCTGAAATGTTATACCTTAGAGCTTGTGATGCAGGTGTTGATATAGTTGATACAGCGATATCAGCTTTTGCAGGTGGTACATCACAACCTTGCACAGAGTCTTTAGCTTATGTACTTGAAAACAGTGAACGTAATCCTAAACTTAATCTTGAACTACTTGGTGAGATAGCAGACTATTTTAAACCAATAAAAGAGAAGTATAGAACAGAAGGTATACTTAACCCTAAAGTTATGGATGTTGAACCAAAAACTCTAAAATATCAAGTGCCAGGAGGTATGCTTTCCAACCTTTTATCACAACTTACAAACCAAGGAGCAGCAGATAAGTTTGAAGATGTACTTCGTGAAATACCTAAAGTTCGTGAAGACTTAGGCTATCCACCTCTTGTAACTCCACTATCTCAAATGGTAGGTACTCAAGCAGTATTTAATATTTTAACAGGTGAGAGATACAAAGTAGTTCCTAAGGAGATAAAGGACTATTTTAAAGGACTTTATGGAAAATCACCTGCACCAGTAAACCAAGAAATCAGTAAAATAGCTATTGGTGAAAACAGTGAGGTTATTACACAAAGACCAGCTGATTTAATCGAAAATGAAATGGATAAGTTGACTAAAGAAATAGGCGAACTTGCTAAAACTTCGGAAGATGTACTTATGTATGCTCTTTTCCCTGATAATGCAAAGACATTTTTACAAAATAGAGAAAATCAAGGCAAAGTAAAAGTTATAAATATTGAAATAGTATAATGTGGAGGAATTTATGTTTGGTGAATATATAACGGTAGGTGATGCCTTACTTGTAACGGCTATATCTATAACAATAGTATTTTTCATTTTGTTACTTATTGCCCTTGCAATATATTGCTTTAAGTTTATCCCTAAAGAGGAAGTTAAGGCAGTAGCTAAAAAAGTTGCACCAAAGACAGCTAACTCTAATACAGTTGCAAATGTTAGTAAAGTTGACTTAGAGGAAGTTGCAAAGGATGAAAATAAGGTTGTGGCAATGCTTGTTGCTACTATGGAAGCTAATACAGAAGAAACAGATAAAAAATATAAAGTTGTATCTATAAGAGAAGTATAGGGAGGATGTTTAAAAATGAAAAAGATTTATAATATAAAAGTTAATGGTAAAGTATATGAGGTAGAGCTTGAAGAAGTAAAAGAAGTTGCAGGAAGTGTTGTATCTGATAGCCCAAAGGCTGCAAGTACAGTAGATACAGTAAGCTCTGCAAGTACATCAGTAGGTGGTACAGAGATTACTGCACCTATGCCAGGTTCAATATTTGATATAAAAGTATCAGTAGGTGATACAGTTCAAGAAGGGGATGTTGTAGCAGTTTTAGAAGCTATGAAAATGGAAACAGAAATCTTCTCATCTTGTAGTGGTAAAGTAACGTCAATTGTTAGTGATAAAGGTACACAAGTAACTTTAGGTGACGTTATCCTTACTATTAACTAGGAGGTAAAAATGTCAGAATTTTTAATAGATTTTATTAATAGTACAGGTTTTGCTAATATAACGTGGCAACAAGTTGTAGTTTTATCAATTTCTTGTTTTTTTCTGTATTTAGGTATAGCGAAAAAGTATGAGCCATATTTGATGATACCTATTGCTTTTGGTATGTTTCTAGCAAACTTGCCAATTACAGGGATTACTGAACCAGGTGGACTTTTATATATCTTATATCAAGGTACAAAAATGGGTATATATCCACCACTTATCTTTTTATGTGTAGGTATGAGTACGGACTTTGGACCGCTTATTGCAAACCCTAAAACATTACTTTTAGGTGGTGCTGCACAATTTGGTATATTTTTTGCCCTTATACTTGCTGTTGCACTTGGTTTTTCGGGACCAGAAGCGGCATCTATTGGTATAATAGGTGGGGCAGACGGACCGACGGCTATATATTTAACAAGTATGTTAGCACCAGATTTGCTTGGCCCTATTGCTCTTGCAGCATACTCATACATGGCACTTGTTCCTATTATACAACCACCGATAATTCGTGCTTTAACAACAAAGGAAGAGCGTCAAATAAAGATGGAACAAGTTAGATATGTTTCACAAAGAGAAAAAATAATTTTTCCGATTGTAGTATCGCTTATAGTTATACTATTACTTCCAACGTCAGCACCACTTGTAGGTATGCTAATGTTTGGTAACTTAGTAAAAGAATCAGGCGTTGTACCAAAGCTTGTTGAAGCAGGTACAAACTCACTTATGTATATAATCACAATAATTTTAGGTCTTACAGTAGGTTCAAGTGCAGTTGCAGAAACATTTTTATCCCTTGATACAATAAAAATTATTGCTCTTGGTTTACTTGCGTTTTCTGTTGGTACAGCCTTTGGAGTTATTTTTGGTAAGATAATGTGTAAGCTTACAGGGGGCAAGGTTAATCCTATGATAGGAGCAGCAGGAGTTTCAGCAGTACCTATGGCAGCTAGAGTTGTACAAAAGGTTGGTCAAGAAGAAAACCCGTCAAACTTTTTACTTATGCACGCTATGGGTCCAAACGTTGCAGGTGTAATCGGTTCAGCTATTGCAGCAGGAATATTGCTAAATATTTTTGGTTAATATTGACAAAAGTATGTTTTCTATATAATTTGGGAAAATTTAATAAAAAATATAAGAAGTTAATTTTGTATTTATAAATATAATGGAGGTATTTTATGAGTTTTGAGAAAAAACTATGCAGAACTATGCTGTTTTGTCCAGCAATCAACCCAAAATTATACATAAATGCACCTTTCTTAGGTGCAGACTGTATAATCTTTGATTTAGAGGACTCTATCAGATACAATGATAAAGACGCAGCAAGAGAACTTTTTTCAGAGGCATTAAAAAGTATGGACTTTGGTGATGTTCAAATATGTGGTAGAATAAATGCTTTAACTACTGAGTTTGGGGAAAAAGATGTAAGACTTCTTGTACCGTCAGGCATGAGATATATGCGTCTACCTACAAGTGAATCAAAGGAACAAATACAAGAACTCGACAGACTGTTAACTGAACTTGAGGAAGAACACGGTATTGAGAAAGGGTCTTGTAAAATACAATGCTCTATCGAGTCGCCTCTAGGTGTACACAATATGGAAGAAATCGTTACGGCAAGTGATAGAGTTGTATCTATGTCTTTCGGTGCAGAAGACTATACAAGACTTTTAGGTGTTGATAGAACAAAAGATGCAACAGAACTTTTCTATGCTAGAACAAAAATGGTTAGTATAGCAAAAGTTGTTGGTATAGAAGCTATTGATACGTCTTGGACAGCTTTTGATGATTTAGAGGGATTTGAAAAGGAAACAAAACTTGGTAGACAACTTGGTTTTTCAGGTAAGTCTTGTATTCACCCATCTCAGATAGAAGTAGTTCATAAAATATTTACTCCAACTATGGAAGAAATTGAAAAATCTTTAGCCGTTTTAAAGGCAGTTGAAGAAGCAGGGATTGAGCAAGGTGGAGTTATTCAAATAAATGGCAAGATGATAGATATACCAGTTATTGAAAAAGCAAAAAGAATTATAAGCCTTGCAAAAAGTGCGAAAGTGATAAGTTAAGGGGGTAGGAAAATGAGTGAAACAGTTGTAAATGCAGTTGGTGTAGAATTACCTAAGTTTATTGAGGGTTACGGTGAAGTTAAACCATATATGGGTGCTTTTGCTACAACACCAACAGGTAATAAATATGCACCAAAAATCAAATCTTTTCTACCTAAAGAAGAAAAGTTAGTTGCATCTTTAAAAGAGGCTATTCAAAAATCTGGACTTAAAGACGGTATGACTATATCCTTTCATCACCACCTTAGAAATGGTGATTATGTTTTAAGTGAGGTTATGGCTGAAATAGACAAACTTGGTATAAAAGATTTAAGTATTATTGCGTCTAGTTTAACAAAGGCTCATGAAGATTTACTTGGGTATATCCGAAAAGGCGTTGTTACATCTTTACATACTTCAGGCTTACGAGGTAAAATAGCCGAAGAAATTTCAAAAAATGATATTTTAGAAAAACCAATAGTTTTTAGATCACATGGTGGGCGTGGACGTGTTATTGAGGCTGGAGAAGTTAAAATTGATGTTGCCTTTATAGGTGCTCCAATTTGTGATACTATGGGAAACATGAATGGTAAAGAGGGCAAAAGTGCTTTCGGTGCAATGGGTTATCCTATGTTTGATGCACTTTATGCTGATACAGTTATTGCTATAACTGATAATCTTGTACCTTTTCCTTTATGGGATATTTCTATAGCAATGGATTATATTGATTATGTTGTAGAAGTTGAGTCAATTGGTGACCCTAGTAAAATCGCAACAGGTGCTACAAGAATTACGAAAAATCCAATGGATTTAATTATTGCACAAAAGGCGGCAGAAGTACTTATAGCAACGGGTAAAGTTAAGAATGGGTTTTCTTTTCAAGCAGGTTCCGGAGGAGCAAGTCTTGCAGTTTGTAAGTTTTTAAGAAGCTACATGATTGAAAATGAAATCAAAGGCTCTTTTGCATCAGGTGGTATAACAGCTTATTTAGTAGAGCTACTTGAAGAAGGATTATTTGATGCCTTGCTTGATACACAAACTTTTGATGGTGCCGCAGCAGATTCACTTGTTAGAAATAAAAATCATATTGAGATGAGTGCATCTATGTACGCAAATCCACATAATAAAAGCTGTGTTGCACATGGGCTTGATTTAATGATTTTATCCTGTACAGAAATAGATGTAAACTTTAATATAAATTCACTTACAGCGTCAACAGGTGTGATAATGGGGGCTTTAGGTGGAGCTCCAGATACGGCAGCAGGTGCTGATATAACTGTTGTTGTTTCCCCTTCTATGCGTTCAAGACTTCCGATTGTACTTGATAAAGTTACAAATGTTGTAACACCAGGTGATACAATAGACGTACTTGTAACTGAACGTGGTGTTTGTGTTAACCCTAATCGACCAGAAGTAAAAGAACTGTTAGTAGAAAATGGTATTGAAGTTCGTGATATAAAGGATTTACAAGATGAAATTATCTCACTTACAAAAGTACCTAACAAAAATGAATATGAAGATAAGATTGTTGGAGTAATAGAGTATCGTGACGGTACAGTAATTGACGTAATTAGACAAGTGAAATAATAGAGTGGTATAAATGGAAAATATAAGCGAAATTGAATTGAAAAATAAGATACTAGAAGATAGAGAAAATAGATTGATTTTAATAGGGGATAAAATTAAAAGTACATCTAACTTAATTTTAGTATTAAAGGCGAATATTTGTGGTGATTACAAAAATATAAATGAAGTAAATTTGATTTTGCCTATTTTCCTAAATATTGTTGTAAACACTTTTAAAATGGTTAAATATGAAAAAATAAACTCCTGCGATGGAAACTATTTTATTATAGAAATAGAAGATAAAGATTATATTGAAGTTAAGAGAAAATTAATACAAATTGAAGAAAGTTTTTCAGGAAGAATTATTGATATAGATTTATATAGTAATGCTCATAAGTCTGTAACTAGAGGGGATTTAGAGTTGCCTCCTAGAAGTTGTATAGTTTGTAATGATTTGTATTTTAAGTGTGTGCGTGAGAGAAAACATACTGTTAATGAGGTTTTAGCAAAAACAAAGGAAATCGCTCATGAGGGTTTCTTACAAGAAATCATTAAACATACTACAAATGCACTTATAAACGAAGTAAAAGCACATCCTAAATTTGCCCTTGTAACAGAGAAGGAACAAGGAATTCATAGTGATATGGATTATAAGACTTTTATATCTAGTATAGAGGCAATTGAACCTTTTTTATATGAATATGCTAAAGAGGGGTTTGAGTTTGATGAAGATACCTTTTTAAGACTTAGAAATATAGGTATGAAAGCTGAAAAAGAAATGTTTAAGGCTACAAGTGGCATAAATACCCATAAGGGAGCAATTTTTCTTTTAGGTATATTGTTACCTTCAATTACGAATGTTATATATAAAGGTGAAGATTTTAGTGCTATTCAAAGTAATGTTAAATTTTTAAGCAAGGATTTACTAAAAGATTTTGAAAACTTGGACAGTAAAGAAAATCTAAGTTATGGAGAACAAATTTATCTTGACTTAGGTATTGGTGGGGTGAGAGCTTTTGCCTTTTCTGGAATGGATTTAGTATTTGATTTAGTCAATGATTATGAGGATTGTTTGTATAATATTAATGATAAAGTTATAAACATTTTACTTTCAAGTATGTGTAAACTTGATGATACAGTTATTATACATAAAAGTAATTTGGAAACTTTAACCTACATTAAATATAAAAGTAATAAGTTACTTGAGTTAATAAAGGGAAATGATTTTGATGATAAGTTGGTAAAAGATGAAGTTTTAAACTTTAATAGAATTTGCAAGGTGCTTAAAGTATCTCCAGGTGGAAGTGCCGATATAGTGATACTTGTGTTGCTCCTCTTAGACATTAAAAGAGTTTATTTTAGAAAATAGGGTTGGTTATGGATTTAGATTATACTATAAGACAAATTATTACTACAAGGGAAAAGGAAGAGTATAGAGATCTACTAGAGAGAGTAGGTCTTGTTTATACTGAGTATGCTGTACAAATCGGTGCATACTATGGAGAGGAACTTGTAGGCGGTATTTCTCTTGATAAAAACTGTATTAAACTACTTAGGGTAAGCTGTTTACATTCAGGAAAAGGCATAAGCAATGGATTAGTTGGCGAAGTCACAAAAATAGCCTATGATAAGGGTATATTACATATATTTGTTTATACAAAACCTGAAAATGAAGAAAAGTTTACATCACAAGGATTTTACAAAATTTTCAAAACGGATAATGTTCTTTTTCTTGAAAATCAGCGAAGTGGTATAAAGAAATATGTTAATAGCTTAAAAAGTAAAAAGGTTGAGGGGAAAAACATAGCATCAATTGTTATGAACCTAAACCCTTTAACACTTGGACATGAGTATTTGATAAAAAAAGCTTGTGAAGAAAATGATGTTGTGCATATCTTTATAGTAAAGGAAGATTTATCGGTTTTCCCCTATGAAGTGCGTTTGAAAATCTTAAAAGAAGTGGCTAAAAGGTACGAAAATCTTATAGTACACGAAGGCTCAGATTATATAATATCCTCAGCTACTTTTCCAACATATTTTATAAAAAGTAGCGATAATATACCTGAAATATATGCAAGACTTGATGTTAATATTTTTGGTGAATATATAGTAAACACACTAGGTATAAATAAAAGATATATTGGTACAGAGCCATATTCAAAAACTACAAATATGTACAATAAAGTTATAAAAGAAGTTTTATCAACTTATGATGTAAACATCATAGAAGTTGATAGAACTGATATAGATAATGAGGTTGTAAGTGCTTCTAAGGTTCGTGAGTTTATAAAAAATGATAAAATCGAAAATGCCTATAAACTTTTACCTCAAGAAACAATTGATTTTCTAAAAAGTGATGAAGCTAAAGGAATTGTAGAGAAAATCAGAGTAAACGATAGTAGACATTAGACAACTTTTGCAAAACTAAAAAAAGGCACATTGCAAAACAAAAAATCAAAAATTTCATACTTTTGTTAGGGAAATGGATTTACCTATATTTTGTGGTTGAAGCCATTATGACTAGGGCGAGTTAAAAACAGTTTGTTATTAGAAAAAATATAAAGGAGGGCATTATGGAAATTAAAAGAGAAGCTATGGCAGGTAGTGTTGAATCTAACGATATTTTAGTAAAAGTATCACAAGGAACAGGTGTAACTATCGACTTAGAAAGTGAATTTATAAAGCAATATGGTGATGATATAAAAGAGGTTATCGGTGAAACTTTAAAGGAATATGGTGCAGATAACGTATACCTTGAGGCAACGGACAAAGGTGCTTTGGACTTTACGATTAAAGCAAGAGTAATTACTGCTTTAAAAAGAGCAAGTGCCTAAGAGATAAAATAGGCAACGCTTTAAAAACACACTATTTCAAGAAAGGGTCGTATTTATAAAGTTACTCCAAATTACTAATTAATTTAGGAAGTAAAGAAAATTCGCATTTATTACAGACCCAATAAGGTACTTCAAGGAGGTTTGCTTATGAATATTGTTATTGCAACGCAAAATAAAGGTAAGGTAGTTGAGATAAAAGAGGCATTTAAAAGTATGAATGTAAATGTTTATACTATGGAGGAAATTGGTCTTAACCCAGACATTGAGGAAAATGGAACTACTTTTGAAGAAAATGCGCTAATTAAAGTTAATGAACTACATAGAGAATTACCTGAAGAAGATAAAATGAAATATATTATTATGAGTGATGATAGTGGTCTTGAAATTGAAGCATTAGATAATAAACCAGGTATATATTCAGCAAGATATAACGGGGTTGATACGCCATGGACAACCAAAAATGAACTTATGGTTGAAGAAATGAAAGATTTTGAAAACAGGAATGCTAGGTTTGTTTCTTGTATAGCTATACGTTTTCCTTGTGGTGAAACTCAAATTGTTAGGGGAATTGTTGAAGGTGACATAGCCTATGAACTAAAAGGCGATAGAGGTTTTGGATATGATAGGATATTTATACCTAAAGGATATGATGTAACCTTTGCAGAAATGAGTTTAGAGGAAAAAGGTGAATTTAGTCATAGAGCAAGAGCGATTGAATTCGCAAAGGAAGTTTTAGAAGAAAAAATACAATCGTTTAAGTAATTATGGTAAGGAAACGTTGCAAAATTGAAAAAAGGGCTATAAAGTTTGACGAGTTTTCGTCAGTTCTTTACAGCCCTTTTTTTAACTAATATGACGACCTTGCAAAATATAGAAAAATCCATTTTCATAACAAAACAACGGCTTTGTGGGTTTTGTCAAAGTATGAAAATTTGGTTTTTCTTTTCCAATGTGCCATTATTTCAATTTTGCAACGTTTCCATATTTATTTCTCTATTAAAAATCAAAAGGTACAGTACCAAATTGTTTTTCGAAACGTCTTTTTCTATATTTAGGTAAGAATTTAATTTTAAATATAAAAAATATAATAATAGCCAATATGATTGTAAGTGATATGCCTATAATATGGCTTAAACTAAAGATTTTATTAGGCTTTGGTAACTCAAATGGGTATGTGCTATTAAGTGGTATAACATATGGATTATCGACTATATAAGCATCGCTAGGTGTATTTGCGTTGGCTACTTTTATATCGTTGTAGTATATATCAACTGATGTGTTACCGTTGTCCATATTTGTTGTATATGTGTAATTTTCGATTACATCTGCGTTTATTGGTAAATTTATTTCAGATTTTTCAAAAGGTATATTTCTATATAAAGTTATAGGGAAGTTTTCATCATTTGACGGTATTGTTATTGGCTCAATGACAGTGATAATATTGCTTAAATTGGCGTGGTTATATTTACCATTAAAGAAATCGACAATATTATTTGTATCAACAAATCTTCCCTTATTTGTAGAATTAAGAGTGGCTATAAGATATTCATTTTTATCATTATCCGTTGCAATAGTAACTAGGTTATAGCCAGCTTTTGAGGTGTATCCTGTTTTAGATGCTATAACATTTTCGTTATAGTAAGATGAATTTTGATTTATAAGTAAATTTGTATTATACACTGTTCGAACTTCTTCGTAGGTTTCAGTAGGTTGTATTTCATACATTGCAGTGGAGGAAATTTCTCTATATACTTCGTATTTTGATACTTCTGCAAGTATAGTAGCCATATCAAAGGCAGTAGTATAATGATTTGGGTCATGTAATCCACTAGGGTTAGTAAAGTTTGTTTTTTCACAACCTAAAGCTTTCGCTCTTGAAGTCATATCTATACCAAATTGTTCTATTGAGCCTGAAAGATGTATGGCGATAGCGTTTGCAACCTCGTTTGCCGATGCAAGAAGCAGTCCATATAAAGCGTCACGAACAGATAGAGAATCCCCAACATTCATTCCAATTATTGCGGCATCATACTCAAGGTTTGAAACGGCATCATATGTGAACTCAATTCTTTCAGTATCCACATCTGAAGTTGCCTCTAAAAGCAACAAAGCAGTCATGATTTTCGTAGTACTAGCTGGATAGACTATTTCATTAGGGTTTTTTCCATATAAAATTATGCCCGTTGCACTATCTATAACCGATATATTATGGGATTCCAGGTCGAATTTTAAATCGTCACTATTATATAAAGTATCTTTTGCTAAAACAGTAGAAATGTTTGAAGATATCGTGTATAATAATATTATTAGAAAAGTTGAAATTTTTTTTATTTTTAACATTGTATATACTCCTTTGACTTTTTTATTATACACCAATATGTAAGAAAAAACAATGTTATTAATGTATTAAATATAAGAAATGAGGGATTTTGTGAGAGTCTTAGTTGTAGATGATGAGAAACTGATTTTAAAAGGAATAAAATTCAGTTTAATTCAAGAACAAATGGAAGTTGATACAGCGTCTGATGGAGATGAAGCTTTAGAGCTGTTTTATGAAAATGAGTATGACATTGTTATACTTGATATAATGTTACCTAAAAAAACAGGTCTTGAAGTATGCCAAATTATAAGAGAAACATCAAGCGTACCTATAATTATGCTTACGGCCATGGATAGCGACATGGATAAGATTTTAGGGCTTGATTATGGTGCTGATGACTATATAACAAAACCTTTTAATATACTTGAGCTTAAAGCTAGAATAAAGGCTATTTTACGCCGTTCTACATATGGAACACAAAGAATACCAATTGTAGAAGAAGATATTGATTCAATTGAAGTTCGGGGACTTCGTTTAGTGATTAGTTCAAAGAGAGTGTTTATTGATGAACTTGAAGTGAATTTGACTTTAAAAGAGTTTGATATATTATATCTTATGATGAGAAATCTGGATAAAGTATACTCAAGAGAGGCTCTTTTAGAGGAGATATGGGATAAAAAGAATAATCCAGATGATGTAAGAACTGTTGATGTTCATGTTAGACGACTTCGAGAAAAAATTGAGAAAACGCCTAGTAGACCGCAATATATTTATACAAAGTGGGGAGTAGGTTATTATTTTAAGAAGTAGGAAAAAACCAGAGAGTAAGATTGATACAGTTGAGGATAACATAAAAAACTTTTATCCAAATAAGATTTTCTCTTTTAATTTAAGGTCAAAAGTTTTTTTAGTCTATTTACTTAGTATTTTTGCATTAGGATTTATATATTATTTTATTTTGTTAAATATAGTTGAAAAATATTTTATTTTAGAAAGAGAAAATCTATACCTAAACCAAACAAATATAATTTCAAGTATAATGTCAAGTGAAAGATATATTTCGAGATATCAAGAAAAAGATGAAGCTGCCATCTCTTCTATGGAAACTATGATTTCTAATAAGGCAAGAGAGGGTAATTTTCGTGTACTCATTTTTGATTATAACGGATTTTGTATTTCTGATACAAACAATGTATCAAATGGGAAATACTATAATTTTCCAGAACTCAACTTAGCTTTAAGAGGTGAAGACAACGCAAATGTATATAAGGATACACAAACTATATATTCGGTTGCCTCAATTGTTAATGATAATTTTGAGGTTAGGGGAGCTGTTCTTGTTGTTGACGGTGTTACTGATATTTATGATTTTTTTGAAAGTTTAAATGATGAAGTATGGTTTATAATGTGCGTACTTGTTATATTATCTTTAATAGTTGCAACGGCTATATCAAGTTGGTTCGTTAACCCTATAAATAAAATGCTAAGGGTTATAGAGGAAATGGGTGATGGTCACCTTAACAAACGTATGCTTATAACGAACAATGACGAGTTTAGCGAACTTGGAGCAGCTTTTAATAATATGGCTGAAAAAATTGGAGAAGTCGAGCTACGAAAAGACCAGTTTGTTTCAAATGTATCTCATGAACTTAAAACTCCTTTATCGGCTATAAAAGTTTTAGGTGAAAGTACATTGCATATGGATGGCTTAGATAAGGAAACTTATGATGAGTTTTTAGGTGATATAATATCTGAAGTAGATAGAATGACTGAAATTATCAATGATTTATTAACTTTAGTTAAACTTGATAATGAAGGTGATAGGTTAAATATCCAAAGTATAAATATAGAAGATTTTATGAATAATATAGTAAAAAGCTTATATTCTCTTGCTAATTACAAAGATATAAGTTTAGATGTGAGTTTTAGTGCGAATGTTGATTTTGAAGTGGATAAACTTAAGATGTTTTCGGCTATTTCTAATATTGTAGAAAATGCTATAAAATACACTGGAAATGGTGGAAGTGTAAAAATCAATACAATAGCAGACCATCAGTTTGTATATATATCTGTAAAAGATACAGGAGTAGGTATAGAAGAACATGAACTTGATAACATATTTACACGATTTTATAGAGTTGACGATTCAAGAAACCGTGAAACTGGAGGAACAGGTCTAGGGTTATCTATTGCCCATTCAGTTATACTTTTACACAATGGTTCAATTAGAGTTAACTCAGTTGTGGGTGAGGGAAGCTTATTCCTTGTAAGACTTCCTCTAAGATTTAGAGGGAGAGTTGAGGTGAATGATGAAGTTTAGTAAAAGAAAAATTGGACTAGGTTTTTTTGGTGTCTTAGTTTTTTTAATTAGCGTTCTAAGTATATTGTATTTAGTAGACAAAGGTTTAGATGCCTATGTTGAGGAAAGTGTTTATTTAATAAATACTAAAAACAATGAGCTTACAGCAGTACCATATAAACTTGACGAAAATAAAACCGATGAAGAAAATGTAATTGATATGTACAACTATATGGCAACATATACAGATGAAGGTTCATTTCTTAAAAGCATATCACCAGATGTTAAACTTTTAGATAGTTACATCTTAAATACTACATTATATCTGAATTTAAGTGATGACTATAATGTTTTATCAGGAACTCAAAAGGCAACTATACGAGATGCATTAGTATGGAGTATGACATCCTTAAGCTATATTGATGATGTAATTATTCGGATAGATGGTGTTCCTATAATGGCAGACCATTCTGAAGAAGAATATGCTTTAAATCGTAATAATGTACTTTTAAATCCAGTATTTTCCCCAAGCAGAATTTTGAAAAAATCTATTGTTTTGTATTTTCCAAAAGACGACAAAACAGGGAATTTATATACAGAGATACGTGAAGTTTTAGTAAGCGAAGAAACATCAGAAGAAAAAGCTGTTATAGAGGAACTTTTAAAAGGCAGTACAATTGAAGGGACTATAAGTGCGATACCAAAGGATACGAAACTTCGAGAAATTATAACGAATAATGGTATATGTCAAATCGACTTATCAGAAGATTTTATAACAGGAAATAGTAAAGACCCTGTTGAACAAGTTGCCTCAGTTTATTCTGTTGTAAACAGCTTAACAGAACTTAAACATATTACAAAAGTTCAGTTTCTTATAGAAAGTAAAAAAACAAATGGCTTTGATGCCATAGACATAAGCCAGCCATTATCAAGAAATATCGATTATGTGGAATAGTATATATAATAGAAAGGCAGTTGTTTTCTGCCTTTTATATATGGTTTTAATAATTTTTAATTCCAACTACACCTATGTAGATGCCTATTTTATTCATGAAAATGATTATGCATTTAGTTTGTTTAATAATTTAAGAGAATATTTGATTACCAATAGTAATTTTTATAGTGGAGATTATAGAAATTTTGTAAATGCTCTAGTTTTAGGAATAAACATAGACGGACAAATTAGAGAACAAATGATAAGTATAGGTATATTTCATATATTTTCTTTATCAGGCCTACATGTTGGTATAGTGTATTTTGCCTTAGATAGACTTATAGTTAGAAATAAGCCGACCTTAACAAAATGTGTATTCATTTCTTTAGTCTTAATTTCTTATGGTGTTATGACAGGGCTAAAAGTTTCTATGGTACGAGCTATAATAATGTGTGTTATATCTGCTTTTGGCAGAGTTTTTTATAGATATAGTGACACGTTAAATTCCCTTGCAATTGCAAGTATATTTATACTTTTGGTAAATCCTTATATGTTATACTCAATTAGTTTCCAACTTAGTTTTAACATTGTTTTTGGTATAATTGTTTATTCTGATTTATTAAACAAAATAAAGGGATACAATTTTAAAGGTGATAGCAAAGGCGTTTTGAGTAAGTTTATAGATTATGTAATTATTGGAATATCTGCTTTTTTAGTAAGTTTTCCTTTGAATTTGTATTATTTTGGTGCAAGTAATATATTGTCATTGTTCGCTAATTTACTTGTGGCATTTGCTATACCTCTCATTTTTGTTTTTGGGTTTATATCGCTGTTTATACCCTTTTTCTTATTTATAAAAATAACAGAATTTTTTATAAGCTATGTATTTTTTATATCAACATTTATTGAAAAACATAGTATTATTATAAAAAGTGATAATTTTGATGTAGTTACTGCAATAGTAACTTTGGTGTTACAAGGGTTAAGTTTATATTTAGTTGCATATTTTAGTGAGATGAGAGTTAAACGGGGAATATATGAAGAAAGAAGAACTTAAAAAATTAGAAAATCAAATTAAAGAGAACAAGTTTAGTAATTCATATTTATTTTATGGTATGGAGAAATTTCTAATAAACAAATATGTTGATGAAATTACAAAAGCTTTAAACTTAGTAGATGATGTAATGAACTATGTAGTTATAGATGGCGAAAGTGCAAGTGTTGGAGAAATAGTTGACGCTTTTGTAACAGTACCATTTTTCGTTGAAAAAAGATTAGTTATAGTTAAAAATAGTAAACTTTTTTGCAAGGGACATAGTAATGGAGAGGATTTTGTTGAAGGGATAAAATTATTGCCAGATAGTACAGTACTTATATTTGTTGAAGATAAGGTTGAAAAGAACTTAAAGACTTATAAAGCAATTTCAAAAGTAGCCTATGTTATGGCTTTTGATAAGGCTGATGATAATTATTTAATAGATTATGTAATAGAAAATCTTACAAGTAAAGAAATAAAAATAGATAAAAGTGTTGCGGCATACTTTATACAAACAGTAAATTCCGACATTAAAAAACTGAACATTGAACTTAATAAACTTGAAAATTATATTGAAGATAAAGAAATAACAAAGAAAGATATAGATACTATTTGTACAAAAACTGTTGAATTTAAGGTTTTCTCTTTAGTGGAAGATATGGCATACAAAAACACAGCTAAAGCACTTGATACATATAAAAACCTTATTGAAAGTAAAGAAAGCCCTCTTATGATACTTACTTTAATATCAAGGCAAATGAGGATTTTATTAGAAGTTAAGGTTTTAAGTAATAACCCGAAAAATAATATAAGTGAAAAAATTGGTATTCCAAGCTTTACTGTAAAAAACTATGTTAAACAAACAGAAAATTTTAGTGGTAAGGAATTGTATAATAATTTGATAAAATGTCTTGAAACAGATGTGGCTATAAAAGTCGGCAAATTTACAGGTGTTGACGGAGTGCTAAAGCTTATTATAGATATATCAACGTAAGTATAGGTAAGAAAGCGTAAAAATTTGTAGTATTATAATTTCTTTAAAACCCAAAGGGGATGCAAAAAAACTCGCTATTGTAGTGAGTTTTTTTGCATCCCCTTTATTATCATATATAATATTGTTATTCAGATTTTTAGTTAACATCATTTTCTTTAAATCGATATTCAACAACATTATCTGTATAAAAATTTTGATTTTTTCCAGAAGCAATATATTCGATTTCGTTAAGCATCTCAGTAGCTGATAAGTAGCCATTGTGTACACCCCAAATTGCATGAGGTACTTCATAAATAACAATATCGGAGTTTTCAACAATACGGTCTTGTATCAACTGATTGAAATTGTCACGTCCTAAATTGTCCCTATCTTCTCTAATACTAACAAAAAAAACATTGCCTGTTAAGTTATCTATGTTTGTTGGGGTTGTTTGTTCATCATCAGTCAGCATATTATAAAATGAAAAGCCTATACTTTCCATAACTTCAACAGAAAAACTTGAACTACCCATAAAATATATTGAATCCTCATAAATTTCTAGTACGGAAACCTTATTAGAGGAGATTAAGTCATAGTTGTCGTCTAAACTTTTTGCTCTTTGATAATAATCAATAATCATAATTTCAGCTTCTGTTTTTTTACCAAGTGATTCGGAGTAAAGTAAAAAGTTTGAGTTGAAATTTGAGTCTGATTTTTTAGAAAACACTGTTGGTGCAATTTCAGATAAATCATCATAGTAATGCCCGTGTAAGTCGTATGATCCGAGTATTAAATCTGGATTAAGAGATTTAATTTTTTCTATATCAAGACTTAAGTTATCTCCAACAGATACTATACTTGGAGATAGTCCTTGTTTAACAAGAAAATCTTTATAATCTTTTGAGTTGTAGCTATCAAAGTTGTTTACATAACCTACAGGGGAAATACCATTGGCAACGCAAGTTTCAGTTGCTTCGTTTGCTAAAGTCACTATTCTCTCAGGATTTATACGTATAATAATTTCTCCATAATTTGTTTTAACATTATATGTATAGGGGTCATCTTCCTCTGAATTTACATCAGAAGTATTATAGTCTGTTTGCCAATCAAAATAGGTTGTGTCGTTATTGTCAAAACCATCATCTTCATTACCCTGGATATATATAGTATTACTTTGAGATAAATTTCCGAAAATATTAGAACAGCTTGTCAAAAACAATAATAAAAATATTAAACTAAATTTTATAACTTTCTTCATTACGCACCTCCTAACCTATTTATCCCTATATAATAATTGTATATTAAATATAGATTATTTTCAATAGTAAATTAGTAATAAGTTAATAATGTTAGAAAAAATATAAAAAAACATACAACTTTTTAGAAAAGTGAAATATATTAATAATAAAACAATAGAAAGGTTGTTGTTATGCAAAGTTTAAATGAAAATATTGAAGATATACGAAAATATCTTAACATAATACAAAAATCCTTTGATGATGCAGAAAGTTGTTTGACTTGTAGTGAGTCCTGTTGCGATATTTTTAATAATTTATCTAATAAAATTTTAAGCTCTTTAGCAGACTTAGAAGAAAGTGTAGGAGAACTTGTGAACTGTGAAAATTGTAGTAATCAAGAATGTACAGCAACTTGTCCTTTTGAAGAAGAATGTCCCTTTGATATAAGTGATGATTGCACAAACTGTAATTGCAACAACGTAGATGCGGAGGAAGTTAATACCTTGGGACTTATTTCTAATGAGGGTGCGACTGTTAAACCGTCAGAAAACATATCTTTTAATTATAACTCTTTTGATGTTTTAAACATAAGTAATAATAGTTTTTTTGAAGTTAATAATAATCAAAGTATTTTAATTAAACAGGCTGGAGTTTATATTTTTGAATATTATGTTTTGGCGAAAAGAGGTGGGCTGACTACAAGTTTGTTTAACAATAATGTGGAAGTGCCTTTTTCAAGATTTATCTCACAAGATAATAGTCGAACAATACAAGGTAAAGGAATATTTAATGCTGAGTCTGGAACAAAAGTTAAGCTACGAAATATTTCAGATACTAACTTAAAAATTGAAGATGGTGATTTAGAGGATACAATCAGTGCTTATCTGTATGTTACCCTTGTTACTCTAAATCAATAAGTAAATATTCCCTTGAAGTAAACTAAAGGAGGATTATATGTGTGGTATTACAGGCTTTACTGTTTTTAACGAGAGTTTACAGTCAAAAAACTCTCTAAATCATGTTATTGAAAATATGTGTAACAGTATAAGTCATCGTGGACTTGATGACTTTGGAATATATGGAGATACGGACTTTTGTTTTGGACATAGACGTCTTTCAATTAGAGATGTATCAAAGGGAAAACAACCTATGGTTACAACTTATAAAGGTAGGAAATATGCTATCGTTTATAATGGTGAAGTATATAATGTAAAGGAACTTAAAAAAGACTTAGAAAAAAAGGGATTTACTTTTAAAACCACTTGTGATACAGAAATTATACTAAATGCCTATATACATTATAGAGAGAAAGCTCCAAATTTATTAAACGGTATATTCGCTTTTTGTATATGGGACTTTGAACGTAAAGAACTTTTTTTATGTAGAGATTACTATGGAGTTAAACCTCTATATTATACAATTGTAAATGGGGATATTATTTTTGCTTCAGAAATTAAAGCTTTAAAAGAACATCCTAAAGTTAAACTTGAAATTGATGATAACTCTATGCGAGAAATCTTTGGGACATTTCCATCTCGTACAGAAAAAAACGGGGTTTACAAAAACGTTTTTGAGTTAGGCTTTGGAGAATATGGAGTTTTTAATAAAGAAGGGCTAAAAACAAAGCAATATTACGACTTAAAGGCACAGGAGTACACTTTATCTTATGATGAAACAAAGGAATGTGTAAGAAACCTACTTACAGATAGTGTTCACATACAAATGGTTTCTGATGTATCTCTTTGTACTTTTCTAAGTGGTGGTGTTGACAGCTCTATTATAACTGCTATTGCAAGTGAAAAACTTGCAGAATGTGGGGAGACCCTATCTACAGTTTCCTTTGATTATAAAGATAACTCGAAGTTTTTTGTTTCAAATGACTTTCAGGTTGATGAAGATAAAACTTGGGTTAAAAAAATGGTTAAAACCCTATCTACAAAGCATACCTACTTGTTTATAGATACTCCTGATTTAATATCCTCCTTAGAATTGGCTCTAAAATCAAAGGATTATCCTGGTATGGCTGACATAGATAGTTCACTTTTGTGTTTTTGTAAGGAAGTTGCAAAGGAACATAGAGTTGCTTTATCGGGGGAATGTGCCGATGAGATTTTTGGTGGTTACCCTTGGTTTAGAGAAGAAAACTTTCTTAATGTTTCAGGATTTCCTTGGATTAGAAATATTGAATTTAGAGAAAGCTTATTAAACGAGAAAACAGTAAAACGCCTTAACATACAAGACTATACCTATAATAAATATTTAGAAAGTATAAAAAAAGTTCCTACTTTATATGGTGAAAATAAAATTGATGCTAGACGTCGTGAAATAAGTTACTTAAATATTAAATGGTTTATGCCAACTCTACTTGAACGTATGGACAGAATGAGCATGTATAATAATCTTGAAGTACGTGTGCCTTTTGCTGACTTTAGATTAATTGACTTTTTATATAATGTGCCATGGGAGTACAAAAATAGGCTGGGAACAAAGGGACTACTTCGTGATGCTTTTTCAGACACGCTACCCTATGATTTGTTGTTTAGAAAAAAATCACCATATCCAAAAACGTATAATCCAGAATATGAAAGAATACTTGGTACAAACCTTAAAAAAGTTATTGAAAACAAAAACTCGCCACTTAATGAGTATGTAAACAAAGAAAGTATAATAAATCTTATAGAAAGCCCTAAAGATTATGGTAAGCCTTGGTTTGGTCAACTTATGGCAACACCCCAACTTATGGCATATTTAATCCAAGTTAATTATTGGCTTGAAAGTCTTTAAAAAAACTTAAACATTATTGGCGACCTTGCAAATTTGCTTTTTCTTTTGCAATGTGCAATTATCTCAATTTTGCAATGTTTCCATCTTTCAAATTTATCATAAAAAAAGGTACTGTAAGAAATTTCACATTATGTGAGTTTACTTACAGCACCTTGTATAGTATGTTTATTTGTATATATCTTTTCTCTTAAAGTACTTTTTACCAGAAACGCCTACATTTGTCATGCTATATCCATCTAATATTTCATCAAGTACATCTTCAGGAAGTGTTTCTTTTTCCATACAAAGCTCTTTAACTGTTTTACCGCTCTTTATAACTTCTTTTGCTAAATTTGAAGTTTCTTCATAGCCTAAATGTGGTGCAAGAGCCGTAACAACACCTACGGAGTTGTCAACTAAATCTTTAAGTCGGTCTTCATTAGCCGTAATCGTTTGTATACAATGTAAATCAAAGGATTTCAACACATTTGTCATCATTTCTATAGATTGAACAAGGTTGAAGAACAAAACAGGCTCCATAACATTAAGTTCAAACTGTCCTGCTTCACTTGCTAAAGAAATAGTTAAATCGTTTCCTATAACCTGAAAAGCAACTTGGTTTACTGCCTCAACCATAACAGGGTTAACTTTACCTGGCATTATTGAAGAACCTGGTTGTCTTGGTTCAAGGTTAATTTCGTTAAATCCACAACGTGGACCTGATGCCATAAGTCGTAAATCATTAGCGATTTTTGATAGGTTAATCATACATATTTTAAGTGCTGCTGATGCCGTTGTATAACAGTCAGTGTTTTGTGTTGCATCAACTAAGTTATCAGAACGGTAATACTCATCGCCTGTGTATTCATTTAAGTAATTTACAGCTTGAAAAATATAAAATGGGTCAGCGTTAAGCCCTGTACCTACTGCTGTTGCCCCTATGTTTATTTCAAGTAAATCTTGTTGAGAATTTTCTATTCTTTTAATATCTCTTGATAAAACTTTGGAATAAGCCATAAACTCTTGTCCAAGTCGGATTGGTACTGCATCTTGTAAGTGGGTTCTACCCATTTTTAAGATATGGTCAAACTCTTTACCTTTAGCTATAAAACTATTTCTTAAATTTTTTAAAGTTGTAAGAAGTTCTTTGTTAGTTCTGTGGATTGTTAAATGTCCTGTTGTTGGGAAAACATCATTAGTTGATTGTGACATATTAACATGAGTATTAGGGCTGATTATGTCATATCTACCTTTTTCATGACCTAAATGCTCAAGGGCAAGGTTTGCTATAACTTCATTAACATTCATATTAAATGATGTGCCAGCACCACCTTGAATTGGGTCAACTCGAAACTCGTAGTTATAATCACCTGTTTGTATTTTATCACAAGCTACTGCAATAGCCTGTGCAATCTCTGCTTTTAAGTACCCTGCATCCATATTTGCAAGGGCACACGCCTTTTTAACAATAGCACAAGAATATATAAAGTTTGGTCGTATTCTATGCCCCGTAATTGTGAAGTTTTCTAAGGCTCTAACTGTTTGTATGCCATAGTATGCTTCCATAGGCACTTTTTTTTCACCTATATAATCCTTCTCTATTCTAAATTCACTCATTTTACTACCTCCATCTTAGAATACATAAAGTATAACATATAATAATTACCAAAAAAACAGTAAAAATGTAATTTTGTATCAATAACTAAAAAACTGTGTTTTTTTTGTATAAAATTCACTAAAAACAACTAAATAATTGTTTTTTTCGAATTTGTTGATTACTTTTTGTATTAATTGCATACATTCCTTGATTTTCTTTTAAATAACCATTTACATTATTGCAAAATTATAATATACTATACTTAATTGTTTTAAATTTTAAGTTGTATGGAGGTTATTATGAAATTAAGAACACACAATTTAAGTGAGCTTAGACTAGAAAATGCTGGTGAAACGGTTTCGCTTTGTGGTTGGTTACAAAACATACGTGATAAAGGTGTAATTATGTTTATTACTCTTAGGGACTTTTATGGCGTAACACAGTTTGTTGTTGAAGATGAAAAAATGCAAGAGATTATTAGAAATGTTAATCGTGAAACTACCCTTAATATAGTTGGTGAAGTAGTTGAACGTAAGGATAAAAATCCAAACATGGAAACAGGTGATATAGAAGTTATTCCAACACACATAGAAGTTCTTGGAGAATGTTCGGAAGTTTTACCTTTTGAAATTGCAAATTCCTTTGAAACAAATGAAGATTTACGTTTAAAATATAGATTTTTAGACCTTAGAAATGATAAAGTTAAAAATAATATGGTACTTCGTTCTAAAGTTATAACGACTATTAGAAATGAAATGACATCTAAAGGGTTTTTAGAGATGCAAACACCGATTTTAACATCATCATCACCTGAGGGAGCTCGTGATTTCATAGTGCCTAGCCGTTTAAATCCTGGTAAGTTTTATGCTTTACCACAAGCTCCACAACAGTTTAAGCAACTTCTTATGACATCAGGGTTTGATAAATATTTCCAAATTGCTCCTTGTTTTAGAGATGAAGACGCAAGAGCTGACCGTTCGCCAGGCGAATTTTATCAACTTGACTTAGAAATGGCTTTTGCAACACAAGACGATGTCTTTGAGGTTTTAGAAGAAGTTTTGTATAATACATTTACTGCACATACAGATAAAAAAGTGGATACTTTCCCATTTGTAAGAATTCCATATCTTGAAACTATGGAAAAGTACGGTTCAGATAAACCAGACCTTAGAAATCCACTTATAATTGAAAGATTTAACGATATTTTTGAAAACTCTACTTTTGGAGCTTTTGAAAATAAAACAATAAAAGGTATAGTTGTAAAAGACCCTATAAAGTACACAAGAAAAGACTTAGACAAGCTTACAAATAACTGCAAACTTAACGGTGCAAACTCTCTTTATTACATAAAGCTTGATGAAAGTAATCAGTTTGTTACTGGTATATCTAAGTTTATAAACGATAGTGAGCGTGAAGCACTTATTAAAAAGTACGACTTAAAGGCTAATGATCTTTTATTCTTTATTGCAGAAGATGAAAAGATTGTATCAAAACAAGCAGGATTTTTACGTACTGAGCTTGGGAATTTGTTTGATTTACTAGAAAAAGATGTATATCGTTTCTGTTGGATAGTTGATTATCCGATGTTTGAGGAAAATGAAGAAACAGGTCAAATTGACTTTTCACATAACCCATTTTCTATGCCACAAGGTGGACTTGAAGCTTTACTTAACAAAAATCCACTTGATATATTTGCATATCAATATGACATTGTTTGTAACGGATATGAGCTATCTTCGGGAGCTGTTAGAAATCATAGACCAGACATTATGCTTAAAGCTTTTGAAATCGCTGGATATGATGAAAGTGTTGTAACTTCAAAGTTCCCTGCACTTTATAACGCATTTAAATATGGTGCACCACCTCATGCAGGTTCTGCACCTGGTATTGACCGAATAGTTATGTTACTTGCTGAAGAAGAAAGTATAAGAGAAGTTACTTTATTCCCTCTTAACAAAAATGCAAGAGATGTACTTATGAATGCACCATCTGAAGTATTCCCAAAACAACTTGACGATGTTCATATTTTAATAGATGAAAGTCATTTGGAAACTAATGAAGAAAAAGAAGAAAAATAATTTTTGATATAATTAATAAAATATAGTAATAAAGCTGTAAAGAGATGAGAAATTCATTTGACTTTACAGCTTTTTTGTATGGATTTATGGCGACCTTGCAAAATATAGAAAAATCCATTTTCGTAGCAAAACTACGGCTTTCCTGCGTTTGTAAAAGGTATGAAAATTTGGTTTTTTGCGATGTGCCATTATTTTACTTTTGTAACGTTTTCTTATTGTAAAAGTACACCATTTGGTACTTTACCACTTATCATAGTGTCAAGTAGAACAACTTCTTTAGATAT
Source organism: Lachnospirales bacterium (assembly GCA_047973385.1). Lineage (GTDB taxonomy): Bacteria > Bacillota > Clostridia > Lachnospirales > CAMZNU01 > JBKEBX01. The sequence continues at coordinate 214,164 of JBKEBX010000006.1, read as the reverse complement.
CGTGAACTCCTTCTCATATAGTGGATTGACAATTTTCATTCCGGCATTTACTCTTAAATATACTTTGAAATTACTTTGATTTATACCGATGCTGTTAAACTCGGTATCATAATCAACGTTACCATAGCCAATAGGTATAAGACCATATTTATAAGATGGTCCAACATTAGAAAAGTATTCTACAAATAAAATCTCGCCTATGGGTACTGTTATAACTGTTTCCGTTGTATCTATAAGTTTTTCTTGTAAGGAATTGCTTATTTTTGTTGTTATATCATTAATCAATAAGTTATTTATTTCAAAAACAGTTATATAACCTTCATTGTCTATTTCGTAAGAATAAAAATTTTCAGAGGTATAGTTTTTTGAAACTACTTCTTCCTCAATAATGTCGGCTATTAGATTATTTAGTAAATTTAAAGAATATACCCTAGCTAGTTCGAAAACAAGAGGTTGTATTTTTTCTTCAAAGGCATCTATAATTTTAGAAGTTGCAAAAATAGTAACACTAAGTATAATAAGGTAAATTACAAAAACCTTTTTAATTATTTTTCGTTTACGACTTTTTATTTTTAACTTTCTTTTTTTTCTACCCATGTTATGCTCCTAAACCCTAGATTTTCATTGAAAGTTCATAGTATATTGTATGTTTTAAAGGTTATCATAATTACAAAAAGGTTACAAATTTAATTTTTTTGTTTTTTTTAACGTTAAAATCTGTTATAATGTATAGGTAGGAAAGCAATCTTTTAGATTTGGGTTTTTTATAATTTAGTGCTTAATAGGTAGGTAATTATGAATTTTGAAAAAGATAGTAATGAAAAAAAGATAAAAAAAAGTAATTCACATAAAAATAAAGCTAGAACGAAAACAAGTATAATACTGTTTAGGATTATACTCGCACTTATTTTTATTATAGGATTTTCTTTAATTGGAGCAGGTATAGGTATTTATGTAGGTATTGTGGAAAACGCTCCAGACCTTGAGTCTATTTCTGTTTCACCACAAGTACATACATCTATTATTTATTCTGATGATACTGGTGAAGAAATAGCAAGGCTTGAGGCAAAGGAAAATAGAATTTATGTAAGGCTAGATGAATTGCCAGAATATGTTGGACTTGCTGCTGTTGCCATAGAAGATGAAAGATTTTATGAGCATAGTGGCGTTGATGTCAAGAGTTTGTTCAGAATGGTATACCAGACTATTTTTGCAGACTCAAAACAGGGTGGTAGTACAATCACTCAACAGCTTATAAAAAATAGTTTAGGTATTACAAATAATACTATTGTTACTAAACTTCAAGAACAGTTTTTAGCTGTTCAATATGAAAAAGAATTAGAAGAAGAACTTGGTAGTAAAAAAGCTGCTAAGGATTATATTTTAGAGCTATACCTTAACACTGTATCCTTTGGTAATGGTTTAAATGGCGTACAAACAGCTGCCAACTATTATTTTGAAAAAGATGCAAAAGACTTAACAATTTCTGAAAGTGCAATTATTGTGTCTATTACTCAGTATCCTGTTGCAAATGCTCCAAATACTGAAAATGGTGCAGAGAATAACTATGTTAGAGCAAAAACTACAATAGACTATATGCTTGATTTAGGCTTTATATCTCAAAGCGAATATGATGAGGCTTATGCAGACTTACAAGGCCCAGCTTATGCGAGGGTACAAGAATCTCGACAAGTTGTTGAGGAACAAGCAACAAGCAACAGTTACTTTGTTGACCAGATTATTTCAGAACTTGTTGTTGACTTAATGGAGCAAGGATTTTCCGAAGCTAAAAGTTATGATATGATTTACAACGGTGGTCTTGAGATATATGCAACAATTGATTTAACAGCTCAAAGTATTCTAGATACCGCTATGCTAGATGATTCTCTTTTTAACTCCTCAGATTATAGAGTTGAGTTAACTTATGGTTATTCTGTAAAAGATACTCGCTCGGGAGATGTTGAGCATTTCCAAAAAACGGCACTTCTTAGAAATAATGAAGAATGTGATACTTACATTGCAAATACTAAGGCTGAGTATGGAGAAAATAAGGAAATAATAAATGAAACTATTTCTAAAATACCTCAACCACAAGCGGCATTTACTATAATTGACCACACAACAGGGGAAGTTATAGCAATTTCTGGTGGTCGTGGTGAAAAAACTACAAATCGTTCTCTTAACAGAGCTACACAAAGTGTAAGACAACAAGGTTCTGTATTTAAAATTGTATCAGCGTTCCTACCTGCTATTGACTTAGCTGTTGCGACTGCTGCAACGGTTTTAGATGATGTGCCTTATGAATATGATGGTGGAGAATTTGTTAACTGGTATGACGGATATAGAGGTCTTTCTACACTTCGTGAAGGTGTAAGAGATTCTATGAATATTATTGCTGTTAAGACTATGGAACTTGTTGGTGTTGAAACAAGTTTTGATTATATGCTAAATCTTGGGTTTACAACTCTTGTTGAAGGCGAGGACAGAAATGGTGTTTACGTTACAGATAAAAACCTTGCAACAGCTTTAGGTGGCCTTACAGACGGTGTTTCAAACATAGAAACTACTGCGGCTTTTGCTGCTATGGCTAACAAGGGTTTGTATAATGAACCAGTATTTTATACTAAAGTGTACAATCATGAGGGTAAACTTATAATTGATAATTTACCAGAAGAACGACGAGTTATAAAGGAAGAAGCTGCTTGGATTATAACTGATATGATGTATGATGTTGTTTATGGTGGTGGTACAGGTACATCAGCAGCATTTTCTAATGGAATGGCTGTTGCAGGTAAAACAGGTACTACAACGTCCAAAAAAGACTTAGCTTTTTATGGTTATACACCTTATCTTACAGGTGGTGTTTGGATGGGCTATGACAACTCTACGGCTATGATTTCTTCAAGTGAAGAACATAAAAGATTATGGCGAAAAGTTATGGAAGAAGTCCATACGGCACTTGGGTATGAAGTTACATCTACTTTCCCAACAAATAGTAATCTTGAAGTTGCAAGTGTTTGTCAGGAATCAGGACAACTTGCCGGTAGACTATGTTCTTCTGACCCTAGAGGCAGCAGAGTTATAAGTGAGTATTTTATAAAAGGTACTGTGCCAACAACCTATTGTTCGGTTCATGAAGCCGTTACTATTGATTCATCAAATGGTAAAATAGCCAACCCTTATTGTCCAGATTACTTAAGAGTTTCAAGAATAGGAATTATCAGACCGGACTCATATTCGGGTAGTGGTTATGTTAAAGATGCACAATATGAAATAAATCAGTTTAATGTATGTACTGTCCATTCAGCTGATTATGTAGAACCAACTGAAGAAGAGGAAGAAGAAACAGTAGGATTTGCTATTGATTTAGATGGTGATGGCATTGTAGATGGTATAGATACAGATGGCGATGGTATAATAGACGTTGAATCTGGTGATATGGATAACACAGATACAGGAACAGATAATCAAGATGGAACTGATACTGGTACGGATACAGATGCAAATGCAAATGGTGATCAAAGTGGTGGCTCAAATAATATAGATAATAGCAATGGTACAAATGCAGGTGCAAATGGATCTAACACTGATAATAGCGGCAGTGTTGATACAACACCAGAACCAACACCACAAACAGAAACTCAACCCCCAGAGGAAATACCTCCTTACGAGGAAAGTGATGGGTTCTAAAGAGGAATTTCTAAAGATGAAGAGAGAATTTTGCCTTACAAACTAAATATTTTCTAAGTGAAACAAGGTTGAGCGACCTTTTTAACAAGCGAACGTGAACCGTTGAGCGTGAAGCGAAAAAGGAAAAAATAGAAAGTATGTTAGGTTGATGTAAACTGTAAGTAAGCATCTTCAGTTTTTGGAAGCACCCCTAAATAGAGGTAATTTCTACATTTTATCAAGGTTTCAAATAGGGTATTATAGCTTTAAATATATAAAAATCTTAAAATTATTTATTAAAAGGAGAATGGTATAATGGATTTAAAAGAAAAAGCATTAAGTTTACACAAAGAGTGGAGAGGCAAAATTGAAGTAGTTTCAAGAACAAAGGTGAATAATAATGAGGATTTATCTTTTGCTTATACACCTGGTGTAGCAGAGCCTTGTAAGGAAATTCAAAAAGACGTTAACTTGTCCTATGAATATACAAGAAGATGGAATACAATTGCAGTTGTAACAGACGGTACGGCAGTGCTAGGTCTTGGGGATATTGGACCTGAAGCAGGTATGCCAGTTATGGAAGGAAAGGCTGTTCTGTTTAAAGAGTTCGGTGATGTTGATGCTGTGCCTCTTTGTATACGTTCAAAAGAAGTTGATGATATTGTCAACACTGTTAAACTACTTGCAGGTAGTTTTGGGGGAATAAACCTTGAAGATATTTCAGCTCCACGTTGTTTTGAAATTGAAAAAAGATTAAAAGCTGAATGTGATATTCCAATTTTTCATGATGACCAACATGGTACTGCAATCGTTACTCTTGCAGGACTTATAAACGCATTAAAGCTTGTAGGTAAAAGTTTTGACGATGTGAAAATTGTTATAGCTGGAGCAGGTGCAGCAGGTGCTAGTATTAACAACCTTTTATGTATTGCAGGTGCCAAAAATACAATTTTATGCGATAGAAAAGGTGCTGTATATGTAGGTCGTGAAGGCAACAACGAAAGTAAAGAAGAAATTGCTAAAGTGTCTAACCCAAATAATGAAAAAGGCACACTTCAAGAAGTTTTAGTTGGTGCAGATATATTTATTGGCGTTTCAGGTCCGAACTTGATAACTAAAGAAGATGTTAGCACAATGGCAAAAGATTCAATTATATTTGCTTGTGCTAACCCAACTCCTGAAATTATGCCTGATGTGGCAATAGCAGGAGGGGCAAAAGTTGTTGCAACAGGTCGTTCAGACTTCCCTAATCAAATAAATAATGTTTTAGCTTTCCCTGGTATCTTTAGAGGTACTCTTGATGTTAGAGCTTCAGATATTACTTCAGAAATGAATCTTGCAGCAAGTTATGCAATGGCTGAACTCTTAGAAGAAAGCGAACTTACACCAGAATATATTATTCCGTCACCTTTTGATGATAGAGTTGCAGGTGCAGTTGCTAAGGCTGTGGCTGAAAAAGCTGTTGAACAAGGATTATCAAGAATATAGTTGGCAACGTTGTTCATAAGGTTTAACCAATAAGAAAATAAAAAATGGAGTTGTAAAAATCTCGCTTTTTGCGAGTTTTATATACAACTCCATTTGGCTTCAATGCAAAATATAGAAAAATACATTTTCATAGCAAAACCACGGCTTTGTGGGTTTTGTCGAAAGTATGAAAACTTGATTTTTCTTTTGCAATGTTTCTATTTATAGTTTATCAGAGATTACTTTATTTACAGGCACATCATAACTAGCGTAGGGAATTGTATCAACTAAAAAATCATTGTATATTAAACCTACTTTAATTAAATCTTTATTTTCTAAATATTTATCATAATACCCTTTACCATAGCCAATTCTATATAATTCTTTATCATATACAAGAGCTGGTACGACAATTAAGTCAGAAGGCGTATAGTTGTATTTCTCGCAAATAGAGGGATTAACTTCCATTATGTTAAAACTATTTTTAGTCAGATTATCAAGGCTATCTGTTTTATAGAATTCCATTCTGCCTTTGCTGATAACAGGTGTATAAACAGCTTTATTATCTATAAAAGCTTGATTTATTATTTTTATAGTATCAACTTCAATTGATGTTGATATATAAATCAAAATACTTTTAGCTTCAAGATACTCCCTTGAGTTTATAAGGGTTCTAAAAATTTTCTCATCTAAGGTTTCCTTGTTTTTTAGTGATTTTCGTAAGTTTAAATAATAATTTCTAAGAAAGGATTTATCCATAATTACCTCTATCTAGTAAAATAGTTAAACACAACATTTGATAGGCCGCAAAGTACTAAAATACCGATGGAATTCTTTTTAAAAACTTTAATTGATATATAAGCCATAACAGATATAATAATTCCAAAATAGTCTGTATTTTGGACTAAACTTGTAAAGCTTTTAAAATCAACTTTCTCAAAAAAATCTGCAAAAGGTATAGTTAGTGCAGTAATTAAAAGTAGAGCAGAAATAGTAGGTCTTAAGCCAAAAAAAACTTTTTCTCTAACTTTTGGGGTTAGTTTATCTAAAACATATCTTGTAATTAAAAGAATTAAGACAATTGGTGGTACAGTAACACCGATAGTTGCAAAAATTCCACCCCAAAACCCATAGTTGCTATAACCTACGAAAGTTGCCATATTCGTAGTTATAGGTCCTGGAGTAACTTGTGAAACGGCAATCATATCTAAAATTGATTCGTTTGTCATCCAACCTCTTGATACAGTTTCATATTGTATAAAAGGTATCATAGCATAGCCACCGCCAAAACTCATTAAACCAATTTTAGCAAAGACTAAACACATTTGAAGTAAAGGTAAAATACTCATTATTCTACCTCCTTATCAAAATAGTGTTTGTATAATATACCTGATAAAAAGCCGAACACTAACAAATAAAAAGGTGAAATAGTAAACACTAGATTAAGAATAAAAACTAAAATATATAAATACAGCTGTTCCTTGCACCTTACTGCATTTTTAAAAAGACGTATACTTGCTATTAAAATTAAAGCGTAAACGCCATATCGCAAACCATTAAAAAAATCGTTTATTATACCTGGTTCTGTAAGTACGTGATAAAAATTTGCAAAAACACTAATTATAACGATTGATGGCATAACAACAGCAATTGAAGTTGCAGCAGCCCCCCAAAATCCAGCGATTTTGTAACCGATAGTAGATGCAAGGTTACAAACAAACATACCGGGTAGAGATTGGGCAAGAGCGATTATATCAATAATTTCTTCTTCAGTACACCATTTTTTTTCGTCAACAGCTGCACTTTGAACAAGAGGGAGCATGGCATATCCGCCACCAATTGTGAAACTACCTATTTTTAAAAAAGTTAAAAATAAGTCTAATATATTTTTTAATTTATTTTTATCCATAATTTCCTTTCAAAAGTGCTTATTATTTCATAGCAAAACAACGTCTGCATTTGTCAAAAGTATGAAAATTTGGTTTTTCTTTTGCAATGTGCCATTATTTTAGTTTTCTGGCGTTTCCTTATGCTTTGCCTTTGCTGCCCTTTGAGCCAAAGCTTGTGCTAGACAATACATTTGTATCAAAAGCATAAGTAATTGAATTTTCAACTCTAGCACGTTTAAGAGCAAGTTTAATAAGCTTATCTAAAAGTTCATGATACTCAAGGTTTGTTTCTTTCCATAAGTAAAAAGATAGAGAACCTGGAATTGTGTTAAACTCGTTTATATATATCTTATTAGTATCAAGGTCTATAATGAAATCAACACGAACAACACCACTAAACCCAAGATTTATAAAGGCTCTAGTTGCTAAGTCTTTGATTGTATCTTCGGTTTCTTTAGAAATATCTGCAGGGATTTTACGTTTTAAACTAGCCATTCCAGAGCTTTCACCGTCTTTTCCACCACTTATATATTTATCTTCATAGCTTAGGATAGTATCGCCTGAAACAGGTTCTTCACAAATTGAAGGAATTGCTTCATCACAATCACCCAAAACAGAACAGTTGATTTCTTTTATATTTACAACAGCAGGTTCAATCAAAATTCTTGAAGCATACGAATATGCAACTTCAAGTGCTTCTTTAAGCTCAATATTATCAGAAGCTTTGGTTATACCAATACTTGAGCCAAGATTAATTGGCTTAACTATAACAGGATATGAAAATTCCCTTTCAATTTTTTCGATAATTATATTTAAGTCTTTTGAGTCAAGTGAGCCAAACATAAGACCTTCAAGTACAGGAAAACCTGCATTTTTAAGTAGAATTTTTGATACATACTTATCCATGCCAATGGCAGATGATAAAAGGTCAGAACCTGCATATGCAATGTTTTTCATATTCAGATAACCTTGTAAAGTTCCGTCTTCAACATTTGTTCCATGTACAATAGGTATAGCTACATCTATTATAGAAATTTCTTTTTTCTCAAAAAGCTTTGTTTTAGTTTTTTGTAGTAGTGTGGCATTTTTTTGCACAGAAAAATCCACAGAAACGCACTTTTCTAAAAGAGAGTTAATGTTTTTATAATTGTTTATATCAAAAAGTGCATCACCATAGTACATTTCGTTGTTTTTTGTAATATATACAGGAAATATTGTATAAAGTTCCTTGTTTAAATTTTCCATTGCTTGAACAGCAGAAATTATAGAAATTTCATGTTCAACGCTTTTTCCTCCAAATAATACAGCTAAATTAATTTTCATATAAAACCTCACTATTTTAAATAATTATCGGGTAAATCATTTTCTATTAAAATATACTTATGTTTCTTGTCTTGTATATTCATAGCATAATCATAACCTTCTTTAAAGCTACTAGCAACATATAAATTGTCTTTAGGGAAACTACTTTCTTTTAATGCATCTGATATAGGGATAGTTTGAGTTTTACCAACTAAAATTATGTAATCGCATATTGTTGACATCTTTGTACCAAAATCGAAATTAGCTTTGTATTGCATATCTCCAAGTTCTATCATACCAGGTGTTATAATAATCTTTAATCCATCAAACATTTTAAGAGCATCGAGGGCATAACTTGAGCCTTCAGGATTTGAGTTAAATGCATCATCTATAATAGTAAAACTCTTATGTTTTTTAAGTTCAAGTCTGTGTGGTACAGATGGGATTTTTAAAACTTCATGCTTTAGCTTTTCAAGAGAGATGCCAAGTTTTTTACTCATAACAATAGCTGAAACTAAGTTACCGATATTATGAGTACCTATAAGCTTAGTGGTAAAAGTTTCTGTTTCATCGTCAACATTTAGTGTGAAAGTTGTACCCTCAACACTTTGAATAATATCATATGGCTTGTAGTTAGAATCGGACTCAACACCATAGGTTAAATGTTTTTTTGTAGGTAGGTTATCACAAATTAGTTTACTATCTAAGTTAAGTAATATGATCCCATCATCTTTTGTATATTTTGCTAAATCAAGTTTAGTTTTAACTATATTTTCAACAGTTTTAAAAGATTCAAGATGTTGAGGACCAATAGCCGTAACGATTGAATGGTCAGGTGTTACAATATCGCATAAGTCTTTAATATCGTGACACTCTTTCGCACCCATTTCACAAATGAATATTTGAGTAGTTCCACGTAAATTTTCACGGATTGTTCTAACAACTCCCATAGGCGTGTTAAAACTTGCAGGTGTCATCAGTACCTCATATTCAGTAGAAAGTAAAGCAGTTAAATAGTTTTTAACACTTGTTTTACCGTAACTACCAGTTATACCTATTTTTATAAGATTTTTATGGGAGTTCAACATTTTTTTAGCATCATTTATAAAGCCTTCTTGAATGTGCTTTTCAATAGGTGAGTTTATTACATTTGCTAAAAGAACAAGATAGGGTACAATTGCAGCTGCTAAAAGAAGTAGAAAAATATCTAAGTTAAAAACTAAATCTGTAAAAAATAATAAACTTAGGATAAGCATAAATAGAATAGTTAGTGTTGCACATAATCGGTTAACTCTAGGAGTATAAACTAAAGGTTTAATAGTCTTTTGTTGATACATTTTATATGTTAAAGCAAAGATAGTTATTAAAACGAGAGAAACCCCAAGAACTATTATATTTTTAATCCAAAATAAAGCATAGACAACAGCAGGGCTCTCTAGTTTAAAGGAACAAAACAATATAATTGTAGAAAAAGCAAATAGTGCTATACTAGCAATAAACATAAATATATTAATTTTGTATTTATTAGTATTAGAAGACAAATGATTTTTATAACGGTCATTTCTATAACTGTTTTGTTGAAAAATTTGCAAATGATGTTTTGCTGAAAATAATGTAAGGAAAATAAGTACAAACATTGTGATGTAGTAAATAAACAAATACAATCTCATTATTTAAACCTCCTATACATCAATATCTAAAAATTTAGATATTGTACTATTAAATGTCATTTGTTGATCGATAAATGAATAATGACCTGCATTTTTTATAGAAACAAGCCCAGAATTTTTAATTTCTTTTTTCATTAATTTTCCGTCAGAAAGAGGGGTAGCAGTATCATTTTCACCCCAAACTAATAAAGTTTCTTCTTTAATTTTCTTAAGATGTTTTGTCAAGTCCTCATTTACAGATAAAGACATAGTTTTTTTCATAATACTAGATGCTTGTTTGTAGTCTGAAGAACCTGCCTTTGATATATAATGTTCATAAAGTTCAGGAAAGTTTTTCATAAGTAAATTTGTTGACAAAAACTTTTTGCCGATTTTGTATGTATATACTTTGTAGTAATATGACATTGTACGTTTTGGTTTAATTCCTGCACTATCTACAAGAATTAATTTGTTAAGTTTAAAGGGTAAGTTATCTTTACTTGCCATTTTTATAATAATTCTACCGCCGTAGGAATGGCCCAAAAGGTTGACGATTTTAGGTTTAAAGTGTTCAATAAACTCCTCGACAAAGTCAACATAATCGCTTACTTGCCACGGAGTAGTAGGTTCAGAACTTTCGCCAAAGCCAGGTAAATCAAGGGCTATAACACGATATTTTTTTGACATTAACTCAATCATATTATGGTGTACCTCTTTTTTACTTCCCCAACCATGTAATATGAAAATGAACTCTCCGCTGCCTTTTTCTATATAAGATGTTTTTAAATTTTTTATAGTAATCTCCAAAATTTCTTCTCCAAACTATTTTTTTATATTAAATGTAAGTTTTAATCAATTTTATGCTAAATATATCTAAATAATTTTATCATAATAACAATTGTATGTCAATTTCATAGTTGGCAACGTTGCAAAAACTATTACGTAATTTTAAAATATTGCCAGTGAACAAATACTATAAAAAAGGGACTTGCTGGTTTATGAAAATTTTGCCAAGTCCCTCTATAATAAATTTATTCGTTGTTAGTATCTGTGTCTTCGCCACTTGCACTGTGGTCAGACGGTTGCATAACAACATTGTATTTGTGTAAACTTTCAGATGCGTCTACGGTAAAAGCGATTTGCTTATAACCCTCAAGGGATATAACAACGGAATGTTCGCCATACTCTACATCTTGTTCAATTGGTGTAGTGCCTATAAAACTATTATCCATATATACCATTGCACCTTCAGGTGTAGTTGCGATTGATATAGTGCTATTTGTTTTTATTTGTTCAAGCTCAATAGTTACATTAGTAGTTGGGCTATCAACAGTTACAGTAGTATCATAAGAATAGTAGTTTTCTTTTGCAACACTGATAGTATATTCACCATAAGGTAATTGCACAGGGCTAACTGCCTCGTAGTTTTCGTATGTTGTTCCGTTAACTGTAAGAGCGTAATCTGATACACTTGAAGTTATATATAAATCTGAAGTTCTCTCCTCAATAATACTTAAATCTAAAGTAGCATATGAGTTACCATTTACAATAAAATCATAAGTGTATGGTTCGATGTTATCCCCTCGTATAACAACTCTATGAGAGCCTTCAGCAAGGCTTATACTACTAACTTGGTTTAAATAAACAACACCATCGGTATCAACCTCTACGGTTCCGTTTACAATATGACTTTTGTTTACAAGATTAAGTCCACCATGAGGTTTATTAACAGCTACATAGTAGCAAGTATCTCCGATTACTTTTAAATCAACGGTGTCTTTTTCATCAATATTTTCGATTGATGAACTTTCTCCATTATAAGAAAATATAGTGTGAGAATTATATTTATATTGACGTCCTTTTACGTTTAAAAGTGAGTTTTCTGTATCAACAGTAATACCTGTAATATCTTTGTGTTCATAGTAATCGTTAGCACTTTCGATAGTCTTAGCTATCTTTGTGTCTTTATGATAGGTTGCTGTAAAACCGTCACCAATTTCGATTTCTAAAAAAATTATTTTTTTATTATAAGCATCAGTAATCGTTGTGCTATTATCTACATAAACTTCAACATTAGTATTGTTATATATATCATAAATAACTAAACTATTTTTATTTATCTGGTTAACAAAACCTGTAACCTCAATATAGTTTGTGCTAGGTTCGCTACTAATTTTATCAGATACATTTTGTTGCTCTTCTGTTGAAATAGGGTTAGTTGGAACACTTTCACTTTGGTCATTTATACCTGAAATATCAGTGATTTTTTTTAACATATATGAAAAGAAAATAAAAGCTATAATAAGTAACACTACTAAAATAGCTATATAAGTTATTTTTAAAGATAATGCACTTTTTTCGTTTGCTTTACGATTTCTTAAATTGTCATTGTTTTGTCTTTGGTTTTGCATATTTTGTTGGTTATTTTGGGTGTTTCTTTGATTATTTTCTCTTTTAGGATTACTTCTATTTGAATTATTCCTTGTATTTTTACTCATTTATTCACCTGCCTAAATAATTGATTGAATTTTATTACTTAAAAGTTTAGTTTCTTTCAAAGCGTTAAGAGTTTCAGTAGGTACAAAAACTCGTTTTTTATCATAGTATTGTTGCATAATATTTATTCTCTTAAAAGGAAATTGCAATAAAAGTTTAGTTATTTCAATTTCCTCTTCAGAGAAATTTGTATTATAGGAGTTAAGTATTTCATCGAGATTTTGCAAATTTTCAATATCATTTTTGCGTAAATATTTAGTTATAAATTTACATAGGTCAACCATATAGTAACCGATAGTAAAAGTACAAGGTGTTTTAACCACACCTGTGGGGTTATCTACTTTTTTGCTAATTTGAGCATAGTTATAAATCACTTGCATTTTTCTGTTTTTATATTCATCAATTTCTCTTAACTTACTTTGTATAGATAAACATAAATTTTCAGTTTCAGAATATTCCTTTAAAAAAGCAAAGTCAAAATCGCTTTTTTTCTTAATATTTGAAACTTGACGTTTAATGCTTTGTAGTTTTGCAACATAATTATCAATATCCATGTCGAGATTTTTAATATTTGTATCAATATCAGGAATTTCTATATTATTTAAAGAATTATGTAGAGAGTACAAAGTTTTAAAATAAATTGCTACATCATCTTTGTTCGTAAGGTCAATATCTAAAGTTGAGATATTAGAAAAAGCCATATATTTAAAGTCGTTTACAACAACATATAATGCACTATCTATAGTTGGAAAAACAGTTTCGACTATATTTTTATCATTTGCGATAATAGATTTTAAAATGTCATTATTAAAATTGATTTGATAATCGGGATAGTTAACTTTTTTTAAAACTATTTGACTATTATCCTTGTTTTCAAATATGTATGAATTTTTTTTAGGTATTTTTTCTTTAAATTTAGCTTCTCCATAATAAGTAGAAAAGGTATCTATAAGTTCATTTTCAAAATCTTGTGCCGTTTTCATTTCTTCACCTCTTAGTTTATAAATCGTAAATAGTTACTATAAAACTTATGTTGATTAAATAAATAAAATACCAATTAATATAATTTACTCATCTTTTTGTATAAGTTCTATAAGAACAGATTTATGGTTAATTGTAGGATTTTTATGGACTTCATCAAGTAAAAATTCTAAAGTTGTGCCTATATCTTTACCTTTAATATTTAAAGCCATTAAATCCTTGCCATTTATATCCAAATCTTTAATAACAAGAGGCATTTTTAAATTGCGTTCTATCTTTTTAAAAAGGTCGAATATTGGAAAATTCAAATTATATAAATATACTGCATATTTTATATAATTTTTATACTTACATAAAATCTTACGAGTTTCTATATCAGAAAGTTCTGATAAATTAATGTGACAAATAGTATTATAACATAAAATTATGTTTTTTACATAATTTATATCTGTATTTTTTATTCTAAATTTTTTAAAGAAGCAATCTAAATCTTCGATAGGATAATATAAAAAGCAAATAGATAGTAGAACTATATCTTCTTTATAATTTTCATTTTCAATGTTTTTTTGAAGGTTATTAACGATTTCATTAAGATTATTATTAAAATATGTGGAAAAATCAGCGTCATAAAATTTAAGTAAGTCAAGTTTTTGATATAAAATCAAATTTTTAGGATAATCACCCTTTAAAGATTTCAAAAACTCATCTCGAATACGTTCAACACTAAGTGATGTAGTGAGATTTTTTTTACTATCCATAGCAAGTAAGGTTTCTTCTTCAATTTTGAAATTTAGTTGACAAGAGAATCGTACTCCACGATATATACGAAGAGAATCTTCAACAAATCGTCTCTCTTTTTCACCAACAGCACGTATAAGTTTGTTCTGTATGTCAGATAAACCATTAAATTTATCAACGAAACCTACTGTATTGTTATAGGCAAGAGCATTAATTGTAAAATCACGTCTAACTAAATCTTCATAAAGTGAAGTTGTAAAAGTAACTTCCTTTGGTTTTCGGTTGTTTTCATATTCTCCATCTATACGAAAAGTTGTAACTTCTATATTTTCATAATCCACAACAACAGTTACAGTGCCATGCTCTATACCTGTATCAATAGTTTTTTTAAAAATATTCTTTATCTCAAGGGGAGTTGCCTTTGTTGTTATGTCGTAATCTTTAGGATTTTTATTCATAACGCTATCACGAACAGCACCGCCCACCACATAAGCTTCATAACCTTCTTTTTGTAAAGTATTTAAAACAAACTCTACATTTTTTGGTAATTTCATATATACTCCTTGTATATTATCTTAATATTGCAACACCATATATAATTATAACATTTTTTTAAAGTTTAATAAATAACTATTATTAATTTACTTGTTTTTTTTCATATTTTTCTTAAACTTTCATATAATATACAAAAAGGGAGAGGAAATATGGGACGTGTAGGGCAAAATAATTTCATTATAAATAAAACTCTTAAACCCAAAAGACCATGTAGATATAATAAATATACAAATATAGGGTTTTTGCTTATAGGAATAGGTATGGGAATATTGCTTTCCTATATTTTGTTTCAATATGCGATATTTATAGGTTTATGCTTTTGTTTAATAGGTTTTTTCTTAATTCAAAGATAGATAAACTAAGCTTTACGTTTACAACTAAAAAGGGGGTGCGATGATATTATAAAAATAACTTCGCAGCCCCTTTAAATTATAATAATTAACTTTTAAGTCTAAAATAAATTAAACTACACGTTCAACTTTGTTAGAACGCATACATCTAGTGCAGATGTGAACAGTCTTATGAGTACCATTATCGTTAATTTTTACTTTTTTTATGTTAGGTTTCCAAGTTTTTTTCCAACGTCTAGAAACTTGTGAACGAGTGATACTAATTTTACGACCAGTTTGATTACCTTTTCCACAGTATGAGCATATTGCCATAAGGTTGACACCTCCTTATTCGTTAATTACCATGACTAACATTAGTATTATAACAGAAAAGTAATAACTTTGCAACGTTTTTATTAAAATTTATATATTTTTTTGATAAAATTCCAAGATAAGTTAAAAAATTGTTTAAAACAACTTTGATATTCTAAGAAAATTTTTTTTATAATAGTTTTGCTATTTGTACTATAATATGTTATAATGTAAATTAGATAATAATGTGCATATGCATTTAAAATATAGTTTTATGTAAGGAGGAAAAACATGGCTATAAATTTAGAAAGTGATTATGGAATTATAAGCATCGAAAAGGAAGTAGTTGCAAAAATAGCAGGGGCGGCAGCCTTAGAATGCTATGGTATTGTAGGTATGGCAGCAAAATCTGTTTCAGATGATTTAATTCATTTACTTAAAAAAGAAAGTTTAACAAAAGGTATAAAAGTTGAGGTTGTAGAAGGTAATACTTTAGATATTACAATTCATATTATTGTGGAATATGGCACAAGTATACCGGCGATTGGTGACTCTGTTGCAAGTACGGTAAAATATAAGGTTGAAGAAAATCTTGGTTTAAGTGTTGCAAATGTTTGTATATGTGTAGACGGAGTTAGAAACCATAATATCTAGGAGGAAGATTTTGAGTAGTAGAGTTATTGATATAGATAATAGTATTTTTAAAAATATGATTGTAGCAGGAGCAAATGAGCTTGAAAAAAATAAAGAAATTTTAAACTCATTAAATGTGTTCCCAGTTCCTGATGGCGATACTGGTACGAATATGTCCCTTACTTTTTTAGCAGCTGCAAAGGAACTTGAAAAAGTAACAAAGGACACAGTTGGAGAATCTGCAAAAGTTGTTTCAAGTGGAGCACTTCGTGGAGCTAGAGGTAATTCAGGGGTTATTGTATCTCAACTTTTTAGAGGACTTGCATCAGGTCTTAAAGGTGTTGACGTAGCTAAGGTTTCTGATTTTGCTGAAGCTTTTAGAAAAAGTAAAGAGACTGCATATAAAGCAGTTATGAAACCTAAAGAAGGAACAATTTTAACTATTTCTTCTCATATTGCAAAGGTTGCAACACAGATTGAAGATGAAGTTGATAGCTGTGAAGAATTTTTTGAGATGATTGTTAAAGAAGGCAATAAAATGCTTGAAAAAACTCAGGAGATGTTACCTGTTTTAAAACAAGCTGGGGTTGTTGACTCCGGTGCAAAAGGATATATGTGTATCTTAGAGGGTATGCTAAAAGGTATGAAATCTGGTACAACTTTAGTTTTAGAACAAGGTAAAGATGTTGCTGAGGGTGTTACAGTTGGTGCAGATTTTGAACAAATCAACCCGGAGGATATTGAATTTGGATATTGTACAGAGTTTTTTGTTCTACTTGAAAAAGAGAACCCTGAAGTTGAACCTACTTTAAAAGAACAATTATCAAAAATTGGTGACAGTATCGTAGTGGTTGCTGATGAAGATATAGTTAAAATACATGTACATACAAATAACCCAGGTCAAGCTTTAGAACATGCTGTTAAGTTTGGTCAACTTGATAACTTGAAAATTGAAAATATGAGAATGCAACATTCTAATCTTTCAGGTGGTGCATTTGAAAAAACTGGGACAAAGCCAAAAGGTGAACCTAAGCATATTGGTTTTGTTTCTGTATCGGCAGGAGAAGGCTTATCAGAGATTTTAATAGATCTTGGTTGCGATGGCGTTGTTTCCGGTGGACAAAGTATGAATCCTAGTGCTGAAGATATTTGTAATGTTATAGATAAAGTTAATGCAGATAATGTTATTATATTACCTAATAATAGTAATATAATTTTAGCTGCAGACCAAGCAAGTAAAATTGTAACAGATAAAAATGTTTATATAGTTCCTACAAAAACAATACCACAAGGTATAAACTGTTTAATCAACTATTTGCCTGAAGATAATGTTGAAGATGTAGTGGAAAATTTAAGAGGCTATGCTAAAGACATAAAATCAGGTGCGATAACTCACGCAGTTCGAGATACAGTTGTTGAAGGTATTGACATAAAAGAAGGCGACTTCTTATTTATGAATGAAAAGAAAATTAATAATACTTCAAAGGATATTGTAGAGGGAGCTGTTAAGCTTGTTGAAGATATGATGGACGATGATGAAGCTTTTGTAACTTTGTATTATGGCGAAGATACTACGGAAGAAGTGGCAAAGGAAATTGCCGATGCTTTAGAGGGTAAATATAGTGAAATGGAAGTTGACATACAAAGAGGGCAACAACCTATTTACTATTTCTTAATATCGGTTGAGTAAATTATGAAAGGGTTGTGAAGAAATATAGTTTTCTTTATAGCCCTTTTATCATAGAGATATAAGTGTAACGCAAGTGATGAAAAGACTGATTATGACGCATAATAAAGGCAAGGTGTTGAAAAGGTTAGAAAAAAATTATACTACACAAAAATTAAAGTTAGACAAATGGCTTCATTGCAAAATGCAGAAAGATCCATTTTCATAGCAAAACAATGGCTTTCCTGCGTTTGCCAAAAGTATGAAAGTTTCGTTTTTCTTTTGCAACGTTTCCAAATATTTTTGTTTACGTTGAAATACCATGATTTTTTTCTTTCATATTTTATTCGCACCTTCTGATTGAGCAGAAAGCAAAGCTTTATTTATTAGTTTCTTCGAAAATACAGAATTTTTTAGTGGAAGAAAAATTGACAAGGTGAACTATGAATTTAACAGATAGTGTTAAAAATGTAAGGTTTGTAGGTGAAAAAACCTATAATACATTAGATAAATATTCCATTTACAGCGTGAATGATTTAATTAATTTTTTACCTAGAACTTATGAGGACAGGAGCAATGTGGTTTTAGTTAGAAATGTTGAAACTGATGAAGTGAACGTTATAGAAGGTTATATTAAGGAAAATTTAACTAGCATAAGACGTAAAACACACATTACCACAGGTCGTATATATGACGAAAGTGGGAGTATAAAAGTTATATGGTTTAATAGACCCTATATTAAAAACAATATATCTCCTTTTGAGAAATATGTTTTTGTCGGAAATTGTAGAGAAGAGTCAGGTAAAATGACTATGTTTTCTCCTGATATAGAACTTTTGAGTAAAGAAGTGAAGATAAACACTAATAGAATTATACCTATATATAGTTTAGGCAAAAGTTTAAGCCAAAAAGTATTTAGAAAAATAGTTTTTAATGCCCTTGAAAATATTACGGACATAGTTGATTTGTTTCCAAAAAAAATTAGAACTGATTATGACTTAGTTTCTAAGGATTATGCTATTAAAAATATACATTTTCCAGAAAATGATGAAAGTTTTTTTAAAGCTAGAAGAAGATTTGTTTTTGAAGAACTTTTCATGATGCAGTGTAGTTTGCTAACTATAAAAAATATAAGTGAAAAGCCAACAAGCATAGGAAATATAAGGACTTTAGATAAGCCTATATTGGACTTGTTTCCATATAGGCTCACAAAGGCACAAAATAGAGTTTTAGAAGATATAAAAAAGGATTTTAATAGTGGATTTGCTATGAATCGCCTTGTACAAGGTGATGTAGGTTCAGGTAAAACGGCAATTGCTATGGTAGCTTGTTATATTATGTGTAAAAATGGTTATCAAAGCGTTATGATGGCACCTACG
The DNA here is from genome assembly GCA_047973385.1 of Lachnospirales bacterium. GTDB lineage: Bacteria > Bacillota > Clostridia > Lachnospirales > CAMZNU01 > JBKEBX01. Next base: position 195,099 of record JBKEBX010000006.1, on the reverse strand, counting down.
GAGGTTTTAGCTAAACAACATTATTATAGTTTTAAAGAAGTGTTTTCGAAGCTTGGTATAGAAGTGATTTTATTATCAGGAAGCTTGAAAATGTCAGAAAAAAAGGAAATATATAGGGAGATAAGTGCAAATAGTGGACAAATTATAATAGGTACAAATGCAGTTATTCAAAAAAAGGCTGTTTATAGAAACATTGGACTTGTTATAACTGATGAACAGCATCGTTTTGGAGTAAAACAACGTATGAATTTAACGGAAAAGGGCGATAGTCCTCATACCCTTGTTATGACGGCGACACCTATACCAAGAACACTAGGACTTATTTTATATGGAGATTTAAATGTTTCTGTTATAGATGAATTACCTCCTAATAGAAAGGAAATTGAAACGATTTATGTTAACTCAAGTTACTTAGAGCGTATTTATGCATTTATGGAAAAAGCGTTAATAGACAAAAAGCAATGCTATGTAGTATGTCCTTTAATTGATGAAAGCGAAGAAACTAAGCTTAAATCTGTTGTAGCTTATACAGATGAACTTAAAAAAGTTTTCCGAGATTTTGAAGTTGAGTGTTTACATGGTAAGATGAAACAAAGTGAAAAAGATGATTTAATGGATAGATTTTCAAGTAACAAAATAAATGTTTTAGTATCTACAACGGTTATTGAAGTTGGTATAAATGTACCAAATAGTACGATTATGTTAATTTTAAATGCAGAACGCTTTGGACTTTCACAGCTACATCAATTAAGAGGACGTGTAGGTCGTGGCAGTGATAAATCTTATTGTATTTTGATTTCTGATAGCAAAAACGAAAATACAACTAAGAGACTGAAGATTATGACAAATTCAGGAGATGGTTTTGTTATAGCTGAAAAAGACCTAGAACTTAGAGGGCAGGGTGACTTTTTTGGAGTGCGTCAACATGGTTTGCCAGAGTTTAAAATTGCCAATTTATTTACGGATATAAATATTTTACAAGAGGTTCAAGAAGTTGTTGAAAAAGTCAATACATCTGATAATTACTTGGATAGTGACGAAAAAAGTCAGTTTATAGAAAATCTTGATATATATAAAAATAATTTTAATAAGGAAATTATTCTATAATTTGTTTACATTTGCTTGTAAAAAATGTATAATGTATATAAGATAGCCTCTAAAACTCAATTTGTTTTCAGTTTACAAGAAAATTTAAATAAGCAAGTTTTTAGTGGTTACCATAAATATATTAAATAGTGCAGTAAATCTGTATAAAGTAACGTATAAATAAGGAGTGCATAGATATTAATATTATTTCAGGACAAAGACGAGGAATGAAGCTTTTTACTTTAGAGGGAGAAAATACAAGACCTACACTAAACAGAGTTAAAGAAACAGTTTTTAATATTTTAGCTTTTGATTTAGTGGATAAAAGTTTTTTAGACCTTTTTGCTGGTAGTGGTGCAATTGGGCTAGAGGCTCTCAGTCGAGGCTCTAAAAGTTGTATTTTTCTAGATAACTCAAAAGAAGCAATAAATGTTATAACGAAAAACGTAAAAAAAGCTAAATTTGAAGAAAAGGCTAAAATTATAAATAAGGATTTTGTTACATTTTTAGAAAATAGCACAGAAACCTATGATGTAATATATTTAGACCCGCCTTATAATAAGGATTTGCATAATATAGCACTTGGTAGAATTATGGATAAAAACCTTTTAAATAAAAAAGGCATAGTTGTAGTTGAAGTGGCAAAAGATGATGAAATAGAGTTAAAATATGTTAATGATTTAACTTTATATAGAGAGAAAAAGTTTAAAAGTTTTGATATATATTTTTATAGAAATGAGTAAAGATTATGATTAGTGCAATTTACCCAGGAAGTTTTGACCCTATTCATATAGGTCATGAAGATGTAATAAAAAGAGCTGCTAATATAGTGGATTTTTTATATGTAGCCGTTTTAGATAATAGTAATAAAAAGCATTTTTGGAGTTTAGAAAAAAGACTTCAAGTAATTGAAGAAGTTTTTAAAGATTATGACAATATAAAAGTCGTTACATTCAAAGGTTTGTTGTTTGACTATTGTAAAAATAACGATATTGACTTTATTGTTAAAGGTCTTAGAAATTCTCTTGATTTTCAATTAGAAATTGACATGGCACATGGTATAAAAAAATTAGGTGATGTTGAAACATTGTTTATTCCATGTAGTATAGAATGTAGCTATATCAGTTCGACTTTAGTTCGTGATATGTATAGCACGTCTAAAAACGTTGAGAACATGGTATCTCAACAAGTATTAAAAAGTATAGGAAGGTAAAACATATGATGAATGAATTTGATGATAAACTGAATATGGTTTCAAATTTATTTGAAAACTGTGAAAGAGCAGTTTTTAGTAAATCTAAAATTGTATTTAATGAAGAAACTTACGAAGAAATTAGAGAGCTTTTAGGTGACTTGATTGAAACATATCCAAATGTTGTTCAAAGTACAAGAGATATTTTAAAGAGAAAAGATGATATTATACGTCACGCTAAAGAAGAAGCTAAATATGAGATGGAACAAGCTGAACGTCGAGCAGAATTTTTAGTAAGTGAAAGCGAAATACATAAAAGAGCTATGGAGCAGATTTCTTTTGACGTTGAAAAACATGAAAATATTATAGATGATTACTATGAAGAAATGTTTGCTTATGTAGATAACAAAATGGCAGAAGTAGACAAGCATGTTAGAGATTACATAAATGAGATCGTAGAACAAGCTACAAAAACTCAAGAGGAATCAGCAAAAGCAAGTGAGATTTTTGAGGAACAAACGGCTGATGTTTTACATCAGTTATCTGAAATATCAGAGGATATTTATGAAAAAAGGGCTCAGTTTAGGAAACAGGATTAGTTATGAAAGATTTTTTTAGTTATGATGGTATTGTTTTTAAAATTTGCGATGCAATAGGAGATGTTTTTATACTATCTATTCTTTGGACAATAACATCAATACCGATAGTAACCATGGGAACATCAACAGCTTCTTGTTATTACATATTTACAAAAAAAGCTATGGATAAAGATGTATCAATTTTTAGTGATTATTTTACGCAGTTTCGTAATAATTTAAAGCAAACATTGGTTTTGAATATTATTTTTACGTTAGTCTGGGCAATAGTTTTAGTTGGTATATTTATTCTTAGGATATCAGGATTTTACAACAACAGTTTTCTAAGTTATGTTGTGATTTGCTTACAGATAATTTATATGTCCCAACTATTTATTGTAACATTGTATTTGTATCCTTTAATTTCAAGATTTGAAAACAGCAATATTAACAGTGTTAAAATGGCTTTTATTGTCGGAAACAAATATATTTTTAGCACTATTGCCTTGATAGCTCTTTTATTTTTAATAATATTTTTAACCTATTATATACCGATTCTTATTGTAGTTTCAGTAGGTGTATATTTTATGTTGTCATCGTACATTTTTGTTAGGGTGTTAAAAAAAATAAACCCTGATGTTGATAAATAAAAAATTTTAAGGAGGAAGCTATGAGTAATCAAATATATACAGTTACGTTTAATCCGTCAGTTGATTATGTAGTTAGATGTAAAAGTGATATTGTAGGGGGAGTTAACGAGTTAACAGAAACGGACTTTTTTGTAGGGGGAAAAGGTATAAACGTTAGTAAAGCACTTAGAAATTTTTCCTATAACTCTACGGCTTTTGGATTTTTAGGAGGTTTTACTGGTGACTTTATAAGAAGTCAGTTTACTAGAAAGGGTATATCTCAAAACTTTATAGAAATTCCACATAATACAAGAATGAATGTTAAAATAAAGAAAACAGATATAGAACTTGATAGTAGTATAGCTCCTATTGATAGAAGTCATTTTGAAGAACTTTTAGAGAGAATTTTACATATAGAAAAAAATAGTTACTTTGTTATAGCGGGTTCTGCACCACGTGGTTGTGAGTATTTTTATGAAGAAATTTTAGAAGCTGTAAAAGATAAAGAACTTAAGATTATACTTGACTTTAAAGGTAAGGAGCTTTTAAACTGCCTTAAGTTTAAGCCTTTTTTAGTGAAGCCAAATTTAAGAGAACTTAGTGATTATTTTGAAACAAAAATTGAAAATGAAGAAGATACTTTAAAGTATGCAAGAGAGTTGCAAAGTTTAGGTGCTAAAAATGTTTTAGTAACATGTGGTTCTAAAGGTGGATATCTTGTAACTGACAATGATGTTTATGAAGCTGTTCAAAAAGAAATTGATGTTGAAAATGCTGTAGGATGTGGGGATTCTGTACTTGCTGGATTTATAATGGCAGATATAAATTGTAAGAATGATGAAGAAAAATTACATTTTGCTATAAAGGTTGGTGTAACAACGGCAACTTTAACTGATTTAGCGTCTAAGGAAGAGTTTGATAAAATTGCTGATGATGTAATTTCTGTAGTTAAAAAGTAATAAACAATAAAGGGCTAATAAAAAAAATTACAGCCCTTTTTTCATATTTTTATGCATTTTTAGTGAACTTCCCAAAATTAGAACAGTAAACATAAAAGATAAAAGAAACATAGTTAAAAGTGGGTGTATTTCTAAGTTGTCCGCTATAAAACTTGTATCAAGATAACGTTTTATAGCAGTTTCTCGAATGTTTGGTTCGAACTTTATAGTTTGAACACTTAGTGGGTAAAAGAACTTTATTAAAAACAAAGTTATAATACTTGCTAATATACCATGTAATAATTTATATTTTATATAGTCTGTAAAAATTTTTCTGTTTACATTCATAAAACTAAGGGATTGCATTGTAATGGATAATCCTCCAAAACCTATTAGAAATGATATAATAGCAAGGGAAAATTCATTTATAGAACCACTGGAAATAATATATATACCATTTGTCATTTCTAAAATTCCAAGTATAAGCCCTGTGAATATTTCTTTAGGTATTATATTAAGTAAGGGGTTAAAACCCCTAAGTAAGTTGCTAGTTTCCACAGTTTTTGAAACAAACGAGAAAAAAACAATGAAAGCACCAATGTTTATTGTAGTAAAAAAACCATCAATTATTGATGATGTAATAATGTTTCCGAGAGAGTCTTTTGACGTAGTATTGCTATTATGTAAAAAAGATGTGTTTTTAAAGTCTGTTTTTGATGTTTGTGGTGTAGGTAATAGAATACCTATAATCATTGATGACAAAATATGTACTATGTATAAAAAAATACCAATGTTTATGTTGCCTAAAAAGGAAGCACCAACAGTTCCAAGTATGAAAATAGGACTAGCATTGTTGAAAAATCTAATAATTTTTAAAAATTCATCATTAGTTATACTTTTGCTATTGTATAAATCACTTGCAAGTTTTGCTCCTAGAGGATAGCCTGAAATTATAGCTAGAAGATAATTTTTTGCACTTTGTATTGATATGCCTAAAATATATGAAAGTGGCTTAAAAACAAAGTTTGGTAGTATATCTAAGGCGAAAGTTTTTTGCAAGACGTTATTTAAAACAATAAAAGGAAAAACAACAGGTAAAACGTTGTTTATCCATATAGATAAACCATTTTTTGTACCTTCTATAATTTGGTATGGAAAAATGAACATAGAAATGTTGAAAAAAATTGTAATAATTGATATAATAAGTTTAGTCACAGTTGCACCTCCTTTATATAAGATATGTGCGAAACTTTAAAATATGTTAGGGTGAATAAGTGGATAGAGATAATAATAGAAATAATAAAAATTTAAATTCGAAACAAGGACAAAGAAATGTTAAGCATACATCTAAGCCTAAAGGTAAGAAGAATAATACCCAAAATGGTGGAAGTAGTGGGCATGTTTCGACTGGAAAAAATAATAGTAAAAATAATAATAAAACAATACACCAACGACAAAGTACTTCGTATAGTGATTACTTAGTTATAGGTGTTATTCTTGTATTTATTTTGTGGTTTGCTATATCTTCTATGAAAAATCTTGAAAGTGCAGTTGCTACTGCAGATGTTGTTTTTGGTGAGTTAAGTGTTCCAAAGGAGATAGATGCTTTAGTTATAAGGGAAGAAAGGGTATACAACGCAAGTAGCGACGGTGAATTTGTTTATGAAGCACTTGAGGGTGAAAGGGTAGCTAAAGGCAGTGAAATAGCCTATTTAACTGATGAAGAAGGTGCTTTGTATATGGAAGAGGCTATGCAACAAATTGAAGATGAGAACATAACAGTTTCCTCGTTACTTAGAAATTTTAATGGAAATTCAGAATATGTGAAAAATCTTAACGATACAATTACAAGTAAAATTAAAAATAGAAATTATAGTAATTTTTCTGATTTTTATGCACTAAAAGATAGTATAGAATATACGGTTGGGCTTAGAAATAACTTTTTGCTTACAAGTTCTGAAGATTTTGATATGGATAAATATAATGAAAATATTGCAAAGTCAAGAGAATTTATGTTTGCAGAAAATAGTGGGATAGTGTCATATAGTGTAGATGGCTATGAGAGTAATTATTCTACACAGGATTTTTCAACAATAACGGAAAATGACATAACAATCGGCAATGAAAATATTTTAAAATCTAATACATATACAGTAAGTCAAGGTGATGCAGTTTTTAAAATTGTTGAAAGTAATGTATGGTATATAGCAAGTTATGTAGACAATGAACAAATAACAACTGAAAATTTAATCGAAGGAAACAAAAAAGAGATATATGTTTATAATGGCTATGAATATAAGGAATATAATAGTAAAATTCATCAGATTATCTCGGGGGAAAGTGAAAGTTTAGTAATTTTTGAAATGTACTCAAATGTACAAGACTTTTTAGACATTCGAAGTACAAAAATCAAAACTTCATTAAGTGAATATTATGGTTATAAAATCCCTACAAGCTCAATCACACAAAAAGAAACTTTGAGGATAAAAGAAGATTTTGTACATTATGAAGAAAATCAAGCAGGCTCAACAAGTTTTGTTTACTTTAGTAAGGCAGATGGTAGTGTTGAGAAAATTTTAGTAGACGTATATAGAGAATCTGTTAAAGAGGGATATGTTGTTATTTTAGAAGAAAATACTAATCTTGCAAAGGGTGATATTTTACTTAAAGACGTGGATAGTGAGGAGCAGTTCCAAATCGGCACACCTGTGGCGATAAATGGTGTTTTAGTTGTTAACTCTGGGATTGCGACCTTTAGAGAAATTTTTATTGATGAGAGTTTAGGCACATCTACAAGTTATACTATTTTGCCTGAAGATGAAAACACAAATATTAGACAATATGACATAATAGTTGAAGATGCTACGGTAATAAATGATGGAGAATTAGTATATTAATGAGTGAATATGGATATATTTTGAAAAATTATAATGATGTTAAATTGAATATTGAAGAAGCTAAAAAGGAAATAAACTCTAGTAAAGACGTATGTTTAGTTGCTGTTTCAAAGAATAATAGTATAGAAAAAATTGAGTTTTTAGCTAAAAATGGTGTTAAAGATTTTGGCGAAAATAAAGTACAAGAGTTGTTACCGAAAGTTGAGGCTTTAGAGAAATATAAGATTGATTGGCATTTTATCGGACATTTACAAAAAAATAAAGTTAAGTATGTTATTGGTAAAGTAAAATATATTCATAGTGTTGACTCGATAGAACTTGCAGAAATCATCGACAAGGAGAGTAAAAAGAGAGATATTGTAACAAATATTTTTCTACAAGTGAATATTGGTAAAGATTTTAACAAATTTGGTTTTGAAGAAAAAGAAGTTAAAAAGGTCTTTGAAAGTATAGATAAACTTGATAATATAAGGGTTGTAGGGCTTATGACTATATTGCCTATTTTGGATGATATACAAAATGTCGAATCCTTGTATCAAAAAATGTATGCTATACTACTTGACATTTGTGCAAATTTAATAGATAATAGTAGTGAGTTATACTTATCTATGGGGATGAGTAACGATTATGCTTTAGCTATAAAAAATGGCGCAAACTTTGTAAGAGTTGGGACAAGTGTTTTTGGGAAAAATATACAGGAGGAATAATATGGGAATTGGAGCATTTAAAGATTTATTTAGAAGTGATGAAGACATAGAGATGAACACATATGATGGAGATTTTGATCAGGAGTCCTATGATGAAAATGAAGACGAATTTTTCCAAGATGAAAGATATTATGAAAATAATAATGATAAAGAGGCTTTGCTTGTTAATGGTATAAGAATGGATACACAACCTAAAGCACAAAAACGTGATTATACTATTGTTTTACAAAAACCAGATTCTTTTGAAGATTGCTTAGTTATTATAGATAGTATGAAAAATAATAATCCAATTATCATTTCTATGGAAGATGTAGAAGATGAGCTTGGTCAAAGACTTATTGATCTTTTATCAGGGGCAGCTCGTGCTGTAAATGGAGAACTTAAAAGATTATCAGTTCATGAGGAAAAGATTTTCTTGCTTGCACCATCAAATGTTGCCATTGATGATTCTATGATGCAAGAGTTAAGTAGCAGTTCAAAGGCTACTTTTGGAAAAATCAATTACTCATCAAATAGAATGTAGGTGCTAAAGAAGTATGAATATTGGCGTTTTGTTGATAGAAGCGATTTCGATTTTCGAAAGAGTTTTAGTTTTTGCAATAATTATTAGAGCTTTGCTTTCTTGGGTAGTTCCAGGAAATAACAGTATAGCAACTTTTATAGATGGAATTATAAGTCCTATTATGACACCTATAAAAAAAATGGTGTATAAATCACCTCTTGGTGGTCCAGGTATGGTTGTAGATATATCACCGATTATTGCTTACTTTTTTATTCACATAGTTGCACAAATTGCAATTGTGGTTGTTGACCTTATTTTTTAGTTAATAAAATTCTGTATTTAGAAAAAATACAGCAAAAAAAGGGGCTGTAAAAAGAATTGTTTTATAATTTCTTTACAGCCCCTTAAAGTGATATATTGAGGAAATGATTTGAGTAATGTTACTAAAGCCTATTATAAAACTTTACCCTTTTTTGAGGGAGATGAAATAGATATCATAAATTTTAGAAAAATTTATGATGTTTTTTTGAGGTGTGATAAAAAACAGTATTCTATATGTACAGATTTTTACAATATGGTTTTTATTTCAAAGGTGTATAGAGTATTAAAAAACAATACCTATGATATTGATGTAGAAATTTATGGTGGTTATAATGGAGATTTTGACAGAGGAGTTTTAGTTTTTACTCCTAGTTATCAAGAAAGCTATAAGAACTTTAAATACATTGAAGTTTCAATAAATAAGTTTCAAGACGAACTTACTCATAGAGAAGTTTTAGGTTCGGTTGTTGGACTTGGTGTTAAACGTGAAAAAATAGGAGATATTCTTTTAGATGAGGGTAAAGCTTATATAATATGCAAAGAAGAAATCGGCAGGTATATAGTCGAGAATTTAACCTATATTGGTAGGCGTAAAATTGCAATTAAAGAAGCCTATGAAATTCCTAAAATTAAAAGTAGTGAAAAAGAGGAGATAAGAACAACAGTTTCATCTTTAAGAATTGATAATTTTGTTGCTACTGTTACAAATTCATCAAGAAGTGTAGCAAAGGAACTTATAGAAAAAGAAAAAGTGTTGATTAACCATAGTGTTGTGAAAAATTTTTCTAAGGAACTGCAAGAAGAAGATGTAGTTACTGTCCGTGGCTTTGGGAGATTTTATTTTAAGAAATGCATTGGTAAAAGTAAGAAAGGAAAATTTATAGTTGTTTATCATAAATGACTATTTTATTATAAGTAATTTATTATGAGTAATTATAGTGTATTATACAATTCAGTTTTGGAAATATGTGAAGAAGAAAATATAAACTTAGTGCCTGTTTCTGACAAATGGATTTTAAGATTAGAAAAAAATGGACAAGTTGAGTATATAGCAGGTTTTAAATTTCCTAATAATAACTATGCCTCTGCAGACATTTGCAATGACAAAGTTGCGACCTTTGAACTTTTAAATAGTTTTGATATCGAATGTGTTAGACATATACCGATTTTCGCAAAAGACTATACAAATTTTAATGATGAATATTTTAATGACATTTTAAAATTAGGAAATGGAATAGTGTTTGTAAAGGAAAATCGTGGGACTTGTGGAAAAAACATATATGTCTGTAAAAATTTGTTTGAAGTGAAATCGGCTTTAAGTAAGTTGTTTGAATTTTCTTATATGGCTGCAATATCTCCTAAAGTTAGTATAAATGTTGAATATCGTATAATTGTTTTAAATGGAGAAGTTCAAGTCATATATGGTAAAAAAATAAAGGAAGTATTTGGAAATGGAGTTCTTACAGTTGAAGAACTTTGCATAGAAAAATCCATTGATACAGAAAATCTTGAAGAGGATATAAAAAATATTGTTTTGGAAAAAGATGAAAAAATAAAACTATCTAATTTTCATAATTTAACTAAATTTGGTGATTTTTTTGAAGTATACGATAGTAGTGTGAAAAAGGAATTAAGTGATCTTGCTATTACAGTAGCCGATGTGATAAAAATTAATTTCTGCTCAGTAGATATAGTTGAATATAATGGAGAGTTTAAAGTTTTAGAAGTTAACTCGGGTGTAATGGCTGAAACCTATGGTAAAGAACTTAATTATCAAAAAGTTAAGGCAGTATATAAGAAAGCGATTTGTAGTTTATTTAGTTAAATATTGATTTTTTCTTGAATAAAACATAAAAAACATATATAATTATAGTATTAAGCTTATTGAGGTAATATAATGGATAAAAACAGAAAAAATAGAATAAAAAGAGGTGTTGAAACTTTTTTTGGAGTTTTTGATAATATATTTAACATAGTATTTACACTTGCGATTATTTTTGCTATATATTATTTTACTACTTATTATTTCAATGTAGGTAGAATGTTTTCAACAGATAGTGTAGGTATAGATAAAGAGTATGTACTTACTTTAAACAAAGATACTCCTATGAGTGATGTAAGTAAAACTTTAGAGGAAAACGGTATAATACAATCAAGTTTGTATTTAACGATTGAAAACATTATGTTCGGCACAAGGGGATATGAAGTAAAAGAAGGCGAATACCGTTTAAATGCTAATATGTCAACAAATGAAATAATGAATGAACTATATAAGGATAATGATGATTTAGCTGAAGAAGTCACTATAACAATTACTGAAGGCATGACGCTTACAGGCATAGCTGATTATTTAGAAGAATTAGAAATTGTTGATGCAGATGAGTTTATTGAAATCGCAAATACTGGTACTTTTGATTTTGCTTTTCTAACAGATGTACCTGAAAGAGAAAACCGATTGGAAGGATATCTTTTCCCAGATACATATAGAATTTATGCAAACTCTACATCGGAGCAAATTATTAATAAAATGCTTGTGAGGTTTGAGGAAATATATTATTCTAGTTATGATGAGTTAGCAACTCAAAAAGGGCTTACAGTTGACCAAGTTGTAACAATGGCATCGATTGTAGAAAGTGAAGTTGTGATAGCAACGGAACGAAACACTGTTTCTGACGTAATATATAATAGATTAGAGGCAAATATGCCACTGCAAATGTGTTCAACAGTACAGTATGCACTTGGTAAACGCCGAGATGTTATAACATACGAGGATCTTGAAGTTGACTCACCCTATAATACATATAAATATTCAGGGCTACCTATTGGCCCTATATCAAACCCCGGTGAAGCTAGTATAAAAGCTGTTTTAGAACCTAGTGGAAGTGATTATTTGTATTTTGTATTAAAAGATGAAACAACAGGAGAACACTTCTTTACATCTAATTATGATGAGTTTTTACAAGCTAAAGAGGAGTATGGACAAATATATTAGAAAGTAATTAAAATGGAATCACATATTGTAAAAAAAGAAATAGTTGATTATATTAATGAACTTCAGCCCTATGCAAAGGGGGACCTTGGTGAACTTCAAAAGTATGCCTATGAAGTTGATTTACCTATAATAGACAAAGAAACGGCGTCTTTTATATCTACCTTAGTTAAGATGAAAAGACCCAAAAATATTTTAGAAATTGGTTGTGCCGTTGGTTTTTCGGCAATGCTTATGGCTAGTCAAGTTGAAGATTGCCACATAACAACAATTGATAGATACCCTAAGATGATAGAAAAAGCAAAGGTTAATTTTGAAAAGTTAGGATTTGACCAAAAGATAACTTTAATTGAGGGTGATGCTATTGAGGTTTTAGAAAACTTAGTTAAGGAAAATAAAAAGTATGATTTGATTTTTCTTGATGCTGGTAAAGGGCAATATATAAATATGTTGCAAAGTATAACTATGTTACTTGAAAAAAGTGGTACGCTTATAGCTGATGATTTGTTTCAAGATGGGAATATAGTAAAAGATATAAAAGAAGTAGAAAGAAGACAAAGAACAATACATAGAAGAATGAATGAATTTTTAAAAATTATTACAAATTCAAAGGAATATACAAGTTCAATTATTCCCATAGCTGATGGAGTATTAATTGCTGTAAAGGAATAATATTAAAATATAAATAAAAGGAAGTATAATGAAAAGAAAGCTTGAACTACTTGCTCCGGCAGGTGATTTAGAAAAATTGAAAATTGCTTTGACTTATGGGGCTGATGCAGTTTATATAGGTGGAAGTAAATATGGACTACGTGCTAAGGCAAAGAACTTTACTTATGAAGATATGGAAGAAGGGGTAAAGTTTGCTCATAACCTTAACAAAAAAGTATATGTAACCTTGAATATTTTTGCACATAATGATGATTTTGATGGGCTTAAAGAATATTTGGTTGATTTAGATAAGTTGAATGTTGATGCTGTTATTGTATCAGATATGGGTATATTCTCTTTTGTTAGAGAGATATTACCAGATATGGAAATTCATATATCTACACAGGCAAACACTACAAATGTTCACAGTGTGAAAATGTGGGAAAAACTTGGTGCGTCAAGAGTCGTTGTTGCAAGGGAGCTTAGTGCTAAGGATATTAAGGTTATATCTGATGAGATGCCGAAAAGCTTTGATATAGAGGCTTTTATACATGGTGCTATGTGCATATCTTACTCAGGTAGGTGTTTGCTTTCAAACTACATGACAAATCGTGATGCTAATAAGGGGGAGTGTTCTCACCCTTGTAGATGGAAGTATAACCTTGTTGAAGAAACTAGACCAAATGAATATATGCCAGTTTATGAAGATGAGCGAGGCACATATATTTATAATTCTAAAGATTTATGTATGCTTGAAAATATACCTGATATTATAGAATGTGGCATAAATTCTTTGAAAATTGAAGGACGTATGAAAACTGCATATTATGTAGGTGCAGTTGTTAGAACATATAGACAAGCAATTGATGATTATTTAAAAAGTCCTAGTTACTATGAAGGCCGTAAAGATTACTACATGGAGGAAATTAGAAAATCTAGTCATCGTGATTTTACGACGGGCTTCTACTTTGGTAGACCAAGTGGAGAAGAACAAATTTACACTAATAACAGCTATATTAGAAATTATGATTTCTGTGCTATGGTTAAAAGCTATGATAAAGAAACAGGATATGCTATAATTGAACAGAGAAATAAGTTTGTTAAAGGTGAAGAAGTAGAAATTTTTAGAAGCAACGGAGAAAATCTTAAATTTGTTGTAGGTGATATGTATAACACTGATAATGAATTGATTGAATCAGCACCACACCCAAAACAAATTATTAAAATAAAACTAGACAATGAAGTATCGGAATTTGATATGTTTAGAAAAGAAACTAAGTAAAATAATAAGTTAAATATAAAAAATCTACACAATAACGGAGGTAAGAAATGGAAGAACTTAAAAAGGGAATTGAACTCTTAAAAGAAGATAACATTGACGAGGCTATTAAGGTTTTTGATGAAGTATTAGAAAGTCAGCCTGAAAATGTTGATGCTTTATTAAATAAAGGTATTGCACTATTTGAAGATGATGAATTTAAAGATGCACTAGAACTTTTTGATAAAGTTTTGGAACTTGATAATGAAAATGTTGAAGCATATTTTTATAAAGGTAAAGTATACGATAATCACCATGATTTAAAAGATGGTAATGCTATGGCTATAAAAGAATACACAAAAGCATTGAAATTCGACGATAAGCATGTACCTTCACTTTTAAACAGAGGTATTGCATATTATGAAGCTAATGATTTACAAAGAGCGGCTATGGATTTGGATAAAGTTGTTTCCCAAGATAAGAAAAATAAACTTGCTTTTTTACATTTTGGTAATGTGTTTAAAAAAGGAAATAGATTTGATGATGCCATTAAACTATATAATAAGGCCATAGAAATTGATAAAGAATTTGCTAATGCTTATTTAGAACGTGGTGTAGTTTACCATGCACAAAAAGACTTAGTAAGTGCTGAATCGGACTTTAACAAAGTTTTATCTCTTAATCCTAATCATATCAAAGGTTTGCTTAACAAAGGAAAGATACTTATTAGCTATGATAAAAAAGATGAAGCTTTAGTTATTTTTAATGAGCTTCTTGATAAACATCCAGAAAATCCAGATGTATTGTTTATGCATGGATATTTAGCACAAAATGATAAAAATCTTGAAACAGCTGTTATGTATTACAGTGGTGTTTTAAAGCAAGACCCTAGAAACGTAGCAACACACCATAATTTAGCAAGAATTTTCTTTGGTATTAAAGATATAAACAGAGCCTTTGCTCATATTCAAACGGCAATTACAATTAGTCCAAATGTTGCTTTACTTTACTTTGATAGAGGTAATATCTATATGGCAATAAACCGTTTTGAATTAGCTTTAAATGACTATGAAGAAGCTTTGAAAGGTCGTCCTACTGATAGAGCTTTACTTGAAAGACGTGCAAGAGCTGCTGTTTTAGCAAAACAATTTGATAAGGCATATGAAGCTTATGGAAAATTCCATGAAGAAGAACCAGATAAGGCAGTATGGGTTTACACACTTGGTTGGACAAGTCTACAAGAAGGTGAATTAGAAAAGGCTTTAGAGTATTTTGATAAAGCACTTGAGATGGAGCCAGATTTTGCACCAGCTATTGCTGATAGAGCAATTGTTTATTCAAGACTAGACAGATTAGAAGAAGCAGAAGAAGGTTATAAAAAAGCTATTGAGTTAAACCCTAATCTTATGGAAAATTACTTAAACTATGCAAGTCTGTTTGCGTCTAAAAAAGAATATGATAAGTGTTTGGATATTTGCGATCAAGCAATTGGTGTAAAAGAAGATGACCCAAGAATTCATATGCTTAAAGCAAGTGTTTTAAAGGGCAAAGAAGATATAAATGGTGCTATTGATATTTATACACATGTAATTGACTTTACAAATGATAAATTCTTAGAAGCTTTTATAGGTAGAGCTGTTGCTTATAAGCAGTTAGAAGAATTTGATAAGGCATTACAAGATTATAACTTCTGTATAAATGTACAGCCTAAAAATCCTATATTTATTTCACAAAGAATTCAATGCTTGTATGATATGAAAGAATACAACAGAGCAATAAGCGATATAAATAAAGCTCTTGAACTTCAACCTAAAAATGCTAACTTATATAAGAGTAGAGCTCTTTGTAATGAAGCTTTAGAAAACAAAGAACAAGCCGAGGCAGATTATAAAAAAGCAGAAGAAATGGCAGGTTCAACGATGGCTGTAAAAGCCAATCAAGAAAGCAAAAGTGCGGGAGAAGTTGAAGAAGCGTAGTAGTTGGAGGAACTAAATGTCTAATGTAAATGATAGACAGAAAAATATAAGAAACTTTTGTATAGTTGCACATATAGATCACGGTAAAAGTACCCTTGCTGATAGACTTATTCAGCAGACGGGGCTTTTAACTGAACGTGAAATGAGTAATCAAGTTCTTGATAATATGGACTTGGAGCGTGAGCGTGGTATAACGATAAAGGCACAAGCCGTTAGACTTATTCATAAAGCTGAGAACGGCGATGAGTATGTTTTCAACCTTATTGATACACCAGGTCATGTTGATTTTAACTACGAAGTTTCGAGAAGTCTTGCCGCTTGTGAAGGGGCACTTCTTGTTGTAGATGCAGCACAAGGTGTAGAAGCACAAACTTTAGCGAATGTATATCTTGCAATAGATAACGACCTTGAAGTTGCACCAGTAATTAATAAAATAGATTTGCCTAGTGCAGACCCAGAGCGTGTTGTAAATCAAATTGAAGATGTTATAGGTATACCTGCTGATGAGGCTCCCTTTATAAGTGCTAAAACCAACCTCAATATTGATAAGGTTTTTGAAACCATAATAAAACAAATACCAGCACCAAATGGTGACGTGACAAAACCACTACGTTCTTTGATATTTGATTGCTTTTTTGACCAATATAAAGGAATAATTGTTTTTGTTAGAATATTTGATGGCTCTATGAAAAAAGGCGATAAGGTTCGTATGATGCAAACGGATACTGTTTATGAAATCGTTGAAACAGGTTTTTTTGCCCCAGGTAGATTTATGGCAAATGATGGGCTTCATGCTGGTGATGTTGGCTATTTTACAGCAAGTATTAAAAATGTTAGAGATACACAAATTGGCGATACTGTAACAAATGCAGTTGGAGGTACAGACACACCTTTTCCAGGATATAAAAAAGTAAATCCTATGGTTTATTGTGGTTTGTTCCCAGCAGATGGTGCTAAATATGGTGATTTGCGTGAAGCTCTTGAAAAGCTACAACTTAATGATGCCTCATTACAGTTTGAAGCTGAAACAAGTGCCGCACTTGGCTTTGGTTTTAGATGTGGATTTTTAGGGCTATTGCATCTTGAGATTATTCAAGAAAGACTAGAACGTGAGTTTAACCTTGATTTAGTAACAACAGCACCAAGTGTTATTTATAAAGTCTATATGACTGATGGTTCTTTGATTAATTTATCAAATCCAGCAGATTTGCCAGACTTGACACTTATAGACTATATGGAAGAACCGGTTGTAAAGGCTGAAATTATACTTCCAACAGAGTTTATAGGCTCAATTATGGAACTATGTCAAAATAGACGTGGAGAATATATTTCTATGGAATATTTTGAGGAAACTCGTGCTAAACTTGAATATATTATACCACTTAATGAGATTATTTATGATTTCTTTGATGTTCTAAAATCAAGAAGTCGTGGATATGCATCTTTTGACTATGAGCTAAAAGGCTATGAAAAGAGTGATTTAGTTAAACTTGATATGCAAGTTAACAGAGAAGTTGTAGATGCACTATCTTTTATTGTGCATAGATCCTCAGCCTATGAACGTGGTAAGAAAATGGCTGAAAAGCTTAAAGAAGAAATACCAAGACATATGTTTGAAGTACCTATACAAGCAAGTATTGGTAATAAAATTATTGCTCGTGAAACAGTACGAGCTATGAGAAAAGATGTACTTGCAAAATGTTACGGTGGTGATATTTCACGTAAACGTAAACTTCTTGAAAAGCAAAAAGAAGGTAAAAAGAGAATGCGTCAGATAGGTAATGTTGAGTTACCACAAAGTGCATTTATGAGTGTTTTAAAACTAGATGATTAGGCTAAGAGGGGGCTGTAAAGAAATGACTTTTTTCTGCGTCAGATACGAAAAATAAAAACTTTTTGTGTATTTATATATACACGGCAAAGCTTGATTTTTCGTACTTCCTTGAAAATTTTCCATTTCTTTAAACCCAAAAAGGGACTGTAAAAAATTCACTTCTCGAATTTCTTTACAGTCCCTTATTTTTTAAGAGGTAATTATGGAGAGGTTAGGAATATATATACATATCCCTTTTTGTTTATCAAAATGTAATTATTGTGATTTTGTATCTTTTAGTAATTATAATGACAAAATGGAAAAATACACTGAAGTTTTATGTAAAGAAATTAAAAATACAAAAATAAAAGGCAAAGCTACAAGTATATTTATAGGTGGTGGTACGCCTACGGCTATACCAAAGGAACTACTTACTACCGTTGTATTAGCCATAAAGGAAAAGGACTGTATAAAAGATATAGAGTTTACAGTTGAGGTTAATCCTGAAACAGTTGATTATGAATATTTGAAAACTCTTTATGGACTTGGAGTAAACCGTCTAAGTTTTGGGCTACAAAGCCATGATGATGACATACTAAAGAAAATTGGTAGAGTGCATAACTTTGCAAAGTTTAAAGAAGTGTATAATTTATCTCGTGAAATAGGGTTTAACAACATAAATGTTGATTTAATGTACAATTTGCCAAGCCAAAAAGAAATTGATTGGGTAAATACTCTAAATGAAGTTATAAGTTTAAATCCTGAACACATTTCGGCATATTCTCTTATTATAGAAGAAAATACAGAATTTCACAAACAACTTTCAAAAGGGGAAATTAAAATGCCTGATGAGGATTTGTACGTTAAATTTAATGAAATATGTGTAGAGATTTTGCAAGACAATGGTTATAAAAGATATGAGGTTTCTAACTATGCAAAAAGTGGGTACCAATGTGAACATAATAAAATATATTGGAAGTTAAGTGATTATTATGGGTTTGGGCTAAATGCTCATAGCAAAGTAGGAAATACAAGATACTCTAACACATCAGATTTTGATGTGTACTTAAAAGGGGATTTAGGTAGAGAGTTTGAAAGTTTAAGCATTGAGGAAGTAGAAGAAGAATTTATTTTTTTAGGGCTTAGAATGTGTGAGGGTATAAGTAAAATAGATTATGAAAGTAGGTTTAAGAGCTTATTTGATAATAAATATAAAGAAAAATATAGTAATTTCATTGATGAGGGGTTAGTTATAGACACAAAAGAAAGACTTGTCGTTACAAGGAAAGGAATGCATGTTTTAAATTATATAATAGAAAGTATTTTGTTGTGAATTGCTGTAAGGAAATTTAAACAAGCAAGTTATAGGGGTTCATTAAGTTCTGTCTGTAAAAATGAACATTGACAATATGATATTAATATGATATCATATTAATATCAAAATAGATGGAGGTAAATCTATGAATAAATATATTACAAAGAAAAATGGTGCAAAGGTATTACTGTTGTTAATAATATCATTTTTTGTAGCTACGGCATTGCTTGTATTATGCATAAATATAGCGTCGCCTGGAGCAGTTCCAGAAACACCTGTTGGAGAGCAAGTAGTTGAATATAATGGTGCTTTAGTTGCCTTTAGTATAATATCTTATATTATATACTGCATAATATTTATAGTTTTATTGTGTGGTTTTAAGATTGTAAAGCCTAATCAAGCTAGGGTTTTGACTTTATTTGGTAAGTATTATGGAACAATAAGTGAAAATGGATTTTACCATGTTAATCCTTTTTGTATATCTGAAGTAGGTGTTGATTTTGACAAGGTAGAAGTTGAAAATACTAAACAAGTATACAACAAGTATAGAAAATATATTTCTCTTAAAGAACTTACTTTAGCAAATGAGCGACAAAAGGTTAATGACGCAGACGGTAATCCTGTTGAAATAGGTGTAGTTGTTATATGGAAAGTTGTTGACCCGTACAAAGCAGTATTTAATGTTGAAAATTATAAAGAATACTTATCTATGCAAAGTGACGGTGTTATAAGAAATGTGGCTAGAACCTACCCATATGATGTTTCTGATGAAAATGATGACGAAAAGACACTTAGAGGTAGTACGGTGGAGATTTCAAAAATACTTAAAGATATGTTAAGCGAAAAGGTGGAAGTTGCAGGTATAGAAATAGTTGAGGCTCGTATTTCTCATCTTGCTTATGCTGTGGAGATAGCAAGTGCTATGCTTCAAAGACAACAAGCAAAAGCAATTGTTGATGCAAGAACTCAAATAGTTAACGGTGCAGTTAGTATGGTTGATATGGCACTTGAGCAACTTAGCGAAAAGGAAATTGTGGATTTAGATGAAGAACGTAAAGCTCAAATGGTTTCTAACTTGTTAGTTGTTTTATGCTCGAATAAGGATACACAGCCCATTGTAAATAGTGGTTCAATTTATTAGTGGCTGATACAAAAAAAGATACGCCTAAAAATGTATCAAAGGAAAAAAAGCAAATACCTCTTAGAATTTCTAAAAGTTTATGGGTTGAACTTAATCAGTGGGCTGAAGATGACTTTAGATCTATAAATGGTCAAATAGAATTTATTCTAACTGAGGCTGTGAAGAAGCGAAAGAAAAAAGAAGATATGTAATAAAATATTATTAAGCAATTTAGTTGTAGAAAACACAATTAAATTGCTTTTTTATGTATAGATTTATAATATATTGTATTTTATGACTTGATATGTTAAAATTAATTTACAAAAAAAGTTAAGGAAAGTAGGTTACATATGGAAAAAATATATGATGATTTTATTAATAAGTACAAACTGGCGAAAACTTTGCGGTTTGAGTTAGTGCCAATAGGGAAAACACTTGAAAACATAGAAGAAAAAGGGTTTATTTCTGAAGATGAAACAAGAGCAGAAGACTATGTTGAGATGAAAAAAATTATTGATGAATAACATAAAGTTTTTATTGAGAAATCTTTAAGTGATGGTAAGCTTAGTAGAGTTACAGAATTTTATGAAATTTATAATAGTTATGAAAAAAATGAGAAGAAATTTGATAAAGTTAAAACAGATTTAAGAAAAGAAGTAATTGATTGTGTGAAATTGCAAAAGGAGTATGAACATCTTTTTAAAAAGGAGCTAATTACAAAATTGCTACCTGATATTTATGATGGTGACAAAGAAAAGTTAGAACTTATAAATAAATTTAAAAAATTCACTACCTATTTTACGGGATTTAATGAAAATCGTGAAAATATGTATAGTGACCAAGAAATATCTACATCTATTGCTTACAGAATTGTTCATCAAAATCTACCGAAGTATATTGATAATTTGAAAATTTTTAACAACTTAGTTTTGTTGAAGTTAAATGATGAGATAAGAACTTTAGAAAATGATTTTGATTTTTTCTTAGTTAAAAAAAGGCTAAAGGACTATTTTGAACTTGAGGGTTTTAACTCTGTTTTAAACCAAAGTGGTATAGATAAGTATAATCAAATTTTAGGAGGGTATTCTCTTGAAAATGGTAAAAAGGTTCAAGGACTAAATGAATATATAAACTTATATAATCAGAAAGTAGATAAAAAAGAACGTATACCAAAGCTTAAACCTTTGTATAAACAAATTTTAAGCGATTCTATCAGTTTATCTTTTATCCAAGATAATTTTGAGAGCTTTGATGAAGTAATAGAATCTGTAAACACATTCAATATTTATTTAAAAAATAATGTAATAAATCCCGTTAATAGAAATGGTATAAAAGAATTTTATAAGAATATAAAGGAATATGACTTAAGCAAAGTTTATATAAAAAATGATTTGAGCATTACTGAAGTTTCTAAAAAAGTATATGGAGATTGGCAGACTATAAACAAGGGGATAAGTTATAGTTATGACGAAAATTATAATGGCAAAAAGAGATTTAACACAAAGTCATATGACGATGAAAAAGAAAAAAACCTCAAAAAAGAGAAAAGTTATAGCATAAAGTTTTTAAATAATTGTGTTGAAAAATATAGTCTTGAAGTTTTAGAAGAAAGTAGCGAGAACATTTGCGATTACTTTATAAATTTTAAAAATTTAGATAAATGTTTTATAGATATTATAAATGATAACTATACTGAGTTGCAAAGACAAATTGAAAATTGTGATAACTTAAGTAAAAACAAAGATGTGATTATAGATAAAATCAAGTTATATCTTGATAGTGTGAAAGATTTACAAAGATTCATTAAACTGCTCAGTGGTAGTGATGATGAGGCCGAAAAAGATGAAAGCTTTTACTTTGAGTTATCTAGTTTGTTAAACAACATAGATACAGTTACACCTCTATATAATAAAGTACGAAACTTTGCTACGAAAAAAAATTATTCTAAGGAGAAGATTAAACTTAATTTTAACAATTCTACTTTACTTGCAGGTTGGGACCTAAACAAGGAGAAAGATAATACTTGTACTTTATTAAAAAAAGATGATTTGTATTATTTATGTATAATGGATAAAAACCATAGAGATGTTATGAGTGAAGATTTTGAAGTTTCTTCAGAAAATTCATATGAGAAAATGATGTATAAACTACTCCCCGGAGCAAACAAAATGTTACCGAAAGTATTTTTAAGTAAAAAAGGCAAGGATGAGTATAACCCAAGTAATGAACTACTTGAAAAATATGCCATGGGTACGCATAAAAAAGGTAGTAACTTTAATATCGAAGATTGTCATAATCTTATAGACTATTTTAAGTATTGTATATCAAAGCACAAAGATTATAAAAATTTTGATTTTAACTTTTCTGATACAGATACTTATGAAGATTTAAGTTTCTTTTATAAAGAAGTTGAATCCCAAGGCTATAAGGTTAACTTTAGACATATACCAGAAGATTATATAAATTCTCTTATAGATGAGGGTAAGATATACTTGTTTAAAATTTATAACAAGGATTTTTCACCTTATAGTAAAGGTACACCTAACTTACATACTTTGTATTGGAAAATGCTTTTTGATGATAGAAATTTGAATGATGTGGTTTATAAGCTAAATGGTGAGGCGGAAATGTTTTACCGTAAAAAGAGTATAAGTTTAGAAAGACCGACACATCCAAAAAATGAAAGTATTAAAAATAAAAACGCTTTAAATCCAAAATCGGAAAGTGTATTTGATTATGACATAATAAAAGATAGACGATATACAGTTGATAAGTTTCAGTTTCATGTACCAATAGCTCTGAACTTCAAAGCTATTGGAGAAAGCAACATAAACAAAAGTGTCAACACTATGTTGAAATACACTGATGAAGATGTTTATGTGATAGGTATAGATAGAGGTGAGCGACATCTTTTATATGTTTCAGTTATAAACCCAAAGGGAGAAATTGTAAAACAAGAGTCTTTTAACATTATAGAAAATCAATTTAACAATACTACCTATAAAGTTGATTATCACAAGTTACTCGATGAAAAAGAAAAGGGTCGTGATGTTGCACGTAAAAACTGGAAGAATATCGAAAACATCAAAGAGCTTAAAGAAGGATATTTATCTCAAGTTATTCACAAGATAACAGATCTTATGAAAGAGTATAATGCTATTATTGTACTTGAAGATTTGAACTTTGGTTTTAAAAATGGTAGATTTAAAGTTGAAAAACAAGTTTATCAAAAGTTTGAAAAAATGTTGATATCTAAACTTAACTACATGGTTGATAAAAAGGAATATCCAGAAGCAAAAGGTGGACTTTTAAATGCCTATCAGTTAAGTAACCAGTTTGAAAGTTTTAAGAAACTTGGTAAGCAAAGTGGATTTTTATATTATGTCCCAGCTTGGAATACAAGTAAAATCGACCCGACAACAGGATTTGTTAACTTTTTATATTTAAAATATGAAAGTGTGGATGCCTCTAAAAAACTTGTTTCAAATTTTGATAGCATAGGATATAATGAGCAAGAAAAAATTTACGAATTTGATATAGATTATAGCAAATTTACTAAAAAGGCAGAAGGTACAAAAGAAAAATGGACTATTTGTTCATATGACACAAGAGTTTTAACATATCGTGACAAAGATAATAATAGTATGTGGACAAGCAAAGAAGTGAACTTAACAGAGGAATTTGATAATCTATTTGAAAAGTTTAAAGTAGATGTTTTGCCAAAAGGTAAAGATTTTAAAGATGAAATTTTATCTCAAACTACCAAAGAGTTTTACAAAGAGTTTATTAATTTGTTGAAACTTACATTACAAATGAGAAATAGTGTAACAGGTACTGATATAGACTATTTGGTTTCACCTGTAAAAAATAGTAATGGAAAATTTTATGATAGTAGAAAGGCTGATGCTTCACTACCTATAGATGCTGATGCAAACGGCGCTTATAACATAGCAAGAAAAGGTTTATGGGTTATCGATAAAATTAGAAATACTGAAGATGAAAGTCTTGGTAAGGTCAAACTTGCTATGTCTAATAAAGAGTGGCTTGCCTTTGCTCAAAAACAATAGTTAGGGTGATGTTGTGGAAGATTTTATTTTGATAAGTCAACTAAATGATTTTTTGTTTTGTCCTATATCTATTTATTTCCACAACGTGTATGCTAGTATGAACAATATGTTGTTTCAATGTGAAAAACAGATAAACGGAACAAATACTCATACTACCATAGATACTAACAAATATTCCACTAAAAAGGGTGTGCATACAAGTTTAGATGTGTTTTGCGAGGAATATGGTCTTGTTGGTAAGATTGATATATTTGATGAAAGTAAAGGAGAGCTAATAGAACGAAAAAGAAAAATCAAAACTATATATGATGGTTATGTTTTTCAAATTTACGCCCAATATTTTGCACTTTTGGAAATGGGATATAAAGTTAAAACCTTAAAATTATATAGCGTGATTGATAACAAAAGCTATGTTGTAAAAAAACCTGAAGAAGATGTGGTTATGTTTGAAAAGTTTGAAAAACTTGTAAAGGATATGAAAAGTTTTAGTATAGAGAGTTTCATACAATCAAACAAGTCTAAATGTAAAAATTGTATTTATGAAGCATCATGTGACAGAGGAGGGGTGTAATGCTAAGTACAAAGGATTTTTCAAAAAAACAAGTATTGTTTCTTTTTACTAACCAAGGTGATAAATTGTCTTTTAAAAATGATAATGTAGTCATAAAAGATAAAAACAATGTTACAAAACATCAATCTACTTGTTATAGATTGTTTATTTTGTTTATAGTTGGTGAAGTTAGTATAACTAGTGGATTAATCAAGAATGCCAAGAAATTTGGGTTTGCAATATGTATGATGAATAGTTCTTTTAAATTATATGAAGTGATTGGGACTAGAATGGAGGGTAATACTATTCTTAGAAAATACCAGTATGGATATGATGAAAACTATATAGGTACACAAATCGTTATAAATAAAATCCACAACCAAAGAGTTGCTTTGAATAGTATAAGAAATAAATCCCCTAAGTTAAAGAGTAATATAAAGTCCTTAGATGAACACATTTTGAAATTACAATGTGAAGATTTAGACTATTATCAGGTTATTGGTATTGAGGGGTTGTGTGCTAGACTATATTTTTCAAATATTTTTAATAATACAAAATGGAACGGAAGAAAACCGAGGATAAAAAATGATTTTGTAAATGCATCTCTTGACATAGGATATAATTTATTATTTAATTTTATTGATTCTATTTTACAAGTTTTTGGTTTTGATACATATTATGGTGTGTTACATAGAGCTTTTTATATGAGAAAATCTTTAGTATGTGATATAATAGAGCCTTTTAGACCAATAATAGATTTAAAGCTTAGAAAGGCAATAAACTTAGGGCAATGTAAAGAAGAAGATTTTAAAGTTTTTAACAAAAGATATGTTTTAGAGTATAAAAATTCCTCAAAGTATGTAGCTTTTTATATGGAAACAATACTTGAGTATAAAGATGAAATTTTCTTATACATACAAACATATTATAGGTTTTTTATGAAAGGAAAGAATACTAAAGAGTTTCCTGTTTTTGAATTGGAGTGAAGATTATGATAATTATAAGTTATGATATTTCTAACGATAAGCTTAGAACTAGATTTAACAAATATATAAAAAAGTATGGCTTTAGAATGCAGTATTCTGTATATCAAATAGATAATAGCGAACGTGTTTTAAACAATATTGTGGTAGACATTACAAATAAGTTTGAAAAACAGTTTTCTCAAGAGGATAGTGTTATAATATTCAATATGTCAAAAAACTGTAAGATTACTAGGTTTGGTTACGCAAAAAATGAGGAAAGTGATTTAATTATTATAAAATAGTTGCAAACCTAGGTCTTAATGTAGTATAATTATGTTAGAGAGGTCTTATGAACGTGAAAAATTGTTGACTTTTAATAAATATTAGGCTAAACTTTAAAGTTTTATTGTAAGATAGTAACTAGGTTAGAGTTTATAAGACCTATTCAATTTCTACTGTTGTAGATACTTGACGATGTAGATTCATTAAATGTTTATAAGACCTATTCAATTTCTACTGTTGTAGATATCAACATACCCTGCTATATGATTTTCGTTTATAAGACCTATTCAATTTCTACTGTTGTAGATTCGTAAACGATGTTGTTAGCATCTTCCGGTTTATAAGACCTATTCAATTTCTACTGTTGTAGATCCGTAAACATAACAAGTTAAAGCGTTTAGTTTATAAGACCTATTCAATTTCTACTGTTGTAGATAGGAAAACGAAAGTTATTATAAAAATGGTTTATAAGACCTATTCAATTTCTACTGTTGTAGATCCATTCCAGTCAGTGTTGTATTTGATTAGTTTATAAGACCTATTCAATTTCTACTGTTGTAGATAAAGCCCCTAAAGAGCAAGAAAACGGCTGTTTATAAGACCTATTCAATTTCTACTGTTGTAGATCCAACTAATTCACTTACGGATATTTCGTTTATAAGACCTATTCAATTTCTACTGTTGTAGATGAACTGTAACTTCCGTAAACCCTTTAAGTTTATAAGACCTATTCAATTTCTACTGTTGTAGATTCAAGTTGTGTTGATATATCTGCTTTAGTTTATAAGACCTATTCAATTTCTACTGTTGTAGATAAACGGAGGTGAATGTTAATGTATAGTGTTTATAAGACCTATTCAATTTCTACTGTTGTAGATTCGTGATTATATTCAGGTGGGATAAAGTTTATAAGACCTATTCAATTTCTACTGTTGTAGATACTTTGGTTCTTGTGTCTTTAGTTGTTAGGTTTATAAGACCTATTCAATTTCTACTGTTGTAGATACAAGTCTTCCGGTGTTTTCACTCCAGTTTATAAGACCTATTCAATTTCTACTGTTGTAGATACACTATTTCTTCGTACAATCGCTTATCGTTTATAAGACCTATTCAATTTCTACTGTTGTAAAAATAGTATGCTGATATAAATAAAAGTCGGAACATATTTTTATACTAAGCATATAATAAAATGATTAAAAAAATCAAGGAGTATATATGTCCAGTTATAATAATTGCAAGGTTACAAAAGAGGAGGCTATTGCTGAGGTGATACAAAGCATTGCTCTTGAAGAAAAAGGAATTGCAAAGATTTTAGATGCTGAGGGTGAGAAGATTTTAACGGCTATTGATATAGCTGAATGTGTTGATGATTTATGTAAAATAAATGAATGTGTAAGAAATACTATTATAGATATTTCTAAAATGCAAATGCTTCTACAATATAAACTAGAACTTGCTTGTGAATGTGAGTGTAGTTGTAAAAGTAAATAATATAAATAAATTTAACTTTAAGAGGGCTGTAATGTTAGGTACAGCCCTTTTATTGTTTTTGATAGGAATGTGTGGTATAATTATTTATATAATATAATAATAAAATGGAGATATACAAATGGATAAAAAGAGCTATATTAATAAGGTTTTAAGCGATGAATTTAAAGTTAAACTTGAGTATGTAAACAACATTATTGAGTTAATTGGTGAGGGGAATACGATTCCTTTTATTGCAAGATATAGAAAAGAGTTAACAGGTTCAATGGACGACCAAGTTCTAAGAGAGCTTAATGATAGATTTGTATATTTAACAAATTTAGAAGAAAAGAAAGAAACTACTATAAAGCTTATAAATGACTTAGAGCTTTTAACGCCAGAAATAGAAAAAAGTATAATAAATGCAAAAACTCAAACAGAAATAGACGATATATATAGACCTTTTAGACCTAAAAGACGAACAAGGGCAACCATTGCCAAAGAAAAAGGCTTGGAGGAACTTGCTAACCTTATTTTTGAACAGAAAACTACTGATGATATTGTTGTGGTTGCAGAGCGTTTTATTAGTGAAGAAAAAGGTGTTGAAACATCAGAAGATGCTATAAATGGTGCTTTAGATATAATTGCTGAAAAAGTATCTGATGATGCAGATATAAGAAAAAAGATAAGAATTTATACTTTTAACAATGCCATGATAGTAACAAGCAAAACAGTAAAAGAAGACACTGTTTTTGATATGTATAGTGACTTTTTTGAAAAAGTAAGTAAAATAGCTGGGCATAGAGTTTTAGCTATTAATCGTGGGGAAAATGAAAAAGTTTTATCTGTAAAGCTTGAAGTGGAAAACGAACAAGTTGTTGATATAATAAGTAGAAGTGTTGTTATAAAAAATAGTACAACAAGTAGCTATATACATATGGCTATTGAAGATAGTTATAAAAGACTTATTGCACCATCTATTGAACGTGAGATTAGAAATGAGTTAACGGAAAATGCACAAGAATCGGCTATAAAGCTCTTTGGTGTGAATTTGAAGCAATTGATTTTACAACCACCTATTGCGAACCAAGTGGTTTTAGCTCTTGACCCAGGTTTTAGAACAGGTTGTAAAGTTGCCGTTATAAATAGTTATGGTAGAGTTTTGGATACAGGTGTTGTATATCCAACTATGCCGCATAATAAAGTTGATGATACTATAAAAAAGCTTGTGAAGTTAATAAATACGCATAAAGTTACACTATGTGCAATTGGAAACGGCACTGCAAGTCGTGAAACAGAAGCAGTAGTTGTAAAGATGATAAAAGAGCAAAAGGTTAAGTTGCAATATTGTATTGTCAATGAAGCAGGTGCGTCAGTCTATTCGGCTTCTAAGCTTGGAGCAGAGGAATTTCCTGATTATGATGTGGCACTACGTTCGGCAGTTTCTATTGGGCGTAGATTACAAGACCCTATGGCTGAACTTGTAAAAATAGACCCTAAATCTATTGGAGTTGGACAATACCAACATGACATGAACCAAAAACGTCTTACAGAAACTTTAGGTGGGGTTGTTGAGGATTGCGTAAACTCTGTTGGTGTAGACATAAATACAGCATCTACGTCACTTTTATCCTATGTTGCAGGTGTCTCAAAGTCAGTTGCAAAAAATATAGAAACTTATAGAGATGAAAAAGGTGAGTTTAAAACTAGAAAAGAAATTTTAAAAGTTGCAAAGCTTGGTCCAAAAGCCTTTGAGCAATGTGCAGGTTTCCTTAGAATAAGAGAAGGTAAAAATCCTCTTGATAACACAGGAGTTCACCCTGAAAGTTATAATATAGCAGAGGCTATTTTAAAAGATTTAGGCTATGCCTTAGAAGATATTAAAGAAAATAAAATTAAGATTGATACTAAAAAAATCAATACTAAAAAACTTGCTGAAAGTTTAGAAGTTGGTGAACCAACAATTATAGATATTATAAATGAACTTAACAAGCCAGGACGTGACCCAAGAGAAGATATGCCACAATCGATACTTAAAAGTGATATATTAGATTTAAAAGATTTAAAAATTGGCATGGAGCTTCAAGGAACAGTTAGAAATGTTATAGATTTTGGCTGTTTTGTAGATATAGGAGTTCACCATGACGGGCTTGTTCATGTTTCAGAACTTTCAGATAAATATGTAAAACACCCATCAGATGTTGTAGCTGTTGGTGATATAGTTAAAGTTAAAGTTATTGGCATTGACGAGAAAAAAGAAAGGGTTGCATTATCTATGAAGTTATGATAAAATATAAATATAGTTAAATATTTACTTCGGGGCAAGGTGTAATTCCTTACCGGCGGTTAAAGTCCGCGAGTTGCGATTTATCAAAACTGAACTGGTGTAATTCCAGTACCGACAGTACAGTCTGGATGAGAGAAGTTAAAAAACATTGTTTAAAGCTAAGCCTCGTATTTTTCGAGGCTTTTTTATATTTTTATGACTATTTTGACATAATTTTTAATAATGTTAACTTTGGAGTAGTTTTTGACTTAAAATTAAATTATTTTAAGGAGGGTGTTTTATGAGCACTGCAGAACAAACAAAATCACGTCACACAAGTAGTAGAAATACGCAAATGATGGTTAGGGTAGCCATGTTATCGGCGTTGGCATTTGGGCTTAGTTTACTATCCATTCCACTTCCTATTTTTCCGTCCTTTTTAGAGATTGATGTTGCTGATACACCAGCAGTATTCGCAGCTTTAGTAATGGGGCCGTTACCTGCTATTGTTATTCAGTTGGTGAAAAATCTTTTATCATTTTTAATAGAAGGTTCTAAAACAGCAGGAGTTGGAGAGTTTGCTAACTTTATTATGGGGGCAACTATGGTTATTCCCATAGGGATTATGTTTAGAAAAGAAAAATCAGCAAAAAGATTTGTTATAGGTGCTGTTATAAGTGTTCTTTTAACAACAGTAGTAGCTTGTATTATGAATTATTTTGTGCTTTTACCAGCTTTTGCATTAGCTTTTAACACTACAACAGATACTTTTGTTGCTATGGGTGGAGCTATTATACCATTTATTGATACTATGGGAGAATTTTTATTATTTTCTATTGCACCATTTAATATTTTCAAAGGTATTATTGTATTTTCTGTTTCGTATCTTATTTATAAGTTTATGAAAAACGTTAATATTTAGTTAGGAAAGTCTATAGAAAATTAATAATGGGCTATATCGAAACTCAATTTAGTGAGTTTTGATATAGCCCATTTTTGCATTAAGCTAGGTTCTATTAATATGTTAAGCTAAAAATCAATACAATGTCTTGAAGTCAAATATTTTTTTATAATTTCTACTGCTTCTAAATGCTTTGGGTGTATAGCATAAGCTTCATAAGCATTTTTATTATCAAAACTAGATATAAGAGCAACATCACAAGTGCTAGTTTTTAAAGTTTTGATAAATTTAAGTTCAACTATACCTTCAATAATATCGTTTAAACAATAAAGAGCGTCTTGAATTTCGCCAAAAGCTTGAGCCTTGTTTACATCTTCTTTGAAACTCCATGAAACATAATGATTAAACATAAAAACCTCCTTATTTTATCCAATAGATTTTAATTTCTCAGCTTGGTCAGATGTTATAAGAGTATCCATTATCTCGTCTAAATCACCGTCAAGTATAGCATCAATTTTGTGCAATGTAAGTTGCACTCTGTGGTCTGAAACACGTCCCTGTGGGAAGTTATAGGTTCTAATACGTTCAGATCTATCGCCAGTACCAACTTGAGAACGTCTGTCATCAGCAAGTTCTTTGTGTTGTTTTGCAAGTTCTAAATCGTATATTTTTGCACGAAGCACCTTAAAGGCTTTTTCTTTATTTTTAAGTTGAGATTTTTCATCTTGACAAGAAACTACAATACCTGTCGGCATATGTGTAAGTCTAACAGCACTATCAGTAGTGTTTACAGATTGACCTCCGTTACCTGATGAACGGAAAACGTCAACTCTTACATCGTTGTCGTTTATTTCAACTTCTACATCTTCAACTTCAGGTAAAACAGCAACAGTAACAGTTGATGTGTGAATACGCCCAGAGCTTTCTGTTGCAGGAACACGTTGAACACGATGTACACCACTTTCATATTTCAGTCTAGAGTATGCACCCTTACCTTTTATAAGAAAAGAAACTTCTTTTACACCACCAGCATCAGTACTATTTATATCAATCAATTCCGTTTTCCATTTTTGGCGTTCCGCAAAACGGCTATACATTCTAAACAAATCAGCAGCAAAAAGAGCAGCCTCATCACCACCAGCACCTCCACGAACCTCAACAATAACGTTTTTCTCATCGTTCGGGTCAGTTGGTAACAATAAAATTTTAAGCTTTTCTTCGAAATCTTCGATTAAAGCACCGGTTTCTTTTATCTCGTCTTTTGCAAGAGTTCTAAGGTCTTCATCGTTACTTTCTTCAAGTAATTCTTTAGCTTCAGCATATGCCTCTTTATAAGACTTATATTCAAGATAAGTATCTACAAGTTCCTTTAAACTTGCATGTTCTTTCATAAGTTCACGCCATTTGTTTTGGTCTTTTATAATTTCAGGGTCATTAACAAGCTTTTCAAGTTCATAAAAACGTACAACTATATCTTCAAGTTTGTCAAACATAAAAATCTCCTTTCTTTATGTTAAAAGTTGTCCAATAACAACTCTATTATTATTTCCATAGTCTTTATAAGTAACTATATTTGTAAAATTATTTTCTTTCATTAAGTTAACAACAGCCTCTTTTTGATTGTAGCCAATTTCAAAGGCTAAAAAGCCGTTATCTTCCAAATATTCTTTGGCTTTGTTACATATTTCCTCATAGAAATACAAACCATTATTATTAGCAAAGAGTGCAGAGTGTGGTTCGTACGCTGTAACATTTTTACCTAAATTTTCAAATTCTTCTCTTTCAATATAGGGAGGATTTGAAATTATTAAATCATACTTTGAATTTATATTTTCAAATAGGTTAGATAAAAGAAAATTAATATTATCTATATTGTTTATTTTAGCATTTTTTCTACCTATTTGTAAATTGTTTTCGTAAATATCTGTGGAAGTTCCATCTATTTTTGTATAATGAGAAAGTGAAATAGCGATACAACCGCTTCCTGAACCGATATCTAGAAAAGTTTTTAACTTATTTTTCTGAATAATTTCAATAGATTTTTCTATTAAAATTTCTGTGTCAGGGCGAGGTATAAGAACGTTTTCATCAACATAAAAGTTTAGCCCCATAAATTCTTTTTCTTTTAAAATATAGGCTATTGGTTTTTGTTGTTGTCTTTCTTCGATATATTTAAAATATAAATTTTCCTCTTCACTTGATAGGTTATAATCATTTAAAAATAGATTGATTTTATCTACTTTCAAAATATATTCCATTAAAATTTCACTATCTAAAGCATAAGTATCTATGCCGGCTTTTTTTAGAATTGACTTTGCTTTTTCAATACATTTTTTGTGTTGCATTTTTTAGCACTCCTGATATTCTAAAACTTTTTTCATAGAAGCTATTGCAACTTCAATTTGTTCGTTATCAGGTTCTGATGTAGTGAGTTTTTGAAGTAAAACACCAGGATAACTACTGATTTTAACAAATAAATTGTCATGTGAACCTGTATATTGTAAAACTTCATAGGATATACCAGCAAGTAGTGGTATGAATACTATTCTTGATATAATACGCATAGTAACATCATCGGTTTTTATAAACATAAAAAAGATTATAGAAATAAACATAACAAGAAAAAGGAAACTTGTACCACAACGATTATGAAAACGTGTATGTTTTTTTACGTTTTCAACAGTTAAATCCTCTTCAGCCTCAAAACATGCTATTGTCTTATGTTCAGCACCATGATACATAAAAGTACGTTGAATGTCATTATTTTTAGAAATAACATATAAATACAATATAAAAATTATCATTCTTAAAACACCTTCTGAAAGGCTTATGGCAAAAGATGTAGTGCCTATAATTGGTGCAAAAAGTTTTGTTAGCATAATAGGAGCAAATACGAATAAGACTAAGGAGATTACCATTGCAAAAACAAAAGAAATTCCTGTAAGGAAGCTGTTTAACTTATCTCCAAGTTTATCGATTAAAAATTTTTCTATTTTAGATGGTTCTTCTTCTATTTCATCGAGTCCAGATAAAACCATTGATCTATCAAGTAGTTTTACGCCTAAAATAAATGAGTTTACAAATGCCATAAAACCACGAACAAGTGGTAGCTTCCAAAGACCTGTTGAGAACTTTTTATCTAGAGGTTCTTCTTCTACGATGATTTCACCGTGTATATTTCTAACGGCTAAAGCGTACATATCTTTACCACGCATCATAACGCCTTCAATAACTGCTTGACCGCCTATTTTAGTAACTCTAATATATATCACTCCATATCAAATTTTAAAATTCATAGTTAAAAAGGTGGTATACACCACCTTTTAACTAAATAACTATAATTATTTTCTGTTAAATTTCTTGTTGAATTTATCAACACGTCCACCAGCTTCAAGAAGTAGTTTTTGGCTACCAGTATAGAAAGGATGGCACTTTGAACAAGTTTCTACTTTGATTGATTCGCTAGTTGAACCAGCTACAAATGAGTTGCCACAAGTACAAGTGATCGTAGCTTGGTTATACTTTGGTTGAATATCAGTTTTCATAATTTCACCTCTTATTTTAATTTTAGATACATTTTGGCATCTCGGGGAACTATAAGTTACCCTTTTGCAATCTCTTAACATACTTAAGAAATATCTAACAAAAAGATTATACCACAAAATTATAAATAGTGCAAGGAATATTTTTTGTAAAACATTTTGTAATGTTGCAGAACTAGAATTTACAAGAAAATTTAAACAAGCAAGTTTTTAGAGTTTACCCTAAATAAATATTAATGATTTTTCTTTTTTAAAATCTCGCATATCTCATCATTGTTTTTAGTCTTTTTGAGTAAATCAAATAAGTTTTCGAGAGCTTCTTGACTCTGCATATGACCATACAATTTGTAAACTGCATAACTTGCGTTTTGCTCATCTTTACTAAGAAGTAAATCCTCACGTCTTGTAGAGGATTTTGTTATATCAATACTTGGGAAAATACGTTTTTGGCTAAGTCGTCTATCTAAAACAAGTTCCATGTTACCAGTACCTTTAAATTCCTCAAAAATGACATCGTCCATTTTACTACCTGTATCTATAAGTGCTGTTGAAAGAATAGTAAGACTACCTCCAGAACGTATATTTCTAGCTGCACCAAAAAACTTTTTAGGCATATATAGAGAACTTGGGTCAAGACCTCCTGATAGTGTTCTACCACTATTTGTATTTGTAAGGTTATAGGCTCTTGCAAGTCTAGTTATACTATCAAGCAAGATAACAACGTCTTTGTCGTGTTCTACAAGGCGTTTAGCACGTTCTAACACCATTTCTGCAACTCTTTTGTGATGTTCGGGTTCTTCATCAAAAGTCGAGTACATTACATCAACATTTTTACCTACAACGCTTTCCTTTATATCGGTAACTTCTTCAGGGCGTTCATCAATTAATAACATAATAAGGTTAACATCACTGTGATTTTTAAGAATACTGTTAGCTATGTTTTTAAGTAACATAGTTTTACCTGTTTTAGGTGGTGATACTATCATACCACGTTGACCCTTACCAATTGGCGATAGTAAATCAATAATTCTAGTAGAGAAGTTAGAGCTTGTAGTTTCAAGTTTTAATCTTTCTCTTGGATAAATAGGTGTTAAGTCTTCAAACACGCTTCTTGAAAAAACCTTTTCAGGAGAGTCGCCATTTATCTCTTGTATATAAAGCAAAAGTCTTGCTTTATTATCGTCAAGTTCCTTAGGAACATTTCCCACGATTTTATCGCCTGTTTTGAGTCTAAAACGGCGTATTTGTGTTGGTGGTACAAAAATATCTTCATTTGACGGCGAAAAGTTATTAGTTCTTAGAAAACCAAATCCATCAGGCATAACTTCAAGTATACCAACGGCTAAAACACTCTCTCTAAGATGTTCAGAACGAAAGTTTTCTGTTGGAATACGTGGTGAAAGTTTATTTGTTTTTTTTATAGAACTTTCCGTAGAACTATTACTTTGAGTATTAGTTTTTTGAAAAGAGTTTTCTGTAAAATTAGTGATTTTTAAAATAAGTTCATCTTTTTTTAGCTTACTAATATTTTCAAGACCTAAATCTTTTGCAATTTCTCTAAGCTCTATAAGTTTTAAACCTTTAAAGTCTGTATCAATTAGATTGTTTTTCAAAATAAATCTCCTTTGATTTTATGGGAGTGTAAGTGTAGCACCAACTTGCAAACTATCGCTAGTTAGGTTGTTAGCCGTCATAATATCATCTACATAAGTATCATCACCATAAAACTCAATAGAAATTTTAGTTAAATAATCTCCACTTTGAACAACATAAGTTTTAGGTCGTGCATTAGCGTCTTCAGTAGTTTCTGCTCCTGTTTCGCCTTCAGTGTTATTGTTATTTTCAGGAACTGCACCATTTAACTGAGCTGTTAAGCTATCGTTTTCTTCAGTAAGTTCATCTATTTCAAGTTGCAATTTGCTAATACTTGGTTGTTGATAAAGTAAATCTTGGTAACTAGCATTAATATCTGTATATTGGTCTTTTAGTTCATTATACTTATAAAAAGTGAAGAAAAATGCAATGGCAAAAACTAAAGTGAAGAAAATTCCAAAAAGAGTTACAGTTAAGGTTCTAGCTCTTGCACGTTCGTACTTTCTTTTTAGAATAACATCAGCACTTGCACGTTTTCTAGGCTTTTGAACATTTTGGTATTCTTCTTCAGGTTCATCTTTGATAATATCGCTAAAGTCAGCTTTACCAGTTTTATAATGCTCAATTTTATTTGAGCTATAACCTTGTGTATTATGCTGTTTCTGTATTTGTGATTGGTATTGGGACTGTGGTTGTGACTGTTGATGATTTGTATCAGTAACAATACTTTGCTTTGTTGTAACATATGGAATGTTTGTAGTATGACCTTTTATAACAGGTTGCATACTAGTATCTTGCATTCTTTGTTTACGAAGTCTTGAACGGCTTTCATTATAACTTTGAAGTTCACGTTCGCGTCGAAGTTCCTCTTGCTCACGGCGTTCTTGTTCACGATAAAAATCATCTTGAAAAGAGTCGATTTGTCGGCGTTTTCTAGGACGCTCTACATTATTATGATTGTCGATAGAATCATCTTCATAAGCGATTTTATTTTTAAGGGTTTCTCCAAGTTGGATATTTATGTTTGCCCCTTTTTCTCTATATGATTTATTATTGTTTAAAGCGTTTAGACTTGCATAAGTAGAATACTCATCACGTTCATTTTCGTTGTTTTCAGATGAGGTATCAGTGTTATTATAGGTATGAGTCTCTTTTGATGAATATTCGTTATAAGTTTTTCTGTTTTTAAACTCTAAATCTCTTGGGTTATCATGTCTTGATAAATTTGAAGTATCCATATTTGAATTAAAAGGTTTTTTAATTTCTTCATTAATTCGCTCTAGATTTTCAGGTGAAACTACTGGAGTTTTTGGATTAGAAAAAGTTTTATTATATGGATATTCGTGGTCATATTTAGGTCTTTTATTAGTATATGACTCATGATCATCAAAATTATTCAAATCGTCAAGCTCGTCTCTAGAAAAAATCTTAGAATAGCTCAATTCTTCAGAGAGTTTTTGATTTCTAACTACATTGTGGTTTTGATTATTTGATAAATTTTGCTCTTTATCTTTTTCTTTAATATCACTGAAAATTCCTCCAACTACTTTATTTGAATAGTTGTCATTATAACCATCAACAGTGATGTTTTTGTTAACTGACCTAGTATCGTCTATTTTTTCAAAATCATTTAGTTTTTGATTTGCTCTATCATTATTATTTTGCAAACTTAATCCTCCAATCAAACTCATGTATTACAAATTATTTATATTAATATGCAACAAGCATATAAAACTACACATACTTATATTTTATTATCTTTTAGCATAGTTGTCAATATTAAATAACATTAAATAACATTTTATTGTAGAAAATCTTGTTAATTTAACCTTTATAAAATATTATTTGAAAAAAATATAAAAAAATTCAAAAAACTATTGACAAGGTAAATTACATTTGATATAATGATTATTGTCTTTAAGACATAAGCCCAGATAGCTCAGTCGGTAGAGCAGAGGACTGAAAATCCTCGTGTCGGCGGTTCAATTCCGTCTCTGGGCATATTTGACAAGGGCCATTAGCTCAGTTGGTAGAGCATCTGACTTTTAATCAGAGGGTCCCGGGTTCGAGCCCCGGGTGGCTCATATAAAAGAGCGTCTTTTTAGTAAATACTAAGGGGACGTTTTTTTATTGTGTTTTTGTATTTAAAGTAACTTTAATAAATAAGGCAATAAACAAGGTACTTTTTTACTTTTAGAGCATAGAATATATAAAAAAGTAAAGGTGGCTGATAATTATATGGATTGTTATATACGTTTTTTTAATAGTGTAGAAAATTTAGATAATTTAAGAATTATAATGGGAAATTTAGAAGTAACAAGAGATTTGGATTTTATGCAATTTACAGAGTACTTTAAAGGGTATCCGGGAGAATATACTGTACAAATTTTTCATGGCGATGTGCTTTTGCATAAAGAAAATGTATCAGTTTTAGAGGGAGAAATTATAACGCTTTGTATAACAGGCAATAGTTTGCATAATGACTTACTTAAAGTAGTTGATAGTGTAGATAGTCATACATTACAAGAAAATGTTAGCGAAATGCGTTTTGTTAATCTTGTTCCCTTTGATACGATGTATGATGTGTATATAGACGAATCTTTGGAGTTTGAAAATTTAGAATATAGAGATATTTCTCCTTTTGTAAAACTTATACCTAAAACCTACTATACAGAAGTTAAAAATGCTTTTACTGGTGAATCTAAAATTATTCAACCAAGAATGTCTGTAAAAAACAAGTATATTTATACGTCATATATAGTAGGGATAGATAGAGAAGGTGAGAGAATGTATATTGTAAACTCTCTTGAAGGAAGCACATATATTAAAAGTTAGCATTTTGCCAAAAATCTTTAATAAGATTTTTTATGTGAATTTTCTTTTTAACCACATAATAATTGTTAAAAGGCATTGAATCTAGATATTTTTCTTTTGTATAGCGAATATCCATAAGTAAAACAAAGCCTTTGTCATTTTCAGTACGAATTAGTCTGCCTATTGCTTGGGATATTTTTGTAATACCCTTGTAGGTATATGCATAGTCGAAACCTTGCCCTCCTAGTTTTTCGTTATAGTATTCTTTCATAAGTTCACTTGTT
Source organism: Lachnospirales bacterium (assembly GCA_047973385.1). GTDB lineage: Bacteria > Bacillota > Clostridia > Lachnospirales > CAMZNU01 > JBKEBX01. The sequence continues at coordinate 156,399 of JBKEBX010000006.1, read as the reverse complement.
GTTGTAATCTTAGGTAATCCAACGCCGACTATTATTACACCAATTAGACGGTCATAAGTTAAATCTATTCCTTCGGAGAACATACCACCTAGAACTAAAAATCCTAGAGTGGTTTTTTTAGGATTTTTTTTAAACTTTCTTACAAACGCAGATTTTTCTTTTTCTAACATATTTCTTTTTTGAGGTACAATTTTTATATCTTTATCATAATTATAAAGCTCAATATATTTAGAATAAACTAGCTCCATATGAGCATAGGAGCTAAAAAAAATAAAATAATTTCCAATTTTTTCACTAATCGCACAGTGTATTTTTTCACAAATACTTTTTGTAAAATTATGACGTGTTTTGTAATATGTTGATATAGAGTTATCTAGTAAATACAAACAGTTTTCTTGATTGAAAGGTGAAGGTAATACATAGGAAGTCGAGTTTTCTTCACCGTAACTATTTTTGTAAAAATCTAAAGGTGATAAAGTTGCAGAAAAGTAAATTGTACTTGTACAAAGACTGTTTATATTGCTTATAAAGTAAGATGCATCTATACATTTTAAATTAATATTTAGAATATCATTTTCCTTATATATTATAGTTTTATAGTTATCACCGTAAAGTTCAATAATTTTTATAAACTCAATTAATGAAAAAATAAAATCTGTTATAGTTGATGAAGTTGAATTTTTTTTATCGATGTAATTATCCAAGTGCTTTTTTAGATTATAAATTTCTTTTACAAGTGAGTTAGGCAATGAAGTTAAAACTAATGTTTCGAAATTTGCAAGTTTTTGATTAAATGCAGATAAGTTATCATATATACTATTTTTACTTCTTCCGATTTTTGTATCAAGTTCATGAAGTTTAGTATTTTCGAAAAAGTTATTTATATAATCAGTTGAAATGGTGGTACTATACATATCTAAAGCTCTATCTTGTAAATTATGAGCTTCATCAAAAAGTAAAATATACTCGCCACCTATTTCGAAGTAACGGATAAGTTTACTGGTTGGGTGATATATATTATTATAATCGCAAACAATAAAATGACAAAAGTTTGTAATGTCAAGAGAATATTCATAGGGGCATAAAGTGTGCTTTAAAGAGTATTCTTGTAAAATTTCAGGTGTTATAGTAGTTTCGTTTTTTAGTATATCAAGTAATCCGTTATTTAATCTGTCAAAATGCCCCTTAGCATATTCGCAGTGTTCGGGAGTGCAGTTTCTTGACTCTAAAGGGCAAGATTTATCCTTTGCTCGTAAAAAAATACTTCTCATTTTTAGACCTTTTTTCTCTAAAAATAAAATTGTATCAAAGGCAACTTTCCTAGTTATAGTTTTAGCTGTGGCATAAAAAATTTTGTCAGATAAGTCTTTTTCTAAAGCCTTTATACTAGGAAAAATAGTTGAAATAGTTTTTCCTGTTCCTGTTGGTGCCTCTATAAATGTATTTTCTTTGCTTTTAATTGTACGATAAAGAACACCCATAAGCTTATATTGATGTTCTCTAAAGTTTTCATATGGAAAACTCATAGTGCTTGAGGTTGTATGAAATTCTTCGTAAATGTCTTTAGATAATATGGCAAAGTTAAGATACTTACTTATTAAATCATTGAAAAAAATATCAAGAGTAGATATATCTTCATAATATTCAAAAGTTTTAAGAGATTCGTCTTGTACAGATATGTAAGTAAGATTAAGTTTAACTCTTTGTAAATTTTCTTCTTTTAAAAGTATATAACCATAAAGTTTTAGCTGAGATAAATAGTCAATTGGTGGGTTTAAGATATTATCAAGGTTTGTACTTGTAGATTTGATTTCTTCAATAATAGTAATGTCATCTTCATAAAAAATTCCGTCAATTCTTCCTTTAATTTCAAAGTTAATATCAGAAGTTATAAAGCTGTGTTTTACAGATTTTTCTTTAATATATGTTATGTTATTGTTTTTACACTCTTTTTCACGTTTTTTTTGTAGTTTTGTATGTAAACGTATTCCTTCTTGCATAGAGTTTTGTACTTTATTTGCTCTATATGTGCTATCTATATTACCACAGCGATATACAAGTTCTACAATATCTCGTACAGATATGTTTATATTCATTTTATAATGTCCTTTTAATTAGTTTTAAATATGAGTATTATATTTATTATACTATATATTCTATTGATTTTAAAGTACAAGTATAGTAAACTATTTGTAGTGGTAAAATTCAAATAAGTTACCAAAATATAAGTATAATTTGGAGGTATATAATGGATCAAAGAAATGTTGAACTTGCTAAGAATTTAGTGAATAGCTCTGTTTCTGCAAAAAGTGGAGATAAAGTTTTAATCGAGTGTCGTGGTGTTGATGGCATTGAACTTTTAAACTGTTGTATAAAAGAAGTGTATAAAATAGGTGCGTTCCCTTATTTTAATGTAATACCAGAAAGTGTTGAACGTAACATTCAACTATCTGTTTCCGAAGAACACGCTAGTAATTTAGCAAAATATGATAGTGCTAGAATGGACGATATGGATTGTTATATTGGTATAAGAAGTACTAGTAATAGTACGGAATTTTCAGATGTTTCTTCAGAAAATATGCAAATATATTCTAAAAATTATAGTAGTCCTGTTCATTCACAAAGACGTGTTCCAAACACTCGTTGGGTTGTGTTAAGATACCCTAATGCAAGTATGGCACAATTTGCAAACACAAGTATAGAAAGTTTTGAAAACTATTACTACGATGTTTGTTTAGTTGATTACAAGAAAATGGGCGTGGCTATGCAACCGCTTATAGACCTTATGAATAAAACAGATAAGGTAAGAGTTACAGGAAAAGATACAGATATTACATTTAGTATTAAAGATATTCCTGCAGTAGCTTGTGCAGGAGAGCTTAATATTCCTGATGGTGAAATATATACAGCACCAGTTAAAGACAGTGTAAATGGTGTTATATCTTATAATGTACCAAGCTTGTATCAAGGTTTTACTTATGAAAATGTAAAGCTTGTATTTGAAAATGGAAAAATAGTAGAAGCGACAGCTAACAATAGTGAAAAAATAAATATGGTTTTTGATACTGATGAAGGAGCAAGATTTATAGGCGAATTTGCTATTGGAGTAAATCCATTTATTCTTGAGCCTATGAAAGATACTTTATTTGACGAGAAAATAGCAGGTTCAATCCACTTTACGCCAGGCAACTGTTATGATACAGCATATAATGGTAATAAAAGTGCTATACATTGGGATTTAGTTATGATTCAACGTGAAGAATATGGTGGAGGAGAAATCTACTTTGATGATGTTTTAGTTAGAAAAGATGGTAGATTTGTTTTACCTGAGCTTGATTGCTTAAACCCTGAGAACTTAAAGTAAAATGATTTTTTAAAAATGACACTATTTTGTTTTTTATTATTGAAACATGCCAGTATTTCAATTTTATTGCGTTGCCATTTATAAGTTAGCAAAGCAATGTATATTTTATTAATAAGGAGATTGTTTAAAATGTGGGAATGCCCTAAATGTAACCGTAAGTTTAAAAATACAAATCAGGATCATTATTGTGGAGAAGCTCCTAAAACTATTGATGAATATATAAATAGACAAGCTGAAGATGTAAGACCTTTTTTACAAGAAGTTAGAAAAACTCTAAAAAAGTCACTTCCTGAAGCTGAAGAAAAAATTTCATGGAGTATGCCGACTTTTTATAAAAAGAAAAACATAATCCATTTTGCAAGTTTTAAAAAGCATATTGGTGTTTACCCAGGACCCAAAGCAGTGGAACACTTTGCGAAAGAGCTAGAAGGTTATAAAAGCAGTAAAGGTAGTATACAGTTTCCCTATAATAAACCTATTCCCTATAATCTGATTGGTGAAATAGGGAAATGGTGTTATGAAACGGGAAATCATCATTAGTAAACGGCGACCTTGCAAAATATAGAAAAATCCATTTTCATAGCAAAACATCGGCTTTGCGGCTTTTGACAAAGATTGTGGAAAGATTGTATCATAGCCATTTCCTGTGTTTGTCTAAAGTATGAAAATTTGGTTTTTCTTTTGCAATGTGCGATTGTTTCAATTTTGCAACATTTCCAAATATAAAAAGGGAGTATGTTATTTTTATAAAGTCAAAAGACTATTGAAAAGTTCACTTTTCAATAGTCTTTATTTTTTGAGCCTTAGGCTCTCTTTAATTTAATCGTAAAAATTAAGCTTCGTTAGGAGCTCCAACAGGACAAACACCTGCACAAGCACCACAAGAAATACAAGTATCTTCATCTATTACATAGATGCTATCGCCTTCTGCGATACAAGATACAGGACATTCTGATGCACAAGCACCACAATTTATACAATCTGAATTAATTACATATGCCATTTATACACACCTCCTTCATACTTAATATTTTATCACAAAATAAATTTTTTGCAACATAAAATTTAAAAAAAGTTTAATTTTTATTTATAACCGTTAATTACAGGTGTGTATGTCTTGTGTTTAACAAAATTTTATGCTATAATTTATAATGGAGTAATGCTTTTAAGAAGGGAGATATATTATGAAAGTATCGGCGTCGCTTGAAGATTATTTAGAGGTAATTTTAGACCTATCCACAGAAAGCCCTAAAGTTCGTGTAACGGACTTAGCAAATAAATTAAACGTGTCCAAACCTTCCGTAAATAAAGCTGTTAGTATATTAAAAGAGCAAGGTTTTATTGAACATGAAAAATATGGTACACTTCAGTTAACAGACTCGGGTAAAAAGATAGCTGAAGATGTGAGAGAACGACATGATATTTTGAAATACTTTTTAGTAGAAGTGTTAAAAGTTGAAGAAGATGTAGCAGAAGATGAAGCTTGTAAAATGGAACATGGGTTAAGCCAAGAAACTATTAGGAAACTTAAAAATTTCTTAAAAAATAGATAGTTTTAGTAGGAGGAGTTCTAGATGGACGATTTAACGAAAAGATTTCTAAACAAAATTGTGTTACCACCAGAGCTTAAAGAAGTGATTGATAGTGGTTTGGTTGATGTAATCATACCGAACACAAGACAAGAACTTTTTGATTTAGCTTTAGGTGGAAAAGACAACATGACTTATGACATTTCATATGATGTCGAAGGTATGGGGGAAGTTAAAGAAGCAAGTGTTGTTAAGTGTAAAAACGGCATAGTTGCGAACTATGTTGAAAGTTACATGAGAAGACGTGATCCTGAATCTATGGTTATAGGTGATACGTTACCAACTGATAAAACTACTTATGAGGAGCGTTTTGGGGAAAGCTTTGATAAGACAAGGAAAGAAACATTTGAATGGTTAAAGCAACAGAAAACATTGATTATATTACCTTTTTTATCAGGTAATGGAAACATTGGTTTAGGATATGATTCTATACTTGTTTGTCCTAAAAATGCAGCTTTTTTTGCAGGAGCATTAGCTGATTTACAAGGGTTTATTACAAGAGATAATATACCTAATTTCTTTAAACCAAAGGCTGCTGTTTATGTAGCTCCACCTTTTAGACACACACATTTTGATGGGAAACAGATTGTTGTTCACAACAGAACTTTTGACATGCATGAAGTTTTTTCTTACAACTTATATCCAGGGCCAAGTGCTAAAAAGGGTATATATGGCGTTCTTTTATCTATTGGAGAACAAGAAAAATGGATTACACTTCACGCATCAACAGTTAAGGTTATAACGCCTTATGATTTAACGCTTACAATTATGCATGAAGGTGCATCAGGTGGTGGTAAATCTGAGATGCTAGAGCCTATACAAAGACAAAAAGACGGTAAACTTTTACTTGGTTCAAACTTTATTACAGGTGAAGAATACTATGTAGATATATCAGATACAGTTGACTTATTACCAGTTACAGATGATATGGCGATATGTCACCCCTCATTACAAAATGATAGTAACAAATTAGTTGTTGCAGATGCAGAAGATGGTTGGTTTTTACGAGTAAATCATATTGAGCATTATGGTGTTCAACCAAGTGTTGAGTTTAACTCTATACACCCTAAAAAACCTATAATAATGTTAAATATTGATGCTGTACCAGGTTCTACGGCACTTATATGGGAGCCTATTATGGATGAACCAAATAAGCCTTGCCCAAACCCTCGCTTTATTATGCCTCGTGAGTTTTTCGATGATATAGTAAATACAGAAGTTGAAGTTGATATAAGATCCTTTGGTCTTAGACAACCACCTTGTACGAAAAATGCACCACAATATGGTATAGCAGGTATGTTACATATTTTACCACCAGCACTTGCGTGGCTATGGCGTCTTGCAGCACCTCGTGGATTTGCTAACCCTTCAATTGTTGACAATGGGCAAATGAAAAGTGAGGGTGTAGGTTCATACTGGCCTTTTGCAACAGGCAAGAAAGTTGATCAAGCTAACTTATTACTTGAGCAAATCACAAGAACACCAGAAACTAAATATGTACTTGTTCCAAACCAATATATAGGTGCATATAAAGTTGATTTTGCAGGTCAATGGGCTGCAAGAGAATATTTATCACGTCGTGGTGGTGTAAACTTTAGAAAAGAAAAATTAGTAGAGGCACGTTGTCCGATTTTAGGATATATACCTCAATCTATAAAACTTGATGGTAGCAAAGTAAGTATGGGATTTTTACATGTTAATATGCAAAATGATGTAGGTAACGATGCCTATGATGCAGGAGCAAATATGTTGACAGAATTCTTTAAAAAGGAAATATCTCAATATCTTACAGATGATTTAAGTGAATTAGGTAGAAAGATTATTGAAACTTGCTTAAATGATGGTACTGTTCAAGATTATTACGACCTAATACCAAAAATTTAGGAGATTTATATGACAGTAAGTACAAGTGATGTAATTATAGTTGCAGGTGGCAATGGTACACGCTTTGGAAGTGATGTAAAAAAGCAGTTTATAGAAATAAATAGTGTTCCTATAATTGCAATTACAATTAATGCTTTTGAAAAGTCATCTATGGATAATATTTATGTTGTTGTGCAAAAGGAAGATGTGCAATTTATAAAAGATGTTGTGAAAACCTATGGATTTTCAAAAGTTAAAGGCGTTTTTATAGGTGGGGCACAAAGATATCAAAGTGTTTATAATGGTTTGCTTGGAGTATTAGATACTCCAAGTGAACTTATTTTTATACATGACGGTGCAAGACCTTTTGTATCGCCGAGAAAGATAAATGAACTTTTAGAAAGTGTAAAAGAAAAAGGTTCTTGTATTTTAGGGAAAAAGGCAACAGATACCCTTAAAGTCGTTGATAAAAATGGTTTTGTTAGAAAGACGATTAATAGAGATGAAGTGTACCATGCAAGTACACCTCAAGGCTTCTTTAAAACCACTATATTTAAGGCATATGAAAAGGCAGTAAGGGAAAATATAAACTTTACTGATGAAAGCAGTGTTTTAGAGTATTATGGGGAAAAAGTTGCTATTGTTTTAGATGATGAAAACAATATTAAAATTACCCATAGGGAAGACTTAGAAAAAGCAGAAGCGATTTTAAATAAGTTTGATAAAAACATTCATGGGGATTTATTTAAAGGTGTAGAAGATGATAGTAAAGATGAAAAAGTATCAGTAAATGAAAAAGAAATAAGCATATATACAGACGGAGCTTGTAGTGGAAATCCGGGTCGTGGTGGATATGGCATTGTAATGCTATATGGTGATGTTAAAAAAGAGTTTAGTGATGGGTTTTTAGACACTACAAACAACAGAATGGAGCTGTTAGCAGTTATTGAAGCTCTTAAAAAACTTAACAAATCTTGCGATGTAACTTTATATTCTGATAGTAAATATGTTATTGATTCTGTTGAGAAAAAGTGGGTTTATAATTGGCAAAAAAAAGGTTGGAAAAAGTCTGATGGTAAACCTGCATTAAACATAGATTTATGGAAAGAGCTTCTACCTCTACTTGAAACCCATAAAGTTACTTTTGTTTGGGTTAAAGGACATAATAATAATTTATATAATGAAAGATGCGATTTATTGGCTAGAGAGGCAATAAACAAAGAAGATTTAAAAATTGATAAAAAAAGTTGAAAAAAGTTGAAAATTTTTAAAGGGTTTCTGTTTCATATGTCTAATATATAATTATAACTATTAAAGTAAGTTATTAACTTGCTTTGGAAGGAGTGTTTTTTATGAACTATACATTTGTAGGAAAAGGAATGACTGTAACTGAGGGTATGAAACAAAAGACTATCGACAAACTTGAAGATAGAATTTCAAGATACATATCTGATGATACAAAAATTGGTGTTACATTTTCAGTGGCAAAAAAAGAGCATAAAGTAGAAGTTACAATACATCTACCAAAACGTACTTTAAGAGCAGAAACATCTGATGATGATATGTACGTTGCAATAGATTATGTTGTTGATATAGCTGAAAAACAACTTGCTAAGTATAAATCTAGACTTAAAGAAAAAGTTCAAAGAGATAGACGATTTACAGAGGAATTTAACTATCTACCAGAAATTGAAAATGGTGAAGAAGACTTTGATGACGAAGTTGTTAAAGTTAAAAAATTCCCAGTTAAGCCTATGAGCGTTGACGAAGCTATTATGGAAATGGATCTTATAGGACATAACTTCTTTGTATACAGAGATGCTGATACAAATGAAGTGAATGTTGTTTATAAAAGACATAATAACGGATATGGCGTTATAGAACCAGAAGTTTAAAAGTTCAAGTATTAGGGGCTACACCAAATCTCGTATTTACGAGTTTAAGTGTAGCCCCTTTTTCGTTTAAAAAGTCAAATGGCGACCTTGCAAAATATAGAAAAATCCATTTTCATAGCAAAACAACGGCTTTGCGGCTTTTAAGAAAAACTGTGGAAATGGCATATCATCGTCATTTCCTGCATTTGTCTAAAGTATGAAAGTTTGGTTTTTCTTTTGCAAGGTGGCATCAATTCAATTTTGCAACTTTGTCAACAGGTGTTTCTTTTGTGTTGGGGTATAATCTGTAGGATTAATTACTATAACCACCGTTGTTTACACGTTTAACAGTTTCTTCAACTATTCTATCAACGATAACATCTACATCAATTGAACCTTCATCGCCCTCTCTAGAACGTAAAGATAAAGTGCTATTTGTAGCTTCTTGCTCACCAATTACGGCGATATATGGTAAACGTTCGGCTCTTGCATCACGGATTTTTTTACCAACTTTTTCGGCACGTTTATCAATTGCAACTCTTATACCATTTTCACGAAGTTTTATAGCAACTGCGTCTGCATAGTCGTTGTAGGTGTCAGATAAAGTTAAAAGTTTGATTTGTGTTGGTGCAAGCCAAGTAGGGAAAGCACCTGCATATTTTTCAATAAGCATTGCAAGTGTACGCTCATAGCAACCAATTGAAGTACGGTGTAATACAAATGGGTGTTTTTTAGAACCGTCAGCATCAACATATGTCATATTAAATTTTTCTGCAAGAGTAAAGTCGATTTGAACAGTTATAATAGTATCTTCTTTACCATGAACATTTTTAAAGTTTATATCAAGTTTAGGTCCGTAAAAAGCAGCTTCTCCTTCTTCTTCAGTATAGTTAAGCTTAAGTTCATCAAGAAGTTCACGCATTTGAGTTTGTGCACTTTCCCAACTTGCTTCATCGCCTAGATATTTACCTTTGTTGTTAGGGTCCCACTTAGATAAAGTATAAGTAACGTCATCAGCAATACCTAAAGTATCCATCATATATTGGATTAAATGTACACAGCCTTTGAACTCGTCATGAAGTTGCTCAGGAGTACAAACAAGATGTCCTTCAGATATAGTGAACTGACGAACTCTAATTATACCATGCATTTCTCCACTACTTTCATTTCTAAATAGTGTGGAAGTTTCAGAATAACGACGAGGTAATTCTTTATATGAATGTTGATCAGAGTTATAAATAGAAAATTGGAACGGGCAAGTCATAGGACGTAGTGCAAAGATTTCTTCGTCAACTTTTTCTTCATCGCCTAAAATAAACATACCGTCTTTATAATGGTCCCAGTGACCAGAAACTTTGTAAAGGTCTGGTTTTGCCATAAAAGGCGTACGAGTAAGCTCATAGCCCCAAGCTTCTTCTGTATCTTCAACAAATCTTTGAAGAATTTGAATAACTTTTGTACCATTATGTTTAAAAAGAGGTAAACCTTGTCCAATTATATCAGATGTAGTGAAATATCCAAGTTCACGACCAAGTTTATTATGGTCACGTTTTTTAGCTTCTTCACGAGCTTCTAAATATTCAGTTAAGTCTTTGGCTTTAGGGAAAGAAGTTCCGTAAATACGGCTAAGCATTTTGTTTTTTTCGCTGCCTTTCCAGTAAGCTCCAGAAGAACCACTTTCGCTATATAATTTTATAGCTTTAACAACTTTAGTGTTAAAAAGGTGAGGGCCACGACATAGGTCGACAAAATCACCTTGTTTATAAAAAGAAATTTCTTCTCCTTCAGGTAAATCATTTATAAGCTCTACTTTATAAGGCTCATCTTTAACAAGTTCTAAAGCTTCATTTCTAGGTAGTGAAAAGCTTTCGATAGGAAGTGCTTCTTTAACAATTTTCTTCATTTCTGCTTCTATCTTCTCAATTTCTTCGCCTAAAAAAGCTCTATCTATATCAAAGTCATAGTAAAAACCATCATCAGTTGCAGGGCCAATTGCAAGTTTTGCATTTGGGAATAATCTTTTAACAGCTTGAGCTAAAATGTGAGATGTTGTATGTCTAAATGCCTTTTGTCCATCTATACTATCAAAGGTTAAAACTTCAAAATCTCCATCTTCTTCTATTTTAAAACGTAAATCTTCTACTTTGCCATTAAATTTAACAGCCATTGCATTTCTAGCTAAACCTTCACTAATGCTTTTTGCAACGTCAAGTGCTGATATTCCTTTTTCGTATTGGCTTTCTTCGCCTTTTAAATTTAGTTTTATCATATTGTCCTCCTTTAGTTTTAAATATAAAAAGTCCCTTGCTATGTACATAGCAAGGGACGTATAAACGTGGTTCCACCCAAGATTTCCTTTTATATTAAACATAGGTATAAAAGGCTCATTTGTGATTATAACGTAATCAACGGATAGGATTAGTATCACTCAAAGGGTAGTATGTTTACTTTAGAATTTATGCTAATTTCAGCTATAAAGCACTCTCTTAAAAATTCATAATAAATAAACACTTCCTTATCATTGTGTTAGTATAATTATAACACTTTAAAAATAAAAGTCAAGAGATTTAAAAGTAATTTTACTTTTAAGATTAAAGGTCATCAATTATTTCTTTTAAATCTTCTTCAGTGAATTGGTATTTTTTATTGCAAAAATGGCAGTTTAGTTCGGCTGATTTATCATTTTCGTATATATCAATTAAATCTTTTTTACCAATGGTTATAAATGCTTGTTTAACCTTTTCATAACTACAATCACATATAAATTTAATCGGTGTTTTGTCGTGTATTTTAAGGTTTAACTCACCTAAAATATGATTAGCTATATCTTCAGGAGTTTGACCTTCTTCTAACATTTTTGTAAGTTTTGGTAGATGAGCTAAATTATTTTCTATTATATCAATGGTTTCATCGGAAGCACCAGGTAAAACTTGTATCATAAATCCACCAGCACATTTTATACTATAATCAGTATCTACACTTGCAGATAAAGCAACACTTGTAGGTATCTGTTCGCTTTTAGCATAATAATATGTTAAATCGTCAGCTATTTCTCCTGAAATAAGTGGAATGTGTCCAGTGTAAGCGTCTTTTAAGCCTATATCTTTAATAATTTTCATAGAGCCATATCCGATAGCAGAACCAACATCAAGATTGCCACTAGGTTTAAGGGGTAAATCTACATTTGCAACATATGGATAACCTTTTACATTACCATAACTATCAGAAGTTGCAAGAATACCTTGCATAGGGCCATCACCGTTAAAAATCAATGTGATTTTATGGTCATCATGTTTTAAAGTTTGTCCAATTATAGCTGTTGCAGTAAGAAGTCTTGACAAAGCAACAGATACAACAGGCGAGGTTTTGTGGGCTTTATATGCCTCATTTGAAACATTTTTTGACGTAGCAAAAAAACCACGTATATAGCCGTTTGCGGCAGTAACTCTAAGTATATAATCACAATCCAAATTCTTATTCATTATTTTCCTCGCTCTCTTGCTATAATATACATTCTTTCTGAAGTTTTTGAAACTTCTGTAAAGTCAATATTTACAGCTTCTAAAAATTCTAAATTTGCTTTTTCTAGTAGTTCTTTTATTTTACTAAGGGAATAGGCTCGTTCTTCATGATATTCATCAAATTTTTCATAGTTGTTTTGTCCTTTTTGTATAAAGAAACATACATCATATATATTTATTTGCTCATCTTCTAGGTACTCATTTTTCCAAATATATGAGCCGTATTCTGAGTTATCAGCAAATACATTTGAACCATACATATTTTTAAATTTATATTCTGTATTTAAGTCGAAAATAAGCAAACCGTTTTTTGCAAGATGTTTGTTACACTGAATAAAAGTGTCAAGTACTTCAGCTTCTTCAAGTAAATAATTTAAACTATCACATAGACAATATATACTATCAACGTTAAAGCCAAGGTGAAATTCTGTCATATCTTGCTCGATATATAAAATATCAAGATTTTTCTCACTACTTTTATCCCTTGCTATCATAAGCATCTCAGGGGATAGGTCTACGCCTATCAAATTATATTTTTTTGCAAGAATAGATGTTAGTGTACCTGTGCCACAACCTAAGTCGCATATATTTTTAGGGTTTAGTTCATATTTTTTCCATACTTCATCTAAAAATAATGCCCATTTGTCGTAGGGTACATCACTCATAAAAGTATCATAAACTTTTGCAAAATTATTATAAATATCCATTTTAATACCATCTTTCATTTGGGTTAATTATAAGTTCTTAAAAAAGCATATAAAAGCATTATATAAAATAATTTGATATAAGTCAACATAATAAAATAAATAATATATATTTTAGCTTTATTATATACACATATAGTGGTATAATGTATATAATAAACAATTAAATAAAATAAGGAGCGTGTATTTTGGAGAAGAGAAAAATTAATGTGGCACTTGTTGGTGCAACGGGAATGATAGGAAGAACTTTTTTAGAGGTTTTAGGTGAAAGATTTGAAAATCTAAATATTGATAACTTATATTTATATGCTTCAAAACGTTCTGCAGGTACAAAAATAGATTTTTTAGGGAAGGAACTTGAGGTTTTAGAACTTATAGAAGAAGAATTTATAGGAAACCCTAGAAAAATAGACTATGCATTATTTTCAGCAGGTGGTAGTGTTAGTAAAAAATTTGCTCCTATACTTTCAGATAATGGAATAGTAGTTATAGATAACTCAAGTGCTTGGAGAATGGATAAGGATGTTCCTTTAGTCGTACCTGAAGTAAATGGTGAAGACATAAAAGAACATAAAGGAATAATCGCAAATCCAAATTGTTCAACTATACAAGCAGTTGTACCTCTTAAGGTTCTAGATAATGCATTTAAGCTTAAAAGAGTTATATATTCAACTTATCAAGCTGTTTCAGGAGCAGGAGCAAGTGGGTATAATGACCTTGAAAATGGTATAAAAGGTGAAAGCCCTAAAAAGTTTGATTATCCGATTTTTGATAATGTTATTCCTCAAATTGACGTTTTCGGTGAAGATGGTTATACTTTTGAAGAAATAAAAATGATAAATGAAACTCGTAAAATTTTGCATAATGATGAACTCAAAGTTACAGCAACTACTGTGCGTGTACCTGTTTATGTAAGTCATAGCGAAAGTGTTAATCTTGAGTTTGAAAAACCTTTTGAAATGAAAGAAGTTTTTGAAGTTTTACGAAATGGTGAGGGCATAGTTTTAGAAGATGATACAGAAAACAAAAAGTATCCAATGCCTCGCTTTGTTGCAGGGTCAGATGAAGTTTTTGTTGGTAGAGTTAGACGTGATAACTCGGCTGAAAATGCTTTAAACATATGGGTTGTAGCCGACAATACAAGAAAAGGTGCAGCAACTAATGCTATACAAATACTTGAATATATTTTAGAAAAAGAAATTTAGGAGGTTATTTATGAAACCATTATTTACAGGAAGTGGCGTTGCCATAGTTACACCTTTTACTGATGATAACAAAATTGATTTTGAAAGCTTTGGTAAGCACATTGATTTCCTTATTGAAAATAGTACTGATGCAATTGTTGTTTGTGGTACAACAGGCGAGGCTGCTACAATGACAGAGGAAGAACATATTGCAACAGTTAAATACTGCGTTGAAAAAGTTAATGGTAGAGTTCCTGTTATTTCTGGAACAGGAAGTAACAATACTGCTAAAACTATAAAAATGTCTAAGGCTTGTGAAGAAGTAGGTGTTGACGGACTACTTGTAGTTACACCCTATTATAATAAAGCAACAAAAAAAGGCTTAGTTAAGCACTTTACAGAAATTCATAACAGCACAACAAAGCCGATTATCTTATATAATGTACCAGGACGTACAAATGTGAATTTATCTGTTGAGGTTGTGAAAGAGTTAAACAAGTTAGATAGAATTGCAGGAGTAAAGGAAGCAAGTGGAGATTTATCTCAAGTTGTAAGAATACATCAAAATTGCCCAGAACTTCCTATTTATTCAGGAAATGATGACCAAATTACAACAGTTTGTGCAGCAGGTGGGGTAGGTGTTATAACTGTTCTTGGTAACGTTGCACCTCGTCAAACTCATGACATAGTAGCAGAGTTTTTAAATGGTAATCACAGTCAAAGTTTAAAATTGCAATGCGAAATGCTAGATTTATGTAGTGCATTGTTTAGTGAAGTAAATCCTATACCTGTTAAAACGGCACTTTGCGAAATGGGATTTAACAACGGATTTATGCGTTTACCTTTATGCGAAATGGAAGATAATGCTAAGGAAGTGCTACTCTGTGAACTTAAAAAAGTCTTAGGGTAGAAAAGGAGTACAAATGACAAAGGAAAAAACAAAAGTAATTATACATGGTTTAAAAGGCAAAATGGGCATGGTTGTTTACAATCTTTTAAAGGATAATGATGACTTTGAAATAGTTGCTGGAATTGATAGAAATATAGATGAAGGTGAGTTTTCGTTTAAAACTTTTGGAAACATATATAACTGTAATGTTAAAGCTGATGTAGTCATAGATTTTTCTACGGCTTCAGTTGTAAAAGATTTAGTTCTGTATTGTGTGGAAAAAAAACTTGCAATTGTTATATGTACAACAGGTTTGAATGATGATACTTTAGATGCCATATCAAAGGCTTCTTCAAGTATACCTGTTTTTAAATCTGCAAATATGTCAATTGGTATAAACCTTATAAACAATTTACTTAAGAAATCCAGTAAGTTTTTATATGATATAGGCTTTGATGTTGAGATAATCGAAAAACATCACAATAGAAAAATTGATGCCCCAAGTGGCACAGCATTACTTTTAGCTGATACTATAAAAGATACTATTGACGATGACAACAAATATGTATATGATAGAAGTTCTGTTACACAGCCAAGAGAAAAAAAGGATATAGGTATCCATGCACTTCGTGGTGGCACAATAGTAGGGGAGCATACAGTTGTTTTTGCAGGTAATAACGAAATAGTTGAACTTACTCATAAGGCAGAATCAAGAGAAGTTTTTGCAGCAGGAGCAGTGAATGCAAGTAAGTTTGTAGCTGGTAAAGAGGCTGGTCTTTATGACATGAGTGATTTGATTGAAACTATTATGTAGTTTAATATAGTAGGTTGCAAAGATGAAGTGAATTTTTCCGTTAGGATTTTCGAGGTGAGTTAAAAATGTACGTTGAACAAAAATTATATATAAAAAATTGCCAGATACACTTTTACACAAATGAAAATACCAATGGAAAAGCCTTAGTTTTTTTACATGGGGCATCAATGGATCATAAGTCTTTTGATGCTCAAATGATTTATTTTTCAGAAAAAGGATATAAAGTAATCTCCATTGATTTAAGAGGTCATGGTAAGTCGTTGCCTATTCCAATTGGTGATAGATATGATATTAATATTATAGCAGACGATATAAAAATGGTTTTAGATTTCTTAGATGTATCTAAAGCGACAGTTATAGGGCATTCTTTTGGTGGATATGTAGCTCAAGCTTTTGCCTATAAATATCCTGAAAATGTAGAAGGAATAGTTTTGTTAGGGTGTACAGATTTAGCCGATGTAGGAAATTTATTTTATAAATTTCTTTACAAAATTATGCCTAAAATCTTAAAAAGAATGTCTTTGGAATCTTTTAGAAAACAGACTTTAGCAGAACTTGCACTAAATGAAGATGTTAAAGAATATGCTAGAGTAGCTATGAGGCATATTTCAAAAGAAGATTTTGAAAAAATCATTATGGTTGGTATGGATTGTTTGTATATGGACTGTGGTGTTGATAGTAGTTATAGAATTAAAGTGCCTTTTTTATTAACTCATGGTTCAGAAGATAAAGCAAACCATGAAATTTTTCCAAAGAGTGCAAAAAAATGGGTACAAAAAGAGAAAGAGTGCGAGTATATTACTGTTGAAAATGCAGGGCATACGGCTCATATGGATAACCCATTAGGGTTTAATGAAATATTGTATACTTTTCTAAAAAAACATAATTTATAATATTTATATTGAAAAAATTTTTAATGAAACTTTGTTTTTCGGGTTATCATTTGCAAAAGTATAAGGTTTTTAGTTACCACTTGACATATGGGCGTATAAATAATTTTTGAAAGGTTGGAACTTATGAAAATAATGTTTTTATCAGACATACATGGTTCAATGAAATACACCAAAATAGGCTTAGAGAAGTTTAAAGAAGAAAAAGCAACTCATTTAGTTTTACTAGGGGATTTAATGTATCACGGCCCTAGAAATCCATTACCTGAGGATTATAATCCTAAAGAAGTTGCAGAGGCTTTAAACGAGTATAAAGAATTTATAATTGCTGTAAGAGGTAATTGCGATAGTGAAGTTGACCAAATGTTACTTGATTTTCCGATAATGAGTGATTATACAGAAATACTTACAACTAAGTATAAGGTTTTTGCGACACATGGACACGTATATAGTAAGGAAAATATGCCAGAGTTAAAAGAAGGAGATGTTTTTATACACGGACATTTTCACTTACCTATGACTGACAAAGTTAATGGTATATATTATCTCAATCCAGGTTCGATAACGTTGCCAAAGGAAAATAACAAAAATAGTTATGGTATTTTAGAGGGCAGTAATTTTTACATAAAAGATTTAGACGGTGGAACTATAAAAGAAATTAAAATTGTGTAGAATATCGCCATAAGACAATTGTAGAAATTATAAGGGGTTATAATGAAAAAAATAATGTTTGTATCAGACTTACACGGTTCTGTTAGATATACGGAAATTGCTTTAGAGAAATTCTTGTTAGAAAAAGCAGATTACTTAGTTTTATTAGGTGATTTGCGTAACGAGTATAATAAAAGTAATTCTCTTGAAGTAGCTAAACTTTTAAATGAATATAAAGATAAAATAATAGCTATAAGAGGCAATTGTGATACTTTAAATTTTAGTGATGAGTATGATTTTGACAATATGGAAGATTTTAAGGAACTAAAAATAGACGGGCGAAAAATATTTATTACCCATGGACATATTTATAATGAATATATATTACCAAGTTTAAACAAAGGGGATATTTTTATACAGGGACATTTACATATACCTATTGCAAAAAAAGTAAATGATTTTTATATTTTAAGCCCTGGTTCAATAGCAGAGCCGAGAAAAAGTAGCAAAAACTCCTATGGTATTTTAGAAAATAATAAATATATGGTTAAAGATTTAATGGGCGGGATTGTAAAAGAGATAGATTTAGAGTGTTAACTTGCGGCATTTGTCAAAATATAGAAAAATCCATTTTCAAAGCAAAACAACAACTGCCTTTTGACAAAAATTGTGGGAATGGCGTATATTCACTATTTCAGGCGTTTGTCTGAAGTGTGAATATTTGGTTTTTCTTTTGCAATGTGCCATTATTTCAATTTTACAACGTTTCTAACTTTAAAAAATAAAGAGCAGTAAAGAAATGTCGTTGCCCAATTCTTTACTGCTTTATTGTTAACACCTAAAATTTCATTTTTTCTGCATCAAAGTTTAAAATTAAACTATTGATATTTCAAGTTCTTCATTTTCATCAAAATCATCAGATACAGCATCTTCTTTTGTATCCGTAGACTTAGCGTCTTTGTCGTTATCTTTTTTGTCTTTATCTTCTTCAGTTTCCTTTGGTTCTTCAATAACAGGTAAAGTTTTTAGTTCTAAAGACTCACGTACTTTGTTTTCGATTTCTCGACAAAGCCATGGTTTATCTTTGAAAAGTGCCTTTACTTTTTCACGACCTTGTCCAAGTTTTTCATCATTGTATGAGAACCAAGAACCTGCTTTATGTACAATATCAAGGTCAGTTGCTATATCTAAAATATCGCCTTCAGTAGAGATACCCTCACCATACATTATATCAAATTCACAAATTTTAAAAGGTGGTGCAAGTTTGTTTTTTGCAACCTTTACCTTTGTTCTATTACCCACACTATCAGTACCAGTTTTTAAAGTTTCAACTCTCCTAATATCAAGCCTAGTAGAAGCGTAGAACTTTAAGGCACGTCCTCCTGTTGTGGTTTCAGGGTTACCATAGGAAACACCGATTTTCTCACGAAGTTGGTTTATAAAGATAACGGCACAATCCGTCTTATTAGCAACACCTATAAGTTTACGAAGTGCTTGGGACATAAGTCTTGCCTGTAAGCCCATATGTGAATCTCCCATTTCCCCCTCGATCTCTGCACGAGGTACAAGAGCTGCAACAGAGTCTATAACAACTACATCTAAAGCTCCTGAACGAATCATTGCTTCAGCAATTTCTAAACCTTGTTCAGCGTCATCAGGCTGTGAAATGTATAGTTCATCAACATCAACGCCGAGTTTTTTAGCATAAATTGGGTCAAGGGCGTGTTCGGCATCTATATAACCTGCAATACCCCCTGATTTTTGTGCTTCGGCTACAATATGAAGTGCCACTGTTGTTTTACCACTAGATTCAGGGCCAAAGACTTCTGTAATACGGCCACGAGGTATACCACCTATACCAAGAGCTACATCAAGACTTAAAGAGCCTGTTGGAATAACCTTTATATTTTCGTTTTTCTTATTATCTCCAAGTTTCATTATACTACCTTTACCGAATTCCTTTTCGATACCAGTTAAGGCGTTGCTTAAAGCTTCTAATTTTTCATCCATTTGCGTTAAAGCTTTTACTTCTGTTTTTTTACTATTTTTTGATGCACCTTTTGGCGTACCTTTAGACATATTCCTATTCCTCCTTTAATAAATTAAGCACATGATTTATAACAGCATTTACTGTTTTTTCACGAACTTCACTACGGCTACCACTGTTATGTATTTTAAAAACTTTGGTTAAACCATTTATGCAAATGCCATAGTATACAAGCCCCACAGGTTTTTGCGTTGTTCCACCATTTGGACCTGCAATCCCTGTAATACTAACGGCAATGTTTGTATCTATTTTTTTATATAAACCCTCTGCCATTTCAAAGGCTGTTTCAAAACTTACTGCACCGTGGGTTTCTAAGGTTTTTGAGCTAACTCCAAGTATACGACTTTTTGCCTCATTAGAGTATGTTACATAGCTTTCATTAACTACATTTGATGAGCCTGAAACATCGATAATAGAAGATATAAACATTCCTCCAGTACAAGACTCACAAGCAGATATAATGTAATTTTTTTTCTGTAATGAATTTACAAGGGTTTCTTGATTTTCATAATTAATCAAAGTCATAAACTAATCCTTTAAAACATCTAAATTTTTGATAATATAGTCATATCCTGATATAATAGCAAGTAAAGCACCAGCATAGGTTAAAGCAACACCTATATACTCAAAGGTTGGACTAAGGTTTTGCAATCCTGTCAAAAGGTATATAACCATAATCATTTGAACAACTGTTTTTCTTTTACCCCATGGCCCTGCAGCAATAACAATATTATTACTAACGGCTACAAGTCTAAAGCCTGAAATAAGTATTTCACGGCAAATTATAATAATCGTAACAAGTACGCCGATTTGGTTAATTGCAAGTAATGATATAATAGCTGAGTTTACAAGGAGTTTATCGGCAATTGGGTCCATAAACTTACCGAAGTTAGTGATAAGGTTATGTTTTCTTGCTATATATCCATCAAAATAATCAGTGATACAAGCTACACAAAAAATAACTAATGATATAGCTAAATAGAGGTTATTCCCCTCACTATTAAGTAGAAAAAAGAGGAAAAAAGGTATTAATATAACTCTAAAAACTGTTAACTTGTTTGGTAAATTCATATCCATAAAACAACTTCCTTTCTATATAAGTTCACCTATAAGGTCATAGTCTGAAGCACCTGTTATTTTGACTTTAACAAAAGTTCCACTTAAAATTTCATAATCGGCCTCAAAGAAAATTGTACCATCAATTTCATAGGTATCCATATAACTTCTAGCAACATAAACGTTTTCTTCAGCCAAGTATCCATCTACAATAACTTCAAGTTCTTCGCCTATATGCATATCCATTTTTCTAGCAGATATATGGGTTTGCACTTGCATAAGTTTTTCTTTTCGAATAGCTTTAACATCTTCATCTATTTGGTCAGGGAAGGTTGCAGCTACGGTACTTTCTTCTTGTGAGTATGTAAATACACCGATTTTATCAAATTGCACTTCTTCTATAAAGTCAACAAGCCTTTTGAAGTTCTCATCAGTTTCACCAGGGAAACCTACGATTAAAGTTGTTCTAAAAACAAAGTCAGGCATAATAGAGCGTATCTTTTCTACAAGTTCGATTATACTTTCACGTTTGCTTTGTCTTGCCATTCTTCTTAAAACTTCATTTTCACTATGTTGAATTGGCATATCGAGATAGTGTAAAACTTTATCATTAGATTTAATTTCATAAATCAAATTATCATCTATATGCTCAGGATAGGCGTATAAAATTCTTATCCATTTTAAATCTTCTATTTCGCTAAGGGATTGTAGCAAAATATGCAAACTTGGTCTACCGTATAAATCCTTACCATAACAAGCTGTGTCTTGAGCAACTAAAACAAGTTCACGAACGCCCTTATCAACAAGTATTTTGGCTTCCTCAACAAGACTTTCGATTGTACGGCTACGATAGTCACCACGCAAAAATGGTATTATACAGTAGGTACATCGGTTGTCACAACCCTCACCAATTTTTAAAAAAGCAAAATGGCTAGGTGTAGTTATCATACGTTTATGCGATAAAGTTTCAGAAAGTTTTTTGTTAATATCAGTAATTAAATTAACTTTTTTGCCTTCTTCAACTTTTTTAATAACTTCTGCAATACTTTCAAAGTCTGAAGTACCTACAACAGCATCAACTTCAGGTAGTTCATTGAAAATTTCTTCTTTATAACGTTGAGCCATACAACCAGTAACTATAAGCCCCTTACAGACACCTGTTTTTTTATGTTCAATCAACTCTAAAATGTTTTCAATACCTTCCTTTGTGGCATCAAGTATAAAGCCACAAGTATTAATAACAATAATATCAGCTGTACTTTCATCATCAGTTATAGTATAACCATTTTCATTTATTATACCTAACATAATTTCGCTATCTACTAGGTTTTTATCGCAACCTAAAGATACAAATGCAATTTTTAAACTCATATATTCAAATCCTTATTTATTCTGTATTTTATATGCCAAAAGGCAATTTTGTAAAAGGGTTGCGATAGTCATAGGTCCAACGCCGCCAGGAACAGGAGTAATCTTTGATACTTTATCTATGACATCATCAAAATCTACATCACCACAAAGTTTATTGTTTTCATCTCTGTGTATACCAACATCAACAACAACAGCACCTTCTTTAACATAATCTTTTCCTATAAATTTAGGCTTTCTAAGTGCTACTATAAGCACATCTGCTTTTTGTGTAAAGTCTTTTAGATTTTCTGTTTTAGAATGGCATATTGTAACTGTGGCATCCTCTTTAAGTAAAAGAGCTGCAATAGGTTTACCAACTATATTACTACGTCCTATAACTACAACATCTTTACCAGAAAGATCTACATTATACTTTTTAAGTAGGTTTACAATACCCAAAGGTGTACAAGGTGCAAAAGTTGGTTTATCAAGGTGAAGCTTACCAACGTTTATAGAGCTAAAACAGTCAACATCTTTTAGAGGATGAACTGCCTCTATAACTTTATCTTCATCCATATGTTTTGGCAAAGGTAATTGAACAAGTATACCGTTAATGTCTTTGTCATTGTTTAAATCTTCAATTGTCTTTAGAAGCTCATTTTCCGAAGTGTCCTTGTCAAGATTAATGACAATAGAAGATATACCTACTTTATCACAAGCTTTGACCTTGTTTTTAATATACACTTTAGAAGCAGTATCATCGCCTACAAAAACAACTGCAAGAGTAGGGGAGTAGTTGTTTTCTTCTATCTCTATTTTTAAACTATATAAAATTTCATTACGCAAAAGCGTACCACTTATGATTTTATCCAAAATTATACTCCTTATGAATTTTTAATATTATCCCATTGAGTAAAGGTTATGAGAATTTTTCGTGGTTTTGAACCTTCCTGAGGCCCTATATATCCAGCTTCTTCATAGTTAGAAATCAATCTACTTGCACGACTATAACCTATACTAAATTTTGTTTGTAACATAGATGCTGATGCACGATTACGTTCTATACAATAGTCCATAGCTTCGAAAAACAGGGCATCTTTATTTTTATCATCTTCCTCACTTGATGTGTTTTCTACTGTTGAAGTTATCTCCTCAAGTAAATCATCATCTACATCATTTGGGTTTGTAGCTTTAAGATGTTCAACAATGTTTTCAACTTCTTTATCAGATACAAAAGCTCCTTGTATACGGATAGGTTCGTTACTCCCCATAGGAGCAAAAAGCATATCGCCTTTACCGAGAAGTCTTTCAGCACCAACTTGGTCAAGAATTGTACGGCTATCTGTACCACTAGATACGGCGAAAGCGAGTCTTGAAGGTATGTTTGCCTTTATAAGTCCTGTTATAACGTCAACAGATGGTCTTTGTGTTGCAACTATAAGGTGGATACCAGCAGCTCTAGCTTTTTGGGCAAGACGGCAAATACTATCTTCAACTTCCTTACCTGATGTCATCATAAGGTCTGCAAGTTCGTCAATAATAATAACGATACTAGGAAGTGGTTCAAGACCTTCATTTTCAAGCCATTGATTATAACCTGCAAGATTTCGTACACTACTTTGAGAGAAGTTTGAAAAACGTTTTTCCATTTCCACAACGGCCCATTGCAGTGCTGCATTTGCTTTTTGAGGGTCAGTAACAACAGGTATAAGAAGATGTGGTATACCATTATATATAGAAAGCTCCACAACTTTAGGGTCAATCATAATAAGTTTAACTTCTTCAGGTTTCGACTTATATAAAATCGAAGTTATAAGAGTGTTTATACATACAGACTTACCAGAGCCTGTTGCACCAGCTACAAGCAAGTGAGGCATTTTAGCTATATCGTGAACAACAACATTACCTGCAATATCCTTACCTATACCAAAAGCAACATTTGACTTGAAATGTTTAAACTTTTCAGTATCCAAAATTTCTCTAAGGAACACCATCTCAGTTTCATTGTTTGGTACTTCTATACCTACAGCTTGTTTGCCAGGTATAGGTGCTTGTATACGAACGTCACGAGCGGCAAGGTTAAGAGCTAAGTCATCAGAAAGATTGGCGATTTTACTAACCTTTACACCTGTTCCAGGTTGAACTTCATATCTTGTAACTGACGGGCCACGACTTACGGAAATGACTTTTGCTTTAACACCAAAACTAAGTAAAGTTTCTTCGAGTTTTGTTGAAGTTGCTTGAATGGCAGCAGCATAGTTAGTGTTAATATTTTTATCATTTTTAGATAATAAATCAAAGCTTGGAAAAGTAAAAGGCATATTCTTATTTTGTCTTATATTTTGCTTTAAAGATAAATCTGAACTTGTTGTGTTTGCCTCATCTTCTTTAAATTGATTTTCATAGGAATTACTAGGGTTTTGTAGTTCTATATCTAAGTTAGGTGATGAAATCACATTATCTTTTTGTTCTTTATAACTATTCATTATATTTTTTTGTTCATTAAATTCTTTTTCAACTTCTGATAAATCAGAATATTTGCTTTCTAAATCATCAAAGTCATCTATATTATCTATATTATCCAAATTATCTTGAGTATTGCCTGAAATAATGTTTTCATAAAGGTTAGCTAAAACAGTAGTTTCTGTTTTTTGTTCCACATTATTTTCAGAGGCTATATTTTCCTTTGGAAAAGTTTTATTGTAAATAGTAGATGGCTTTATATGTTTTGTTTCTAAATGTTCATTTATCGTAAGAACTTTTTTAGTTTCTTCTAAATTTTCTTTTTTAGGTGAACTTGTATTTAAAGTAGAAGAAGTATTATCAATAGTTGCTGATTTACTGTAAAAACGAATTATTTCCTCTTTAACATCCTCGTAAGCAGCTTCAATTGCTTGTTTCTTTTTAAGTAACGATAATTCCTCTTCGGATAAAGACTCATCTAGTGGTATATCGTTTATAGATGTATCAATAAAATTATCAAGGTCATTTCTACTGTTACTACTTTTTATCTTATGATTGTAGTTAGGTTTTGTTTTTATAGGTTTTTGATAATCAGTAGCGTTAGCTACGCTTTTATCATTGTTTTTGTTTCGATTTAAAAACTTATTTATTGGTGATTCTGTTTTTTGAGATTTATAATATTCATCTGTTTCATTATTTTCATACTCATCTTCGTATTCATCTTCATACTCATCTTCGTATTCATCGTAATCGTCATGGTATTCTTCATAATCGTAGTCAAGATCTTTATCAAGACCCAAAATTCTATCTCTAAAACCTTTAAAATCTATACTAGAAACACCGTTTTTTATTCCTGAGCCTGTGTTTGCAACTAAGTTTACAAGGGACATTTTAGTAATTAAAATAACTGATATAATCATAAAAGTTATGACTAAAATATAGCTTATAACTTTACCAAAAAGTTTAGTTAAAGTGTTTCCGATTATAGCACCTATAAATCCACCACTTTTAAGAGTTTGCGTTGTATAATTACTTAGGTAAACTTCCTTTGCAGGTATTTCATAATTTAAAAGTATATGTGAGAAAGTCATAATCATAAAAATCAAAAGTAAACATGAAAATACAGCAAAAAAATCAAAATATAGCTCATGTTTCTTGAAAATAAGTACAGATAAATAAATAAGCATAATAGGTATAAACAATATACCTAAGCCAAATACACCTAGAAAAAAGCCTTTAATAGCTTCTATTAGAAAGGCTTCGCTTTTTATAAAAATAATTATGTAAGTTAAAAGACTAATTACAAAAAGACTTAAAAGACATAATTCAACACCAAATTTTTCTGTGAAACTATTGGGGTTTTTCACTCGTACATTACTTTTGACTTTTTGCTTATTATTAGTTGGAGTATTTTTTTTTCTATCATTTTTTGTAGCATTATTTTTAGTTGTGGTTTTTTTATTTTTCGTAGTCATTTTTTCACCTTATTGAAAATTTACAATTTATATAATATTTAAAACTTTAGTTTTTTAAATGTAAAACATTTTGCTAGTTTACTATATAATTATATCATAAAACTTAAGTTTTATCAAACAAAATTTCGAAAAGAGTTATAAAAAGGCTATGAAGATTATAATTAATCTTCATAGCCTTTAAAAAAGGGGATAAATAGGATATATAATGTATATTACATAGATATACGGTCTTTAATTTCTACCATTTTTGCAGAGTTCAAGCGTGTATCTCCATGAACACGACTATAAGATAAATAACCGTTCATTCTATCAATTTTTGTTAAGTTATCACTACCACATTTTGTACATTCGTCCATATCTAGTTCTTCATGACCACAATCATCACAATAAGATAAAGCAAGGTTAATTCCTTCGTAGAAACCTAAGTCCATAGCACGAAGTACCATAGACTTCATTGCTTCAATGTTATAGTTAAGTGGGTATCTAACATATTGTATTTTTCCACCATTGAATAAGTCCCAAAATCTACTTTCTAAGTCTTGTTTTTCGATAGGTGATATATCTTCAGATACATGACAGTGGAAACTATTTGATACATATGCATTATCACTAACGTTTTCGATACGTCCATAATGTTTTCTAAATTGTGTTATTTGTAGTCCACATAGGGATTCAGCAGGTGTACCATAGATTGCATATAGCCAACCATCTTCTTTTTTAAACTCACCAATTTTTTTGTTTATGTATGTTAAAACATCTAGTGCAAATTGTCCGTCTTCAGCAATAGACTTACCATTATATAAAACTTGCAACTCATTAAGTGCTGTAATACCAAAAGATGCTGTCATTGGCTTTAAAAGTGGTTTGATTTTATCAGATGGCTTTAAGTTGCCACCGTAAAATCCACCTTCGCAAAAGGCGATAGGGTTAGAAGATGCACGAAGCTCTCCAAGATATTCAAAAGTTCTTTGGTGAACTTCTCTTATCATTTCAAGGTATGTATCTAAGACACTATAAAAATCTTTGCTTTCTTTTCTTGCTTTAGCAAGTATCATAGGTAAATGCATACTTACGGCACCTACATTAAATCTACCAACAAAAACTGGTTCATCTTTATCATCAGCAGGTTCCATACCGCCACGTTCATACCATGGAGATAGAAAAGCACGACATCCCATAGGACTAACAACTTTTTTGTATTTTTTATACATAGAAGGTACATAGCCTTCACCAGTTAAAGACAACCAATCGGGATACATTGTTTTAGAACTACAAGCAATTCCCGCTTCAAAAACATCTTCGTTTACACAACCTTTACCATGTAATTCTTTATCAAATAAGAAAATTAACTTAGGGAAAAGTACAGGTTTTTTATTTCCTTCTTTACCTTGTCCTTCAGCGTGGACATTTAAGAAAGCGATAGATGCCATTTTTTCAAAGACTTTCGTTCCAAGCCCAAAGGACATAGCGATAAAAGGATAGTCGCCTCTTGATGAACCAACAGTATTAAGCTTCATTTCAATACCTTGGAAACCTTGTTCAAACTCACGCTTAACTTTTTTAAGTGCATACGCCTTTGCTTCTTCTTCATTATTTTTAATTTCTAAAAATTCTTTAATATATCGATTGTATGATTTTTCTGCATATGGTGCAAGAATAATGTCAATTTCAGGTACAGTAAAACCACCATATTGTTGAGATGCAGTGGCAAGGATAATATCACCCAAAACGTCAAAGGCTGTATCTAGGGTTTTTGGCTCATTATACCAAACATTACCCATTTCAAAGCCACCTTTCATAACTGTTCCAACATCACATAAACAGCAATTTATAGTGTCAAGTCTAGCTGATTGGTCGTGTATATATATATATCCATCTTTACAAGCTTGAAGTTCGTCACGAGTCATGAAAAATCTTCTATATAAACGTTTGTTAAGTTCATTAAATATAAGACAACGTTTTGTTGCTACAAGGCTTGAATCCGTGTTAGAGTTCTCTTTGTCACCGATAAATCTAATGCTTTGGCTTTCTGTATATACTTCATCCATAAGATGAACAAAATCTTTTTTATAGTTACGATAATCTTTATAAGATTTAGCGATTGAATCGTTAAATGTTTCAAGGGCGTGTTCAACTATATGGTGCATTTCAGGTACAGGAATATCTGTAAGATGTTTTTCTTCTATTTCCTTTAAAACGTGGTTACAAATTGCGTTGTGGTCCTCTTCTGACAAAGTTATCATAACACGTTTAGCAGATTTTGTAACAGCATTAACGATTTTTTGAGGGTCAAACTCCTCCAATGTTCCATCTTTTTTAACTATGTTCATATAAAACAACCTCTCCTTCTTCTTGGGTTTTCCTAATATCAATTACACGTTGGTTTGTGCTTCCGGCCCACTTATAGCTGGAATCATAAAGTTTTTTTACGAATTTACCATCAACTAAAACATCAGATTGGATATATATATCGTAGAGAGTTCTATCTTTCTGGATATTTTCCCATAAATATCCTGTATATATCCATATAGTTTTGTCGGGGTAAAATTGCTTAACTTCTTTTACAAGCTTGAGAACCTCTTCTCTATTGTTAAGATGCATAGGGTCACCACCACTTAAAGTTAAACCAGATATATAATCTTTCTTAAGGGATGAAAAAACTTCTTCTTTTGCTTTTTTGTCAAAGGCTAGTCCACTTTTGGAATTGTGGGTTATAGGGTTGTGGCATTCTTCACAATTATGTGAACAGCCAGAAAGCCATAAAACAACACGTAGTCCACTTCCGTTTGTCATATCGTCATGGGTAATATTGTGGTAATTCATAAAAACTCCTCAATTTCTCAAAAAAATAATGGTTAACTAAGTCCATAATAGCTACTTATACCTTGTGAACCTTATAAATAAAGCATTGTTAAAATCGAACATATTTTGTGTTTGTTAATATAGAACACAACTCTAATTATGCGATAATACTTTAACTTAGGCATATGGGCATTTTAGCTCCTACTACTATATATTGTACCATATCTCTGAATAATGTCAATATGTTGTACTATACTTTTTTGAACTAGAAAATTTCAAAAAAAGAAAAAAGTAGGATTTAAGCCTACTTGGGAGAATTATTGTTAAAAAAGTAATTTTGATTAGCGAACATATATGTTAAAAAATGTAAATAACTATAAAATATAACTATGCTCAATATTTATAATACATTTAATATCTGAGTTATAATTATCTATTTTATTAGTGCATATTTCAATAAATTCTCGTACTTCTTCTTCATTGTATTTGTAAGGAATTTCTAAGTCGAAAATTATAGTTAGAGAATCATTTATAGTGGCAAGTCTAAAATCATGTACATAAAAAGGTAATAACTCCTTTTGGATTTGCTCCATAACTATGATTTTAATATTTTTTATATCTTCATTATCTACATCAACAGGGTCCATGTGAAGTGTAGCAGTAATTTTCTTTTCTCTAAGTAAATCCAACTCTATTTTATCGATAATTTCATGTGCCATAGTTATACTCAAAGTATCAGGTACTTCAACGTGTAAGGTACACATGTTACTTGTAGGCCCGTAGTTATGAAGTAATAAATCATGGGTGCCTATAACATGTTCATAACTTTCAACAAACTTTTTGATTTCATTTGCGTGTTCTCTTTGGATAGATTCACCAAGAAGAGGGGAAATCGTTTCCTTGAGCAAAGAAAACCCTTGGGAAACTAACCATAGGCTAAGTACAAATCCTATATACCCATCTATTATAAGTCCTGTAAGCCTTGCTAAGACAACCGAAAGTATAGTTACACATGTTATCAAAACATCATTTAAGCTATCTTTTGCAGTTAAAACAAGTACCTTAGAATCAATAGTCTTTCCAACATACATATTAAATGAATATTGCCATAACTTAATTATAACTGTTACAAATAAAATAAGTAAAGCATTTGCACTGAAATTTATTTGTTCAGGGTTTAGGATTTTCTTGAAAGAAACTTGCATAAATTCCCAACCTATGAGCAAAATAATAAAAGCTACAACAAAACTTGCAATATATTCACTTCTACCATGTCCGAAAGGGTGTTCTTCATCAGCAGGTTTTTGTGATATGTTTAAAGCGAATAGGGAAACACAAGAGGATAGACTATCAGATAAATTATTAAAACTATCGCTCATAATTGATAGAGAATTCATAAAAAGTCCAATAGCAATTTTTACTGTAAATAAAAATATGTTTGATATTACACCTATGATTGCAGTGATTATACCTATATTTTCTCGATTTTCAGGGTCATTTATATCATATTTTTTAGATAAAAGCTTATTTATTAGATATTTGTTCATTTTATTGCTCCTTTATTCTAAATATATTTCATAAGGAAAAAAAGTAATGTTTAATATTAAATATTTGTTTGGTAAACTCAACTTAGTAATATGAAATGAGGTAAAGTATGAACTACAATAGTAATTATAACACAAAAAAAGGTAATCATAAAGATATTTTAGATAAGTATGAAAAGCATGAAGCAAATGTTGAACTTGCTAAACGCATTAAGTACGAAATAGAGCATTTTTTTGATGAAGAGAACAAAAAAAATTACAGTAATTATTTCACAGAAAGCGAAGCAAGAGAATTACGTGATAGAAATACTGGAAAGAAAAACTCTGCTATTATTACGAAACTATCAGAAGAACTTAATATGTCATCTAAAACTTTTTATCATATGTTAAATGGTAAAAATTCACAGTTCAACAAAATTGTTGAAGTTTTAGAGTTCTTTGGTTTATCTTTTAGATATGATATTTTTTTCAATGAAGAAATGACTATATATAATAAACAAAAAATGGTATACAATGAAAATGATCCAAAAGTATCATCTCTTGAAGATGAAGTTGTAAAGCTTGTTTTATCCCTTGATGAAGCATCCCTTAAAGCTATAAAGCCTATTTTGGAGCATCAAGCTAAGCTTAACACAAAAAATAATATACCAAAAGTTAAAAATTATTACGATAGATAAAAAAGGGGAGGGCTGTAAGAAATCTCATATTATGTGAGTTTCCTTACAGCCCTTTTATAATGTATTTACAATATGAAAGTTGACTTGCTTTGGTCAAGTTCCTTTGTGTTTCTTTTAATTCTATCAGGAAGTATAATAAAGTAAAAAGAATTATAACCCTTTATACGTTCTATACCGTATTCAAAGCCATGTGCTTCATAGATACTTCTTACAATTGAAAGTCCAATACCTGAGCCTTCACGTCTGCTATTTTGATGTTGGGCTCTATAAAATCTATTAAAAATCAAGGCTCTATCTATATCAGGAATTTTCTCGCCCTTGTTATTAACAGAAACTTTTATACCTATGTCCATTTCTGTTATTTGAACGATAACAGACCCGTCAACATCACAGTGGTTTATAGCATTGTTAAGTAGATTACGCATAACCTGCGACATTCTAAGGCTATCTACGAGAACCTGAACATCTTTTTCGTAATCTTTTACAAATTTCACTTCTAAATTATAGTTATGTGCTGTGGCATATGCTGAGTCAACTTCACTTTGGATAAGTTTTTCTAAAGAAACATATTCAAGTGAAAGTTTAACATATCCATTAGCAATTTGTGAGTAGTCTAAAATTTCGTTAACCATGTTAGTCATACGATTAGATTCTTTTATTATAAGGTTTAAATGTTCCTCACGTTTTTTATCATCTCGCCATGTAATGTCCCTAACCATTTCGCTATAACCTGCAATAAGAACAATCGGAGATTTAAGCTCATGTGAAAGGTTTGAGAAAACTTCCTTATGTATACCGTCTGCCTCTTCAAGTTGCACATTTAGGTTTTTTATTGACCTGTTCAACGCACCTATTTCATCAGTTCGGTGCATATCTAGTCGCATAATAGTTTCTTTGTTACGTATTTTACGCATAGCATTATCTACTTTTCTTATATGTCTAACAAAATACACACTAGAAAAATAAGCAACAGCTGAAACGACTAAAGCGATAATCATGAATATCTTTATAATATATGTTTCATAAAAAGATGTAATTTCTACATTAAAATAGTCTTGAGTATAGGCAATAACCGTATATTCTTTTTTTCTTGAAACATATTCGAAAGAAGTAACAAAACTTGGTCGGTCCTCTTTAAAATCATAAATAACATTTAGATGGTCATAGCTTTCAAAATACTTAAAATAATCATTATAAAAAGGTGCAACGGCTTGTTGCCTATCAATATAAACAATTTTTTCATTTATGTAGAAATTTTCAGCAGTTGACAGATTTGTAAAAGTCTCCATGTCCAATGAGTTGTAAACAATATGTTTGCTTTCATCTAAAATCATAAGGCTACCTTTGATTTCATCTGAAACAAAATCTAAATCATTAGAAATAACTTCAGAGTAATCAATATTGTCAAAGTCAAGTTTTACAAGTTCACTTAAAACCTTTTTATAAAAATCATCAAGCTGATTATTATAGTAATTAAATTTAATAGAGTTGTTTTGTACTAAAAACACAAAAACAAGGCTTATACTAACAATGATTATTTCGATAAGCCAATATTTTAAACCTAAACTACTTTTTATTTTATCAATAATTATCATAGACTACCTCTAGATATCATCTTCAAACTTATATCCGATACCCCATACAGTCTTTATACATTTTCTACTTTCGTTTAAACGTTCTCTTAGAGATTTGATATGCGTATCAACTGTTCTAACATCTCCATAATAATCGAAGCCCCAAACCTTACTAAGTAGTTGTTCTCTTGTCATAACTTGCTTTTTGTTTTTAACAAGATATACAAGCAAATCAAACTCCTTAGGTGTAAGGGATACTTCAACATTAGAAACTTTTACATTTCTAGACAACTCATTTATTTTAATTGATCAAGCAGTAATCTCATCACTATCAGCACTTACATTATCTGATGTTCGTTTAAGGACAGCTTTAACTCTTGCCATAACTTCACGAGGGCTAAAAGGTTTTAAGATGAAATCATCAACACCTATGTTAAAACCATGTAATTTGTCATATTCCTCAGATTTTGCAGTTAGCATGATTATAGGTACATTTGATGTTTCACGTATTTTCTGTACTGCTGTAAAACCGTCTACATTAGGCATCATAACATCCATAATTATAAGGTCAAGTTTAATTTCCTTTGCTTTCTCAATAGCTTCAAGTCCGCTTTCAGCCTCATATACTTCATAGCCGTCGAGTTCGCAATAAGTTTTAACTAATTGAACAACATCATGATCATCATCACATAATAAAATTTTATACATATACAACACCCCTATCTTTAGTAATTAGCATTATCAACAAAATGTTGGATATGCTTATTATATAGCCACTTCAATAGATTTACTAATAAACCTTCTATCAGCTAGTATGACTTCTACTTCTTCTGTAACCTTAATGTTATTTTTATGTAATATTCTCGTTACTGTATCATAGGCTAACATTGGAAGGTTGTTTTCCTCGGACATATGTCCTAAATAAATATAATTAAGCCCTTTGTGGTATATGTTGGCTATAAGATTTCCAGCACATTCATTTGATAAATGTCCACGTTTTCCAATAATTCTGTTTTTTAAATGGTAAGGATAATTACCATTTTTAAGCATTTCTCTATCATAATTACACTCTATAAAAAGCAAGTTAGAGTTGCTTATATTTTCTATAACTTCTTCACTGGCATAACCTAAATCAGTGGCGATAGATACCTTATACCCATCATAGCCCTTTAAATAAAAGGTGTATCCTACTGTGCAAACTGCATCGTGAGGAACACTAAAGCTCTTTAAAATAACATCGTTTATAGATAAAGATTCACTTGGATATATATATCGTATATCCTTATCACGCAAATTTTTTATTTTATTATGTCTTTGAATATATTGCCAAGTTTTTTCTGTCGCAAAAATAGGTATATTATGTTTTCTATACAACACATCAATACCACAAATATGGTCACTATGACAATGGGTGATAAATATAGCGTCTATATCATCAATGCTTTCATCAATTTCTTCTAATCTATCTTTAATTTTTTTACAACTTATTCCAGCATCTACAAGTATTCTTGTATTATTATAACGAATAAAAATACAATTACCTTTGGAGCTACTAGAAAGTGGGCAAAATCTAAGGTAATCCCCTTGTAAAATTCTTTTTTCTAGTAAACTAATCTCTTTCAAGTATATCAACTCTCTCTATATCAGCACCAAGACTTCTAAGTTTTTCTATAATGTTTTCATATCCTCTATCAATAAGCTTAGGATTTTTTATATATGTTTTACCAACAGTTTTATGAGATAAACCGGCAATAAGCACTGCTGCTCCTGCCCTTAAATCATGAGCCTTAACTTCAGCACCCCAAAGACTGTCAACCCCTGTTATATTAGCAACTTTACCTGTTGTTCTAACTTTGGCACCCATTTTAACAAGTTCTTCAACATATTGGAAACGTGATTCCCAAACTGTTTCATTAACTAAAGAATCACCATCAGCAAGGGTTAAAACTGCCAAAATTTGTGGTTGCATGTCTGTTGGAAATCCTGGATAAACTAGAGTTTTAACATCTGTTGGTTTTAAAACCTCTGGTGAAATAACTCTTACATAGTCTGTTCCTTCTTCAACGGTACAACCCATTTCATTTAACTTAGCAGAAATGCTTTCTAAATGTTTAGGAATAACATTTTTAACTAAAATATCTCCTTTTGTAGCTGCTGCAAGTGCCATATAAGTACCTGCTTCGATTTGGTCAGGTATAGTTGTGTAATCTACACCTTTTATACTATCTTTAGATATACCGATAACACGAATAACATCAGTACCAGCACCTTTTATCTTACAGCCCATTTTATTTAAAAAGTTTGCTGTATCTACAATATGAGGTTCTTTAGCTGCATTTTCAATAATCGTTGTACCTTTTGCAAAAACTGAAGCAATCATAATATTAATTGTTGCTCCAACAGACACAACGTCTAAATAGATAGATGTACCAACTAATTCATCAGCATAAGCTTTTATAAAACCATCTTCAACTTTAACAGTGGCACCAAGTGCCTCAAAGCCTTTTATATGTTGGTCAAAAGGTCTAACTCCAAAGTTGCACCCACCTGGAAGTGGAACTTCAGCTTTATTTACTCTAGCAAGTAAAGCACCTAACATATAATAGGAAGCACGAATTTTATTCATACTAGTTTTTGGTGCAATATGTGTATTAAGTTTTGTACTATCAATCTTTATAGTATTATCTGATGTATGTTTTATATCTACACCCATATCAACAAGACCGTTAATCAAATTACCAATGTCTTTAATGTTAGGTAAATTTTCTATTACACAAATATCATTAGCAAGTAAAGCCGCAGGAATTAAAGCTACTGCTGCATTTTTTGCTCCTGAAATATTCACTTCTCCTTTAAGTGGTTTTCCTCCACTAACTACAAACTGTTCCATTTATCTCCTAGTCACCTCTTCAAATCACAATACAATACATTACATTATATCACTAATTTAATATAATTGAAATAGTTTTCACATTATTTTCATAAAAATCATAAGATTTTATAAAAAAAACATATATATATAGCACATAATTGTATATAATTTTGTGCTTTTTCTAATAATTAGTAGTTTATAACTTTGTTGGTGTATGCATTTATAATAAAAGGTACGTTTTGATCACGCACATAAATCCTATAACATGGCATAGCGTTTGTTATATTATTATTTTCAGAATAGGAAAAATATTCCTCTTGATAATAAACAACATCAATACCTTCTATAAAAATTTCCACATCTCCGTATATTTCCTTTGCAACTTTTACAAAAGTAAAAAGTGCCATATCCACAGAAATAATTTCTTTTTGATTGTCCCCATATCCGATGTTTCTTGCATAATAACCTTCAATGGAAATTATGTTATTACCTTCTATACAAAATTCTAAACGATTAGTATAAATTATATTTTTCTTATATTTTTCTCTGTATTCATAGTAAAGATGATGTTCATCAGTTGTAATTCTATCTAGTGTAAAACTACTTATAGGTTTACCAAAATACTTCAAAACGTCATCTGTATTATCTTTAAAAGGAATAGGGGTATTTAACGCAATATAGAAAAATCCATTTTCAAAAGTAATAGTATTTTCACCATTACTATAAACTTGTTTATCTTCTTCATCAGAGGATATATAATAGTCCTCGCCTAAAAAGTTTTCAGCTATTTTTTCTTTATTGTAATCATACTCATTTGGCTCCATAGTCAGTGTCGCCATAGGCATACTTTCCTTAGGGAAGTCAATATACATACTAACTTTATTGCTACCTAGCATATTCATTACATTTTTTTCTTGCTGAATTGTAAGAGAATATTTATTGTCGTTATATCTACCTAATGTGAATAAGGTAACGTTTACAATTATCAAGAAAATTATTATTGAATTTTTTGCAGTTTCCCATTTCATAAATCACCTATTTAATATACATCAAAGTAAAATTCTCCATTACTAGAATTAATCTTCCAACAAAGATTTATTCCACGACCTCTATCTTTATATACTAACTCAACATCTTTAACATCTTCGACTTCACCTATAACATTTTTATTATTTACAAATAAACTTTCATAAGTCCTAGCGACTTCGTTTTCATTATCGCTTACTTGGTTATAATTATACACAAGTTTTCGATAATTTGTAATTTTACCGTTTTCGACTACAACTTGCAGATGACTATCTAAATCATATGAACTCGGAATATCTATAAGAAATTCAGCAATTTTGTAATCGAAGTTAAAAGTATATTTATTTTCATTAACTTCATAACTTTTTAAATAAATTTCATTTTCAATATATTCATCTTGCTTTAAAAAACTAAGGGATAAAGCGTAATTTTCAACAAAAGTTAAACTTCTATCTTCTTCGTTTCCATAATATGCCACTTCCATTATATCATCAGAATAATACTTTAAAATAACGTTATCTCCTGAAAACATAAAGCTATCTTTTTCAATTCTTGACCAAACACTTGTATCATTTTCAAAAAAACCACTTATTTTACGACTAATATCTGATAAGATAAATTCACCGTCTGTTGCATATGGATTTATAGTTTCAAGATTTTCATATGTTATGTTACTTTCGTTTTCAGACATAGGTATAAACAAATTATTATGGCTATTATATTTTGTCATTGAAGCAATATATTTAAAACCTGAAAAGGTTTCGTTTAAAAAAACTTCAAGATTAACTTTTTTTTGAGAGATATCAAAAGAGTTGCTCATATTTGTTTCTTTTGAAACAAATTTGATTGTATAATTCTCCTCATTCTTAATTAAATATATCATATCAAAAACGAAGTTTTCGTTAGTATCTGTATCGTCAAGTACTGAATTTATTAAGTCTTTATATTCAAGACTATATGGATATTCAAAGACAAAAACTGTTTTTTTCAAATCCGTTGGTTCTAAGTAACCAACGGTATAGTTCGAGCCACGTTTTTGCACTTCACCTAAAATATATTCAACAATATAAGCTTCACTATAATCACTAAAGTTTACACCTACATAACTATCGCTATATTCCTCATATTTATATATAAAATTTGGCATACCAAAACTTTGCATATCTTGGCTTTTTATTGTTTCACTTTGATTAAAACTAAATTCAAAAAAGCCATCTCCACTAATGTCCCATACGGAAATAGTTTGATATACAGTTATTACAACTAAAAACAAAATCATTACATTTTTAAGTATACTCATTTTACACTTCTCTCATTTCGTCAAGTAAACTCATTTGCTTATATGTTTGATTGTTGTTATTTGAATATTTATTTAAACATACAATCATTTTTGTACCTACATTAATTTCACTTGTGGCATATATGTTACCACCATGAGCCTGTATAATTTGTCTAGAAATTGCAAGTCCAAGACCTGTACCACCCATAGATCTAGATCTTGCCTTATCAACTCTGTAAAATCTTTCGAAAATTCTATCTAAATCCTTTTTTAAAATACCAATACCAGTATCTGATATTTCTACTCTATAATAGGTTTTTTCATCATAAACATTTATATAAACTTCACCATGTGGTCTATTATACTTTATTGCATTTGTAAGTATATTATTAAAAACTTGGTTAAGTCTTGAAACATCGCCCTCTACAATGGCGTTTCCACCATCAGAAATATACACTTTTTGTTCACCAGATAAAGCGAGTATATTAGTTTGCAAAATACAATTTTTTAGTATGACATAAAGATCGACTTCTTCGAAGTTTAAGTCTATCTTACCTTTATCAAGTCTTGTAAGCAACAATAAATCATCGGCTAATACTGTCATTCTATCAGCTTCAGATTCAATAATATTAAGAAAAGAATCCGAAACTTCCTTATCCTCTATGGCACCCATTTTTAAGGTTTCAGCATAGGTTTTTATAGTTGTAAGAGGCGTTCGGATTTCGTGAGATACATTGGCAACAAAATCTTTTCTTATTTCATCAAGTTTTCTTGACTTAGTAACGTCTTCAAGCATAATCATAGTGCCGTATGTATCTACATCAGTACCAAATTTACTTACGTTTGCCTTTAAATATCTACCACAATATTCAATAGTCTTGTTTGTAATTTCCTCAGGATTTTTTGTTATGTCGATATTGTTATATCGAAAAACTCGCACCACATCATCATAGGTAATTAAAAAAGTATCTAGCATTTCAAGAGCTGATGGATTTGCATGAATTAAACTGTTTTTGTAGTCAAAAGCGATTGCACCATCTTGCATATTATTTAAAACGATTTCAACCTTATTTTTTTCATAAGATATAGTCACTAAAACTCGTTTAAGTTCCTTAGCCATATAGTTAAAACTCTCTCCAAGTCTACCTATTTCATCATCACCATAAGTGATAGCCTTTTGGTCAAGTTCACCTTTAGCAAGAAGTTCAGCTTTGTTTTTAAGGTCGATTATAGGGTCTGTAACAGTTTTGGAAAGTATAACACTCATAATAGCTGTTAAAATCATTGCGATAATCAAAGCAATTGATAAAGTTCTAACCATAGTTGATAGAGCGTTTGCACTGTCTGTTGCATCACATCTTGAATAAATAATATACTCAACTTCTCCCGTTTCATCAAAAACAGGCTTAGAGAATTCAAACCATTTTCTAACAATATCGCTACTGTCAACATCTTCTCTCCATGCCTCAAAACTTTCAAGTCCATTTATCGATGAAATAACAGTTGGTACAGAAAGGTTTGCAATATAGTTTGTTGTTGCATGAACAACAAAACCGTCAGCAGATAAAACGGCACCTTCTATATCACTACTACTTATCATACTTGCGAACACACTGTTAAAACCGTCTTGTAAGCGATTTTCATCATAATTACTTAGAACTTGTTCTTCAATCATTCTTGTAAAATTTCTAAGGTTAACTTCTTCAGCTTTTGCCTCATCGCTTCTATATTTAAAAACAATAAAAGTAGCACTTACAATCATGGCTATAAATACAATAGACATAAAAACCAAAACAAGTTTAAACTTTATACTTTTCATAGAGCCTCTCAATCAAGTCAATACTATAATTTTTAAATCTTTAAAAATATTATTCTATATTTTCAAAATAATATCCAGCACCTCTTTTTGTATGTAGGTAATAGTTTTTTTCACATACAACTTCGATTTTTGTGCGAAGGCGTCTTATAGTTACATCAACAGTACGTTCATCAGATAAATACTTATATCCCCATACTTCTTGTAACAATTCTTCCCTTGATATAACTCTAGGCGAAGAATTATATAAATATGTTATAACTTTATACTCTAAAGGTGTAAAATCCATAGGAACACCTTTAATTTTAACTTCAAGTTTGTTTTCGTCAACTATAAAACCTAAAACTTCTCGGTTTTCTTTGTTTAGGTTGTTGCTACGTCTAAGTTGTGCCTTAACCCTTGCAACAAGCTCATTTATAGAAAAAGGTTTTGTTACATAATCATCAGCACCAACACCAAGTCCCATAACCTTATCGCTTTCTTCAGCTTTAGCCGTAAGCATGATGATTGGCACATTGGAAAAATCTCTTATTTTTTCACACAATTCGAAACCGTCCATATATGGCATATTCACATCAAGTAAAATCAAATCAAAATTCTCGTTTTTTGCGATTTCATATCCATTTTTGCCGTCTAAAGCAAGTTTGGTTTCAAACCCGTTTTTCTTTAAGTTGTAGTCAACAATATTTAAAATATTTTTATCATCTTCAACTATAAGTATTTTATTCATAAAATCTCCTTTGTTAATTCATATCACCATATAATTTTGTACCATAAAGTGTGAGTTTGCTGTCAACAACATCAAACATATCAGTACCTTCGCTTACAACTTTGGAAAGCCCTCCAGTTGCAACAATTTTTGCATCTTTAAAGCTATCTCCGAGTTCTTCTTTAATCTTAGATATAATATACTCGCTTTGTCCTATATGGCCGTATACAAGCCCTGATTGTATGCTTGTTATGGTATCAGTTGCAAGTATAGAATCAGGTTTTAAAATAGCCACTTTGCCAAGTAGGGCAGTACCTGCAAAAAGAGCATCTGCCGTTAGTTTAAGCCCAGGAGCAGTTATACCTGTTACAAAGTTTCCGTCTTTATCAACGGCATCATAAGTTGAAGCTGTGCCATAATCAACAACAACGATAGGGCCTCCATATAGATTATACCCAGCTATACAGTTTACAATTCTATCAGCACCAAGTTCAGCAGGGTTTGCCATTTTATTAAAGTTAAGTCCGGTTTTTCCTTCAACACTTACAATTTTAGGTTCGATATTTAAATATTTTTGAACTCCATGAGTTAAAGAGTACATAATGTTAGGAACAACGCTTGTTACAATAACATCATTGACTTTATCAACATCAAATTTCCATTTTGTAAACATAACACTAATGAACATACCAACTTCATCAGCTGTTTTTATGCTAGATGTGGATAATCTCCAATATTCTAAAAGTTTATTTTCTTCATATATACCCATAACAACATTTGTATTTCCAACATCAATAACTAACTTCATATTATTTCTCCTATTTCTCTTATTTATCTCATAATCTTTTCAATATCATCTACACTCATGTTTTTGAGAAGTTCTTTGGCGGAAGTATCTACAAAAATTTTATAGTAGGATATAAGCCCTTGTATAAGCTCTTTGTTTTCTTCCTTAGCTCGTCCCACTTCGATTTGAGCATTTATATCATCATATCCAAAATCCTCCTCAAGACCTTGAACTTCAAGGGCAATTGAACCATCATCCGTATATGAAAGCTTAACAATACCCTTAGTCTTTTCAGATAAAGTTACAACAAAAATTTGAATTTTATTCAAAACTTCTTTTGGTAAATTTGTAAATCTTGGATTTATATAATATAAAGATTTATACGAATTACCAACGCTTATTATATTTTCTTCATTCATTGAAATTCTCCTCAAAATAATTACTGTGTGGAAACGTTGCAAAATTGAAACAATGGCACATTGCAAAAGCGAAAGCGAATTTTCATACTTTCGACAAACGCAGGAAATGGCGATGATATGCAATTTTCTTGGGTTTTGTCATAAGGCACAAAGCCGTTGTTTTGCTATGAAAATAGATTTTTCTATATTTTGCAAGGTTGCCATATATATATAATATCATTAATTTTACTTTTGTACAACTGTTATAGCCCAAAAAAATAGGTCTGTAAAGTGTTAACTCCTTACAGACCATAAATATATTTATTTTTTATACAAGTGCTATTCATATCGAAGTGCGTCAATAGGGTTAAGGTTTGAAGCCTTTATAGCAGGATAAAGTCCAGATATTACACCTATTACCGTAGATACAAGAACAACCATAATTATAGTTGAGATTGACATACTAGGCGTTATTTTCATATACTTCCCAGCAATATTCGCTGATATAAAGCCTAAAGCAGTACCAATTGCTCCACCTAAAATAGATAAAGATACAGCTTCTATAATAAACTGTATTCTTATAGTTGCCTTTGTAGCACCGAGTGCTTTTCTAACACCTATTTCACGAGTTCTCTCTGTTACAGTAACAAGCATAATGTTCATAACACCGATACTTCCAACGATTAAAGCTATACCTGCAACAAACTGTATAAATAGAATTACCATTCCAAAGGCTTCTGTAATTGACTCCATTCCTTTTGACATATCATAAACTGTGTATGTATCTTTTTCAGCAGAATTTTTAACTGTAAGCATAGTTTTAAACTCTGTTATTGATCGACTTACGGCTTCGTCGCCTTCATCCTTAAGTGCGACCACAAGACCATCCAACTTTTCATTATTTGAGCTATGAATTTTTTGTAATGCAGTGTATGGTACAAACACTTCTTCTCCACCACTAAACATATCGCTATTAGCATCACTTTCCAACACACCTACAACATAAAACTGTTGTGGAGAGTCATATATAACAAGTTCAACGATTTGTCCAAGACAATCTTTAGTTCCAAAATATTCCCTACCAAATTTTTCAGATACTACCACAAAGTTAGCCTCTCGTTCAACGTCAACTTCAGTAATAAATCTGCCATCAGCTACGGTTTTCGGAGTAACTACATTATTTTCAGGAGTTATACCACTTATATTAACCATTTCTTTTTCATCAGTTTTCACATCTGTATATTCACTACTTGTACTTATAATAGGTATAATAAACTTTACATTGTCATGTAAGTTTAACAAGTCCATGTCATCATTTTTGATAGTAAAGTCCGAATCAGTAGAATATATAGTTAAGGTATCTGCACCTACTGAAGACAAACTGTCAGTTAAATCTGACTTAATTCCTGAACCTAGGGCATCTATCATAGTAACCGAACTTATCCCTATAACAATCCCTAATACAGTTAAAATCGAACGCAATTTACTTGATGTTATGCTTTTTATAGCAAACTTGAAACATTCATAAATCGTTACAAAAATTTTCAAACAATCACGCTCCTATACTACTTTTTGCTCTATTTCATCATCGCTTATAATTTCGCCATCTTTCATAACCACTATTCTTTTTGTATATTTTGCCACCTCTGGTTCATGAGTAATCATAACAATCGTTGCACCTTTTGCGTTTAACTCTTGAAAAATTCGTATAATCTCCG
Organism: Lachnospirales bacterium; assembly: GCA_047973385.1. Classification (GTDB taxonomy): domain Bacteria; phylum Bacillota; class Clostridia; order Lachnospirales; family CAMZNU01; genus JBKEBX01. Next base: position 113,463 of record JBKEBX010000006.1, on the reverse strand, counting down.
AAGTAGATTTGGAATCCAGATTACCAGTTGGCTCATCGGCTAAAACAATAGCAGGGCTCATAGAAATAGCACGAGCAATTGCAACTCTTTGTTTTTGTCCACCTGACATTTCGTTTGGTCTGTGATGCCCTCGATCAGAAAGTCCAACTTCTGCAAGTGCATTATCAACAAGTGCCTTTCTCTTAAAGGGCGAAATACCTGCATAAATCATAGGAAGTTCAACGTTTTGTGCCGCTGTAAGTTTTGGTAAAAGGTTAAAGGACTGAAAAACAAAGCCGATTTTTTCGTTGCGAACCTTTGAAACTTTTTTATCTCCTAGTTTATGCATATTTATTCCGTCAAGCTCATAAAGTCCATTTGTAGCTTCATCAAGAGAGCCAATTATATTCATAAGTGTTGATTTACCTGAGCCTGAAGCCCCCATAATACTTATAAACTCTCCTTGTTTTACGACTAAATCCACATCTTTATTAGCATGAACTTGAATTTTACCCATGTCGTATATTTTATTTATTTTTTCCATTTTGATTATATCCATAAAGTCACCTACTAAAATATAGTATTTTTTTATAAAATAAATTTTCTTTAATCCTCTAAGATTTTTAGCAAAGGAGTTCACCTTGCCTCCCGATAAATGTATAATGTCAGCCTCTAAAATCAATTCATCAAAATCTTTTACATACTAGTCCTCTAAGTCTATAAACTGCATACATTCAATATCAAACTGTTTATAAAATTTCAAAGTCTGTTTAAAACATTTTCTTGTGGGTCAGTAGCAGAGGTTATATAGGCTAACTTTTTACCTTTTACTTTTTCACATAGAAAATCTTTTTGACTTTTAGAGAAAACATCTCTTTGGTCACTAAACATTAGAATTCCATATTTATTACTTCATTATTAGAAAATCTACACTTCATTATAATTTTTTTTAAAATTTTAAAAAACTAAATTCTGTATCCCACTATATTGTTTCTAACCATATAATCAAGTTTTGTACCCATAAGCACTTCAATTGTTCTTGAAGATATACCGAGTTTTGCAAGTCGGTCCTTTGACTCATATAAATCATTGTAAGTTAAATATGGGTAGTCTTGCATAATGTTATAAGTACCTGTATACATAAGTGCGTATTCAAGGTTGCCGTCATCTTTTATCCATTGTTGTTCTGTATCTTCTATACCACGAAGCATAAGCATAGCCGTATCATAGTATTCAACTTTATTTGTTTTTTCATATAATTTCAAAAGCATATTCATACTTGCAAGTTGATGATTTAAAGAAACATGAGTATCATCTCCACCATTTTCATTGTAATAATCTTGTACTAAAATGCCATTTTCTGTTTTATAAGATTTGTGGTCTGCATAATCTACATAAAAATCACCATGTCTTATAGCAACATCTAAAAACTTTTGAGCATTAAACATTTCATACAACATCATGTTAAGCTCACTATTATCAGCATTAAATCTTGTATCATAGAAACCAGGCCCTATGTTAAAATCTGTTTCAAGCCATATAGAAGTAGGGGAGGTTTCAAAATAACCTAAGTCATTTTGGTTGCTGTTTGTCACATCTGTTGATACATAGGCTAAGTAACTGAAAAAAGGAACTATTACGTTGTTTTCGTCACTATATTTAAGATAGTTATGCCCTACATAGTTTGCACAGTTTTGATAGTAAGTAAAAGGACTTGATGGATAGTAGCTGTTTGGTGTTTCTTGATAAAAGCCATCATTTAGTAATCTAAATCTACCGGATAACTCATTTCTTATAACTAAATCATTATCTACGGTTGTAAAGTCTATAAGTCTTTGATTACTTTGAAAATAGAAAATTTCTGTGTAAACATCTGTATCTTTTGGAATTTTATAATTAACGTTAAATCCACCCTCTACTTGACTTATTGTTACAGGGTTTTCGTATGAATCAACAGTTGTAATTGTGTCAAGCACTCTATCTACATTGTAAACTGTTGGCACACTAAAAGCAAATCTCTCCATTTCTGTTTCAAGAAAAATAGTTTTAAGAGGCAAATTACTGTAATCTGTTGTAGTTTTAATTACAGAAATATCTTCAGAGTTATCTACATAGGACACAGCAATGTTGTTACCTTTTACAAAAAAATCAACATTAATGAAATCACCTTCCACCTCTTGCTCATTCTCGTTTGCATTTATCTTGTTAAAATAAAAGAATGTGTCACCGAAATCATATCTTGTTATTTGATTGTAATATTCTGTATAATTTGTTGAATAAGCGTATTTGCTAACATTTTTATACAATCTATTATCAGTAAAAACAGATGCACTTACGCTAATTGTTGAAATGCATACAAGTATAAAAGTTAGTGTTAAAGTAGTTATTTTTCTCATAATTCTCCCTTTTTGTGTTTTGATTTTTAGATTTTATTGTGTTACTTCTATTTAATCAGTTGGGCTATCTGTGGAAACATCATCTACCGACGATGTTACAACCTTTTCACCCTCTGATACACCTGTTACAACTATATTTGTTCCTGAAATTACACCTAATGTAACTTTTCTTTCTTCAATAGTTTCATCTTCATTTTGTATATTTACATAATCATAGCCTTCATCGTAGTTTCTTTGAATTGCAATAATCGGTACTGCAACAGCATCTTCAACTATTTTTGTTGTTATGATTGCGTCTACTATAAATCCAGCCTTTAAACCTCTTACATCTTCATTAAAAGTTACTTGAACTTCAACTTTAGCCTCTTTTGATGTACTAGATTGTTCCACTGTTGCACTTGGCATAACCTTGCTAACAGTTCCAATTATAACTTCATCACCAATACCAGAACTTGTGATTTCAACTTCTTGTCCAACTTCTATACTACTTATGTCACGTTGATTTACAGATAGTTTTACTACTAAGTTTTCGTAGGAAATATCAACAACATCAAGGATTTTTGTACCTTTGCCAACTGTTGTTCCAACAGGTGTAAAAATTTCTTTAACAACACCGTTTACATAGCATGTTTGTACAGGTACAAAATCATCGATTTTATCTTTAATTTTATCAATATTATTTTCAGCTTGTTCAATCCCAATTTCACTAATCTCAATACTGTTACGAGCTTGTTCTTTTTGTGATTCCAAATCAGAAGTATCAGGGTTAAGTGCACTATTATAGTTATATTCAGCAATTTCTATATTATAGTTAGCATTTTCTATTGAACTATTCATATTTTCTATTTTATTTTCAATTTCAATAATCGAATCTTCAGATGTATCGATGGCTTTTGTAAACTCATCGAGTTCTTTTTGACTTATTATACCATTATTATATAAAATTTGTTGTTTAGCGTACTCATCTTCTGATTTACTAGTAGTTTCTATAGCTTTTTCTTTTTGAGTGTACAATTCCTCTAATTGATTTTCTAAGTCCTTAAGTGAATTTTTCGCCGAAACAATCGATGATTCTAGTTGTTTAACATTATCATCATTAACTAAATTCGTATTGTTAAGTTTATCTAGAGAATCATAACTTCCATCAAGGTTTATCTTAGCCGTATCAAGGCTATAATTTGCATCCTCAAGACTTTCTTCTAAAGTTTCAACGCCACTTGTATCATATACTACAAGTTCTGTATCTTCAGTTATCTCATCTCCGACTTTAGCATATAAACTTTCTATTCTACCTTCAGATTCAGCATAAATGCTTTGAATTTCTATGTAATCAACATTACCACTTGTACTGATGCTTTCCTTAGCATCAACATACACAGCAGGAGTTGTTGTAACTTGATTTAGGAGTGAACTTTGTTCCATTGCTATTTTTTGCATTTGTTTGTTGTAAGCAAAACAACCACCAAGGCCAACAGCAACAACAATAACTAAACCAATAATCTTTTTCTTCTTTTTCATAGGTCACCTCACTTTGAAATTACATAACAGACGAACTTATTAAACTAGATATAAATAAACTTGTAAGTATTATAATAATAAAATTTCCTAAAATAAATATAGAACAAGTAATTAAAGAAAATGTCATACTTTTATGTTTACTACAATCAAATAGATTAACAAACATGTAATATATAAAAACCACTTTGAAAACTAAAAGTGCATTTATACTTGAAAATAAAGCGTATCTAGGGTTCATCACAGAAGTGTTAACAGCAAAAACGCCTAAAGAAAATACATCGATTGTAATTCCTGTAATGTATGTTACAATAGCATAAATTAGCTTGTAAATATTAGCAAAGATGCCAAACCCTAAAGTAGCTGAAATTATTTTTAAAAAATCAGGGTCATGAATTCCTCCAATTTGTGCAAAAATATATAAAACAACTGCATTTAAAATTAAAAGAAACACAAGTAGAACTATTTGTGCTATAACATAGGTAGTTGATTTTATGTTAAAACTGCCTAAGCCGTGTATTATACTTTCTGAAATCTGATCTCCGTCTTCGTTATAATATCTTATATTTTCTTCAACAACTGTATTTGTATCTTGCATCGTTTGTTCGATAATTTGACCACTAAAGAAACTAGCACTTATAATTAAAATTAAATTTATCAAAATTGACACCATAAAATATGGGTGTTTTTTTACGCTTATAAAAAAGTTTTTCCAAGAAGAAAATAAAAATCCAAGTTGAATAAACTGACCGTCACCGTATGTAATGTCATTTTGTGACATTATCTTATCCATTTCTTTAACTATACTTTCTTTTTTTTCATCTTTATCCCTCATTTAAAGATGCTCCTTTTCATATTTTTTAGAAAGTTTTTCCATTAAAACTAATCTAATTTGTTGATGTTTGAAAGTCATTTTGCCAAAACTAATTTTATAGTTTGAACGGCTTAAAACTCTATCACTTAAACCTAAAGAGCCACCTATTACAAAAACGGTGTTATCTTTTTTATATCTAGCAAACTCGCTTTCACATACTTCCTTGCCCATAATAGCTAGGGCAACCACAACATCATCCTTAGCTATTTTACCAAGTATCTTATCCCCTTCAATATCTTTAATCTTTTCTATTTCTTTATTAGAAACTTTATCAGAAATAGGTTCATCGGGTATCTCGATTATCTCTATTCCTTTGTTAAAATAATCTATACCCTTTTGTATATAATCTTCCTTTATCTTGCCTACACATATAATTTTAATAACATATCCTCTCTTACTTATGATAGTTTTCTCTATTCATAATTTTATAACCTCTATAAATTTGTTCAAGTAAAATAAGCAAGGTCATTTCCGTTGATAATTTTGATTTGGATAGTGTAAAATCTAAACAGTCTATATCTTTTAACTTTAAATCTGAAATAATAAAAATTACTTCATTATATATATTACTTTGTACAGATGTTTTATACATTATATCACTAAATTCTTCGGAAGATATAGTGTCTTTTAAATCATTCAAAACAAAAATCTTTTGCCTATTGTTTAGATGTTTATAAACTTGTTCTTCTTCCTTGAAAAAAATGAGATTTAACTTTGCAAATCTCGATAATCTCTTTAAATATTCATCATAACCATCTATAAAAAAATCAGGTGTTTTGTTTTTCTTTTCAATATTAACTAATATTTTTATTCGCACATTTATCCCTTTTCAAAATCATATCAAATTTCACTTGATTATATAATACCATAGATTAAAAATAAAAACAATAACTATAAATAAACAAACATTTACTTTAATGCGTATATATAGTATAATAAAAAAGTAGTGTGAAAAGTATTAGTTGGAGGTGCATAATGGAAAAAAACATATATCTTTCAATAGGAGTTATCGCTATAATTATTCTCTTACCTATTAGTATGTTAGATATTACTAATGGTAACTATTTCATTGGCGTTTTAAATCTTTTTAATATTTCGTTAATAGCAAATGCCTTGCGACCTATAATTAGACTTGATAACTCTAATAATAAAAAAAAATAGATTGGACTACCCTATACAATGAGTATATATACATATAAATCCTACGCAAAAGTTAATTTTGCTCTTGATATAGTATCTAGACGTGATGACGGTTATCATAAACTTAAAACTATTATGCAACGTATATCTATGTATGACATATTAACTTTTGAAAAAAATGATAGCAGTAAAGTGACAATTTCATCTAATATTGATATATCCGATGAACAAGATAATTTGGTATATAAAGGTGCAAATAAAATTTTCGACTTTGCAGACAAAGACCTCAACAAAGGTTTACATATACATATAGAAAAGCACATACCCATGCAAGCAGGGCTTGGTGGTGGAAGTTCTAACTGTGGAACTACTTTACTTGCAATAAATGAAATTTATGAGCTTGGACTTTCTAAAGAAACTCTAGTAGATATTGGTGCTTCTCTTGGTGCTGATGTACCTTTTTTCCTTTATAATACCCCTATGTTATGTACTGGAATTGGGGAAATTTTAGAACCAGTTAATCCATGCCCAAAATGTTTTGTACTTGTGGCAAAACCTAAGTTTTCCATAAGTACGGCAAAAATCTTTAAGGGGTTAAATCCTGATTCTTTCTTTGAAAATCCAAAGTTTGAAAATGTTATCAAGGGTTTTTGCGACAATGATATAGATTTAATCTCAAAAAACTTGTTTAACAAACTTGAGGATGTGAGTATAGCTCTATATCCTCAAATACAAGCTATAAAAGACATTATGTTAAACAGTGGAGGGAAGGCAACTCTTATGAGTGGTTCAGGTTCTTCTGTTTTTGGAATATTTGAAAAAGAAGAAAATGCTCTTTTGTGCAAGGGGAGTTTAGATAAATCAGATATAAATTTTGATAGAATACAGGTATGTACCCCAATAAATTAGTGTTTTATGTTACATATATGTTAAATTTTATTTTATCTATTGCTTTTTTTGTTGTTTTAGACTAAAATTATAATGATAAACTGTTTTATATTTAAAGTATTTTTAAAAAAATAAATTACACAAGGAGATGATTTTGGAAATGAGGAAAAAACATTATTTAAAAACTATTATCGCTTTTGTACTTGCTTTTGTATTTGCAATGCCAACTACAATCGTATATGCTAAGACATACAGCGATGTACCATCTAGCCATTGGGCTTATAAACAAATCGACTATGTTACTGACCAAGGCTATATGTCTGGTAATACACAGGGAGTATTTAACTTAGAACAAAAAATTGACCCTTTTGAAATGGCAAAAACACTTGCTCGTGTTGCAGGTTATGAGTCTGCTGGAACTGCTACAAGTGTTGAAACAGCTACACAAGAAGCGATATATAATAAACATAAAAGCTTTATTTCCCAATACAGCAATTTCAAACTTTGGAATTCATCTGCAAATAGAGAAATAGCTTATTTACTTGAAAAGGGCATACTTGAAAACAAAGATTTAAACGGTTTCGTTATAGTGGACCAAAAAAATCAAGAATACATAGCTTATCCAACTCGTGAAAAACTTGTTGTATATCTTGTTAAAGCATTAGATAAAGATAGTGAAGCTAAATCTTTTACAAATTATAATAAATTTAATGACGATAGCACTATAAATGCTAGTTCAAAATGTTATGCTTATTATTTAAGAGATAATAATGTAATTTCTGGTGATTCTAGAAATAATTTTAACCCAAAAAGTTATGTGTCAAAAGCAGAACTTGCAACAATTCTTTATAATGTGGATATGAATATAAACAACGTGGATACTGATACAGATACAGATACTGAAGAGGATGTAATTACATCAGTTACAGGTACACTTACAAAACTTAACACTTCATTTAAAACTTTTGACGTTACTAAAAGTGATGGAACTTCAACATCTTACGTTTTAAATGCTGATGGTACTGTTTATGTAGATAACGTTATCGCTTCTATAAATGACTTAGAACTTGGTATGGACGTTAGTTGTATCGTTGAAAATAGTTATTCTGTTTCTTCTATTCGTGCGTTAAGCTTAGATGGTGGAAGTACTGATACAGATACTGGTACTGACCAAGATGTTACTGGGGAAATACCTGAAGATACTGAAACAGTTACGGGAATTCTTGTTTCTACAAATGCAACATATGGTAGCAAAGAAATCACTGTAAAAGTTACTTCATACGATAAAAATGGTAACACGGTTACTGATACGGAATCTTTTGATGTTCCTGAATATGCCGAAATATATAAAAATGATGTAAAAACTCATATATCTCAACTTAGTTCATACGATAACGTAACTATAGAAGTTAAAGACGGAGTTGCATATGTTATAAAAGCTGAAGATAGATACCATTTAGTAGAAGGTGAACTTCTTACTAAAGGTTATAACGGAACTTCTTACAACTACTCGTTTACTATGAAAGTAGAAGATAGTGAAGATGTTGTTGAGTATACTATTAACTCAGAAACTTTATATACTAGAGATGGTGATGATGATGTTTACTTTGATGATTTAAGAATTGGTGATGAAATCACTGTTGCTTTAGAGTACAACAAAGTTATATCCATTGATGCAGATTCTCAAGGCAAAAGCACAGTAACTGGTGTTATTAAAGAAATATATATAAATCAATATACGGGAACAATTTTACTTGAAGAAACTAAAAGTGGTGGAACATACGAAAACCTTTATACTATTAGACCTAAAGATTATGATATATACGATTTAAAGGTTAAAAACGATGTTACTCTTACACTTGAAAGTAACGAAGTAACCGACCTTGAAATAAATAACGCAACTTCTACTGTACCTGTTACTGGTATAATTGAATCGGTTAGCTTAGATGAAGTCATTGTAAGAACTGTAAACGGATACGAAACAATTGAAGTTTCTTTCACAGATACAGATGTTATAAATTCGAAAACTGGTGTTGTAGACTCACTTAGAGCCTTAGATACAGAGATGAATATAACTGCATATTGGAATGATGATACAGAAATAGCATCGACTATTATAATTAATTAACTTACAAAAGATAAAAGGGGCGGTAAGTTCCTTTTATCTTTTCTTTTTTCAGACGGCAAGGAGATTACACTTGGAGACACTAAAAAAATTTTTCAATACTTTTTTTAATAATGATGATAAACTACGAAAACATTTTATAATTTTAACACTGATTTTGTTTATAGCACTGATTATTTTAAGCATATTCATTTCTAGCAAAAAGCCTTATATAACTCTTTCCGTAGATGATACAGTAGTTGGCGTTATAAACGAAAATTATGCAAACTTCGACCTAGATACCTTTAAAGATGATATTTTTGACTATGCAACAGAAGTTCAGGAAGAAAACATACATATTACATACCCTAAATATACAACATCTTATTCTGATGTAGCAATTAAGCCTGATAATCTTATGGAATATGATGAACTTGTTCATACAGCTACTTCATATTGTACTATAAGTTATATTGCCTATGGTGTTTTTGTAGATGGTACTCTTGTAGGTGGTCCTGTTAGAGTGGAAGATGATTTATATACTATTTTAGATGATGTTAAGGCTATATATGAAGTTCCACAACTTGACGGCACTATCACTGATGTTGAATTTTCAGAGGCTATCCAAATTAAAGAACTTATTTCAAAGGATAAATCCTATGTTGAGCCTGAGGTAGTTTTTGACGCATTGCGTGAAACTGTTGTTGTTGAAAAAACTCATATTGTTGAAGAAGGTGACTCTCTTTGGCAAATAGCCTATGATAATGATTTATCTCTTGATACACTTATGTTAAATAATCCAGGTGTTGCAGAAGGTAATTATTTGCAAATTGGAGATAGTATTATTTTAGAAAACGAAAAACCTAGACTATCTGTTGTTTCAACAGAGCAAATTGAATATAATGATGTTTCTTATAGAACAATCGAAACAGTTGAAAACAATGAAGAATTTAAAACTTGGTCCAATATTATAACTGAAGGTTCAGACGGAGAAAGTAAGTTTACTGTCGATATATCATATTTAGACGGTAAAGAAGTTGCAAGAACTGTTGTAAATGAAGAAGTTATTGTGCCATCAGTTACAAAGGTCATAGAAGTAGGTACACTTGACGTGCCACCTAAAAAAGCAATTGGTACTTTTATATGGCCTGCATCTGGACGTATTTCCGACTACTTTGGAGCAAGGGGTGGAAACCATTATGGGCTTGATATAGCTGTGCCAACAGGAACACCTGTTGCAGCAATAGACGGTGGTTATGTTGAGTTTACTGGTTGGCAAAGTGGCTATGGCTATTTAGTTATTATCGACCACGAAAATGGTTATAAATCATACTATGCACATAATTCAAGGTTTCAAGTTTCACAAGGGGAACGTGTACGACAAGGACAAATCATTGCATCAGCTGGTTCAACAGGTCGTTCAACTGGTCCCCATGTCCATTTAGAAATCCGTATAGATGGTGTACCGCATAACCCTCTTAACTATTTAGGTGAAGCATATCAATGATGAATATAAACTCAAAGTTAATTACAGACATTACAATTCAAAAAAAAGACGAAAGACGCCGTAACATTTTTGTTGACGGTGTTTTCGCATTTTCTCTTTCAGATGTTGATGTTTTGTATTATAAGCTTAAAGTTAATGAAGAAATTAGCGAAGAATTATATAATAAAATTTTAGATAATATTGTTTATGAGCAATCAAAATTTATTGCATTAAAGTATCTTTCTCATAGAATACGTTGTGAAAAAGAAGTTAGACAAAAACTTATAGATAAAGATATTCCTGAAGAAGTTATAGAGAAAACAGTTGGTTTTCTAAAAAAATATAACTACTTAAATGACTATGATTTTGCTCGTGCATATATAAAAGATAAATTACATTTAACCGGCTATGGACGTAAAAAAATCGCCTATGATTTAAAATATTTAGGTATAAAAGAGGATGTTATTATAGAACTTGAAGAAACAGAAAGAGTTTTTGAAAAAGAGGAAGAAGTTGCCTTAAAGTTAGGTCGAAAAAAATCAAAAAGATTAGATTTATACGATTTTAAGGATAAAAATAAACTTACGAACTATCTGATTCGTAGAGGTTTTGGATATGACATTATAAAAAATGTAATTGAAACTTTAATATATGAGTTTGAGGAGGAATAAATATGAAAAATATTAGAATAACTGATAATGGTAAATTCTCCATAACTTTTATTTTATCAGGTACATATCTGGCTTCTTTTATTCCTTTTTTATTACCATATTTCACATATCTTGGTTATTCAACATCTCAATCAGGTTTGTTTCTAATGCTTTACAACTTATGTGTAATTATAAGTTTGCCACTTATAGGCTATCTTAATGATAATCATCTATCTATAAGAAAGTCACTTATAGGACTTACTCTGATTTCAGCTATAATAAGTATTGTGTATATGCAGTTTACACCAACCTATACTATTGTTTTCTTGTATATTTTAATGTTGTCATTTTTTCAAAAGCCTGTTTTTGGACTACTTGAAACATATCTTACAAAAATGAGTTATGCTTTTGACCATATAGACTTTGGACTGCCTAGAAGTTTTTCCTCTCTTGGCTACGCTTGTACTACACTTTTTATGGGTACATTGATTGAAATGTATGGATACAACATAGCTCTATATAGCCAAATTATATTTATGTTATTATCTTGTTTTGCTATATACCACCTTAGACCCTATGTACTCCCTAAAAAGGAAGATGTTGTTCCAGAAATTACAGAAGAACTACCTAAAAACAACTTTAAACAGGCAACTTTAGACCTAGTACGAAACAAAAATTATATTTTACTTGTTGTTATGGCGGCATTTGTAAATGTAACTTTTGTAGGTATAAGTTCCTATATACCAAGTTATATTACAGCTGTTGGAGGGGATAACACTAACCTTGGTGTTGCACTTTTTATAATGGCTATTAGTGAAATACCTATTTTAGTTTTTTATAAAAAAATAAATCGATATATAAGTGCAGAACTTTTAATTTTGATTAGTATAGTTGTAAATTTTTTCAAGATGATGATACCATCAATAATACATAGCCTTCCAGCAATATACTTTTCTCAATCTTTACAAGCCTTTAGTTTTGCGTTGTTTATACCAAGTTTATACTCTGCACTATACAAGTCAGTTAAACCTGAAAATGCAAGTTATGGTATGACAATTGCAATAACTTTATACGCAAGTATATTTGGAACACTTTCTGTGTATTTATCAGGTGTTGCCCTTGACCATATAAGTATTTTTAGACTTTTAAACATATATGCTGTTTCAACTGTAATTGCCTTTATTATAATGGTAATTAAACTTACTATAAATAAAAAAGAAAGGGTATTGTAATGGAAAACCTAGAACTTGAAATAACTGGAACAGTAGATTGTATTATATATAAAAATGACGAAAATTCCTATTATGTTTTTAAAATTATTGATGAATATCAAGAAGAAGTTATTTGCGTTGCATACTCTGCAACTATAAAAGCAGGTGATTATATTACTCTATATGGTAATTTTATAACTCATAAACAATATGGAGAACAATTTAAAGTTTCTAAGTTATTAAAAATTTTACCGAGTACAACAAAGGGTATAGAAAACTATTTAGCTTCAGGTGCCATAAAGGGCATAGGTAAGGCAACGGCAAAAAAAATTGTCAAAAAGTTTCAAGAAGATACTCTTATAGTTATTGAGCAGGAATTTGAAAAACTAACTTTAATAAAGGGTATTTCAAGGGATAAAGCCTTTTCTATACATAATCAATTTGTTGACCAAAATGTTGAACATCAAGTTTATTTATTTTTAGCTGAATATAATATATCTCCTGCGTATAGTAGTAAGATATATAAAAAATATAAACAACGCACTATTGATGTAATACAAAGAAATCCCTATTTATTATGTCAAGATGTTTCGGGCATAAGTTTTACTTTTGCCGATAACATAGCTATGCAATCAGGAATTTCTACAACCTCCATTTTTCGCCTTAAATCAGGTGTTTTATACGCCTTAAATCGTATTGTTTATACAGGCAATGTATATTGTTTAAAAGATGAACTTGTTTTGGAAACAAGAAAGTTACTAAATGTAGATGATGAACACATAGAAAATGCTTTTGTGGAATTACAAAAAGAGAACTCCATTTCCCAAGTTAACTTAAATGATGAAATAGTTATTTATCCAACTATTTATTTATATGCTGAAAACTACATTGCAAAAAAACTTGTAGAGCTAAACTCTTTGTTTGGTGAAAAGGAAGATAATAACTTAACTATTAAAAAAGTTGAAAAAGAAAACGACATTACTTTAGCAAAGGAACAATACAATGCAGTTATACAAGCTTTAGAACATGGTGTTCTTGTTATAACAGGTGGTCCAGGTACGGGTAAAACAACAACGGTTCGTACAATTATTGATGTTTTAGAAACTTTAGGTAATGAGGTTTTACTTTGTGCTCCAACAGGACGTGCTGCAAAACGTTTATCTGAAGCAACTGATAAACAAGCATCGACGATACATAGACTACTTGGTGGGAATGCAGGACTTGGGAATAATTTTAATTTTGAGAAAAATGAGGAAAATCCTCTTGAATGTGATGTTTTAGTAGTTGATGAAGCGTCTATGATAGATACCCTACTTATGATGAACCTTCTAAAAGCTGTGGATACAGGAACAAGGCTTATTTTAGTTGGTGACGTTGATCAACTTCCCTCTGTTAGTGCTGGAAATGTTTTAAGAGATATCATATCAAGCGACACAATGCCTGTTATTATGTTAAAAGAAATTTTTAGGCAAGCAAAAGAAAGTGATATTGTTGTAAATGCACATAAAATCAATGTAGGTGAATATCCTGTTTTAAAAAATGATAGTAAGGATTTCTTTTTTGTAAACCGTCAAAATATTGATGAAGTGGCAACAACTATATGTGACCTTTTAGTTAACCGACTACCAAAATATATGAACTGTAATAAACTTACTGATATACAAGTTTTAACGCCTATGAAAAAATCAGCAATAGGTGTAAGAAATTTAAATGAGCTTTTGCAAAATGTGCTTAACCCGCCAAGTTCTCTTAAAAAAGAACGTGATTTTAAAGGTGGCAAACTTCGTGTTGGGGATAAGGTTATGCAAGTAAAAAACAACTATACTATTGACGCACTTATAAAGGATAAGAGAGGTAAACTACTTGGTAATACAACAGGAGTTTATAACGGCGATGAGGGTTATGTTACAAAAATAGATACTTTTAACGAATATGTAGAAGTATGTTTTGACGGAAACAAGTATATACAATATGAATACTCTCTACTTGAAGAAATAGATCTTGCATATGCTATAACTGTGCATAAATCTCAAGGTAGTGAATATCCTGTTGTTGTTATGCCGATCCATTCAGGGCCTCCCATTTTGTTAAGCCGTAATCTTCTATATACAGGTGTAACTCGGGGGAAGCAACTTGTTGTTCTTGTAGGCGTTGAAGAAACCATACATTCTATGATTAATAATGATAAAGAAATAAAACGCAATTCAACTTTAGATAAATATTTAAGAGATATAGATACTCTTTTAAGTACAAGGAATACCTATGAAAATCCATAATATTTCGGGCGTTGTTCTTGACTTTTTCTATCCTCCTAAATGTCACATTTGTGGGAGTAGGTTTAATCACAAAAAGTATAAACGTTTATGCCCAAATTGTGTTAGTGTAATTTTAAACAATCAAAATATAGAGCGTTGTAAAAAGTGTAGTAAAATCTTAAATGATGATAACTGCACTTTTTGTGGTGTTTATGATGTTTATGATAACCTTAGTATCTTTAGTTATGATGGATACTTAAAATCTATTTATTATGATGTGAAATATAGTGGAAACAAACATATATGCAAAGAAACAGCATATCTCTATGAAGATTATATAAAAGAAAATATGGAATTTTTTAAAAAGTTCGACTATATAACTTCTGTTCCCTTGCACCCTAAAAAACTTTTTAAACGTGGTTTTAATCAAAGTGAAGTACTGGCTAAGGAATTTTCAAAGATGACCCAAATACCCTTTTGTAGCTTTCTTATAAGAAGTAGCCACACAAAACCACAAAATAAACTTTCCTTTAAAGGTCGACAAGATAATGTAAAATCTGCTTTTAGATATAACAATCTTTACACAAATTTTAATATTAAAGATAAAAATATTCTAATCGTTGATGACATATTTACTTCTGGTTCAACTATAAAAGAATGTGGGCGAATTTTAGAGAATAGAGGGGCAAGGATTTCTTCAATAACTTTAATGATTTCGAATAATTAAAACGCCTATGTCGGCTTTGTAATGTGCCTTATTAAAATTATTTTACTATTGCACTTAAGCTTTAC
The DNA here is from genome assembly GCA_047973385.1 of Lachnospirales bacterium. Taxonomy (GTDB): domain Bacteria; phylum Bacillota; class Clostridia; order Lachnospirales; family CAMZNU01; genus JBKEBX01. Next base: position 98,173 of record JBKEBX010000006.1, on the reverse strand, counting down.
CAAAAATGTGCCGATAGAACATTAACGGAATAAAAGTTAAAAATTTAAAAGGGGTGGTGAAAATGAGCATGAATTTAAAAATAAATAATTTTTATAAAACTACGGATTATAAGGTGAACTCTAAAGCAAAGACAGAAAAGTCATCTTCTGTAAGTTCTACTAAAACTGACGGGTTTTCTATATCTAGCACAGCTCAAGATTTCCAGACTGCGTTAAAGGTGGCGAAAAATACACCTGATATACGTCAAGAAAAAGTTGATGAACTAAAAGGTCAAATACAATCTGGTAATTATTCAGTTGATACTTCTGGTATTGCTGATAAAATTCTAGGGACTATTTAGTTAATATGATAAAAGGGATTAAAAGGGGTTTATAGATGTCTGGTCTACTTAGCAATTTAATCAATTCATTAACAGAAGAAAAACAGTACTATACAGAACTTGCTTTAATTTCAAAAGAAAAACGCAAAGTTATTATAGAAAACGATTTAGAAAATCTTTCAAGGTTTACAACTGTTGAAAATGTGCTTATTAGTAAAATCAATAAAATTGATGTTAAAATCAGTAATATCATAAAAGATATTGGTATTGTTCTTAACATAAAAGGCGATGATTTAACTATAACTAATATAGCGAATAGTTTAAACAATGAGGAAGAAAAAAGTACATTGCTTGATTTATCAAAGGATTTGATAGATGCCGTAAATGCACTGAAAAAGCACAATAATACAAACAAAGAGCTTTTATCAACAGCTTTAGATTATGTAAACTTTTCTATGAATGTTTTACAAAATGTAAACGCTGATAAAGCTCCAAATTCTTCAAAAGCTTTAAAAGAAGCAAAAAGACGTAATATACAAAACAAAGAAGGGAGTTAATTCCTTTCTTTACATAATTTTCTAAATGGACAGAGAAAATACTGTTTGTTTAGGCTTTATAATAAGGATATTTCAAAGCCTAAACCCTTAGGGGGTTTTAGGCTTTTTTATTAGAATTAAAAATAATGGGTAATGCCTAAAAATACAAAATTTTATTATATGATTATAGATAGGGGGACGAGATTATGTCAGGTTTAGGTACACTAGGTGTTGCTGTAAGTGGACTTAATGCGGCACAAATTGGTCTTGGGGTTGTAGGACATAACCTCGCAAATGTTAACACAACAGGTTATACAAGACAACAACTTATACAAACAGATTTCTACTATAAGACAGTAGGAGTTAACGGTAATTCCACACTTCAAATTGGTCTTGGTACGACTTCGGCAGGAGTTAGACAAATCCGTGATAAGTTTTTAGATATGCAATATCGCAATGAAAATTCAAAACTTGGATATTATGAAGCGACTTATGAAGCGGGAACAGAAATTGAAGAACTTTTATCAGAGCTACAAGGTGAGTACTCAACTCAAGAGGTCTATTCTGATTTTTGGGATTCTCTCCAAGAGCTTAGTATGAATCCTGAAAGTATTGATGCTAGAGGTAACTTTATAAACACTGCACGCTCATTAATTGATAAAATGAACTCAGTTTATAACAATTTAGTTGAATATCAACATAACTTAGATGACCAAATACAATCAACGGTTACAGAAATAAACAGCTTAACAAAACAAGTTAATGAACTTAACAATCTTATAGAAAAGTCCGAAGCTTCTGGAGATAACGCAAATGATTATCGTGATATGCGAAACAATGCAATTGATAGACTTACGGAACTTACAGGATGTAATGTAAAAGAACGTTCTGATGGCTCTGTTGATTTATTTATAGAGGGACATCCTCTTATTTCAAATGGTACAGTATTTAATGTGGGTTTAAAATATACAGACTCAAGTTATTCTTTTGTTGAACCTGTGTTTACAGACTCTGATGAAATTTTACCTGCTAATGAAGATGATGTTGTTTCACTATATAAATTAACAAGCTCTGTTTCATCAGTTTATAAAAATGATAACTCTGTTTTAAAGGGTTTACTTGTTTCAAGAGGTACAAAGCCTGAAAACTGGATGTCTGCACCACAAGCACCAGATGTTACAGATACTTCCCTTTATCCATTAGGTAGTTCTGATGTGCAATATCAAAAAGACTACCAAGCTTATAAAAAGGCTGTGTTTAACGTAACAGAGGCGACTATTCCGTCAACTATGAAGAAACTTGATACTATTTTCCATTCAGTTGTTACTCTTGTAAACGATACTTTAGCTCCTAAAGTTCAAAAGGATTTTGATGACCCTACAAATACAGACCCTATGGGACTTGACGGCACACAATACGAAGAAGTTTTTGTTAGAAAAAATTATGATAGATATGATTCATCTGGTAATTATATAGAGGAAGTTGAGGGAGATGTGCTTACAATGTACACTATCGGTAATGTTGAAATCAATCCGGATTTTTTGGATGCTGATGGATACGACAAAATACCTTTATCTCCTGCTTTAGGTGGTTCAGGTTCTGGTACAAATGAATGTGATGTATCAAACAACACAATTATCGAACAACTTATAGATGCCTATGACGATGATACAATAAACGTAATTATTGGTAAAGACAAAGACGGTAACTACATTACATCAGGGCAACCTACAAATATAAAAAATGGTTATGCAAGAACTGTTACAGAACTTGCGACTAGAAACAACGAAGCTAAAAACTATATAGAACAACAAGAAATTATTATAACCCAACTAGAAAACAATAGACTTGCAATGTCTGGCGTTTCTATGGACGAAGAACTTACCTATATGATGCAATATCAACATGCTTATAACGCTTCTGCAAGAGTTGTAAACATTGTTGATGGTATGATTGACCGAATAGTAAATAACACTGGTAGAGTGGGCTTGTAATAATAAATTAGAGGTGATTTTATGATTAATTCTTCATTTTTTGAATATAGAATAGCCACATCTGCTTTGTTTACGGCTCAAGCAAATATGCAGATAAGCTCTCATAACATGGCAAATGCTGCAACTCCAGGCTATTCAAGACAATATGGCACTACAACAACATACACGCCTCTTTCAGGTCTTGGCTCGGGTATGTACGGCACAGGCTCTTATGTAGCTTCAGTAAATCAACATAGAAGCTTTTTCCTTGATCAAAAATATTGGTCACATCAATCTACACTTGGTGAATATTCTACAAAAACCCAGCAAAATGTTTTTCTACAAGACATTCTTACAACTATGGATACTGATGGTGGTGTAACAAGTCCTATAAACAGTTCTGTTGACGATATGTTTAGTGCATTACAAGACCTCTCAACTAACTCAGGGGACATAACATATCGAAACAATATGCTATCTTCGGCAGAATCTTTAACGGAAATTATAAACTCCATTGGTAAAAAACTTGAAAATGCTCAAAGTGATGCAAATGATGAAATAGCTGTTATAGTTGGTGCAATTAACTCTATTGGATCTCAAATTACATCACTTAACGAACAAATACGTAATTATGAGTTAAATGGCGATAATGCAAATGATTTAAGAGATAAACGTGCATTACTTGTTGATAAACTATCTGAATATGTTAACGTTGAAGTTAGTGAAACGAAAAGACGTGGTTCAGGTAATGAAAATGATACAGTTTTTAAAATTCAAATAAATGGTTATGATTTTGTTAGCGATACAGATTTAAATGCACTAGAAGTTCAAGAACGCCATGTTGCTGTTGTGGATAGAATAAACGAAATAGCTGGGCTTATTGCTTCTGGAAAACCTTATAGCGAATACGAAGATGAACTTAAAACCTATGGGAATTTTGAACTTGACGGAAGTGGCAAACTTAAATTTTTAGGTGACCCTTCTACAACAGATGATGACGTAGTTTTAGATAAAAACAATAAATTGATTAGTAACCCAATTCCATATTTAAATAAGGAAAGTTACCAAAAAAACCCTAACGATATTGAGGGGATATATGATGTTTACTTTACAAATCCAAAACAAAAATTCCCTATGGATAGCGACTACTTAGAAGGCTCTTTAAAAGGGCTTATAGATATAAGAGATGGTAACAATAGCCGTGATATTAGTTTGAACTATGGTGAAGTTGGTCAAAACTTGTTTGGTGAAGATTATTCCGAAACTTCAGAATACAAAGGTATTCCTCATTATATGGAAAAACTTAATACTTTAGTTAGAACACTTGCAATGAGTTTTAACGAAGGTATAGACTATTCTGGTAACCCTCTTAAAGAATCAACGGGTCATGTTTATGGATATAACGAAGACGGAAAAAATGGTGCATTTTTATTTACATATGTTGACGATACGGGTAAAACTGTTAATACAACAGATCCGACTAATCCTGAATATGAACTTGCAAATGGCAACAAAACTCATCTTGACTATTCAAAGCTAAACTATAAAAATTTCTCTGTTAATAGCGATTTACTTGAAGACCCGTCAAATTTGGCACTTAGTTCAAGCCCTACGGCTGATGAAAGTGATAACTCGGTTGTTTTATCCATGTTAGGTATAAAAACTGATGATGGACTTTTTGCAGAAGGTGGACTTACTGACTATATAACAACTATAACAACAGAAGTTGGAGTTGATGGGAAAAGTGCTGAAAACTTTACAGCAGACTATACAGATAGTGTTGCTATGGTTACAAATCAACGTTTGTCTGTATCAGGTGTTGATTTAAATGAAGAAACTGCGACTTTTTTGCAATATCAACAAATGTATCAAGCTGCAGCTAAAATAATCAATATTATAGATGAGATATACAACACTTGTATAAATAATCTTGGGAATTTCTAAGACATAAAGGAATGATATTATGAGAATAACTAACGGTATGATTAATAACACAATGTTACTAAATATAAATAGAAATGCAAGAAGGTCCAACGACTATTATGTGCAACTTGCCTCTAAACAAAAAATTCAATTGCCATCTGATGACCCGATTATAGCTGCTCGTGCTTTAAGATTTCGTACAAATATTGCTGAAACTGAGCAATATCAAAGAAATGTGTCACAAGCACAATCTTGGACTGAAATTACTTCTCAAGCATTTTCAACTGTAACTGATATAATTGGGGAAATTGAAAGTAAACTTACAACAGGTACAACAGGTACTTTAACTGCCGAAGATAGACAAAAAATTATTTCAGATATTAGTTCACTTACTGACCAACTTAAACTTGAGATGAATGCTACTTATGCAGGGCGTTATGTTTTTTCTGGTTATAGAACTGATGAAGAACCTACTTTTATAAAGGATTCTGATGAGGAATATCGTATAACTCAAAGTTTTTCAAAAGAAGATATGCAAAACTTACAGTATTACCATAAAGCTAATAGCTCTGATGCTGCATCTATTGGTGAAGCTTCTATGATAATTTCACCTTATGAAAATGCAGAAAACCTTACAGAAGTTAAGGTTGGTGGTCTGACTTATACTGTTAATACAAAATCTATTTCAGATACCACTTCACCTTACGATGTAGGCGATGACGAGGTTAACTTTATACCTGAAACTGGTGAATTAGTTTTAGGTGCTAATGTTAAAAATGCTATGAAATCCGATGATTTAACAGTAAGTTATGACAAAAAAGGTTTTACAAAAGGGGACTTAAACCCTAAAGTATATTTTGCTTGTGAAGATATAAAAACTGACTCAGATACTTTTGGCTTAAAATATGATATGGAAGGTCAAAATTCTATGGAATATGAGATTGGTGTAGGCTCGACTATAACTATAAACTCTCTTGCAAAGGATACAGTTACCTCTGATATGGTAAGCACTTTAGAAAGATTTGTAAATTCCCTTAAGTCTGTGAGCCTATCTTCTGAACAAGATATAAGAGATAAATATTTAGGTGCACCACATAACCTAACAGGGGATGCCCTAGATGAAGCTGTTGAAGAACAAATGAAACTTGAAGAATCACAAAATAGCACTGTTACTCAAATCCTTTTTAGTGATATGTTAAGTAGTATAGATGATTATGCAAGTAGCGTAAGTATAGGCGAAACTAACATGGGTAGCCGAATGAGTAGACTTGAACTTGTTTCAACTAGACTAGCAAATGATTTGTTGACTTATGAAGGGCTTAAGAGTGACAACGAAGAAGCCGATACAATAGAAATGACAATTAAATTTAATAATGCTGAGGCAGCATATCAGGCTTCCCTAAGTGTGGCTGGTAAACTATCACAAATGACACTTATAGATTATATAAGCTAATAAGATAAACCCATAAATAAAAAATAAATAAAAAATAAATTAAACATACTATTTGGCTATATAGCCAAAACAACTATTTTTCGATATAAAAAGTAAAATTTATGAGTTATATGCATTTTACTTTTTACATAATGCAAATAAAAATAAAAATGTGTACAGGAGGATTTATATTATGAAACTAGAAACAAAAAATTTTGGTTCAATTGAGTTCGACGAGAAACAAACAATTAACTTCCCTGAGGGGCTACCTGCATTTGAAAAGAATAAGGATTATATTCTTATAGCAGAGCCAGAAACAGATTTTTGTTACTTACAATCTATTGAAGATAGTAACCTAACATTTGTACTTATTGATTTAAAAACACTTAAGCCAGACTACGACCCTATGGTGGTAGAAGAACAACTTAGTTGTATTGGTGAAATCAAAGAAAACTTATCTATCTATAATATTTGCGTTATAAAAGATACTATCAAAAACATGACGGTTAACCTTATGGCTCCTATTGTTATAAATAATGATAGTAACAAGGGCAAACAAGTTATTCTTGAAAACAAAGATTATAAAGTTAAACATAATCTTATTTATTCTTAAAAGGCAATTTAGTTATTTATTAAAATGTTGTTTTGTGGTATACTAGATTATATTAATATTCTTAAAAAGAATAAATACAAGGAGGTGCTAATATTCTAGCATTAACCAGAAAAAAAGATGAAAGCATAATTATCGGTGAAGATATAGAAATCGTTATTTTAGGTGTAAATCGTGACCAAGTAAAGCTTGGAATAAACGCTCCTAAGCATATTTCTATTCACCGAAAAGAAATTTATGATTTGATACAAGAGGAAAATCGTAAATCACAAATTACAGGTGACCAAATTTCCCAAATCAAAAACATAAAACAAAGTAAATAATTTTTAGTTAAAAAAAGGGCTGTAAAGAAATGTGAATTTTCTTTACAGCCCTTTATGCCGTTGGCCGGACTCGAACCGGCACGATATTGCTATCGGTAGAGTTTGAGTCTACTGCGTCTACCAATTCCGCCACAACGGCAAGTAATATAAATATACTACAAAAATACGATTTTGTCAATAGTAAAAATAAAGTAAATAGATTTAATGCAGAAAATGGTTTTTCTTGTTTGCCTCAACTTTTACTTTATGGTATAATATACTTAGTAAATTACTCTATGCATAATAAATTAATATATGGTTCCTATGGTTATGTAGATAGTTTTAAAAAATATAGAAAGTGGTAGGTTATTTTGATATATTTAGATAATGCTTCAACATCTTTTAGACGTCCTCAGTATGTAAAGGAGAATATGATAAAAGCTTTAGATGAGTTTACCAACCCAAATCGAGGTTCATATAAATCCTCATATGCAAGTGGATTGGCAGTTTTTGGCACAAGAATAATGCTTGGTAAGTTTTTTAATAGTAAGCCAGAAAATATAATATTTACCCAAAACGCTACAACATCGCTTAATCATTGTATATTTAATCTATGCACAAGTAAATCTAAGGTTATAACTACAAATATTGACCATAATGCAGTTATACGTCCACTTAAACATATAGGTTGTGAAACTGTTGTAATAGACGTTTTAGGTGATACAAAGGAAATTTTACAAAATTTAGAAAATGAAATTGCAAATACTGACCTTTTTGTTTGTACTCATGCTAGTAATGTTATAGGCAAAACTTTACCGATAAAAGAAATGGCTGCGATTTGTAAGAATAACAATGTAAAATTTGTTTTGGACATTGCTCAAAGTGGTGGTATGTTAAGATGTGATATTAAGGATTTAGGCGTTGATATAATGTGTTTTACGGGACATAAAAGTCTATATGGACCAACAGGTATAGGAGGCATAGTTTTATCAGAAGAATTTTTAGAAAATAATCCTAATTTGTTCAAACCATTTATACATGGTGGAAATGGTATAGATACATTTAACCAAGACAATCGTATTATATACCCAGATAGCTTTGACAGTGGGACACTTAATTTAGTGGGGATATATGGCTTAAATGGTGGTGTAAAATATATTAACGAAGTGGGACTTGAAAAAATATATTTTAAAGCTTTTGGCCTTGCTAAGAGTTTTTATGAGGAAGTTAAATGTATTCCAAATGTTAAAGTATATGAAGGCATAAAGCCAAGATATACACCTGTTGTATCCTTAAATATTGGAGATGTAAGCTCTATAGATGTTTCGGAAATACTATATGATGAATTTGATGTTGCAACTAGACCTGGATTTCATTGTGCACCTTATATACACAAAGCCTTTGGTACAACATCTCAAGGCATGGTTCGCTTTAGCTTTTCAGGGTTTAACACAGAAAAAGAGGTAGATGTGGCACTTGAAGGAGTATCACATGTTGCTAAAAAAGTTAAATAATATAAAAAATGGGATTTAAAGAAATGAGAATTTTTTTTTTCGGTTTGAAAAAACAAATGGAAACGCCAGAAAACTAAAATAATGGCACATTGCAAAAGAAAAGCCAAATCTTTTGTGTATTTCATTATACACGTCAAAACTTTATTTTATTAGCTTACTCGAAACTATATGCAAATTCAAAAGGGGCTGTAAAGAAATCTCACATTATGTGAATTTCCTTACAGCCCCTTTAGCAAATTTCAACAAATTTGCTGTTATCTTTTGAAAAAAGATAAAAAATATAAATTTTTTGCAAAAAACTTAATATTTGTAGATTATTTGGTAAAACTATAATTAAACTGCTTTGTTAACTGCTTTTGTAAGTCTAGATTTCTTTCTAGCAGCAGTATTTTTGTGGTATATACCTTTTGAACAAGCTTTATCGATAGCAGTAAGTGCATCTTTTAAGTTTGCCTTTGCTTCTTCAACATTTTTGTTTTCTAAAGCTAAAGTTACATTTTTAACTGCAGATTTTGTTCTAGTTTTAATCATTTTATTTCTTAAAGTTTTCTTTTTGATAACTTTAACACGCTTTTTAGCTGATTTAATATTTGCCATTGTTACACCTCCTAGATAAGAATTTAGAACTACAAAGGATATTATACTACAAAGTTACTACTATGTCAATATATTTAATGAAAAAGGATAAAATAATGCGTGATTTATTTAAAAAAAATTATAGAAGTGATTTAGCACTTGAAAATATCGAAACTTATGGTATGGATAATGATGAAAATTATATTAAAAATGATTATCTCGATGAGGAGAATAATATTAGTGTTACAAATATAAAAATACTTGATGAAAATTTTGGAAAAGAAATAGGGAAAAGTATAGGAACTTATGTTACAATCGAATCAGAGGAATTAAGTCAAAATAACAATATCCATAACAAAGTTATAGAATATTTAGGCTTAGAAATAAAAAAAATACTTTATGATAATAAAATAAAAGAAGAAGATGAAGTTTTAGTTGTAGGTCTTGGAAACAGAAATTTTACCCCTGATACAATCGGTATAAAAAGTTTGGATAAGATTTTAGTAACAAAACATATATACAATGACTTAGATGTGGTTTCTAGAGGCAAATTACGCTCTGTTTCTGCACTTGGAACAGGAGTCATGGGACAGACTGGTTTTGAAACTGCGTCAATAATTAAAGGTGTTTTAAAGGAAAACAAAAATATTAGCTGTGTTATAGCTATTGACGCTTTAAGTGCTAGAAACATAAATAGAGTAAACAGCTCAATCCAAATTAGTGATACTGGTATTGCTCCAGGCAGTGGGGTTAAAAATAAAAGAGCAACTCTTGATGAAAGTTATCTAGGTGTGAAAGTTATTGCCATAGGTGTACCAACGGTTATAAGTTTAGAATCCATTATATATGATTCTTTTGAAGATTTTTTTGGTGAAGAGAAAATTTACGAGAACATTGAACAATTTAACAGGTTTTTACAAGATAAAAAGAAAATGTTTGTTTCTGTTAAAAACATTGATGAAATAGCTATAAAGTTGCAAAACATTATAGCGACAGGAGTTAACTTAGGATTGCATAAAAATTTAACAATAAGCGAAATTAATGATATTTTGTTGTAAAAAGTAAAAAAAAGTTAACAAAAATCAAGAAATTTTCAAATAATGCTTGACAAAATGGGCTTTTGAGTATATAAATAGTATGTATATGATGTATATAAAAAAATTAGGAGGGTCAAATATGAACAAAACGGAATTAATTGCTGCAGTTGCAGAAAAGACTGGATTCAGTAAAAAAGATAGTGAAAAAGCTCTTAAAGCTTATGAAGAGGTAATCAAAGAAACTCTTGCAAGTGGTGAGAAGATTCAATCAGTTGGTTTTGGTACTTTCGAAGTTTCTGAAAGAGCTGCTAGAGTTGGTAGAAACCCAAGAACAAAAGAAAAAATGGATATTCCAGCTTCTAAAAGTGTTAGATTTAAAGTTGGTAAAGCGTTAAAAGACGCTGTAAATTAATCTAAAAAGAGCTTTAAGGAAATTTTATTAATTTCTTTATAGCTTTTTTATTTTAAAATAAGATTTAAGAGGACATATTATGAGATTAGATAAATTTTTAAAAGTATCAAGAATTATTAAAAGAAGAACTATCGCAACAGATGTATGTAATGCAGGGCGTGTTACGGTAAACGATAAAGTTGCAAAGGCTAGTACAACGGTTAAAGTAGATGATGAAATAGTTTTAAATATGGGGCAAAGTCCATCAAAATTTAAAATTTTAGAAATTAAAGATACAACCAAAAAAGAAGATGCTGAGAAGCTTTATAAAAGAATAGACTAAAAGAGTAATAAACTTTGTATTTGTGAATATAAATAGGTGTATACTTATTTTACACATTTACGGAGGGCTTTTATATGGAAAATAGCAATGATAAACATAGTATTATTATGGATAATAGAGAGTTTTTAAGTGTATCAGGGGTGCTAGATGTGATATCCTTTGATGAAGAAATTGTTGTAACAGATACAACTCTTGGACTACTTATTGTAAGAGGGGTAGATTTACATATTTCTAATTTAAATATTGATGGAGGGCATCTGTCCATAGATGGTAATATTTATTCCATAAACTATGAGGAATCCTCGTCACAAAAAAATGTAAGTTTATTAAAGAAGTTGTTTAAGTAATATGATTATTGATATTTTCGAACAACTGGATTTGTTTTTAACCTCTATAATGTTAGGTGTAATTACTGCTATTTTTTTTGATTTCTTTAGAATAATTAGAAAAGTTTTCATACACAAAAGATATTTTGTATACTTAGAAGACCTATTTTTTTGGATTTTGTCGACCTTTGTTTTTTATTATGTGTTTTTACACAAAAATAACGGTGAAATACGCATATATATGGTTTTTGGGTATATTTGTGCTACAATATGCTTCTGGTGCACTATATCGCCGTTTTTAGTGAAATATGGAAGTTGGTTGTTACTTGTTGTCGTAAAGTTTTTTAAAGGAATTTTAAATTTGCTCTTGAAACCTTTTGAAAAATTATGTACAATGGTAAGTAATAGTTGTAATGTTATAAAAAATAAAAAAACAAATAAGGATAAAGAAAGAGCTGATTAGGAAATGAAAAAGAAAAAGTTGTTTATAGGTGTCAGTGTTTTTTATGTGGCTTGTATGGGTCTTGTTGCCTTTGGTATATACGAAAACCTAAAAGAAGTTAATCTTGTTAAAGATGAGGCAAAAGAAGTTACAGCAGAAATTGAAGAATATAATGACATGGTAACAGATATAAATTATAAAATAGATATGACTGATGACCCAGCATACATTGAATCTTATGTACGGGCAAAATATGGCTATGTTAAGCCAAATGAAATAGTATTTATTTCAGAAGATAATTAGAAAAAAGGTTATATATTTGGAAACGTGTAAAATTGAAATAATGACACATTGCAAACGAAAAACTGAATTTTTATACTTTGACAAACGCCACTAAGCTGGTGTTTTGTTATGAAAATAGATTATTCTATATCTTGCAAAGTCACCATTTATTTAATCATTAATAAAAAGTAGCACAAATTTATGATAAAGATTTGTGCTACTTTTTTAGTGTGAAATGATTTTTCTATATGTTGCAAGGTCGCCAATTATGTTATAAAGCATTTTCAACAAGTAAACTTGTTATTTGGTCAAGAGTATCTAGTTTTGAGTATGTATTCATATTTTTTATGTAAGTATCTTTGTTATCAGATAGTTCTTGGATTTTTTCAAAAAGGGTGTCAGATGTTAAATCTTCCTCAAACAATACACTAGAATATCCTTTTTCTAAAAATTCCTTTGCATTTTGAATTTGGTCACCACGACTAGCCTTTAAAGTTAAAGGGATAATAATATTTGGCTTTTTAATGGATAAAAACTCAAAAATAGAATTTGCTCCACCACGACTTATAACAAAGTCGCTATAAGCAAGTAAGTGAGGATACTCATCTTTAACATATTCGAATTGTTTATAGTTATCAAATTTAAGAGAATTATCAAGGTTACCTTTGCCTGTTAAATGAATAATATTATAATTTTTTAGCAATCCTAAAGTTAAGGTATCACGAAGTGCTTTGTTTAGAGCCATAGAGCCTTGCGAACCTCCCATTTGTAAAATAACAGGTTTATCTTCTTTAAAATCACATAGGTTTTTGCCTCTTATAGAATCTCCTTGCAAAACTTCATTACGAATAGGGGAGCCTGTACAAACTACTTTCTTGTCTTTTATGTATTTTTTCGTACTCTCAAAAGTAGTACAAACAATCTTTGATGAAGGTATAGCTATTTTATTAGCTAGACCAGGGGAGTAATCACTTTCGTGGATAATAACAGGTATTTTTAAAAGTTTAGCCGATAATACAACAGGCACAACTACATAACCGCCTTTAGAAAATATTACATTAGGTTTTATCTTTTTAAGTAGAAAATATGCGTCTTTCATGCCTTTTAAAACAGAAAAAGCGTCAGTTACGTTTTTAAAGCTAAGTTGTCGTCTTAATTTGCCTGATGAAATTCCGTAGTATTTAACATCATATTTTTGACTAATATCTTCAACTAATTTTTTTTCAAAACCATTTATACTACCTATGTAATGTATTTCAAAACCTTTATCAATAAGTTTAGGTATAAGTGCAATGTTTGGCGTAACATGGCCTGCAGTTCCACCACCTGTAAGTACAATCTTTTTCATGAAATCTCTCCTATTGTAATCTGTTAAAATCAAGTGATTATAGTATAACATGATATATATGATATAGCAACTTGATAAAAAACTCATTTAGTGATTTGCGATTTATCAAGTTGCTAAGGTATAATCTATTCAATTAACTAAATACTCTTTTACAAATAATAAGCTTATCTCCAGTTGCGACACAAGTGTCATCTTCTAAATTGTTTAAATCTAAAATGTCAGAAGTTTCAGTGTTATAAGCTTTAGCAATATGCCATAAATTTTCATTTTTATCCACAACATGAACAATAACACTTGGAATACTTAGTATTTCTTCTTCTGTTAAAGGAGTTATCAACAAGTTTTCAACAAAGGTAAAAGATTTTTCACAAGTAACCTCTGTGGCAAAGGATACACTGACTTTGATTTCAACTTCTTTTTCTGTAATCATATTAGCAAGGCAGTGGTCTATATCCACTCTAACGCTCGGTTGCATAGTATCTAGGCTGTTTTTAGTTTCAACAACTTGTTCAAAGGGAAAAGTCCACATATATGATTGTATAGGTAAATTATCATCACTTGAAATGTATAAGATATTTGTGTTTATTGCCCCTGTAATTACAGTTTTATCCACACCCATAACAATATCATCAACGATAGCATTTGCTTTTGCAGAAAATATTTGTAAAATAGGTGAAGAATTTTCTTCAAGTTCTAAAACCTCTCTAAATGTTGATTGGTTTTTATTTTTTGATACAAGTTCGTAAACAGGTAAAGTTGTTGATGTAATATCAAGCTTATTATTGATGATATGTGCGTCATAAATAAGATTAATTTTTTTAGAAGAAGTAACACGGATATTGCACAAAATTAGAGCGTCAAGGGATATAACTCGCTCCTCATTGTCTTCGTCAAGTTGGACTTTTCCTTTATAGTCAGCAATTTTGAACTTACAGTTTATTATGCAATTATCATCAAAATCTTTATCTAAAACCCCTGTAAAATGGGTTTCGGATTCAATTTGTTCAACAAGATTTGTGTTATCTTCACTTTTATAAAAAACTGTTGTGAATAAATCACCATATATATGGATTTTACCATTTTGGATTTTTGCCTCTTTACTTAAAAAGCTAACATTTACTTGTAAAATTTCTTTAATGTTTGTACTTGATGATTTGATTTTAAACTCATCATGTATATTTATTTCTTCTTTAATAAAATGATTTACAGAAACTACATCTTCCTTTTTTAAGAAAGTTGACTTATCACAGTTTTCCACATCAGAAATAAATTCTATTTCTTTCTTAGAAATACCCTCGAGGGATATGTTTGCAATAGCTTTATAACTAACTTTTCTATCATTTACAATTCTAAAATCTATGTGGGATATGACACAATCTACATCAACAATACAACTTTCGTTAATATAGTCTAAATCAAAATAATCATCAATGTTTAAAGTATGAGACATGCTATAAACTTCTTTAGTATCAGATATGTATAGTATATTTACATCTAAAAATCCCTTATATATAACTTTTCCGTCAGTTATGGTGTTGCTTACAATTTCTGCATTATAAGAAGTTTCTAGAACCTTATAAACGTCAGGTTTCACGTCAGGTACAATTATATCGCCCTCTAAGCGAATTTGGTTTTTTTCTTTATCAATACATTTGTCTAAATAGATTTTTTCCTTTTTTAAAATACTCATATTTACCTCCAATATACTTTGTTGAGTTAAAGAAATGGCACATTGCAAAGTAAAATCAAATTTTCATACATTTGATAAATACCTGAAAGGGCATTTTTTGTATTTTGCAATGAAGCCATACAGCCTTTGTAAAGTATATTATGGATAAAAATAAATATGCTATATTTAACTTTTAACTTTTAACAAAATTTAGCTTTATTGTCTTTGTTAGTAAATCAATATAACTATATGTGTATATACTAGAATATTCTTTTTTATCAACTTCTATGGTGAAAACATTTGGATATGTGTTGACCATTGTGCCAACTAAAACTTCTTCACGTTTACGACCTCGCATCTTTTTTATTTTTACCTGTTCGCCTAAATGGGTATCTAAATCTTCTCTTAGAGTGTTTATATATTCAACTGTATGCATAACTTACCTCCATATGATTTTTCTTTTGCAATGTTGCTATATGAAAATTATTACCAGTTTTGAGTATTTTTAAACAATAAAAAAAGAGGCTACAAGAAATCTCGCATTACTTGAGTTTCTTTATAGCCTCTTGGCTTAGATTTTAATTATACTTCAAAGGATTTTGATTGTCTATCTACAAATTCATCAAGACCTTTTTTACCATAAGTAAGCCCTGCATATACTTTTTGGTTATTTTTCATAACAGCTACTTTATCTATATCTTCAAGGCTTAAAAAAGCCTCTTTAATTGGTAGTAAAACAACTTTGCAATCCTCAAGGTCATGGGTATTCATAGAGCTTAAACTTGCCTTTGTAAGAGTGCCTCGACATATAGAATATATATGATATAAACTATCGGATATAGCTTTATCACTATCTAAGCTATCCATTAAGTTTTCAACGAAAGATTTAGCTTTTAAAACATAGGATTTATATATCTTATAGTCAGATTTATTATTAATTGCATATTCTATATTTTCAAAAATAAGGTCAAAGGTAATGTTAACAAGTTCAAGTTCTGTTGCATTACTAATTTTTGCAACATAATCTTTTTTTGTCAAATCGTTCATTTATATGCTCCTATCCTAAAAGTTGTAAAAGTTGTTGTGGTCTTTGGTTCGCTTGAGCAAGTATAGAAATAGCCGCTTGAGTTTTAACATTATCCGATGTTAAATCACTCATAGTTTTTGCCATGTCCGTATCCATAATTCTAGAATAAGCCGTTTCAGTATTTAAAGAAGCAGTATCAATTGCCGTTTCTGTAAATGTAAGTCTATTTTGCAATGCACCAAGTGTTGTTCTTTGTTCAAGTAGAGAAGAAATAGCTCTATCGTATTTCTCGATAGCCTCCATTGCACCACTTTGAGTTGAAACATTAATATTATCAATTCCAAGTGCTTTTGCGTTAAGAGTTCTACCGTATATATCAAGGTCCATATTCGCTTCAGTACCAATTTGTATTTTTAATTGTCCTTTATTATGTATTTCATGTACTTGTGTACCAGTACCCTTACCCGTTATATCAATTTCAATCTTTTGTCCGTTAGTAGAGGTTACATAACATCTATTACCTTCTACATAAACATCATCAGAAGAAATACCGTTGTTAAAAGAAGTTATAGGGTCGCCTGTTTCCATGTTAGTCATATTCACATTTGATATAACAGCATCTTTTCCTGTATCAGAAAGAGTTGAAGCGGCAAAGCCGAATATACCTGCTGGAGTAGATGTAATTTCGATAGAAGCAGCACTTCCAGTAACCCTAGATGTAATAGTATTTGCATCTAAATCTATTTCAAGATTATTATCTTCACAAGCTTGTTTTATAGCATCTAAAACATCTGTTTTTGTAGAACCGGCAGGGAAAGTTAAGTTGCTACCATTTATTGTAACTGTACCACCAGCAGACGGGTTTATAGTGCTTTCGTCAAAGGCAACAGTTGCTGATTCGCCAACGGAATCGATTGTAAAGTTTAAGTTACCCTCTGGAACTTCTCCTGATACATAGTTAAGTTTAGAATATCCTGTTTCAGCTCTTTCGTATGTAAGACGTTTTCCGTCACCATCTAAAAGGTTGATTCCGTTAAATTCTGTTCTCTGGGATAACTCTGTTATCTCATCGGTAAGTTCTTCTATTTCAAGTTGTACTTTTCTACGTTCAGAGTCTTCTAAAGTACCATTTGAAGATTGAACAGACAAGGTACGCATTTTTTCTAACATCTCATTCATAGAGCTAAGTGCTCCGTCCATAGTTTGAATAAGAGAGATACCATCATTTGCGTTATTGGAAACTTTTTCATATCCATTAACTTTTCTTTTAAGTTTATTTGCAATTGCAAGACCTGTTGCGTCATCTTTTACAGAGTTTATTCTAACTCCTGAAGATAACATCAAAGAGTTTTTAGCATAACTTGCATTTGTTGCGAGCATAGCAGTTCTTATGTTTAATGCAATTTTACTTGAGTTCATTGACATAATTATCACCTCGTAAATTTTCAGAATTATTAAGATTTTCTTTGGAATTTGAAGCTTCATCAACCATTTTGATGAAAGTGTTTAGTATAATTGAAATATCATTTTTTTTACTATCCATAGTTTCTTACCCCTTTAATCCCTTAAATAAATATTGTGATATATCAGTGTTATAGCTAATCGAAACATTTTCATAGCCTAAACTATTTAATGTTTCTAAAAAGAGTGTTTCATTTTTTTGTAATAATTTTGCACTATTTTCGTTACAACTTATAGATAAAGCAAAACTATTATCTTCTTTATTTATTTCGGCATTTGCAGTGATTTCCTTAAGGCTATTTGTGTATAGTGATAAATGGACAGATACATTTTCCTTTAAAACAGCCTCTTGATTATTTACAAATACATTGATACTTGTAAGCTCTGAACTTCCTTCAAGTTCAATAGGAATACTAAAGTAGTTAGACTTTGTATTTGAAAGGTGCTTTTGCATATTTAATAAATCATTTGCCTTTAAAGTGAGGTCGATTTTTTCAGTTGATATATTATCTATATCAGGTTCTTTGTTAACTTCACCAATTGCAATGTCTAAAAGTTTACCACAAGCTAAATCAAAAGGAATGTTCTCATCAAGATAATTACCAAGATTTAAATCGAGGCTATCAAGACTTTTAGATAAAAGGTTTTCGTCTTTTTCAAGACTTGCTAAAGTGTTAATATTCTTTTTTGAAGGAATAATTTTTTGTGAAAGTAGCATAGATAAAACTTCTGAACTTGGGTTAGAACCTGTTATGTTTTGAATCATATCATCAAGACTTTGACTATTTTGATTGTTTAAGTTTTTAAGTTCCTCTGTTATAATAGGTAAAAGTTCATCTAAGGAGTTTTCGTTTTCGTCTAAATATGTTTTTAAATCTTCATAATTTGCATTTTGCATAAAGTTATGAATATCTAATGCATTTTTGTTATATTTGACTTCTTTGTTTATAATCTCTAAAATATTTGTATCTTCGGAAATTGTAGATACTGTGTATTCAAGGTTTTCTCCTAAAGAAACATCAATATTTGTTTTGTTAGAATAAAATTTATCAAAAGTTTTAGAGCTGTTAACTAAATCTTCTAAAGTTAAATCAAAATTACCACGAAGAAGTTCACCAACACTTGCAACACCATATTTTGATACTTTGTTTAGTGCCTTATAAACGGACTTTACAGCTTCTAATGTTTCATCGGATATATTTTTATCCTTATCCATTTTAACAAGGTTTTTAAGTAGTTTTTCATTGTTTGTATCCCCATAAACTTCCTTGTAGGAATTTATATAACTGATAATCTCATCAAATTCCATAGTAGTAGGGTTTTCGCCATCTTTTATTATGTTTGTAAGTATTTGTGGTGTTAGGTTTTCTTTTAAATAATCAAGTTTTGCAACAGTGCTTGATACCTCCAAAAGACTTTCTTTTGTAACATCAAGTTTGTTTTTTATAAGTATGCTAGCTGATTGTATATTATCCTCTGTTGCACCAACATCAAGGTTTTTGAGTAGCTCTGCAATTTGGTTTTCTACACGTTTAAAGTTATATTCCCCAGAATTTTTAGAAAGTTGCCAATCCATTTGGTTACTATAATTTTTACTTAGGTTTTTAATACTAAGGGTAGTAGTAGAACTGTTTATTGCAATGTTCTCGTACATAGAAGTGCCAAAAATCTTTAAATCACTTACAAAACTTGTTGATGTAGAAAGTGCCTCTGTATTAGATGTTGTAGGCTCTATATCGCTTTCTAAAAGGCGAGTATTTGTAAGAGTTATATCTATATTTTTAAGCTCATTGTGTAAATTTACAAGACTTATGTTAAATGTATCAATTTTATTTTTACTCAAAAGACCAAGGCTTTCGCTCGTAAGTTTTAGACTTGCCTCAACATAATATCTTTTTTGTAAAAGAGCATTTTCACTTAAATCTATCTGGGTGTTAGCATTTGTACTTTCCTTTATATTGTTTAAAACATTGCTAATAGAAAATTCTATACTATTTTCTTCAAGATAAATAAAAGTACTATCGCTTATTTCAGTATTTTTAAGAGCATTTAAGTCCCTAACGTTTTCTGTTGAAAGAACAGTATCCACATTTTCAGAGGCTTTTGCTATGTTTATATCTCTTGTATCAAGATTGTTTTTATAGCCTAAAAATGCTATTTTAACTAGATTTTCATCACTTAAATTTTGCAAGTTGTTTGTAAGAAAATCATAGCTTTTTATATTTTCAGAAGTTAAAGGTATATTGTTGCCAACTAAAACTTTTGCAGTGTTTAAACAATTATTGTCTGAACTTGTTAAACCAAGGCTCTCAAGTCGGTTTATAATACTGTTTTCCATTGAAGAAGATAGGTCAGTATTTTGGCTTAAAGTATTTATACCTTTATATTTTGAAAGATTTTCCATGTTAATATCTAATTCATTTTGTAAAATATATTTTATATCTACTTTATCAACATTTGCGGAAATATCCTTTAAATTATTAACAAATTCTAAGGATTTATTAATTTCATTTTGTGAAGGAGTGAAGCCGTTAGATTTAAAAAGGCTTTTAAGGTTTTCATCTATATTATTTTGACTATTTGTATTATTTATGCCTTCATCTATATTAGTTGTAGTGCTTAAATTCTCGCTAACAAGTTGGTTTAAGGAAGTTAGTGAAACTTTTTCGCTTGATAGACCACTTGACTGAATAGACTTAGCAAGGGAGGAGGTAAGGTTTGCATCTCCTTGATTTATAGCACGTTGCAGGCGTCTCAGGGCAAGTTTTTCAAGCTCAGCTTGTTCAAGTGCTTCACGTTCTGAACTATCGCCTTTTATGTAGTTGTTTTCTTTTAGCATATCAAGAACTTCTTCATCTTTTAAGCTACTTGAGTACTCGCTATAATAGGTATTATCAAAGGTTTTTGTAGCTTGAACTTGCTTTAGGACATAGCTTTGTTCCTTACGTCCTACAACTTCAAAATTAACTGTATCATTAAGGTTACCTTTTACTTCATTACTGTTTAATGTAAGAGTTGCACCCTTTGATTGCACAGTTACATTTGTGCTGTCACGACTTGTGATTACACCAGAAAAAATGCTACCTTTTTGTAAATTATATGAATTACTAGAACTATTATCTTTTATAAATAGGTTAGTGTTTGTGTTAAAGTTAATTGCACCCATGTTATGCACCTCATTCATTATTGTTCTTATATATATATACGTCATAAAATAGCTTTTTAATTAGTTAGAAAAATAAAAAGTAGGTATATTTAAAAAAAATATGACTATATTTTAAGTAAGAATATTTTATGAAAAATGCAATAAAAACAGATTGGAGTATATTATGATTATAAAGAAAATTGACAATGAAGCTAGAGAAAAAGCGGAAGTTTTAAAAAATTTATTTCTTATTCAAAAATCTTTAGAGGTGCTATATAAAAATTATGATTATGTAACTGATGAAAGTCTTATAGATAGCTATATTTATGATATTAATTCTTTGAATAAAAAGTATTCATATTATTTAAAAATATGCAAGGACAACTCCGTAACGGCTAAGGATTATCAAAAAATTTAGGAGGTAATTTATGAGTTTTTCCTATGTGATTATTGGTATAGTTTGTTTATTAGCAATAATTTTATTTAACAAACAATTAATTTTTCTTACAAGATTTATAACAAGAAGTGTTGTAGGTAGTGCTTTTTTATATGCTGTAAACTTTGTTCTTAACTTTTTTGGTTTTCAATTAGGAGTTAATTTGATAACGTTTTTTATACTTGGTTTTTTTGGTATATGGGGGCTAATCAGTGTGATTTTAGCCCAAGTCATACTTTGAAATTGTACATGAAAATATAAAATGCCTTACATTTTGTGAGTGGTGAAACATAAAAAGAGGCTCTGATTTGACATTGTCAAATCAGAGCCTCTTTTACTTGTTTAATTTATTTCGTACATTTCCATAGCGTTTTTATAAGTAATATCTTCTACTTCTTTTTCGCTAACTTCAAAGATATTTGCAAGTGCTTCAACTACATATTTTAGATTTGTACTATCGTTTCGTTTGCCACGATTTGGCACAGGTGTGAGGTAGGGTGCATCAGTTTCAATAACTATATGCTCAAGTCCAACTTTTTTAGATATATCTGGCAACTTAGCATTTTTAAAAGTTAAAACTCCACCAACACCGATTTTATAGCCAAGCTTTATATATTCCACAGCAGTTTCATAACTACCTGAAAAACAATGAACAACCCCACGTCCATGACCATATTCCTTTAAAATATTAAGTGTGTCAAGACAAGCATCTCTTGAGTGTATAACCACAGGTAAATCAAGTGCTTTTGCAAGGTTAAGTTGTTTTATAAACCATTTTTTTTGAGTTTCTCTATCTGATAAATCATAATAATAGTCAAGACCGATTTCGCCCACGGCAACAACTTTTTTGTTTTTTGATAACTCTCTTATTCGGTTTAGGGTGTTATCTGTTATGTCCTTTGCTTCATGAGGGTGCACCCCAAGAGTGCAATAAAATTTATCATACTTTTCGCAAAGTTCCATAACATAGTCAAACTCCTTTTCATAAGAAGTTATATCAACGACTACATCAACACCACTATCAAATATTTTTTGTATAAGTTCTTCTCTATCATCATCAAAACGTTCGTCTTGATAATGTGCATGACTTTCAAATATCATTATCCTACAATCGCCCCACTATTTATTTTATCTATTTTACCATTATCAACTGTACAAATGGCAAGAGTATCACCGTCTTTAGCACATAAAATCATACCATGGCTTTCAAGTCCACGAATTTTAACAGGCTTTAGGTTCGTACAATAAATTGCTTTTTTACCTACAAGTTCTTCGGCTGTGTAATGCTCTGCAATGCCTGATAAAATCTGTTTTATCTCATCACCAAATTTAACTTTAGTAACAAGTAACTTATCTGCTTTTGGAACTTTCTCAGCTTCTATGATTTCACCAACTTTAAGTTCAAGTTTTGTAAAGTCATCTATACCGATAAGTGCCACAGTTTTTTCTTCTTCAGCCTTTTCTTCTTTGTTTGCAAAAGAATTCTTTTGACTTTCTGCAATGATTTTTAAAACTTCTTCAAGTTCCTTTTCTACATCTAAACGAGGGAATACGATGTCACCCTTTGTTGTAGTGATTTGTTTATCTAATAAACCAAAAGTTTTTGTGCTTTCCCAAGTATATAAATCAGAAGGTATGTTAAGCTGTTCTCTGATTTTATCAGGTGTTTTTACAAAAACAGGCGCTATAAGAACAGACACAATTCTGAGGGTTTCACTCATAACATACATAACTCTTGCAAGTTCATCGTGACGACTTTCATCTTTTACTAAAACCCATGGCTCTGTTTTATCAGCATATTTATTTGTATTTGAAATCAAATTCCAAATGGAAACTAGAGCATTATTAAACTTATACTCATCAAAGTTTGTTTCAACTTCTTTTATAGTATCTTCTATAAGCTTGATTTGTTCTTCATCATGTTCTGTTTCTTTGTGGTTTTCAGGAAGTTTGCCACCGAAATATTTCTCAATCATACCAACAGTTCTAGATAAAAGGTTACCTAAATCGTTAGCAAGGTCTGCATTTATACGTTTAATTAAAGATTCGTTTCTAAAGTCGCCGTCAGCACCAAAAACAAACTCTCTTAGAATAAAATATCTTATAGGGTCAACGCCGTATTTTTCAACTAAAAGGCTTGGGTCAATAACATTACCAAAGGATTTAGAAATTTTCTTACCGTCAATTGTAAAGAAACCATGAGCAAAAACTTGCTTTGGAAGTGGTAAATCTTGAGCCATAAGTAAAGCAGGCCATATAAGTGTATGGAAACGTAAAATATCCTTACCAACAAGTTGTACATCAGCTGGCCAATACTTTTTAAATTCGCTGTCATCTTCTTGTAAATAACCAAGAGCTGTAATGTAGTTTGATAATGCATCTATCCACACATATACAACATGGTCAGGGTCAAACTCAACAGGTATACCCCATTTAAAAGATGTTCTTGATACACAAAGGTCAGTAAGCCCTGGTTTTAAGAAGTTGTTTATCATTTCGTTTCTACGGCTTTGAGGCTGTATAAACTCTGGGTTTTCTTCAATATGCTTTAAAAGTCGATCTGTATAGTTAGAAAGCTTGAAGAAATAGCTTTCCTCTTTTACTTCCTTAACATCACGATTACAGTCAGGGCATTTACCATCAACAAGTTGACTATCTGTATAAAATGACTCACAAGGCACACAATATTTGCCTTCATAAGTGGATTTATATATTTCTCCCTTATCATATAGGTTTTTAAAGATTTTTTGTACAGTTTTAACGTGATAATCGTTAGTTGTACGGATAAAACCGTTATAATCTATCTCTAAGGTTTTCCAAAGGTTTTGTGTCCAATCACAAATTTCATCAATAAGTTCCGTTGGCTTTATACCACGTCTCGTTGCTATATCTTCGATTTTTTGACCATGCTCGTCCATACCTGTTAGAAACTTTACATCATAGCCACGAAGTTTTTTATATCTTGCGATTGCATCTGCTGCAATTGTTGTGTATGCGTGTCCTACATGTAGTGTATCAGAACTATAATATATAGGTGTTGTTACATAAAATGATTTCTTTTCCATAATAATCTCTCCAATTCTTTATAGTAAACTCCATTTATTTTTAATTTTTCATAAATTTAAACAAGGTAGTTTTTGCAGATTAACTTATAACTAAATAGGCATAATTGCTGTTTTTATTTATTAATTATACTATATACATCACGTTTATTCAAGGCTCTATCCTTTGCAACAAGTTTTATAGCCTCTTTAAAGTGAACTCCCTCATCAATATATTTTTGATAATGATCTTCAATGGATATATCAGTATATTTATCTTGTTTTTCTTTTAAGATTTCGGCTTTACTTCTTCCCTCAACAACTACAACCATTTCGCCCTTTGGTTTAACTTCGCAAAAATGTTCTAAAAGTTCAAGTGGCGTACCCTTTAGAACTTCTTCATAAATCTTTGTCATTTCACGAACAACTGCCACTTGTCTATTATTTAAAACTTTGTCAAGTTCCCTTAAAGTTTCTTTTATATGGTGAGGACTTTCGTATAAAACAACTGTGCGTTTTTCTCTACCTATATCCTCTAAAACTTCTTTTCTATCTTTGTTGTTTGTGGGCAAAAAACCCTCAAAAATATAACGTCTACTATCTAAGCCCGATAAGACAAGGGCTGAAACAACTGCCGTACCTGTTGGTACTGTTGTAACCTTTATACTATTTTCATACATAAGCTTTACAAGGTCATATCCAGGGTCAGATATACAAGGCATACCGGCATCTGTAACAAGAGCAATATTTTTACCATCTTTAATAAGTTTTAAAAGGTTATCGCCTTGTTCTTCTTTATTGTATTCATGATAGCTTATAAGTTTTTTTGAAATATCAAAATGGTTTAAAAGTTTTATAGAATGTCTTGTATCTTCACAAGCTATAAAATCAACCATTTCTAAAGTTTCAATACCTCGAAAAGTAAAGTCATTTAAGTTCCCAATAGGTGTACCTACAACATATAACATTCCTTCCATAAATTCACCTATCTTTCAATTGTTATTTCTTTAGTAATTAAACCCTGTTTGCCACCTTTTAAAGCCTCTACAATAACTAAGTTTGGTGGTCTATCTTTATAGGGTTTAATTAAGTGCAAAATCTTTGGCTCAATTTTTTTACAACGTAATAAATACATAATATCCACAAGTCTATCGGCTCTATGAACCATGTAAAATTTGCCACCATATTTTAGGTTGCGATTTACACAATCTATAACATCAGATAAACTACATAGGACTTCATGCCTTGCAATAGTAAGTGCCTCACTTTGATTTTTTGCCCCTGTATTAAACATATAAGGTGGGTTGCAAGTAACAACACTTACTTCTTTATCTAAAGTAAAAGTTTTTATATCATCGTTGAAGATTTTTATGTTTTTCTCTAGGTTGTTGAGTGCCACATTGCGTTTTGCAAGACTTACACTTTCCTCTTGGATTTCAACACCTATATAGTTTTTGCAAGGAGTTTTACCACTAAGCAAAATTGGTATAATACCGTTTCCGGTGCATAGGTCAAGAACCCTATCATCTTTTTTTGCAGAAACTACATCAGTAAGTAAAGATGAATCGACACCAAAACAAAAAAGTTTTTTATTTTGGATAAGGTGTAAACCTTTAAGTTGTAAGTCGTCAAGTGCCTCGTTTTCGCCTAAATTAGCTTTTTTAAGTATATCTTCCATTAATCAAGTAACTCTTTTAACTCTTCATCAGAGCTTTCTGCTTCGTCATCTTGTTTTTTCTTATGTTTACGTTTAATAACCTTTATATCGTCAACACTATATTCCATAACTTCTTTAACTTCAGTGTTCTTTTCTTTTTTTGTTATAACGGCCTTGATTTGCTCTCGTAATGTATATACAGAAAGAACTTCGCCTTTACCATCAGGTGTTGAAATGATGTCACCTGGTTTAGGTAATTTTTTGTTTATTTCCTCATAAGTTTCTTGTTCGTACTTTAAGCAACACATAAGTCGACCACATGCCCCTGAAATTTTTGATGTATTAAGGGACAGGGATTGGTCTTTTGCCATTTTTATAGACACAGGGTTAAAGTCTCCTAAAAATGTAGCACAACAAAGAGTTCTACCACAAACACCAATACCGTTTAAAAGTTTAGCCTCATCTCGAACACCGATTTGACGCAATTCAATTCTAGTTCTAAAAATAGATGCTAAACCCTTAACTAAATCACGAAAGTCAATACGTCCATCAGCAGTAAAATAAAAAATAATCTTACTTCTATCAAAGGTATACTCACAGTCTATAAGCTCCATAACAAGTTTATGCTCAGCGATTTTTTTCTTGCAAGTATCAAAAGCTTTTACTTGGTCGCATTTGTTAACTTCATTTTGTTTAATATCTTTTTTATCGGCAATACGAAACACAGGCTTGAGTTCTCCAAACTTTGGGTCAATCTCACGAACTCTATTTGAAATCTCGCATAGCCCAAACTCCACTCCACGAACTGTTTCAACAATAACGTGTTCGCCTTGATTTATTTTCATACCCTTAGGGTCAAAATAATATATACGTCCAACTTTTTTAAATCTAACTCCAATAACTTCTTTTTTCATAATCACACCTTTACATTTGTGGTTACCTCTAAAATCAAAACGAGTGAGTTTAAGAGATTTCCTTATTTTTCACGAAGTCTTAAAAATAAAACTTCTAAATTCATCTTTGCATTTGCGTTATATCTGCTATATTCATAGTAAGTATTAACGCTGTTTATTTTTTTATATATTTTGTTTAAAGAATACCTTTTGGATATTGCTTGAATGTCTTCTATTAGATCAATATTTAAGCAGTCTTTTGTGTTATCTGTAGCTTTATACATGGCTAAATCTCTATACCATAAAATTAAAACTTCATATATTTTTTTAGGTTCAACCTTTTCTTTTGCAATTTCCTCAGCACTTTTTAAAACTTGAACTATATCATAATTATCTATATTTTTTAAAAAATCAAAAAGCTTTCTTCGTAAGTTTATAAATTCTGTATCTTGTATATAATTTTTTGCTTTTCCAAGACTACCTGAACTTGTACGAATTACAAATTTTTTGTATTTTTCATCTATATACTTGGGGTCATCACTTTCTGTATTATAATTAATTATTTTTGAAAGTTCTCTGTCAATTTCACTATCATTTAAAAGGGAAGTGGATAGGGTGTTACACCTTGACAAAACCGTAGGTAAAAGTTTTTTTCGATTTGTTGCTTCTATAAGAAAAATCATGTAGCTAGGTGGTTCTTCTATACTTTTAAGTAGGGCATTTTGTGCCTCAACTGTTAAAGTATCACCATCTTCTATAATTACAACTTTGTACTTAGACCTAAATGGCTTTATATGCACTGTATCGCCTAAACTTTTACGAATTAAATCAACTCCTATACTTAGTTTTGTGCGTTTTATACACAAAAAGTCGGGGTTGTTGTTATTGTCAAAACTTATACAAGACACACAAGCATTACAAGGTTTGTTTTCGTCTATGCTCTCACATAAAACTGACTTAGCAAAAAACCTTGAAATAAGACTCTTGCCACTGCCTTTTGCTCCCTCAATTATATATGAGTGGCTAAAGTTCTCTCTATATGCAAGAGCCTTAATATTATTTAATAAAGTTGTATTTCCTATAACGTTTTTTTCCATAATAATTAACTTACTATTTTTTAGAGGTGACCTTAAATCATAATGTCAAGAAGTAAACCTTCTATTTGACCTGTTTTCTCTAAAATAGCAATATTATCCTTTTCTTTATTCATAAGCTCATCAGCAAGTTCATCTAAAGTAGCATCAACTTTTCTGATAATATTATATGTAACGTGGCGACCACGTCTATCTAGCATATCTTCACGACTATACTCATGACCATTTGTTGTAACTTCATTTATAAAGTCACTTATAAGAGTACGATATTTTTTTAAATCCCTTATATCCATATGCTCATTTAACTTTTGACCTTGTTTTGTAATATCATCAATTAAAGTACCTAGTCTATCAGATAAGCCCTCTTTACCGATTTTAGAAAGGGCAAATTTAAAGCCCTCATCTTCATCTTTCACAACCTTTGTGCTTTTAAGCTCGTTAAGTCTATTATTTAAAATCTCTGATACTTTTAAATCCATAAAAACACCTTACACTTTTTTAAACTGTTCAACGTCTAAAACAAATATGGTACCACCACCAACAGTAATCTCAATAGGTGTTGGGATATAACTTTCCATATTCATGCCAGAACCTGAATGGGTAGATGTTATTTGTTTTCTTGAACGGCTATTTTGTTCTATAATTTCTATAACCATCTCAACTTTTTCCTTAGGTACACCACAAATTATAGTTGTGTTTCCAGAACGAAGAAAACCACCCGTTGTAGCAAGTTTTGTTACTTGGAAACCTGCCTCGTTTAAAAATTCCATAACTTGAATTGCATCGTCATCATTTATAATAGATACCACTAACTTCATAAAACCACTCCTTAAAAAATTTTTTAAAATAATTTTCCAAAATGTTCTTGTAAATAATTTATTATTTTTTTGTGAATTTCTTCAACAGATTTTTCGCCATCTAAGACTACAAATCTTTCACTATTTTCATCGGCAACTTTTCGATAATTATCAACTACTTTTTCAAAAAAAACTGCACCTTCCTGTTCTATTCTATCCCCATTTGTTTCAGAATAAACACGGTTTAATCCCACAAGGTGAGGTACATCTATAAGAAAGGTAACGTCAGGTAAAATACCCCTTGTAGCAAGGGCGTTAACTGTTTTTATATCACTAAGAGGAACATCACGAACTGCTTGATAGGCGATAGATGAGTCAACATATCTATCACAAACTACAAGTAAACCTTTATCTAAACTTGGTATAATTTTTTCTTCAACAAGTTGGGCTCTTGATGTTGCATATAACATAACTTCTGTAAAGTCTTGAACTTTGTTTTGAGGGTCAAGTACAACTTTGCGAACTTGTTCCCCAACCTCTGTTCCACCAGGTTCACGCAAATGCAAATAGGGAATTTTATTTTTATCTAAATATTCAAGTAACAACCTTATTTGTGTTCCTTTTCCAGAACCGTCAATACCTTCAAAACTAATAAACATATGAACCTCTTTAAAATTTTATATTTTCTTTACATTATATCTATATTATACCAAAGATAGAGAGATTTAACAACAATAAACTTTTACTTTATGATTGTTTTAAATATATCCTATTACTGATTTTTGCAATTTTTGAAGATAAAAAATTAAAAAATTTCAAATTACCTATTTACAAAACAATATAAACAGTGTATAATTACTTTGTATATTTTAAAAAACATAGGATTTAGACGAGTAAAATATGTGTAGTATAAAGAGAGGTGTCGTATGGTGAAAGACATTGGCAAAGCTTATTTGAAAATCCCTAAATCAAGAGTTATAAAACTCTTATGGCAAGCTGAACTTATAGTAAGCATTGACGTGTAACTTACGTTATAAAGTTTATGAGTGAATAGATTTTCTATTAAATCAGGTGGTACCGCGGATTGTTGCCCTTTCGTCCTGAAGCTAGTTTTAGCTTTAATGAAAGGGCTTTTATATTGTAAATTGTTAATTATAAGGAGGATATGTATGGATACTTATAACAAGGTTGACACAAAACTAAACTTTGTTGAGCGAGAAGAAAAAGTTTTAGAATTTTGGACTGAAAACAAAATATTTGAAAAAAGTGTTGAAATGAGAGCTGATAGAGAGTTTTTTACTTTTTATGACGGACCACCAACAGCAAACGGTATGCCTCATATTGGTCACGTTTTAACTCGTGCCATAAAGGATATTGTACCACGATACAAAACTATGAAAGGTTACCAAGTTCTTAGAAAAGCAGGTTGGGATACTCATGGACTTCCTGTTGAACTTGAAATTGAGAAAATGCTTGGTATTTCAGGTAAGCCTGAAATCGAAAAATACGGTATTGAAAGTTTTGTTGAAAAATGTAAGGAAAGTGTTTGGAAATACGAAAAAGAATGGCGTGTTATGTCTAACCGTGTAGGTTTTTGGGCTGATATGGACAATCCATATGTTACTTACCATGATGATTATATCGAAAGTGTTTGGTGGAGTTTAAAAACTATCTTTGACAAAGGTTTGATTTATAAAGGACATAAAATCGTGCCTTATTGCCCACGTTGTGGTACTTCTTTATCAACTCATGAAGTTGCACAAGGATATAAAGATGTTAAGGAAAAATCGGCAATTGCTAAGTTTAAACTTGTGGATGAAGAAAACACTAGCTTTTTAGCATGGACAACTACACCATGGACATTACCTTCAAATGTAGCTCTTGTTGTTAACCCTAAAGAAAGCTATGTAAAAGTAAAAGTTAATGATGAATATTTCATTTTAGCTGAAGCTTTAGTTGATAAAGTTATTGAAGATGAGTTTGAAGTTGTTGAAAAATATATTGGAACAGACTTAGAATATAAAAAATACAAGCCATTATATAACTATGGTGAGTTTGAGGAAGATGCATATTATGTATGTGTTGACACATATGTTACGCTTACAGACGGTACAGGTATCGTTCATACAGCACCTGCTTTTGGTGAAGATGATGCTGTTGTTGGTCGTAAGTATGGACTGCCTTTCTTACAACTCGTGGATACAGAAGGTAAGTTTGTTGAATGTGTTGAAAAATGGGCAGGTGTATTTGTAAAAGATGCTGACCTTGAAATCTTAAAAGACTTAGACGCTTCAGGACTTTTATATAAGGCACTTAACTATGAGCATAGTTATCCATTCTGTTGGAGATGTGATACACCACTTTTATACTATGCAAATAGTACTTGGTTTATAGAAATGACAAAGGTTCGTGATAACCTTGTTAAAAACAATCAAACAGTAAATTGGTTACCAGACAACTTTAAAGAAGGTCGTTTTGGTAAGTGGCTTGAGGGTGTTCGTGATTGGGCTTTATCAAGAACTAGATATTGGGGTACTCCGTTACCGATTTGGACTTGTGATGATTGTGGTCATATTCATGCAATTGGCTCAAAGGAAGAACTGAAGGCTATGTCACCAAACTGCCCTGAAGATATTGAACTTCATAAACCTTATATAGATAGAGTTAACTTAACTTGTCCTAAGTGCTCTAAAAACATGACAAGAGTTCCAGAAGTTATTGATGGTTGGTTTGATAGTGGGGCTATGCCTTTTGCACAATGGCATTATCCATTTGAAAACAAGGAATTGTTTGAAAATCAATTTCCTGCAAACTTCATTTCAGAGGCTCAAGACCAAACAAGAGGTTGGTTCTATACGCTTATGGCAATTTCTACAATATTGTTTGATAAATCACCATACGAAAATGTTGTTGTTTTAGGACTTGTACAAGATGAACATGGACAGAAAATGTCTAAGCATAAGGGAAATGGTGTTTCACCAGA
The DNA here is from genome assembly GCA_047973385.1 of Lachnospirales bacterium. Lineage (GTDB taxonomy): Bacteria > Bacillota > Clostridia > Lachnospirales > CAMZNU01 > JBKEBX01. Next base: position 66,615 of record JBKEBX010000006.1, on the reverse strand, counting down.
ACATGCACTAAATACTCAAGGTGCAGATGCTGTAAGATGGTATTTTTACTCTAACTCTAACCCTTGGCTACCTTCTAAATATTCAGATGCAGCTGTTGAAGAAGGACAACGTAAGTTCATGGGTACTCTTTGGAATACTTACGCATTTTACATTTTATATGCGAATATAGACAACTTTAACCCTATGGAACATACCTTGGATAAAGATAAACTTGATGTTATGGATAAGTGGATTTTATCTAAGCTTAATACTCTTGTTCAAACTGTTGATACTTCTTTAGAAGCATACGGTATAACAGAGGGTGCGAGAGCTATGAGTAGCTTTGTTGACGATTTATCTAACTGGTATGTACGCCGTAGTCGTGAAAGATTTTGGGCTAATGGAATGCCTCAAGAAAAAGTTAACGCATTTATGACACTTCATACAGTGCTTGTTACTATGAGTAAACTTGCAGCACCTTTCATACCTTTTATAACAGATGAAATATACAGAAATCTTGTGTGTTCAATTGATAAAAATGCACCTATATCTGTACATTTAACAGATTATCCTGTGTATGATGAAAGCTTTGTAGATAGCAAACTTGAAGAAGAAATGGATACAGTTTTAAAAATCGTTGGTGTTGGTCGTTCTGCCAGAAATACAGCGAATATCAAAAACCGTCAGCCAATCGGTACTATGTATGTTAAGAGCAAAGAACAAGTATCAGGCTCAATGCTTGATATTGTAAAAGATGAGCTTAACCTTAAAACTGTTGAATTTGTTGAAAATACAGAAAAATTTGTAACATATACTTTTAAGCCACAACTTAGAACTTTAGGTAAAAAGTATGGTAAGCTTGTACCTGCTATTGCAGAACACTTAAAAACTGTTGATGGTAACGAGTTTATGAATTCTTTAAAAGCTGGAAATGTTGCCTTTGAAGTTTTAGGAGAAAGTGTTGAACTTTCAATAGATGATGTTTTATATGAAGAAGCACAAAAAGAGGGATATGCCTCTGAAACAGAAAACAACATTACTGCGATTTTAGATATAGTTTTATCTGAAGAACTTCTTGAGGAAGGTTATGTTCGTGAAGTTATAAGTAAAGTTCAAACTATGCGTAAAGAAAGTGATTTTGAAGTAATGGATAAAATTGTAGTTACTTTTAAAGGAACTGAAAAAATTGAAAATGTTATATCTAAAAACCAAGAATTTATTGCAAATGAAGTTTTAGCTGATAAAGTTGTTTTAGAAGATACTAGCACTAAGGAATGGAATATAAATGGGGAAGCTCTATTTATTGATATTAAAAAAGTTTAAGATACGGGCTTTATTGAATAATTGCAAGATATAGAACTTTAAATAACAAAGACATCATAGCAAAATGCTATGATGTCTTTGTTATATACTTACATTTTTGATTAATATACTTACGTCAAAATATTTACTTCCATTATCAACATTTATTGTGTTTTCTGTAAATTCGATAATCTTTAAAATATTATCGCCTTTTATACCTAGTTTACCAGAGCATACACTAAACGCTATACCATAGTTCTCCTTTTCGCTTACAAGAGCAAAGGTGTAAGGTTCATTTTCGTAGGCGATAAACTTGTTTTTAAGTTCAAACTCACTTGACTTATCAACCCCAACATTTCTTGTTGTAAGTCTTGTATTTCGTCCAAAGTCTTGAAAAATCGTAAAAACTTCTTCTTTTATATCGAAAGAAATAAGTGTTCTATTGTATTTCTCTATAATAGAAATGCTTTCTATAATTTTAATACCTTTTTCTGAAACAACTTTTTCTTCTAATTCTAGATTGTCGAAAATTTCTTTGTCTTTTAAAAATTTCTTTTCGTACTTTGTTATAAGTCCTTGAGGGTCTTGTTTATCAATAGGTACGCCTTTTTCTAATAAAATTTCTATTTCATCAGAAATGATTGATTTTGTATCATAAAAATAATGCAAACACTTAGTCGTAAGTCTTGCAAAATTCAGTTTATAGTTTATTGAACTCATATATTTTACCTCACTTGTATTTGTTATTTAGATTTTATCATAATTTTATAAAAGTTTCAATGTTTAGTATGAGTACTCATTAAGAATAACAGAGTATATTTTTAAAGTTTGTGATTTTTTTAGCTTAATACACTTCAAATATTGTTAAATATCAATATATTACCTTTGATATTTTATTTGTAATATATGTATCAATATTTTACCTATACATGTATACCTAGTAACAAACATTATCCATTTAAAAAAAACACCTTTTACCTTATAATGAAATAAATATGAACTACTTATTCAAAACAAAAGTAGTTGCTAAAACTTATTTTTAGGAGGATTTTTTTATGAAAGCAGTTGCATATCTTAAACCTGGAGTAGATTTTGTGGACGTACCTGACGCTCAAGAGCCTAAGGATTATATGGATTGGGTAAAAATCAAAACAGCTTATTGTGGTATTTGTGGTACAGACGCACATATTGTTGGGGGACATTTTGATGGACTTATACCTGATGGTGTTGCTTTTCCTGTTGGACACGAGGTTAGTGGAACGATTTTAGAACTAGGACCTAAAGCTACATCAAAAGGTTTAAAAGTTGGGGATAAAGTAGCTTTTTACTTTAACTACCATTGTGGTAAATGCCATTACTGTAGAACTGGTAAAGAAAATATGTGTTTAAACATAGAGGCAAACTTAAGTGTTATGACAGACTTTTTCTATGCTCATGAGCAACAAGTTTACAAACTTCCAGAAAGTATAGATTTACTCGAAGGTGCTATGACAGAGCCTGTATCTTTTGCACTTAGAGTTGTAGAGTGTGGTAACGTTGTACCTGGTGAAACTGCATTGATTTCTGGTGGTGGTGCAATAGGTCTTATCTCTATGCAACTTTTAAAACATGCTGGTGCATCTAAAATAACTGTTGTTGAACCTGTTGAAGCAAAAAGAAAACTCGCTTTAGAGCTTGGTGCTCACTATGTTATAGATCCGATGAACGAAGATGTTCAAGCTCGTATAGATGAAATAACTAACGGTTTGGGATATGACTCTGTTTATGAGTGTTCAGGTGCTATACCAACTATTCAATCAATGCTTGAATATGTGGCAAGATGTGGTACAGTTGTTTATGTTGCTATGTATGGTTTTGAGCAATGTGCAAACGTAAACCTTTGGACTCTTTTCGATAAAGAAATAAAAGTAACTGCACCTCACCAATCTCCATATACTTGGGAACGTGCTATAAACATCTTGCCTGACCTTAACTTGGAAGTGTTTACAAAATCAGTTTTCAAAAAAGAAGACTGTGTAGCAGCGTTTGAAGAGCAAAAGACATCAAAACAAACTAAGGTAATGATAGACCTTAGATAAATCATTAAAGCCATTGGTTTTAACCTAGATACATGTTTGTTTATATGTCTAGGTACCTAGTAATTATATACCATATGCTAAAGGGCTAAAAAAGAAGTTTACATAAACTTCTTTGTATTAGCCCTTTTAGTATATAAAAATGTTTTATCAATTGGCAACGTTGCAAAATACACCATTTTTTTGTCATTGTAAAAAAATCATATTTTAGCGTACCTTTAGTACGCGTTAAAGCTTAATTTTTAGCCATTACTAGAAACTGTCACATTTTTCAACGTCTTAGATTTATGTATAAATCTTGGCATCATTGCATTTTGCAATGATGCAAGTTATAAACAGTTTGTTATTTAACTTTATTTGTCCTTTAAATTTTGGCAATAAAGTGTTATACTTACTATGGTTTGTACAATATTGAATGATTTAAAATAATATAGAATGTCTATTAGATGTAAGTCATAACGAAAATAAAAAATAAAATTCCATAAAATCATGTTTGACTAGTGATTTTTTAAGTCAAAACCATCATGTCGTATAAAACTAAAACAGTTCTAAATGCAAAAAAAGGAGTAAGTGTTAAGTCTATATCACTATTTGCATTTTATGTTGTTTTTTCTTGTTATCACTATGTGTAGCTATAATATTTATAAAAAAGGAGATTTTAAGTAATATGAGAAATTTAACAATGTTAACGGATTTTTATCAGTTAACTATGATGCAAGGTTACTTTGTAAAGAATAAACATAACACTGTTACTGTTTTTGATATGTTTTATAGAAAAAACCCTGATAGAAGCAGTTTTTCTATTTTAGCAGGGAATGAACAACTTGTTGAATATATAGAAAACTTACATTTCAATGATGAGGATATAGAATATCTTAGAACTTTCAATATATTTCAAGAGGACTTTTTAAGCTATCTAAAGAATTTTAAATTTACGGGTGATATATACTCCTTTTTAGAAGGCTCGGTTATTTTACCATATGAACCGATTATACGAGTTAAAGCTCCTATATTTGAGTGTCAACTTATAGAAACGGCACTGCTTAACATTATCAATCATCAAAGTCTTATAGCATCAAAGGCAACAAGAGTTGCAAATGCGGCAGGGGAGGCTGCTGTTTTAGAGTTCGGTCTAAGACGTGCCCAAGGAACTGACGCAGGTGTGTATGGTGCTAGAGCGGCATATATTGGAGGTTGCGTTGGTACAAGCAATGTACTTGCAGGTCAACTTTTTGATATACCTGTAAGTGGTACTCATGCTCATTCTTGGATTATGTCCTTTGATACGGAACTTGAAGCTTTTGTTGCATATGGTGAAATATATCAAGAAACTTGTATACTTCTTGTGGATACTTATAATACTTTAAAATCAGGCGTACCCAATGCTATAAAAACCTTTGATATACTAAAGGAAAGAGGCATATTACCTAAAAAAATTGGAATTCGTCTTGATAGTGGAGATATGGCTTATTTATCTAAAAATGCTAGAAAAATGCTTGATGATGGTGGTTATAAAAATGCCATAATTTCAGCTAGTAATGACCTTGATGAAACGCTTATTTCTGCCCTTAAATCACAAGGAGCTAAAATAGACCTTTATGGTGTAGGGACAAATCTTATTACAAGTAAGGATACACCTGCCTTTGGTGGTGTTTACAAAGTTTCTGCTGTTGAAAAGGAAAATGGCGAGTTTGAGCCTAAAATCAAGTTGTCAAATAACCCTCAAAAAATTACAACTCCTGGTATTAAACAGGTTGTACGTCTTTATGATAAGAAATCGGGCAAGTTTAAAGCTGACCTTGTGACTTTAGATGAGGAATTTATAACAGAAGAAAAAGACTTAAAGATTTTTGCACCTAATGCAACATGGAAATCTATGACCTTAAAAGCTAATGAGTTTACTTGCAAGAAAATGCTAGAGCCTATGTTTATAAAGGGCGAGTTTGTTGGTGAAAAGAAAAGTGCAAAAGAAATACGTGAATATTGTAACAAAGAAAAAGAAACTATTTGGGAGGAAAGTAAACGTCTTAATTTCCCTCAAGAACTTTATGTGGATTTGTCAAAAAGTTTATATAACCTAAAACAAGACATGATTAACTCAATTAGAGGGGAAAATGTTTAGTTGATGATATAAAAAAGGATTATGGAGAGTTTTTATTTCTCCATAATCCTTTTTTTTATCTCCGATTATATCAGTATCCTTGTTATAAGGATACTGTACAAGGTTAGAAAAAAATAATACTCCACAAAAATCAAGCTAGACTTAATGATTTACTTTGCAAATCATATGCAAGTAGTATAAAACTAAAGTCAATAAATTGCCAAGTTTTATACAATCTCGCTATTTGTGCGTCACTTTGTTAGCATTCTTTTTTTCATTCCTGATTATATCAGTATCCTTGTTATAATTTAACCTTTTTTTTAATATCTACAATATCAGGGATTTGTACTATCATAATGGCAACAAACATTATAAAAGCACCTAAATACATTTGATTTGTAATAACTTCATGTAAAACTATTACTGAGAAAAATGAACCGAAAACACCTTCAAAACTCATAAATATAACTGCTCTTGTATCTGTTGTAAGCATTTGACAAGCTGTTTGTATAGTGAAACCTACGGCTGTACTAAATATAGCTAAATATAAAATTCCATACATACTTCTAGTTGATATATTTGTAAGTGGTGTAGGTTCTGCAATAAGTAAAAAGGCTATACTTAAAATTGTACATGATGCTATTTGTATGATTGTAAGCAAAATAGGTTCTTTTGTTTCCTTTGAAAACTTACCTATAAGTACAATTTGTATTGCAAAGGTTATTGCACATAAAAGTGTTAAAAAATCACCATAATTTATACTTGTGATACTGTCCGTAATTGTAAGAAGTGCTACACCGATAAAGGCAAGTACTGCACCTATTATACTGAAAATATCTATTTTTGATTTAAAGAAGAAATAACTTATAAAGGGTACGAAAATAATATTCATTGTTGTTATAAAAGCATTGTTTGTTGCTGTTGTATATACAAGACCCTCTGTTTGAAAGTAAAAAGCCATAAACAAAAATATACCAATTAAACTACCTTTTAAAACAATTGATAAGTTAATTCGCTTTAAATGTTTATAGTAAATTGCACATAACAAAAAAAGTGCTAATGTAAAACGAAGTGCCATAATTTGAAATGTTGTTGCTGTTTCAAGAGCTATATCAGCAGCAACGAAACCTCCACCCCATAAAACTGTAACAAAAAGCAAACCAAAATCTCCAAGCATTTTTTTATTCATAAAAACCTCACTTTCACATAAAAGTATAACACTTGTGTTTATTTATGTAAAGTAATATTGTAAAAATTTTTCTTATATGGTAAACTTAATATAGTATATTCACTTATTACATTTAAATAGAAACATTGCAAAACTAAAATAATGGCACATTGTAAAAGAAAAACCAAATTTTCATACTTTTTATAAACGCAGAAAATGGCAACAATATGCCGTTTTCACAATTTTTGTCAAAAGTAGCCGTTGTTTTGCTATGAAAATGGATTTTTCTATATTTTGCAATGAAGCCATATAGTTAAGGAGGTTTTTTGTGCGTAAAATTTTAGAACAAAGAGAGCTTGATAACTTGAGCATATATGCAACTAAAAGTAAAGATGCAACAAGACGTAACCCTTATACTTATGAGGAATTTAGAACGGATTTTCAAATAGATAGAGATAAGATATATCATTGTACTTCTTTTAGACGGCTCATGCATAAAACACAGGTTTTTATATCACCTATGAGTGACCATTATCGTACACGTCTTACACATACCCTTGAGGTTTCACAAATTGCAAGGTCTATCGCAAGGGGTATTTGTGCAAATGAGGATTTGACTGAGGCAATTGCAATTGGTCATGACCTTGGTCATACGCCCTTTGGGCACACAGGAGAAGAAGCACTTAACAATATTTTAAAGGATTTTGGAGGTTTTAAACATAACAAACATTCTGTTAGAGTTTGTGAAGTTTTAGAACGTGATGGTAAAGGGCTTAACTTAACATTTGAAACCTTAGACGGTATAGAAAACCATGGCACAAGCTCTAAGCCTAAGACGATTGAGGGCGAAATTGTTAGGCTTTCTGATAAGATTGCATATGTAAACCACGATATAGAAGATGCCATACGAGGTAAACTTATAAGTGCTATTGATTTACCACAAAATAGCATTGAACTTTTAGGGGATAAAAGTGGTGATAGAATAGGGTTTATTATCCAAGATGTTATAAACAACTCCATGAACAAACAACATATAGAGATATCAAATGATGTTAACGAGGCTTTGTACGGACTACGTAAATTTTTATTTCAAAATGTATATTCCAATGAAGATAATGTAAATGAACGAAACAAAATAGAATTTATTTTGTTTGCTCTATATAATTATTTTATGAAGAAGCCACAGGAAATGCCAGAGGAATATATTTCTATGCTTGAAAAGGAAAAACACAGAGAAATAGTAGTTTGTGACTATATAGCTGGTATGACTGATAGATATGCAACAAATACATTTAACAGTATATATATACCTAAGGGTTGGATATAGTTACAATATAGAAAGAGGGATAGTCATTTTAATAAATAATTTAACTACGGTACATTTTAGCTTTTCAAAGGAAAATAACTTTGTTTATCTTTTGCAAGATAATGTACTTTTTCAAGTTTTTGAAAGTAATGAAGTTTTACGTCAAGGTGAAAAGGAATGTTTACAAGAGGCTTTTTGTTATGGAGATTTATCAAAGGATTTGTTTTCCTTTGACTTTATAAGCCTTAGAACTAAGTTTTTTAGTTATGACGATAGCTATTATATTCAAAATACTATGAAACCGATTAAAGATACTTTTAGTCACGATAAAGATGTACTTTTATATTTTTCAAGTACAATGTATTCCATTGTAAATCTAGTTACTGTTTTAGCATACGCTGAAAAGCTCGGATTTGATAAAGATATTTTTCTTGCTTTATTTAACGAAGAAACAGAGGATATTGAAATTTATAAAGTATCACCTAAGGGCTATTATGATGTTTTTTGCGATATTATTGTGGATAGAGATATAAATGCTCTTAAGAATTTTACTTGTGAGAAATTTATATTTGATGGACTTGTTTTGTTTTTGCATTTTAAAATGGAAAATAACGAAATTGACAACTTTGTAAAATATAATATAGATAAATTTGAAGAAGAAGAATTTTTTGATGAATTGTTTAATAAATTTGCTAGATATGGACTTAAAAAGTTCCAGTTTGATGAAATTGTAGATAAGTATAAATAAAAATAAGTAAATTAAAATAAATATAAAAATCCAGAAAAGAGGTTAATATGTACGAACGTGTTAAAAGGTTTTTGATTATATTTTCATGTGTTGCTGTTGCCATATTCTTTATATATTTTATATTCATGATTTTTAGAGTAAATAAAGTTTTAGGTAGAGAAGAAAATGCAATTGATGAAGCGATAGAAACACAAGTGCCTACACAAGAAGAAAGTACAACAGAGGAAACATCACTCGCTTTAGCGAAAAATCAAAAAATAGGCAAATTTAAAACAGTGGATATTTTTGGCGAAGAAATAACAGAAGAAATTTTTTCAGAAAACAAACTAACTTTAGTTAACGTGTTTACTACATGGTGTCCTCCATGTGTTAAAGAAATGCCAGAACTTGAAGAGCTTAACAATAATTTTGCAAATTCTGATGTTGCTGTTGTTGGTATTTGTCTTGATACTAGAACTTTCAATGGGGAAATTGATACAGAAATTGTTGAAACTGCAAAAGATTTGAAAAATTCAACAGGAGTTAATTTTCCTTATATTATACCTGATGAAACATTTTTAGATAAACGTCTTTTATATGTTGAAAGTGTGCCTACAAGCTTCTTTGTTGATAGCAAGGGTGTAATTGTTGGAGATATATATTATGGTGCATATAATCTAGAGAATTGGACAGAGATTGTAAATAAAGAACTTGAAAATATAGGTTAGGGCAAGAAAAAAAGGAGGATTAAAGAAATGCGAATCTTCCTTCTCATTTCTTTAATCCCTTAATCTTTGTTATTTCGAAGCTTGATGAAATCTGGTGCTGATTTTCTACGTTCTTCCTCTATTTCGGCATAATGTTTACGTGTTGTGTTTACGTCTTTATGCCCTAAAACTGAGGCAACAAGATATATATCACCTGACTCATTATATAGCTTTGTTCCATAGGTAGAACGAAGTTTGTGAGGTGTAATTTTTTTAAGAGGAGTTGAAACTTTCGCATACTTTTTAACCAAGTTTTGTACGGCTCTTGGGGTAATCCTTCGGTTTTGCATAGATAGAAAAAATGCATCTACATGGTCGCTTTGTGGTATAATACTTTGACGTATCTCTAAGTATTTTAGAAGTGCATCTTTAACTTCGTCGTTAAAGTAAAGTATTTGTTCATCGCCACCCTTTCTTGTAATAAGCACTGAATTATTTTCATAGTTTATATTTTTTAGGTTTATGCCTACAAGTTCGGAAATACGCATTCCTGTGCCGAGAAACAAAGTAATTATAGCAAGGTCACGCTCCTTTGTTTTGTTGTGGTAGTTTTGACTTTTTTTAGTAAGTTTTGCACCGCTTTCCACATTGCTTAGCATAGTTTCGATTTCGTTGTTATCAAGTCTTACAATTGCTTTTTCTCTAATTTTAGGCATAGTTATAAGTTCACCTGGATTACTTGAGATTACTCTTTTCTTGTAAAAATATTTAAGCATAGTTTTAACTGCACTAATTTTTCGTGATAAACCACGTTCACCGTTAGTATATTCTTTTTTAGAGTTTTTGCTTTCACGTTCATAATAGTTTAAAAAAGAAATGAAGTTTTCTAAGTGGTCGATATCTATTGCGTTTAAGTCACTTGAAGTTAAATCCTTTACATTTTTATTTAAAAAAGGTTCTTCGTTGTTGACTAAATAATAAAAGAAAATACCAAGGTCATAGGAATAACCAAGTCTTGTAGTTACAGAAGTGTGTGTTTCTATACCACGAAAGAAAGACACAACAAAAGATGGGAGTGTTTTTTCTTGTTCCCTAAGTCTTGTAAAATATGCTTTTGTTTGTTGGTCTTGTTTGTTTTTATCCATAGTTACCTGCTTTTTAAATATTTAGAGGTTGCTTAATATAATCTTGGTCAACATTTCAAAATTCCTTTTTTCTATAGTTATTAGCTTAAAAAATATCTTTTGTGTATTTCTATATACACGTCAAAGCTATATTCAAAGCCATTACTAGAAAAATTCAAATTTTGAAACGTCTTGATTTGCTTTGCAAATTGTGGCATAACTGCATTTTGTGGGTGATGTCATTACTATTATTTTAATATAAACATAGAAATTTGTCAAAAGGGGAAAAGTGATGAGTGTAAAAATAGAAAAAGTAAATGTGTTTTATACAACTCAAATAAATGAAATACATAACTATAATGTTAATAATAATCGTTGGTTTCTAGATATGAAAGAAGAAACTGTTGATGAAACAATGGCCGTTGTAAATTATTATATAAAAAACAACTATCCTTTTTTAGTTGTGAAAAATGAAAACAAAATCATTGGATATGGATATATAGAAAGGTTTTCTATTGATGAAATTTTTAAAAAATCTTGTGTTTTGAATGTGGTTTTAGGCAAAGATGTTACAGGTCTTGGCATGATGAAAGCTTTACTACATGAACTTGAAGTTTTAGGGAAACTTTGGGGGCTAAGTAAGGGGATTATTAAAGTTTTGGAAAAGGATAAAGATTTAATTAACTTTTATAAAAATCAAGGCTACAACATTGCTGGGAAATTTACGGATGTTTGTTATAAAAAAGATAGATATTTAAACTTAGTTGTACTTGAAAAAGATATAAGCTAGAAAGGATAGATATGGATAAAAACTTTGTACATTTACACGTTCATAGTGAATATAGTTTACTTGATAGTTCTGCTAAGATAAAGGAGCTTATTAATTATACAAAAAAACATGGTATGGAAGCCATAGCACTTACAGATCATGGAAATATGTTTGGTGCTATAAACTTCTATAAAGAGGCTAAAAAGCAAGGTGTTAAACCGATACTTGGTTGCGAAATATATGTTGCAAACAAAAGTCTTTATGAAAAAAAACAAGATAGAGAAAACTATTACTCTCATCTTGTTATTTTAGCTGAAAATCAAAAGGGACTTGAAAACTTAAACAAAATCGTGTCAAAGGGATATGTAGATGGATTTTATTACAAACCACGTGTGGATGTAGAATATTTAAAGGAGCATAATGAGGGCTTAATTGCTTTATCGGCTTGCCTTGCAGGGCCAATAAACCGAAAACTTTTAAGATATAGTTATAATGAGGCACTTGAAGAAACGAAAAGATATATGGAGATTTTCCCGAACAATGAAAAGGGTGAACCTTGTTTTTTTGTTGAACTTCAAAATCATGGTTTAAAAGAACAACTTGAAACAAATCCTATGCTTATGAAAATTGCTAAGGAGTTTGACCTTCCTCTTGTTGCTACAAATGACGTTCATTATGTTTTAGAAGATGATGCACAGTCTCATGAAGTTTTACTATGTATAAACACTGGTAAGACTATGCTTGATGAGGATAGGCTTATATATGAAGGTGGTCAGTTTTATTTAAAAACCTATGAAGAAATGGTGGCACTTTTTTCCCATGTGCAAAATGCAATAGAAAATACAGTTAAAATTGCTAATAGATGTAATGTTGAAATTGAATTTGGTAAATATAAATTACCTAAGTTTGAAACACCTAAGAAATTTACAACTTTAGAGTACTTTACTATTCTTACTGAAAAAGGTGTAGAAAAAAAGTACGGAGAGTTAACGAAGGATTTAAAAGAACGACTTGATTTTGAGATAAATATAATAAACGAAATGGGGTTTTTAGACTATTTTCTTATTGTATGGGATTTTATAAAATATGCAAAGGAAAGAGGAATTCCAGTAGGACCAGGTCGAGGTTCAGCGGCAGGAAGTCTTGTATCCTATGCTCTTGATATCACTACTATTGACCCTATAAAATATTCCTTACTTTTTGAAAGATTTCTAAACCCTGAACGTGTTTCCATGCCTGATATTGATATAGATTTCTGTTGTGATAGACGTAAGGAAGTTATTGATTATGTTATTGAAAAGTATGGAGAAGATTGTGTTTCACAAATAATAACTTTTGGGACATTGGGAGCAAGAGCTGCTATTCGTGATACGGGACGTGCCCTTGGTATGCAATATTTAGACGTTGATAGAATAGCTAAAATGATACCTAAAACTTTAGGGATTGATTTAAGTAATGCTCTTAAAATGAACAGGGACTTATATGATGCTTATGAAAATGAAGAGGACACAAAAAAATTAATTGATATGTCTATGAAACTTGAGGGGTTGCCTCGTCATGCTTCAACTCATGCCGCAGGAGTTTTAATAACTGATAAGGACATAACAGACTATGTACCTCTTGCTCAAAATGAGGGTGTTATAACTTCTCAGTATACTATGGTTACCCTTGAGGAGCTAGGGTTACTTAAAATGGACTTTTTAGGGCTTAGAACTCTAACAGTTATTGATAATTGTGTAAACACTTTAAAAAACAAGGGGACTTTACCGAAGGATTTTGATATAGAAAACATCGAGATAGAAGATAAAAAGGTATATAAGCTTATTTCACAAGGTAAGACTGAAGGGGTTTTCCAACTCGAAAGTTCAGGTATGACTTCTTTTATGAAAGAGCTTAAGCCTAGCTGTCTTGAGGATATAATTGCAGGTATTTCCCTTTACAGACCAGGTCCTATGGACTTTATACCTAAATATGTTAAAGGTAAAAACTCGGCAGGTAAAATCGAGTATACAGATAAGGCACTTGTGCCAATTCTTGATAAAACATACGGTTGTATCATATATCAAGAGCAAGTTATGGAAATTTTTCGAGAACTTGCAGGGTATAGTCTTGGGCGTTCGGACCTTGTTCGACGTGCTATGAGTAAAAAGAAACTTGATGTAATGGAACAAGAACGAGATGTATTTATAAACGGCGACGGCAAGGACATAAATGGTTGTGTTAAAAACGGTATAAGCAAGGAAAACGCAAGCAAGATTTTTGACGAAATGGCAGAGTTTGCAAAGTATGCCTTTAACAAATCCCACGCAGCAGCTTATGCTATTGTTGGTTATCAAACAGCTTGGCTTAAAGCTTATTATCCTAAAGAATTCATGAGTTCTCTTATGACTTCTGTTATGGGTAACACGCCTAAAATTGCAGAATATGTTGTAGAGTGTAAATCTTCAAATATTCCTATATTATCACCTGATGTTAACGAGTCCTATGGAGATTTTATGGCAACTCCTGAGGGCATACGCTATGGCTTACTTGCCATAAAGGGTGTAGGTAAAAATTTGGTTAAGGGACTAGAAATTGAACGAAATGAAAAAGGTGAGTTTAAATCACTTGCAGACTTTATAAACAGATTAGAAAATGTAGACCTTAACAAAAGAGCTTTAGAAAGCCTTATTTGTGGGGGTGCGTTTGATTGTTTTGGAGGCTTTAGAAGTCAATATTTGTTTAGATATTTAAAACTTTTATCAAGTGTACAAAGTAACAAAAAGAAAAATATTGCAGGGCAGTTAAGTTTATTTTCAGGGGATTTTATTGAAGACGTTAATGAAGTAAATGATGATTTGCCAAATATTCCAGAGTTTGAAAATGATTTATTACTTAAAAATGAAAAAGAAGTTCTTGGCATATATTTATCAGGTCACCCTCTTAGCGATTATACAAAGCTTATAGAAAAAAAGGTTTCAGTTTTTTCAAGGGATTTAGTTTATAATGAGGAATTAGAAGAAGAACATAGTTTAGATGGTGAAAGTGCTGTTGTTTGTGGGGTTATATCAACTTTAAGTGTGAAGTTTACAAGAAATAATAAACAAATGGCTTTTGCTATGGTTGAGGATTTGTATGGCGAAATAGAACTTATTATATTCCCTAAGATTTTTGAAAAATATCGAAATATTTTAAGTGAAGAAGCTGTCATTTTAGTTAAGGGAACTGTTACATTCAAAGATGAAGAGAATGGCAAACTTATTGCAAATTATATTGAAGTTGCCGAAAATCAAAAGACTATAACAATAAAAATAGACAGTTCTACAAACAAACGTGGACTGTTTGAACTTATTAAAAAACATAGGGGTAGTTCAAATGTAATAATAGAAAATATTGATACTAAAGAAGTTACACACCTAGAGGAAAGATTTAGTGTAAAGGTTGATGAAATTTTTTTAGAGCATTTATATGATTTTGTTGGAAAAGGAGATATTTCCATACGGTAAAAGGCTTTATAAAGCTTTATTGTACATGATTTTACTTGCATAAATCATCATTTTGGTTAATACTAAACATGAGGTGATTTTATGAAAAAAGCTGTAAAAATAGTTTTGATTTTTGCTCTAATTTTATTTATGCAATGGGAAGTTTTTTCAAGTACAAAAAAGATTGAAGAAGAAAATTTGGAAAGACATTTAGAAATTTTTAGTAATCTTTATGACACAAATGTATACTGGACAAGGTTTTTAGATGATGAATTGTTTATTTATGTTGATGATAAAATCTTACAAAGCATTGGCAAAGAAAATGAAATTTTTTATATAGAATTCATATGTACTTTTTTTCGTGAAGTCTATGAAGTGGACTATATAAGTATATTCGTAGATAAAAAGGGTTATTTTGTCAAGGAAAATATACTAACGGGTCTAAAGTAATTGTGTTAAAATTTTGGTAATTATACATATTGAAAAAATCATTGTTAAATGATAGAATAAGTGTAGTAATATCAATATGGCAACGTTGCCATTTATTTGTGTGATTTTTATTTAGGAGGAAAAAATAATTATGAAGAAAAGAAAGATTGGTATTTTAACAGGTGGTGGAGATGCACCTGGACTTAACGCAGTTATTTATGCTCTTGTAAGAACGGGTATATCTAAGCATGATTGTGAGTTTGTTGGTTATAAATTTGGTTATAAAGGTCTTTACGACAATGATTTTATAGAACTTGACTTAGAAAGTACTTCAGGTATTTTACATATGGGTGGTACTATTCTTTGTTCTTCAAATAAGGACAACCTTTTTGATTACACTGTTGAAGAAAACGGCGTAGAAGTAAAAAAAGACGTGTCTGATGTTGCAATAGAGAACATGAAAAAAGAAGGTGTTGATACTCTTGTTGTTTTAGGTGGTGACGGTACTTTAACATCAGCTAGAGACTTTGCAAGAAAAGGCGTTAACGTTATTGGCGTACCTAAGACAATTGATAACGATTTAGGCTCAACAGAAACTACTTTTGGTTTCGATACTGCTGTAAATATCGTTACAGAAAACCTTGGTAGACTTCATACAACGGCTGCTTCTCACCATAGAGTTATAGTTACAGAAGTTATGGGACGTGCTGCTGGTTGGATAGCACTTCAATCAGGTATTGCAGGTTCAGCCGATGTTGTTTTAGTGCCAGAAATCCCATATTCGCTTGAAAAAGTTGTTGAAAAAATTGAGGAACGTAACGAAATGGGTAAACCGTTTACAATCATTGTAGTTGGTGAGGGTGCAAAAGAAAAAGGTGGAGAAGTTGTTGTTGGCAAAATAGTTGACGATAGCCCAGACCCTGTAAGACTTGGTGGTATAGGTGCAAAACTTGCCCTAGACCTTGAGAAGTTAATTGATAATGAAGTGCGTTCCGTTCAACTTGGTCATATCCAACGTGGTGGTGAAACTTCAGCATATGATAGAGTTTTATCTTGTAGATATGGTGTAGCAGCCTATAAGCTTATTGAAGAAGAAAAATTCGGAAATATGGTAAGCCTACAAGGTGGTGAAATGACTTATGATTCTCTTGAAAATGTATTAAACAAAAACAAATACATTGAAGAGGGTGAGGAACTCCTTGAAGTTGCTGAGTGTTTAGGCATCTGTTTAGGTCGCTAAACTTTTTGACTGGAAAAATCGTGAGATTTCTGAGTCTATGAAATTATTTTCAAAGCATATATAAAGAGATTCAAAGTTTCGTTGTAAGTATAAAAAAAAGGCTTTTTGTGTGTATTTATCCACATCAAAGCCTTTTTTTTAGCTTACTTGAAAAATTCATTACTTGGAAACGCCTGAAAATTAAAATAATGGCACATCAAGTAATTTCCATAGTATATTATATCATTGCAAAAGTATTAAAATGGATTTTTTATATTTTGCAATGTCGCCCAATGTTGCCATTTGTTTAAACCACAAAGGGACTGTAAAGAAATCTCGCTTTTAGCGAGTTTCCTTGCAGTCCCTTTTAACCTATTTGGTTGCTATAAATTGTCCCTATGTGTTGTTCATCATGTGGATTTATTTACAGCACTGTATTACTATATCAAAGAGAACTAACTAGAGAACCTCTACTTTTTCTTTTCATACTCTGAAGGAATACCATTTACAAAGTTCTTTTCGTAATCATTAGTAATCTTAACAGCTAAACCAGATAGAGCAAGTAGACCAATAAGGTTAGGAAGAACCATAAGAGCGTTGAACATATCGGCAAGTTCCCAAACTAAAGCAACTTGTGCAGTTGTACCAACTACAATAAGTATAGCTACTAGGACACGATAAACAATTAAAGCTGTTTTTCTATTGTTTCTAAATAAAAACTTAACATTTGTTTCTCCAAAGAAATACCAACCTACAATTGTAGTAAAGGCAAAGAAGAATAAACAAATTGAAATAAACATATTACCGAAAGAACCAAATCCTGTACTAAATGCAGCTTGAGTTAAGTTTGCACCATCAAGACCAGTTTCTAAAACACCAGTTGTAAGAATAACAAGAGCTGTCATTGTACAGATTATGCCAGTGTCAATAACAACACCTACTGTTGCAACAAGACCTTGTTGTGCAGGGTGTTTAACGTTTGCAAGTGCATGTGCATGTGGAGTTGAACCCATACCAGCTTCATTAGAGAAAAGACCTCTTGCAACACCTTTTTGAACAGCAACTTTAACAGCAGCACCAGCGAAACCACCAGCGGCAGCAGCAGGAGAAAATGCAGCAGCGAAAATTGAGCCAAGAGCAGGTATAATATGTGATGCATTACCTAATATAATAAACAAACTACCTAAAACGTAGAAAAGTGCCATAATTGGAACAACTTTTTCAGCAACTGATGTAATTCTCTTTACACCACCAACTACAACGAAAAGCACCAAAATTGCAACGAAAACACCAACAACGATTGGAGGTATACCAAAAGCAGTTTCGGCTGATGAAGCAATAGAGTTAGCTTGAACAACAAGCCCCATAAGACCAAGTGCTAATATAATTGCAATTGCAAAGAATATAGATAGAAACTTACCAAGGGTTTTGTTTTTGATACCTTGACTTAAATAATAAGCAGGACCACCAACTTTTTGTCCTTCGTCTTCAACTGTAAACTGTTGAGATATAACAGCTTCAGAGAAGATTGTAGCCATACCGAAAAATCCAGATACCCACATCCAAAAGATTGCACCAGGTCCACCAGCTGCTATAGCTGTTGCAACACCTGCAAGGTTACCTGTACCAACTTGGGCAGCAATAGCAGTTGCAAGAGAAGCAAAAGATGAAACGCCGTCTTCATCGCTTTTCTTAAACATACCACCAAATGTTTCTTTGAAAGAAGTCCCGAACTTTCTAACTTGAATACAACGAAGTCTAACTGTCAGGTATATACCAGTACCCATTAAAAGTATGAGCATAGGTGGACCCCAAAGGACCCCATTAATTGCCTTTACTGCGTCTAACATAAACTAACCTCCTAAATAATAAATAATAATAACATGGTTTAATTATAAACCTAAATGGAGTAAAATTCAATAGGAATTGATATTAAATTAACGACATTTTTTTAAAGATAAATTTGTTAGAAATGTATATTGACAATTTTTATCTAGTGCATTATTACCAAAAAAAGTATAAATACTTTTTTAACTAAGGGCATTTGGTATTTTTTACAACAAAATAAATTAATATATTGATAATTTTAATGTGTATACTATAAAAGGTAATTTTAAATACGCTCACATATGGTAATAAAAACCTCATCACCAATATTTTTATTTATCTTTTTTCTGATATCTTTTTTTATACCAATAATGTAACATATTGAACCATCGGGATTTTTTACTCCCATGTTCACTATGCTACCCTCATATTTTTCTCCATCAAAAGTAGCGTATACCTTGACTCTACCTTTGCCAAACTCCTCTTTAATGTCATAGGGAAAAACAACATATGCTCCACCTTTGCCAACAGTAGATTCAAATATTTGTGATGTGTATTCATAAATTTTATTATTTATCATTAGACCTCCTATATAATTTTTAATTTTTTTATTAGGCTATATAAGCAACAGTATACCTTAATATTACAATTTTTTCAATTAATTTAAAGAAAAATTCAAAAAACCATTGAAAAATCGGTGAAAAGAGTGTATTATTATTATGTATAATTATGTGTATAACATGGAAGAATTAATAATAATTATATGGTAAAATTGTAGAAATTGAGAGGAGTACATATATATTATGTTTAAAAAAGATTTAGGAATTGACTTAGGAACAGCTAATACATTAGCTTTTTATAAAGGGAAGGGTATTATAGTAAATGAGCCTTCAGTAGTTGCTATAAATAACTTAACGAATGAGATTTTAGCAGTTGGTGACAGTGCAAAAGAAATGATAGGACGTACACCAGGTAATATAGTAGCAATCAGACCTATGAAAGATGGAGTTATTGCTGATTTTGATACAACACAAGCTATGCTTAGACATTTTATTAAAAAAGCACTTCCAGGAAATATGATGTTTTCAAGACCGAGAGTTGTAATATGTGTACCATCGGGTGTAACTGAAGTTGAAAAAAGAGCTGTTATAGATGCAGCCACTTCAGCAGGTATTAAGGAAAAAGATGCCTATTTAATTGAAGAACCTATGGCAGCATCAATTGGTGCAGGGCTTCCTGTTAGCGAACCAGCAGGTTCTATGATTGTCGATATAGGTGGTGGTACATCTGAAGTCGCTATAATTTCTTTAGGTGGTATAGTTACAAGTAAATCACTTAGAGTAGCAGGAGATGAACTTGACCAATCAATTGTCAACTTTATAAAGAGAGAGTTTAACTTGGCTATTGGTGAACGTACAGCTGAAAGTATTAAAATGGAAATTACTTGTGTATTTGAGCCAGACCCAAATGTTAAAAAATTAGTACGTGGACGTGACCTGATTTCAGGACTACCTAAAACTATTGAAATATCTAGTGTTGAAGTTCTAAAAGCAGTTGAAGAGCCTGTAAATGCGATTATTGATGCAATTAAAGTTACACTTGAAAAAACTCCACCAGAACTTGCAGCAGATATTATGGAAACAGGTATTTTACTTGCAGGTGGTGGGGCTTTAATTAATGGACTTGATAAGCTTATATCACAAGAAACGGGAATGCCAGTCCATGTAGCTGAAGATCCTTTATTTTGTGTTGCAAAGGGAACAGGAAAAGTTTTAGAAGACTTAGATTCATTATCAAGTGTTCTTATAACAGCAAAAAAATTAAAAATGTAGTGAGTGTATATGAAGAAAAAATTTCAGAAGCAAACCTTAAGTAATTATGATAGAGTCGATAAACTTAGACTCTTTAAAATCATTTTTATTGTTATAGCTATAATTTTGCTTGTTTTAACAGGTTTATTTAGTGTGTATCCAGCAACTTTTAGGAACACATTTAATAGTATAATTACACCTATACAAAACGCTACTTCTAGTTTTAGTGAAAGCTTTTTTGATACAATACGAGGTAAAAGAGATAAAAGTTATCTTGAAACTGAAAACGAAAGATTGAAACTTGAAAATCAAGAACTTTTAATGGAAGTTAATCGTCTTGAACAAGTTTCTTTGGAATATTCACAAATGGCAAAGTTACTTGAAACAAAGGAAACTTATCCGTCTTTGAATACTACAACGGCAAAGGTTATAGGTAAAGGAAACAGTAATTGGCAAGATAACTATATAATAGATAAGGGTATAGAACACGGTATAGAGGAAAATATGGTAGTTTTATCCTATGGTAGTTTACTTGGTCGTGTCGTTGAAGTATCGGAATACAGTAGTAAAATAATTACGATACTTGATGATAGTGCATCAATTAGTGCTGTAAGTTCTAGAACCTATGAACAAGGTTTGTTTAAGGGTGATATAAACTTAATGGCTGATAGACTTTGTAAATTTGAATATTATAACTTATCATCTGAACTTATGGTAGGTGATGAGATAATGACATCTGAGCTAAGTACAATTTATCCACCAGGTATTGCTATAGGGGAAGTTGTGTCTTTAGAGAAAAGTAGTACTCTAACACAAAAAGCCATAGTTAAGCCGAATGTGGATTTTGATAATATAACAACTGTACTTGTTGTAACCGATTTGTTTACTAAAAGCACAAATACAAATAATGAAACAATATCTTCTACATCACAAGTGGATATAGATGGAAATGCAGGTGAATAAGTATGAGAATTGGCGTATTTTCGGTTATTTTACTCATAAATATAATTTTCCAAAGTACAGTTTTAAATGAGTTGAACTTTGTGGGGATTTTACCCAACCCATCATTTGTTTTAGTAGTTATTTATAGCTATTTAAGGAAAAATGATGAAGCATTGATATTTGCCTTTATTTGTGGAATGGTACAAGATTTAGTAATTGGTGTAAGTCTTGGTGGAACATCACTTATTTATATGGCAGTGGCTTTTGCAACTACTAAAACATTTACAGACCATTATTTAAAAAATATATTCCCAATATTAGTTGATGTGTTTGTGCTTACTTTAGCATATCAATTTGTGATTTTTGTTTTCGTATTTTTAGTAAATGGAAACACAAACTTTGCATATTATTTTTTAAATGTAATTTTGATTGAGGGTTTTTGTAATATTATTTATACATTTATAATATATTATCCAATTTATTTTATAAATAAGAAAATAGAAAAGCATGAAAAGCCAAAGCGAAAGATTTTTAAAACTTAGAACGGAGAAACTATGCAATATTTAACTAAAATTTTGCAAAATATATATAAATTTTTTTCCAATAGAATTATAATTTTAATTGGGTTTATGACCTTTGCATTTCTTTTGTTAATTGGTACTTTATATAATTTACAAATTATACAAGGTGAGTATTACCTTAGAAATTTACGTGAATCTACAGTTAAAACTTTAGACTTATCGGCACCAAGAGGAGAAATTTATGATAAATATGGGTTACCTCTTGCTGTTAACGAAACAGCCTTTGGACTTACTATGGACCCACAAGTATCTTTAACTACTAAAGAACTTAATGATGTAATTTATAATATTATTTTGTTATTAGATGAAAATGGGGAGAGTTTTGTTGATGAACTTCCAATATCTACAACAACACCCTATGTATTTACAATAGCAGATACAAGAGTTAACACATGGAAAACAGACATGGGATTTTCGCAGAGTCGTTTCGACTATGATGCAACAGAGTCCTTTTATTATTTATTGGAGAATTTTGACATTATCGAAAGTGATGAAGATGGCAACTATACATCAGATTACCCAGAGGAATATTGGCGTTCGATGCTATCTATAAAAAGTTCTCATTATGCTCAACGTTTTAGAAAGTACAATTCTATTACTCTTGCAAATAATGTTTCAGTTGAAACTGTTTCGGCTGTTGAGGAGCGTCCTGATTTATATGAGAGCATAAACTCAAGTGTTACAGCAACAAGAGAGTATCCAACTTCAGAATTTACATCTCATATAATTGGTTATATAATGAAGATTAGCGAAAGTGAGTATGAAACATATTCAAAGGAAAACCCAGATTACACAGCAAATGATTTGGTAGGTAAAGACGGACTTGAGAAATATTTTGAACTTGATTTAAAGGGCGAAAGTGGTACTCAAACCGTAGAGCTTAACAATGTTGGAAAGATAACTCAAGTAATTGATGAAGAAGCTCCTGTTACAGGTAACAACATCTATACAACGATAGATAGCGATTTAACAGAAGATATATATAATAAACTAGAAGAATATTTGAAAAACTTGATTATAGCGAATATGACTACTACACGTTCAAATGATACAAAAATAACTACTAATGATTTCTTTTATAATTTTGCGAGAGCGAATAACTTCCTCTTAGACCAAATTTTTGAGTTAGATGAAAGTACATCAGCCTATAAAGTTTATAACAAAACCTGTGACTATTATAATGGGATAATGGCTGAATATGAAGCTTTAAGTCAAAAAGCTAGGGATAATGTGCTTAGCTTAACAAATGATGATAAAGACAAACTTGATACTTATTCCTATTATTTAGATTATTCAATGGATAGTCAAAGTGATTTTTCCATAATGTTAGGACGAGCAATAAAAAACAAAGATATAAGCGAACAAGAGCTTTTACTTGCTATGGAAGATTTGGGAATTGTTACTTATGATGAGAGAACAAAGGAAAAAATCTTAAATGGCTATTTTAGTACTCAAACTATACTTATATCAAAGTTAAATAGTGGGGAAATAACGCCACAAATGACAAATCTTGACCCAAGCACAGGCTCAGTTATGGTAGTAGATGTAAATTCAGGTGATATTATATCATCAGTAAGTTATCCTTCCTATGATAATAATAAACTCGTAAATAACTTCGATAACGACTATTACTATAAAATATCTCAGCTTGACCCAACAACACCTCTTTTAAATAGAGCGTTTGTTGAGGGGAGAGCTCCAGGTTCAACTTTTAAGATGTTATCTGCAATTTCTATTTTAGAAGACAGCAACATGACGCCGACATCAACTATATATGATAATATATACTTTAAAGATGCAGGGCAACCTTATATAAAATGTTGGTCAAATGTATCTCATGGTCATGTTGATGTTTGTCGTGCCTTAGAAGTATCCTGTAACTATTATTTCTTGAAATCAGTTTATGACATGGGCAACTCTGCAAGTGGTACAAGTGATGTAAGTATAAATTCTTTAAATAAATATATGACATATTTTGGTTTTAATGAGGGTACAGGAGCAGAAGTTACAGAACTTGCAGACTTTTCTCCTGAAGGAGCAAGTTTAATTTCATCGCCAGAATATAAAAGAACTACAAGAGCTTATAATTACCCAGATTTAGATGAATCTGAACTTGCATGGTATGATGGTGATACAGTTGCCTCATCAATTGGGCAAGGTTATAACAACTATACAGCAGCAAGTATGGCAAAATATGTTGCAACACTTGCAAATGGAGGAAACAGATACCCATTACATTTTTTAAATAAAATAACTGATGAAGATGAAAATGTAGTTGTGGATTATGAACCAGTAGTTGAGGAAGTTGTTCCTATAAGTGATGAAACATATGCTGCAGTTTTGCAAGGTATGAAACAAGTTGTTACAGGTAGTGAGGGTACAGGTAAAACAGCATTTGGAACTTTTCCTATTGAGATAGCGGCAAAGACAGGAACGGCTCAACAGGTAACAAATCGTTCTGACCATTCATCTTTTGCAGCATTTGCCCCAGCTGATGACCCAGAGGTTGCCATATATGTGCTTTTACCCTTTGGTAACTCGTATAATTTTTCATCACCAGCATCAAAACTTGCTAGAGATGTTCTTGATGAATATTTTAAACTTAACTATGAACCTGAACTTGTCGCAACGGCAAATGATAACTACTTTACAAAATAAAAAACTAGGAGGTTTTATAAAAAGATGAACAATGTGACTATAAAATCAAAAAGAAATAATTTAATTATAAAAATAGAAAATAAAGAAAATTTCCAAGAGCTTTTAGACGAGTTAAAGGAAAATTTAAGTGATATAGTACAAGTTTTTAAAGATACGAAATTTAGAGTTATTTTAAGTGGTGAAACTCTTTTAGATGATGAACTTGAGGAAGTTTATGATATAATTGAAACTTGTGGACTTAAAATTACTTTTATTGGTGAAGATACTTTTTTAACTAAAAATTTTGAAGACGTTGTAAAGGCGGATATTGCACCAAACTCAACTCTAGAAAGTGCAAAGGAAGAAGAAACTTTTAAACCACTTCAAAATGAAACATTGTTCCACTCGGGTTCACTTAGAAGTGGACAAAAAATAGATTTTGAAGGTTCTGTTGTTTTCTTTGGTGATGTAAACGCAGGTGCAGTTATAAAAGCTAAAGGTAATGTTGTATGCCTTGGTGCTATAAGAGGTATGGTTCATGCAGGTAGTGGTGGAAGTAAGGAGTGTTATATATACGCACTTTCTATGACGCCAACGCAACTTAGGATAGGTGATATAATAACTTTTTTATCCACTGAAACTATGGCTAAAAGCAAATCCAATCCTACACTTGCTCATGTTGATAACGAAGAAATTGCAGTAATGTCAGTTTAAATAAATATGATAATATCACCACTAACTTATAAAAAAAATTAAGTAAATTTCAACTTATAGGTTGATAATTGTAAAAATTTGTAGGATTTTATATTTTTGTAAGAAAAATATGTATAAAGTTTTTTTGAAAAAGTAGTGCATTTTTTCATATTTTTTGTTAAAATAGTAGTAGAGATAATTCATAGGGCATTTTTGTGTCATAGATATGAATTATGACTTTTAAAAGAATAATTTGAATTTTGGAGGAACAAAATGGGAGAAGTAATAGTTATTACCTCAGGAAAAGGTGGTGTAGGCAAAACTACTTCATCGGCTAACTTAGGTACAGGACTTGCAGCACAAGGGAAAAGCGTAGTTTTAATTGATGCTGATATTGGGCTTCGTAACTTAGATGTGGTACTTGGTCTTGAAAATAGAATAGTTTACGATATAGTAGATGTTGTTGAAGGACGTTGTAGAATTAAACAAGCTTTAATTAAAGATAAACGTTATGAAACTTTATGTTTATTACCAGCGGCACAAACTAGAGATAAAGACTCAGTGACAGAACAACAAATGGTAGAACTTTGCGATACACTTCGTAAGGAGTTTGATTACATATTAATTGATTGCCCAGCAGGTATAGAGCAAGGCTTTAAAAATGCAATTGCAGGTGCTGACAGAGCTTTAGTTGTTACAACACCTGAAGTTAGTGCAGTTCGTGATGCAGATAGAATAATTGGTCTACTTGAAGCTGCAGAAATCAACCGACCTATGCTTCTTTTAAATAGACTTCGTGTTGATCTTATAGCAAGAGGCGAAATGATGTCAATTGATGATGTTGCAGAGATCTTGGCAGTTGATATAATAGGTGTAGTTCCTGATGATGAGAATATAGTTATCTCAACAAATAAAGGTGAGCCAACTGTAACTGATGATGGTTCAAACTCTGGACAAGCATATAGAAACATTACACGCCGTATTTTAGGCGAGGAAGTTCCTCTTATGACTTTTGAAGAAAAGAAACCTTGGTACAAGAAATTATTCGGTTAGGAGGTAAGTTATGACTGATTTTTTTGCTTCACTTTTTGGTAAGAAAACGCAATCTGCGTCTGTTGCAAAGGATAGACTTAAGTTAGTTTTAATCCACGATAGAGCGAATTGTTCAACTCAAGTTTTAGAAATGTTAAAAACAGATATTATCAAAGTAATATCCACATATATGGAAATTGATGAAGAAGGACTTGACATAAAAATAACTACAACGCCTAACGATTCATCGGGAGAGTCATCGATGCTTGTTGCAAACATACCGATAAATAGTATGAGAAGATAGGTGTATGGAAGGTAAACGTAGATATAAATCGTATAAATCCTTTGATTTTATATTAATGATTATGGCAGTTTCGCTATCAGTTTTTGGTATAGTTTTAATTGGATCGGCTACAAAAATAAATATAACAGGTATTTCAAGTGAATTTTCATCTCAAATAGTATGGCTTGGTCTTGGCATTATAGCTTTGCTTATGGCATCGTTTATAGATATTGAGTTTATATTCAAATTTTATATATTGATATACCTTTTTAATCTATTCTTATTAGTTGCTGTGTTTTTTATTGGTACAGCTGACCAGTATGGTGTTGCAAGATGGATACGTTTTGGGCCAGTTGGTATACAACCATCAGAGCTTACAAAAATATTACTAATAATCTTTTTTGCAAAATTTCTTGATAATAATAAAGAAAAAATTAATAGCTTTACTTTTATTGTAAAATATGCACTTTTACTTATGCTTCCTATTTTTTTAATTGCAATTCAGCCATCTTTATCAGCCTGTTTAATACCACTTATTATAGGTGCTGTTTTACTTTTTGAAGCAGGGCTTGATAAACGTATAGTTGTAAGTGCAATAGTTATAGGTGTAGTTGTCGTAGTGGCAACAGTTTTTGACTCATTAAGAGAAAACCATATTTTTGTTGATATGATACTTACAGATTATCAAATTGGTAGAATACAAACAGCATTTTTACAGGAAGATGCAGGGGATAGTTTTATGCAAACGGGTTACGCTATACAGGCTATTGCAAGTGGTCAAATGAGTGGTAAGGGTTTGTATAATGGAACAGTAAATCAACTTAATTTTATAGCTGAAAGTTATAACGACTTTATCTTCTCAGTGTTAGGTGAGGAGTTTGGTTTTGTAGGCTGTGTAACAACTTTAGTTATTTTTTTCGTATTAATTTTACGAATTTTATATATTTCATATAGGGCAAAATCTTTAGGTAGTAAACTTGTTTGCATAGGTGTTGCAACAATGATATTCTCGCAAGTTTTTATAAATGTGGGAGTAAATACTGGAGTTTTGCCAAACACAGGTATGACTTTGCCTTTTCTTAGTTATGGTGGTTCATCACTTCTGATAAATCTTGCATCTATCGGGCTTGTAATCAATGTATCTATGGAAAAAGAAAGATCAATTTTTGAGGGGTGATTTAATGAACATAGCACTAATTGCACATGATAATAAGAAAAAACTTATGGAAAATCTTTGTGTGGCATACAGACACATTTTATCTAAGCATAGTCTATATGCGACTGGTACAACAGGTAGACACATTGAAGAAGCGTCAAATTTAAGTGTTCATAAATATTTAGCAGGACATTTAGGTGGAGAACAACAAATTGGTTCACAAATCGCACATAATGATATTGATGTAGTTATTTTCTTGCGTGATCCAGTGTCACATAAATCCTATGAGCCTGATATAAACTCGGTGCTTAGACTTTGTGATATACATAATATACCACTTGCAAGTAACCTTGCAACAGCTGAAAGCCTTCTTGTATCACTAGACAGAGGGGATTTAGATTGGCGAAACAACTTAAGGAGTAGATAAATGTCCTTAATTTTAGTTTATTATATTCTTATTAATATAATAACTTTTATAGTTATGTATATTGATAAACAGAAGGCTATAAAAAACAAATGGAGAATAGCTGAAAATCGTATTTTTCTTCTTTGTATATTAGGTGGCTTTGTTGGTATGTTCATAGGAATGTATACTTTCCGTCACAAAACTCAAAAATACAAGTTTCATATATTGGGAATTTTAAGTTTTGCAATACATTTGTTCTTATTATATTCACTATATACAAGTTTGAATACTTTTTAATTTAGATTTAAAAGGGCTATAAAGAAATTTAATATTTCTTTATAGCTTATTTTAATATAAATTTATCATAAAAACTTATAAAGACATATATAATATAAAAAACAAATGGAGGATTTATGTTAAAGAAATATAGGTTTTTAAGCTTACTATGTATAACTATGATTTGCACGAGTTGCAGTATACCCTTTACGAAATCAAGTAAAGAGGATGCATATACAAATGTACATGAAAAGTATACTAACATGGAAGGATATTCGGCAAAGGCAACAGTTACATACAAGGCAAGAGGTGATGAAACTGTTTTTGAAGTTTTGCAATGGGCTAAAAGTGATGGTAGATACAATATAGAAGTAACTAGCCCTGAATCTGTTGCTGGTTCAACGACTATATATGACGGTGAAGCCATTTATCAGTTTAATAGCAATCTATCAAATGATGTATATGTTTATGAGGAAGAAAGTCCCGAACGCTTAGAACTCTTTATAACATCATTTATCAAAAATTATGAAAAGGCTGACTCAGCCTCTGTTACAGTGGCAAATGTTAAGGACTCATTTTACACTGTTTTAGAGGCAACAATTGATGAGCAACACCCCTTTATATCAACAGAAAAACTTTGGGTAAACAATTTAACTCTTGACCCAGAAAAATTAGTGATTTATGATAAAAATAATGTTGAAACTATTATAATTACTTTTGAAGACTTTGTTTACAATCCAAATATTGATGAATCGATTTTTACTGCACCGATAAAATAAGAAACAATATGGCAACCTTGCAAAATATAGAAAAATCCATTTTCATAACAAAATAACGGCTTGGTGCATTTCTCAAAAGTATGATAACTTGATTTTTCTTTTGTAATGTGCTATTCTTCTAATTTTTAGGAGTTGCTATAAAAAAATACCGTATATCTTTTAGAAAAAAGGTAATACTTATAACAAGTAAACTTAAACAAGAAATATACGGAGTGTGAACAATGAATATAAGACGTGGAGATATATTTTATGCAGATTTAAGCCCTGTGATTGGCTCAGAACAAGGCGGAATTCGCCCAGTTCTCGTTATACAAAATGATATAGGCAACAAATACAGCCCGACTATAATATGTGCTGCTATTACATCACAAATAAACAAGGCTAAGCTTCCTACTCATATAGAAATAAGTAGCGACCAATATGCTCTTGTAAAAGATAGTGTAGTACTTCTAGAACAACTTCGCACCATAGATAAAAGTAGGCTAAAAGAAAAGATTTGTAGACTAAGTGAACGATCAATGAACAAAGTAAATAAAGGTTTACTCATAAGCCTAAGTTTAAATACATAAAAATCGTAAAAAAAGACCTAAATGGTCTTTTTTTGTGGTTTTTAGGTGCGAATCGTAAAAAAAGACCTAAATGGTCTTTTTTTAGTTAATATATGTTAAATTTACTCTTATACATCTTCAGGTAAAACTTTATTTAAAACTACACCACATATAGCAGCAACAGTTAAGCCTGATATAGTAACAGAGCCAAAAGCAACCATTTGGTCAATACCGATACCTGTAACAAAAATTACTGAAGCTATCATTAAGTTTCTTGAGTGAGAAAAATCAAGTTCAGCTTCTTTTAAAGTTCTAATACCAATACTTGCAATCATACCAAATAGAATTATAGAAACTCCACCCATTACGGCAACGGGTATACTTTGAATAAGTCCGTTTAATTTACCGATTAAACTTAGTGCAATTGCAAAAACGGCTGCAAGTCTTATGATACTCGGGTCATACACTTTTGTAACAGCTAAAACGCCAGTGTTTTCACCGTAAGTTGTATTAGGTGGTCCACCAATAAAACCGGCTGCAAGAGTTGCCAAACCGTCGCCCATCATAGATTTATGAACGCCTGGGTCTTTAAAGAAATCTTTACCAACAACAGCCCCATTTGTAGTTATATCGCCAATATGCTCCATAAAAACAACTAAAGCAATTGGGGCAATTGCTAAAACTCCTGATACACTAAACTTTGGTAGTGTAAGCAATATGTCAAAGGCGTTGTTTGAAAAACCTATCCATGAAGAAGTTTGTACAACAGATAAATCAACAAAGTTTGTTGCAAAAGCTAAATCTGAAACGTAGGCACAAATACTACCTGTTACAATTGCTATTAAAATAGGTACAAGTTTAAAGAAAGATTTAGCAAAAATAGATACAGCTATCATTGTGATAACTACAATAGCTGCAATAGATAGTGCAAAATAGTCTGTACCATCGGATGTAACTCCTGCCATTCCCATTGCCGTTCCACTAAGTCTAAGCCCTATAACCATTATAATTGGCCCATTAACGATAGGTGGGAAAAAGCTTCTAACTCTATCAACACCGAAAGTTCTAATAAGCAAAGACATTAAAACATAAACTAGACCAGCACAAATAACTCCACCTTTTACGTAAGCTATACCTTCACTAGCTAGTACGACTTGTAACGCCGATATAAAAGCAAAACTTGAGCCTAAAAAAACAGGTATCTTACCACTTGTACAAAAATGAAACAAGAGTGTACCGATACCTGCCGTAAAAATAGCTAAACTTGGGTCAAGACCTGTTAATCTTGGAACTAAAACAGTAGAACCAAACATAGCTAAAACGTGTTGCAATGCTAAAATAACCTTTGTTTTTGTAGTCATAATTTCCATTATTTCCTCCACAATTTCCTTTAAAAAATTTTTGTAAATTACACAAATCAATAAATTATACCATATTTGAGAATAATAATCAATAGCTTTTATAGAAAAAATTTGAGAAATTAGCTATAATAATAAGATTTTCTTATAAAAATTAAGATTTTTACGGTAAATCATTGACATTAGTATAAAATAATAATATAATTACAACATATATTTAAAAATGAATTAGGAGTGATTAATTTTGGAACTTGACAGTTCGACCAGTATAGCTATATTAATTTTATTATTAATGTTGTCTATGTTATTTTCTGCATCAGAAACTGCTCTCACATCTTTAAGCCGTATAAGACTTAGACATATGGTTGATGAGAAGGTGAAAGGAGCTATTTTAGTTGATAAACTTATGGAGCATCAACACAAGCTACTTACGACTGTACTTATAGGTAATAATATTGTAAATATCGCAGCTTCTGCAATGTCTACACAAATTGCATTATCATATGCAAGTAACAACAAATATACAGTACCTATTGTTACCCTTACCCTAACAGTTATTATATTGATTTTCGGTGAAGTTATACCGAAAAGCGTTGCAAATGCAAAATCTGAAAAGATTTCGCTTATTGTTGCACCAGTAATCAATTTTTGTACGTATTTATTCGCACCACTTGGTTTCTTGATTAATAGTATTGCAACTTTTTTACTCAAGTTACTTGGT
Organism: Lachnospirales bacterium; assembly: GCA_047973385.1. Classification (GTDB taxonomy): domain Bacteria; phylum Bacillota; class Clostridia; order Lachnospirales; family CAMZNU01; genus JBKEBX01. The sequence continues at coordinate 35,194 of JBKEBX010000006.1, read as the reverse complement.
ATTGAATTAAATAGTAAATCCGAGACTTTTACAGAATCGGAACTTAAAACAATTGTTAATGTATCTCATGAAGAAGGCGTTTTAGAAATCGATGAGCGTACTATGATAAATAATGTTTTTGATTTTGCAGATATGAGTGCTGAACAAGTTATGACTCCAAGAACAGATATGATTGCTGTTTCTGTTAACAGTAGTTATTCTACTATAATGGAGATTTTTGAGCAAGAGCGTTTTTCAAGAATGCCTGTTTATGGTGAAAGCTTTGATGATATTTTAGGTATTTTATACTTGAAAGATTTAATTTTTGGTATTGATGAGAATGGTTTTAATATAAATGATTATATAAGAGATGCCTTTTTCACATATGAAGCTAAAGAAATTGGTAAACTTTTCGCAGATATGAAAAGTGGGCGTATATCTATGGCGATTGTTCTTGATGAATATGGTGGAACAGCGGGACTACTTACATTACAAGATATAGTTGAAGAAATTCTAGGGGATATCTTAGATGAAGACGATGATGCAATTGATGATATATATAAATTATCTGAACATACTTATTCAATAGATGGAACTGTTAGACTTGATGAGCTTAATGAAGAAATAGAGTCAGAATTTACATCTGACGATTTTGAAAGTATTGGTGGTTATATAGTTGGATTGTTTGGACATTTTCCAGATAAAGATGCTAAAATTACTGATACACATGACGGTGTAAAATATAGTTTTAAAGTGTTAAATGTTGATAAAAATAGAGTTGAACGCATTAAACTTACCATTGAACATTTAACTGAAGAAAGTGAAACAGACGTTGCAACAGAACAATAAAAAAATCTAAAGGGGCTGTATGAAATCTCACATTATGTGATTTACTTACAGCCCCTTTAGATTGAGTTTATAATAATGGCTTCAATGCAAAACATAGCAAAATCCATTTTCATAGCAAAACCCAAGTAAATGGCATATTAATACCATTTACTGCGTTTGTCGAAAGTGTGAAAATTTGCTTTTTTTACAATGTGCCATAAATTCAATTTTGCAACGTTTCCTAATTAAAATTAGTCTTTGATTTTTTCTATACGACTTACAGATACTTCGTATGCCATTTTATTTATTGAAGTTAAATCATCAATACGTTTTTGATAGCTACGGCTTTGTATTCTTCCTATTATGCTAACTTTTGTACCAACTTCTAAAGCACCAGTGAATTTTGCGTTTCTTCCCCAAGATATACAAGGTATGTAATCGGATTTGTTATAGTTTCGGTTTACAGCAACTAAGACATCACAGATTTCACGACCAAATGGGGTAACTCTGTAAATTGGTTTTTTGCAAATGTAGCCTTTTATCTCTATGGTGTTTAGGGCACTATCTGTACTATAAAAGTCCATATGTATTTCCTTTGCAAAAATAGTTAAAATGAGTTTGTTTTTGCCTTCTTCCTCACTATAATTATTATATGAGCGTAATTGACCTAAAATCTCTATGTAATTTCCAAGTTCGATACTTTGAATATCCAAAAGCCTTTCTGAAACCATAACAGGTATTTCGTCATAAACATCACTAAGCCTTCTAACATTGATTTTAAAATTATAAAAATTTTCTCCATAAACATTATGGCTAAGTACAGGTTTTTCTATTATTATACCACTTACATTTACTAAATTACTAACTAGAACAACTTCTTTTTCTTCAATATCATCATTAAACATATTTTACCCCTTCAATTCATAAGTATTTTTCTTATAACATTTTATTAAAATATTTTAAAAATATACCAATTATATTAATTTTGGGATAATAAGGGTGATATAAATAGCAACCTTGTTAAATAAAATTTATTTATTTTTTAAGGAATCATATATTTCTAAAATCTTAAATTCCATATTTATGTTGCCGTTTTTTGAAGTTATGTGTTTAAAAGTGTCTTCTTGTAAATTTTCTTCTAAAGTTTCAATTGATGTATCATCAAAAGTCATTGTATCGCTTTCAACATAGCATAAAGGTGGATAAATCACGCACCACCAGTTGTTGCCCAAAGCTTCGCCTAAGTTAATATTAAGGCTGTAATACACCCCTTGAGGCAAGGTGATAAAACCATAGGATTTAGGAGGAAAGTCTGTGAGAGCGAATGTAACTTGACTTGTATAATCATATCCACCTTTTAATATAATATTATTTACAAAGTTTTCGATATTTTCCAAGTTGTCTTGAATAAATATAGCAGTTTCATTTCTATTTTTATTTAAGTCAAAACCTGTTTTGTCACTTTCTTCTTTAATAAAATTTAAAACTTCATCACGAACTAAAAGCTTAAAATTTTGGTCATCTTCATTATTTGTGCGACCTTTAACATGAAGTCTAATTATGTTTTCTTGCATATCCTTTTCATATAAGTAAGCTTTATATTTGTACGAACTAAAAACGAAAATTGTGGCAATAATCAATGCTATTACCAATATTTTAAAATTGCTATTTTGTATTATTTTTTTTATAGTTAATTTATTCATAGATGTACATCTCCTTGATATGTATTATAGTTACCTCAAAAACTCAATTGGCTTCAATGCAAAATATAGAAAAATCCATTTTCATAGCAAAACAACGGCTTTACGGCTTTTGACAAAAACTGTGAAAATGTTGTATTATCGCCATTTCCTGCGTTTGTTTAAGGTATGAAAATTTGTTTTTCTTTTGCGATGTGACATTATTTCAATTTTGCAAAGTTTACAATTTGCTTTAATTTTAGGGAATTTGTAAAAACTAAAAACAAACAAGTTTTTAAAGATTTCATTATAATTGTTACCATAAAAAAGGAAAATATTCATTCTATATAAAAAAAGCTTCTAACATTCAATACTGAACCCTAAAAGCCTTTTGAGATTTTACTATTTTGATTTAGTGTTACTTTTCTTCTTCGTCTAAAATAGGGGATTCAGTGGCATTACGTTTTACTGAATCAATACCATTTTGACAAGCACGTTTTGTAGTGTATCCCTCTGATGCAAGTATTTTATTGCCGTTAGCTGCAATAAGTCTAAATCTAAAACCGTCTTTACTTTTGTAGATTTCAAATCTTGAACCTTTGCCTTCGTCACCTGCAGTTGTATCGATAATATCCGCTACAGAATTTTTCTTTACAGATTCAATTCCTTTAACACAAGCACTTCTTGAAGAATATCCCTGTGTTGCTGTACCAATAATTTCGCCATTACCTGCGTGTAAATTAAATCTGAAATTGTCACCACTACCTTTAATTTTAAATTTACCCATTTTGCTTCACCCTTTCTAACTTAAAACTATTTGTTTACTTAAAAACATGCATCATTGGAATTTCTTACGAAATCATATATATAAAACTATTAAAATAGTCGTATATGTTTAGGTAGACCTTTTTCATATATAATTTGACTTTCTCCTTGTATAAGAGGGAATAGATATTTAACCATCTCCTCTGTAACGCCGTTGCCCTCATCGTTAATAAATGAACTTGGAACTTTTTTCTCTTTATTGGATACTTCATTAACAGGAATAGCTGATACTTCTGCTTCATAGGGGTCATTATTTTTTCTAACGATACAAGACATTATACCATTCTCTTTTTCTATAACACATTGACAAGCTTTCATACCTAGAAGTCTTGATTCGTCAATATCTGTTTTACTTTGAATATGTGCAGCACATCTTTGTAATAAACTAAGTTCAATTGAACGCACTTTACAACCCATTTCATTGCGAACAAGATTTTCGAGTACATCACAAGCTCCAGAAATTTGGGCATGTCCAAAGGAATCGACTTCGCCTGATTGTACTTGTTCCGATACATATACACCGTTTTTATCTTTAATACCTTCGCTTATAGCAATAAGTGCAGAGTTTTTATTTTCTAAAACATTTCTAACATCAGATAAAAACTTTTCGTTATCAAAATCTTTTTCGCATAAATATATAAGGTCAGGGCCGTTTCCGCCTAAAGTTTTTGAAAGAACAGAAGATGCTGTTAACCAACCTGCGTTTCTACCCATAACCTCAACAATTGTAACTACTTTTATAGGATAAACAGAACAATCTCTTTCAAGTTCTGCAAAAGTTGTAGCTATGTATTTAGCAGCTGAACCGAAACCAGGACAGTGGTCAGTACCTACTAAGTCATTATCAATAGTTTTAGGAGCCCCAACAATTGTTATATCGTCAATATCATGTTCTTTACAATATTGTGACAACTTATGAACAGTGTCCATTGAATCGTTACCACCTATGTATATAAAATATTTAATTTCATTTTTTCTTAAAACCTCAACAATTTTCTCGAATTCTTCTTTGTTTTTTTCTAAATCTTTAAGCTTAAGTCTACATGAGCCAAGAGCAGCAGAAGGCGTTTGACATAAAATCGATAAATCTTCAGAACTTTTAATCTTTTCTCTAAGATTTATAAATTTCTCGTCAAGTACCCCTTGTATTCCGTTTATAGCACCGAATACTTCATCGACTTTATTACTTGCGTAAGCAGTAGTAACAATCCCAGCAACTGTTGCATTAATTGCAGCCGTAGGGCCGCCTGATTGAGCTATTAACAAGTTATTCATAATATTCTCCTTATTTTTCCATCTGTGAAATTCTATTAATATGACGTGTATCATTTGAAAAATCAGTATTTAAGAAAACATCTACAATTTCTACGGCAACACCTCGTCCAGTAACTCTACCTCCTAGAACAAGTACATTGGCATCGTTATGTTCTCTTGTTGCTTTAGCCATAAAAGAATTTGTGCATAAAGCAGCACGTATACCTTCGAACTTATTCGCAACAATGGATATACCAACACCAGTGCCACATATAAGTATGCCTTTGTCACATTCGCCATTTAGTATAGCTTTGCAAACGCTCTTACCATATATTGGGTAATCAGTTGAATCCTCATTATAACAACCGTAATCTTTAAATTCTATATTATTATCTCTTAAATAAGTAATAATATGTTGTTTTAGCTCGAAACCTCCGTGGTCACTACCTATACCTATCATAAAATCCTCCTAATTTCGATTTATTCATATATAAATTATATACTATTTTACTAAAAATTTCAACCGACTTTATGATTTTTTTTACATCAATTTTTATTTAGTATAAAATGTGAGGTTTTAGGCGTTGTATATGAAAAAAGTAGGAGAGTAAGACTTATATAACTGTCAAAGGTTCAAAATTGAATTTTTATGTACCATTAGCTTAAAATACATCTTTTTGTGTATTTCTGTATACACGTCATGAAAACATAGAACAATAAATTTCTATAAAATTTAAATTTTTAAATACCTTGAATTTACTTTGAAATTGTGGTGTAACTGCATTTTGTGAGTGATACCATTTATACACAAAAAAGCCTAAGTCATATTAACTTAGGCTTTATATATGCTCGAGGCCGGAATCGAACCGGCACGGTATTGCTACCACGGGATTTTAAGTCCCGCGCGTCTACCAGTTCCGCCACTCGAGCTTATATGACAACATTATAAAATGCTTTAGCAAGTCACGCCTTAAAAACTTAATTTTATAACGTCTATAATTTTAAAAAAGTGGGAACAAGTGGGCTCGAACCACTGACCCCCTGCTTGTAAGGCAGGTGCTCTCCCAGCTGAGCTATGCTCCCATATGACGACCCAGAAGGGACTCGAACCCTCGACCTCTGGCGTGACAGGCCAGCGCTCTAACCAACTGAGCTACTGGGCCATATGATACTTTTTTAAATTATCTCATTGACTATCTAAGTATACTACAAGAGTTTTTTTTTGTCAAGAACTTTTTCAAAGTTTTTTTTAAGTTTTTTAGAAAAAACCTTAAAATTATCAATGTTAATTTTTGACATATATAAAATGTACTATTATATACAGTATAAAAAATATTTCTTGTAAATTTAATTTTTTTTTGATTTTTTTTAGTTTTTGTGCTATAATTATTTAGTTGAAAATATTTATAAATTATTCTCAACTGTTTTATACAACATAATATATAAGGTAAGGTTGCCTCTAAAAACTTCATTTATTGAAAAATTAAAACAAGTGAGTATTTAGAGATTTCCACAAGAAATATTTAGGAGGTACAAATGCAAGGCTTTAAAACAAAGGATTTAACATTAATGGGTATTTTATCAAGTCTAATCATTATTATGACTTTCGTTCCATATACAGGTTATATATCCTATGGAATTTTCTCAATTACAACTATTCATATTCCAGTTATTATTGGTGCAGTGGTTCTTGGTAAAAAAGGTGGTTTTGTACTGGGGCTTGTTTGGGGTGTTTCAAACATTGTAAAAGCCTATACACTTATGACGCCTGAGGCGATTATATTTTTAGACCCAAGAATATCAATTTTACCTAGAATTGCAGCAGGTTTTTTTGCAGGATTTTTAGGTGATTTACTACAAGATAAAAATATACGATCAAACCCGATTATGTGTCTGGTTGGTGTTACGGCAACGCTTTTCCATACGGCTTTAGTTCTTACAGCTATAAGTCTTTGGGGCGGTGATAATATATTTAACTTAGGTGAGAACATTATGACTATTTTTAAAGTTGTTTTCTCTATAAATGGTACAGTTGAGTTGGTACTTGCAGGTATTTTAGTACCGATTGTTGTTAACGCTCTTAGAGCTGCAGGTTTTATAAAGCGTAAGGCAGAAAGGTGTTAAGTGATTTAATGAAGTTTACAAATGAGGTTGTAGTAAATAGCAATATAACTTTCGTAGCAAATAAAGTTATTGACCCTGATTTTTTAAAGATTTGTGCAGGGAGCAATGCGACTTTTGAAGTTGTTAGTCCTTTAAATAATGTTGGTGGAAAAGTACAAGTTTTCCATGACTTTCGTGGCAAAAAATTTTTACAAGAAATTGAAACTCTTAGAATTGATTTACCGAGTAGTTTAGTTACAAAATCAACTATGTCAGGTACAACTTTTGTAGAAGAAAGTTCATTTAAAGCTGATGGTGGCAAAACTATATGGACAGTTACAACAAATTACAAATTTTCTTTTTTTATGAATATTTTTGTAAAAATGTTTAGAAAAAAAGCCTTTGAGCTTGATTCTAAAAATATGCTAGAGCAAAGAAAGAAGATTTTAGAAGAACTTTAATATAGAAAGAGGTAATTATGATTAGAGAATTTAATGGTGTAGAACCTAAATTTAATAGTGATGAGGTTTTTATAGCTGAAACTGCTGCGATAATTGGTGATGTAGTTTTAGAGAAAAATGCTAGTATTTGGTATAGTGCTGTGCTTCGAGGTGATGAGTCAAGAATATTTATTGGGGAAAATAGTAATATACAAGATAACTGCTCTCTACATGGAACAAATGAATATAATGTATGTATCGGTAAAAATGTAACTGTTGGGCATAATGCAATTGTCCATGGTTGCACAATTCATGATAACTGCTTAATTGGTATGGGTGCTACGGTTTTAGACGGTGCAGTAATTGGCGAAGGCTCAATTGTTGGTGCAAATGCTCTTGTAACCGGAAAAACAGTTATACCACCTAATAGTCTTGTTATAGGCTCTCCTGCAAAAGTGGTAAAAGAAATTGATGTTGTTGAATCAAATATGGAGCATATAAAACATTATGTTGCTCTTAGTAAGAAATATTAGGTGAAATTATGGAAAGACTTGACCTTTACGATATTAATCGAAACCCTTTAAATAGAACAATAATAAGAGGTGCAAAACTACAAAAAGGCGAGTATTTTTCTTGTGTTGCTCTTTGGGTTGTTACGAAAGATAGAAAGTTGTTTATAACAAAAAGATCACCTAAAAAATCAGCCTTCCCGAATAAATGGGAAAACACAGCAGGTGCTATACAAGCTGGTGAACATAGTCTTGATGCTTGTCAACGTGAACTTTTTGAAGAAACAGGCATAAATGCTAGTAAAGATGATTTTATTAAAGTTGATGAAACTGTTTCAAAAAAACAATCTTGTATAGAAGATATTTATCTTATAGTTTGGGATGTGAAACTTGAAGATATAATATATCAAAAGGGAGAAACTACCGATAGTAAGCTAGTTAGTAAAGCTGAATTTGTCGACATGATAAATAAGGGCATTGTTGCCGAACCTGTCATTAATAGATTTTATGAAATGGAACATTTGTTAGATGAATATATAGATTAAAAGGTAGGTGCTGAAAAAGGTTAGAAAAAAATTATACCAAAGGGAATCTCCAAAACTCCATTCTCAACAATTTTTGTGAATTTGTTAAAATTACGGCGTTACCCTCTCCTAACTTAGACACTCTGTTAGGCGTTGTCGAGGCTTCCTTGTCCTTTTGAAAATTTCATAAAAATATGCAGGCATTGTCGCACTATTTTTCTTTACGTTTCCAGTACCATAATTTTTTTCTTTCGGACTTTATAAACACCTTCGATTAAAGGCTATTTAGTATTTAGGATTTAATTTTATAGTTTAGGAGTGAATATGAAAAATATTAATAATGGTTTTTACTTTTTTTTAGCCATAGTATCAGGTCTTACTTTAGGTTCTTTTCTAAGTAAATACATTGGTCAATTTAAGTATTTTACTTGGCTTGCAGTTGGTGAAACTTTTGGTCTAGAAAGCCCAATTGTTTTAGATTTATCCATAGTAAAACTAACTTTTGGGTTTCAGTTTGAAATATATATAGGAAGTATAATTGGGCTAATTTTAGCAATCATATTTTTTAAAAAAATAATTTAGTATAAATAAGTATAACAATAAGGAGTTTTAGAAATGATAAGTGTTAATAACCTAACGGTACAGTTTGGAAAAAAGCCGTTGTTTGAAAATGTTAATATACAGTTTACAGAAGGTAACTGTTATGGGCTAATCGGTGCAAACGGTGCTGGTAAATCTACTTTCTTAAAAGTTTTAGCTGGTGATATAGACCCATCAAAAGGAGAAATCGCAATTGCAAATAAAAAGCGTATGGCTGTTCTTAGACAGGATCATTTTGAATTTGATGAGTTTGTAGTCTTAGATACAGTTTTAATGGGTTTTCCACGTTTATATGAAATTATTCAAGAAAAACAAAAGCTTTATGAAAAAGAAGATTTTACAGATGAAGACGGTATAAAACTTGGTGATTTAGAAGCTGAGTTTGCTGAACTTGACGGTTGGAACGCTGAAAGCAATGCCGAAACTTTACTTAATAATTTAGGTGTTTCATCAGATAATCACTATAAAAAAATGAGTGAGCTTGATGAAATTCAAAAAGTTAAGGTTTTACTTGCTCAAGCTCTTTTTGGCAATCCTGATATTTTACTTCTTGACGAGCCTACAAACCACCTTGATATAGAGGCTATTGCTTGGCTTGAAAATTTCTTAGCAGATTTTGAAAATACTGTTATTATAGTATCTCATGACCGTCACTTTTTAAATCAAGTTTGTACACATATAGCTGATATTGATTTTGGTAAAATACAACTATATCTTGGAAACTATGACTTCTGGTATGAGTCTTCCCAACTTGCACTACGTCAAGCTAAAGAAGAAAATAAGAAAAAAGAGGCAAAAGCTAAGGAAATGATGGAGTTTATACAACGTTTCTCTGCTAATGCATCAAAGTCAAAACAAGCAACTTCAAGAAAAAAATTACTTGAAAAAATTACCCTTGATGATATAAAGCCATCTTCAAGACGTTATCCATTTGTTTCATTTAAAGAAGCTCGTGAAGTTGGAAATGAAGTTTTAAATATAGAAGGACTTACTGTAACATATGAAGGTGAAAAGGTTTTAGAGAACTTTGATTTAGCAGTTCGACCAGGTGATAAAATTGCATTTGTTGGACCAAATACATTGGCTAAGACTGCACTTTTTAAAACAGTTATGGGAGAAATCGAAGCTGAAGCTGGTGCATATAAATGGGGTGTTACAACAACAACGAGCTATTTCCCTAAAGACAATAATGAATATTTTGATGTGGATTTAAATCTAGTTGATTGGTTACGTCAATATTCTGAAGATAAAACAGAAACTTTTGTACGATCATTTTTAGGTAGAATGTTATTTTCTGGTGAAGATAGTTTGAAAAAAGCTAATGTACTATCAGGAGGTGAAAAAGTTCGTTGTATGTTATCTAAAATGATGTTAAGTGGTGCAAATGTTATAGTTTTAGATGAACCTACAAACCACCTTGACTTAGAGAGTATTACAGCACTAAACAACGGCATGATAGACACTACTTGTACAGTTTTATTCACTTCACATGACCACCAATTTATTCAAACAATCGCCAATAGAATTATTGAGATTGGTCCAAAAGGTGTTATAGATAGAATGATGACTTACGACGAATATATTGAAAATAAAGACATTTACGCACTTAGAAAAACTATATATTAAAAAAATATTAAAAATTTGTAAGGTGTGGCTTGTATAGTTGCACCTTATATTTTGTAGTGTTGACAAAATAGAATTGGAGTTATAAAATGAAACAACATAGATTTTCACGAACAGAATTATTAATTGGTAGTGACAACTTAGAAAAGCTTAAAAATGCTAAAGTTGTTGTACTTGGTATTGGTGGTGTTGGCTCCTATGCTGTTGAAGCACTTGCGAGGTCAGGAGTCGGACATATTGTACTTGTTGATGACGACGACATTTGCTTAACAAATGTTAACAGACAAATACACGCATTAAATGGCACAATAGGTCAAAAGAAAACTGAGGCTATGGCTGATAGAATACGACTTATAAACCCACAAATAGAGATAACTACTATTGATATTTTTATTGACAAAGATAATGCAAGTGAAGTTATACCTCTTGATAGCGATTTTGTTATTGATGCTGTAGATACTGTAACGGCAAAACTTTCAATAATCATGTTTTGCAAGGAAAATGATATTGAAGTAATATCTTGTCTTGGAACGGGGAATAAGTTTCGACCTGAACTTTTTGAAATAACGGATATTCATAAAACTTCGGTATGTCCACTTGCTAAAGTTATGCGACATGAACTTAAGAAAAGACGTGTCAAAAAACTTACGGTTTTGTATTCTAAGGAGTTACCAACTAAGCCTAGAACAGACGATATAGTTACTTGTAAAGAGGGTTGTGTTTGTACAGGGGACAACAAAAAATGCACTATACGCCGTCAAATACCAGGCTCTATGTCATATGTTCCTCCCGTTGCAGGTTTCATAATTTCTTCTCATGTTGTTAACAAAATTTTGGGCATAATTTAAACTTACCAAAATTTTTGTAAATTTTTGTTGACTAAAGTAATTATTTTTATTATAATAGATACAAGTAAAATACTAACTATTGGTATTGCTAATATAAAAAAACAGGAGGATATAAAATGAACGAATTATTAGATTTATTACAAAACAACGAGGTAGTTAAAAAGGCTTTAGGTGATATTGATTTATCTAACATCGACGCTGATACTATTCAACAAGTAGTTTCAAAACTTAAAGATTTTCAAGGTACTGCTGAAGAAAACGATGCAGTTTCAGAAATCTTAGAAAAAGTTACTTCACTTGCTGGTGGCGAAGGTATGGCTGATTTAGCTAAAGACGTTCTTGAAGAAAAAGGTAAAGGTTTACTTGGTAAGTTTTTTAAAAAATAGTTAAATAATGAAGGAGCTTTAAGAAATCTCATATTATGTGAGTTTCCATATAGCTCCTTTTTTAGTATCATGGCTTTTAAACATAAAAAGACTGTAAGAATTTCAATAAAGAAGTTTCTTACAGTCATATATATAACAAAGTAAATAAAGGTATTTTGTTTATAATTTAGTTTATAGTTGTCGACTATTTTGAAAGAATTATGAAATTTAACAATATTTACTTTGAAATATTTTGTTTAAATTTTATTTATAGGCCAACTTACTTTTTCTCCTGATAGAACTTCATCTATACCAATAGCAGCGTGTAAACTCATTCTATCTAAAGATTCTAAAGAATGTGATGCTGTATGAGGTGATACAATTACATTGTCGTAGTTAAATAAAGGGTTATCATTTGGTGTAGGTTCTTCTTCAAAAACATCTAGTGCGGCACCACTAATTGTTTTATTTTCTATTGCCCATAGTAAATCTTTTTCAACAACTATTTCACCACGCCCTGCATTTACTAAAAAACTACTTTCTTTCATCATAGAAAGTTTGTTTTTGTTAACCATTTTTCTTGTTTCATCAGTTAAAGGTGTATGTAAGCATACAAAATCAGCATCTTTAAAAATTGTATCTAAGTCTGAAACTATATTTATTGGATAATCTACATCTTCTTTTCTAACATATGGGTCAAAACCAATTACATCCATATCAAAACCGAAGTGACATTTTTTTCCCACAAGTTTACCGATTTTACCCATACCAATTATTCCAACTTTTTTTCCTGTTAATTCAACAGCTTTTGGAACATTAGGTCTATATTCTACATATCCTTTTTCTTTGAAGTTGTTGTTTACTTCTACTGTTTTTTTGGCTAAGGCAAGTATACAACTTAAAGTATATTCTGCAACTGTATTCGCATTTGATAATGGACCGTTAGTAACTTGAACCCCATTTTTAGTTGCTGTATCTATATCTATGTTATCTACACCTATACCATGTCTACCGATAACTTTTAACTTTTTTCCTGCTTCAATAATCTCATTATTTATTAAAGCTGTTCTGAGCAAAATAGCATCACAATCAACAACTTCTCTTTTAATCGTTTCTATATCATCGCTTGAGCCATTAACTATTTCATAGCCTTTGTTTTTTAAGTAATCTGTACCAACACTGCTAACTCCTTGTGGAATTAAAACTTTAAAATTCATATAATTCTCCCTTAAATTTTATTTTTTCTACTTTTAATAATAGTTAAGGTAACTACTATTATTGTTATTGTTAAAAACAATAAGGATATTGGTTGTGTGAAAAAAGGCAAGAAACTACCTTGACTTCTACTTAAACCTCTTAGTAAATTCTCCTCAATAATAGGTCCTAAAATGAAACCTAATATTATAGGTGACATAGGAAATTTAAACTTATTTAACACATAGCCAATTACACCAAAGATAAGCATAACTATTATATCAAAAATTCTGTTATTATAACTAAAAGCTCCTACAACACAAAAAGTCATAACTACTGGCATCAAAATTTTTTTAGGTACACTAAGTAATTTTACAAAAATTCTTATACCATAAAACTCTGTTATTAACATAAAAATATTAGCAATAATCAATGCTGTAAAAACACCATATACTAAATTTCCGTTTGTTGCAAAAAGCAAAGGTCCAGGTTGGATACCATGTATAGTGAATGCTGCTAGTAAAATAGCCGTTGTGTTATCTCCAGGTATTCCTAAAGTCATAAGTGGAACTAAAGCACCGCCTGTTGAGGCATTGTTTGATGTTTCAGATGCAACTATACCATCTATTATACCTGTACCGAATTTCTCAGGATGTTTCGATTGGTTTTTTGCTGTTCCGTAGGCAATTATGTTTGTAACACCTGCACCAAGACCTGGTAGAATACCTATGCCCGTGCCAATTGCTGCTGATCTGAAAAAGTTAAAAAGTTGACTTTTAAACTCTACCATAGAAAATCCAAACCCTTTTATTTTGTATTCCATAGGTTTTACATCTTCTATTTTATTTTTTTCTTCTGCTAACATAATTACTTGAGATACAGCGAACAATCCGATTAAAACGGGCAACATACTTACTCCAGCAAGTAGCTGGTTGTTACCAAAAACAAATCTTGGATAACTTGTGATAGGTGCACTTCCTATAAATCCTACAAAAATACCGAATAAGGCACAAATAAGCCCTTTAACCATAGACCCAGAAGAAAGACTTGCTATCATAGTTAAGGAAAAAATCGCTATTGAAAAATATTCATATGGCCCAAATTGTAAAGCGATTTTTGCTAAAAGAGGGGATACGAAAATTAAAATAAGTAAAGAGAACATTCCTCCTAAAAATGAAAAAACTATACCCACACCAAGTGCTTTTCCTGCCTCTCCACGTTCAGCCATAGGCGAACCATCAAAAGTAGTTGCAACAGATGCTGCTGTTCCAGGTATTTTTAATAAAACTGCTGAAATAAGCCCTCCTGATGTACCACCTATATATAAACCACACATAAGTGCAAGTCCTGCAATTGGCTCCATACCAAAAGTTAGTGGTAAAAACAAGGCACAACCCATAGTTACAGATATACCTGGTATTGAACCGAAAATTATACCAAATACTGTACCTGCAAAGGTAAGTAAAATTATATTAAAATGAAAAACACTCATTATTCCTTCTAAAATCATTATTTTCCTCCTACCCTAAAATCCCTTTAGGAAGCATTACATTAAAGAAATTGACAAATATGTAATTTATTATTATAGGTGTTAAGATTGCAATAATAATAAATAACATGTAATTTCTTTCTTCTTTTCTTGCAAGTATTAAAAACTGACAAATTAAATATAATATAGATACTACTATAAAACCTAAAATATCTAATAGTGTTACATACATAATAAAAAGACCAAGAGTTAGTCCAACAGCTAAATAATCAGCTTTAAATTGCAAATTTTTTTCTATTTCTATATTTTTACTTGCTTTGAATCCTGTATAAGATAAAATTGTACCTAAAATTATAAAAAATACACTTATTAACTTTGGCATAAAGTCTGAACCTAGCATAACAAGTCCTTTATCTTCGATTTGCATACTTAAAAATAAAAATATAATACCCATTAATCCTATAAACAAACCAGCTATACTATCACCATATTTTTTTATCAAAATTTTCACTCCCACTCACTTTGATTTAAAAAAGTTGAGATTTTTCTATAGCACATAAGCTCATCTCTAAAAACAAGTTTAACATTTGGCATCACCTACAAAATTAAATTATGCCTAAATTTGCAAGACAAATACACTGTTTTGATTTATGTACTTATAAAGAAAAATCTCATTCTTTTACATTTTTATAAAATATATTTTAAATTAGTCTAATAGACTTTGATATTCCATTAAGCCTTCAAAGACTTCGTCCATGTAAGCGATTGATGTTTCTGAATCCATAAACACTGGTGTTAGAAATTTTGATTCAGCTTCTGCTATAAAATCAGAATTATTCGTTACGTTTTCAAGAGCTGTTGAAAACTTGTCAACTACTTCTGCAGGTGTACCTTCAGGAAATGCAAAGTAGAAAAACTTATTAAAGTCAAGTGGGAAGCCTTGTTCAGTTGTTGTTAAAACGTCTGGGATTAACTGGTTACGTTCTGGTGAAGTAAGCCCAAGAGCAATAAATTCACCAGTATCAAAATAATCTTTTGTGAGACCATATTGTGTATTTATAACATCTGTTTGACGTGCAACTAAAGCTGTTGTTTTTGCAGAGTTTCCACCAATATCAACATGGTTAAACTCAACACCTAACTCATCTTCTAAAGCTAAACCTAAAATATGTGAATATCCACCTACTTGCATTCCAAACTCAACTTCGCCAGGATTATCTAAAGCATATGCTTGTAACTCTTCCATTGTTGTATATGGTGAATCTTTATGTGTGGCAATAACTGTTGTGTTATCCACTAAACCAATTCCCGCAATTTCAAAATCGTGGTAATCATAATCAGCAAGTCCTGTAATTTTAGGAATCATATTTTCAACATGGAAAAATAGTGATGTGTAACCGTCTGGGTTTGAAGAACGAACAGAATCCATACCGATGATACCACCACCACCACCCATGTTTACAATAACAAGTGGTTGCCCAAGCTCTTCTTCCATAAATTTTGCAAACATTCTTGCGTTTTGGTCTGTATCTCCACCGGCTCCTGCTGGTACTATAACTTGTATTGGTTGGGTTGGATAGTCTATACTATCAGTTGTATCGTTAGTCGCAGCTTCGTCTGTACTTGCACTTTCGCTTTCGGAAGTGTCATTTGCTGAATCTTCTGTACTTGTTTCACTTGAACACCCTGTCATAACTGCCATTGACATCCCCAAAGCTAAAGTAAATCCTAGTACTTTTTTGATTTTTAAATTTCTTTTCATTTTAAATCCTCCTAATTGTTAAAATGTATAATTTTTAGATTGCATTTAGTAACTTTTTTTATAGATTTAATAGTGTTATATGTGTTATAACACTATTGGTTTAAAAAAATATATAAACATTAGTTTATATACAAGTTTCATTGATAGATATGCTTAAATGATATAAAAATAACAATGCGTGTTAGTGTTATATATGTTATAACACTTGTGGTCACAAGAAAAAATGTAGTAAGTTTTTATTCTTCTGTCATTGCATCAATTAAAGGTCCTGTGGAATCTAAAACATGAATTCTCATTTGTTTTTCTGCAACATCAGGGTCACCTGAAGTTAAAGCATCTATAAGTCTTCCGTGCCAATCTCTAGGGTGTTCTTTCTTTTCTCTTGTTGCTGTTACAGCTTTACATAAGAGCCAAAACAAATTAATTTTTCTAAGTGAATTTTCTAAAGAGTTATACCCTGTAATTTTCGCTAATTTCATATGAAACTTAAAGTGCGATTCACTTATAAGTAAATCCATTTGTTTGTCAAATGACTCAAGGTCAATAATTTCACCGAGTTCTCTAAGTTCTTTTTCATCTTCTTTAGTTATTTTACAAACGACTTCTCGTGCTATTTGACATTCTATTGCCTCTCGTAAAACCAAAATATCCTCTATTTTTTCCTTTGTTGGTATCATAACAAAGGAACCCCATTGTGGCTTTGACTCAACTAAGCCTTCGTCTTCAAGTTTATTTAAAGCTTCGATTACGGGAATAACACTTACGCCTGTTACAGCAGCCATTTTCCTTTTTGACAATTTCATTCCTGGCGGAAACTCGCCTGTTAATATTTTTTTAGAAATAATTTCATAGGCTTGTTCTGAGGCTGTTTGAAGCTCTTCTTTCATATTCCCTCCATAATATTTAATTATACTTTAATAACTGTTATAACACTTTCTTTGAAAAATAAAAAGTGCTAAACTCAATTATGTTTTGTACAGATATGAGTATAGCAAATAAATAATTTTTTATCAATACCTTTTTCTATATTTTTTTATTTTTAGTAATTTACGTTAATTATTACTTTGATTTTTAGTAAAGTTCAACAATGAAAATTTAAAAATAATTTTTATTCTTTAAATTGCAATAGCAAATGGGACATTTTATAAAAAAGATAAATGATGTAAAAACAATTCATAGGGAGTATAATAATTAAGTATCTATCTGGGTAGGTTGTTAATCAACATTTGAGCATTAAGGACAGCAGTTTCAGGTACGTCAACAAGGCTTTTTCCCTAAGGGAAGAAGTGGCGTAAAATTGAATTTTGTTTTTCGTCTGTTCCACGTTCAACAGAAGGATAAGGGTGGGTAAAATATCTGTAATTGTGTTATGAAGAGTTGAGAACTCAGACCCATTGTCACTAGTGATAGTTTTGAAAATATCACCAACTTTATTGCCATATGTACAAACCATAGCGTCGAAACTTTTCAACAAACACGCTCTACCATATATAGCATCTGGTGAAAGTTTTTTTACTAAAATTTGTTCTTCAACAAAACTAATAAATTCAGAAACTTCTACAATTTTATAAGGCTTTCTGCAATTTATTCTGTTATGTTCATAGATAATCTGGCTAGTATCATGATAATAGCTACGTACTTTTTTTAAGTTCGCTTGTTAGTGTTTCAACTGTTCCTCTCTCAAGTTCTCTGTATAGTGTCGACCTTGATATACCCACTAGCCTTGCTATTTCTACCTTTGGTGTGAAATGTTTAATTCCTCTAGAGATTTGAAAGTATATCTATTTGTTTCTTCTAGTCTAAGCCATTTAAAGAATGATTCACATATAGATCATAATTTTGTTGTGTAAAATACAACTAAAGTTGTGCTAACATCTTTAAGATTAAGTTATGGTAAGGGTGTTATTTTGCAGAAAAATTTTTTATATAAAATGTAATGAAGTTATATTTCACACAATTTTTTGGCAGAAGCTTAATTTTATGATAAAATCAAACCATAAATAAATATTTAATTTAGTATTTTGGAAAAGGACAGTATGAAAAAGTGTAAAAATTTATCAAATAACACAGAAATACTAATATGTACATAAATTGCGTTAATAGCATTATTAATCACAAGGCTCGATGTTAAGATAACTTGTTTGTAGCAAATTAACTAAATAGTTGCCATATGCTACAAACAAACTAAGAAAGTTTTAGTATGTATACCTCTGCTATTAAAATAAGCGAGGGCTTATTGAAAAGTAATATTGTTAAAGATTATCATATGGATATATATTTATTTAGAATAAATCAAAAGTTTATTATCATAATAAATATTTTTACTATATTTTTAATTGGTGTTATATTTAATGTAGTTTTGCTAGTCAAAATAATAATTACCTATAAATTTTGAAAGAAAAAACAGCTTACATAATTTATAATTTTACTTTAGTAAAAATTAATAAAATCAACAACGTGACTTTAGAGGAGGTATAAAATGAATTATTATATTAGTGATACTCATTTCGGACATAAAAATGTTATAAAACTTGATTGTAGACCGTTTAATGACATAAACGAAATGGACAATGCTTTAATTACAAATTGGAATAGTATAGTAAATGATGATGATGATGTTTGGATTTTGGGTGATTTATGCTTTAGATCAGGAAAAGACTCAAGTTACTACTTAAGAAAATTAAATGGTAAAAAACATTTAATTATAGGCAATCATGATAAAGAAGTATTAATCAATAAAAAAGCATGTGATTGTTTAGATACGATAGAAAAAATGTATCATATCAAAGATGGAAATCATGATATAGTCTTATGTCACTTTCCTATTGCAGATTGGAATGGTCGCCATAAAGGATCTTATCATATTTATGGTCATATACATAATATGAAAAATGAAGTAAGCGACTTTATGAATAAACTCGGAAATGCATACAATGCAGGCTGTATGATAAATAATTATATTCCAGTTACTTTAAATGAGCTAATAGTTAATAATAAAACTTATGAGTCATTGATTAAAGATAAATTGGATATTGAATAAAGTTTGTAAATTTTCAGATCGAATTGAACATCGGAATATTTTCAACGGGGTGTGCTATTTAATATAGTGAAGGTTTAAATAATGAATTAGATATAATATTTAAGAGGTGAACTATTTAGTACATTTCATATCTGCTAAACCTTCAAAAAGCTAAAATATGTTGGTATCTACTGCTACGTGAGTACAAATACTTTAGAATGAACTAATAAGTCAGAGGGACAAGTATCATCACTAATAAAATTTATAGTGTATGTACATATGGATATTGAACCCACCAAACATAAATTAAATGTTATTTAATTTTTATGCATGTGTTTGGATTTGTTTTTACGCAAAGTTGCTATATCATAAATTTATGAAAATAATTAAATAGAATAACTGAAGCTGATGAAAATAATATCAATGATCTCATAAATCGGAAAAATTAAGGAAAGTTAATAGTTCATATATGATACAAAGTTGCAGTAGTATAAAATTAATAAGAAACCTTAAATATAAAAAGTTTAAGAGTTTTGATATGAAGCTTTGAGGCTTTTTTGTTATTTTAAAGAAAATAAAAACGATAAAACAGTTATATATACAAATGAGTTTAATATACTATTTAAGTTTGAGGTTAGTACCTTTATTTTAGGCATATTCTTTATTTATGCCTATTAGTTGTAATTTGTCAAATATAAGTTTTTACTTATTAAATTTATAATGTTATTGTTTTTTTGTATGAAATTAATTAATAAAATATAAATTTATTGTAATACATATTAAAAATTTCTAATATGAGTGCATATTAGAATATAAAATTATATAAACATATTATTGTTATACATAAAATCTTTCATCTAAATGAATGATTTTAAAAGTTTTCCTTCAAAAAAATAAAAAATATGATATACTGTTAAATATAGATATTAGTTTTATGTGGTTTAACAATTATTAATTTTATTATTTATAGGAGATTTTATTTATGAAAAAAGTTTATAATTTTTCTGCTGGACCAGCTTGTCTACCTGAGCCAGTTTTAGAAAAAGCACAAAAAGAATTAGTAATTTACAAAAATGCTGGTATGTCTGTAATGGAGATGAGTCACCGTTCCAATGATTTTACCAAAATAATAGAGTCCGCAGAAACTAATTTAAGAAAGCTTATGAATATTCCAGATAATTATAAAGTTTTATTTTTGCAAGGTGGAGCTTCATCTCAATTTTCTATGATTCCACTAAATTTATACAAAAATGGTAAAGCTGACTTTATTATTACTGGACAATGGTCTAATAAAGCAATGGCGGAATCTAAAAAGTATTTAGATGTTAATGTATTAGCTTCATCAGAAGATGAGTCATATACATATATTCCAAGTGTTGAAGATATAAAAGTTAGTGAAGATGCTGACTATGTTCACATAACACTTAATAACACAATTTTTGGTACTAAATATAATAAATTACCAAATTGTAAAAATATTCCTTTAGTTGCTGATGCATCTTCTTGTATTTTATCTGAACCGATAGATATTGAAAAGTTTGGTGTAATATACGCTGGTGCACAAAAAAATATTGGTCCTGCTGGACTTACTGTTGTAATTATCCGTGATGATTTAATTGGCAATGCAAAACCAGAAACTCCTACTATGTTTAATTATGAAACTCACTCGAAAGCTAATTCATTATATAATACACCGCCTACATACAGTATTTATCTTGCAAATCTTGTCTTTGAATGGATTTTAGGTCTTGGTGGATTACAAAAAATGAATGAAATAAATATAGAAAAAGCTAAAATTCTTTATGATGCAATTGATAATTCAAGTTTATTTAAAGGTACAGTTCTTAAAAAAGATCGATCACTTATGAATGTTCCTTTTATTACAGGAAGTGAAGACTTAGATAGCAAATTTATTGAAGAAGCAAAACAAATAGGTATTACTAACATAAAAGGGTATAGAACAATAGGTGGTATGCGTGCTAGCATATACAATGCTATGCCTATTGAGGGTGTTAAGTTATTAGTTGAGTTTATGAAAAAATTTGAGGAAGATAATAAATAGGAGTAGATTATAATGTTTGATATTTTAACTTTAAACAAAATTAGCCCAATTGGGTTAGATAAATTAGATAAGAAATATAATGTGTTAGATGTATGCGATAACCCTGATGGTATTGTTTTAAGAAGCTTTAAAATGCATGATATGGAATTTAAAGAAAATTTAGTATGTGTAGCTAGAGCAGGGGCAGGAGTTAATAATATACCAATAGATAAATGTTCAGAAAAAGGAATTGTTGTTTTTAATACTCCAGGTGCTAATGCAAATGCAGTTAAAGAATTAGTTATCACAGGTCTTATGTTAGCTTCTCGTAAAGTTGTTGAGGGTATCAAATGGCTAGAAACTGAAAAAAATAATCCAGAAATAGCTACTTTGGTAGAAAAAGAAAAAAGTAAGTTTATAGGTCCAGAAATTTTAGGTAAAAAAATTGGTATTATTGGACTTGGTGCAATAGGTATTTTAGTTGCAAATACGTGTAATGAATTAGGTATGGAAGTATATGGTTTTGATCCATTACTAACGGTTAATAATGCACTTCTTCTTAGTAATGATATTAGTTTAGTAAATTCAATGGAAGAAATATTTTCAACATGTGATTATGTAACTATACATATACCTCTTAATGATAAAACAAAAGGTATTATAGATTTAGATATGCTCAAAAATAGTAAAGATATTAGAATATTAAATCTTGCTAGAGGTGGAATAGTAAATGAAGATGATTTAATTGTAGCACTTAATGAAGGGTATGTTGAAAAATACGTTACAGATTTTCCTAATCAAACTACATTATCTTCAGATAAAATAATTAATATTCCTCACTTAGGGGCATCTACACCAGAATCGGAAGATAATTGTGCTATGATGGCAACAAAACAGTTAAAAAAATATATTGAAACTGGAAATATAGAAAATTCAGTTAATTTTCCTGATGTTTCTCTTCCTTTTGCTTCTGAATATAGGGTCTGTATACTGCATAAAAATATACCTAATGTACTAGCACTTTTAACAGCTTTTTTAGGTAAAGAAAATATAAATGTAGATGAACTTGTAAATAAAAGTAGAGGTGACTTAGCCTACACTATGGTGGATATAGACAAAAGTTGTGATAATAGTTTAATTGAAAAAATAAGTAGTATGGATGAAGTGTTTAAAGTTAGACAAATTAATATTAAAAAAATTAAAGGTTAAGGTGTTTTATGGATAAACTGATTTTTGGAATGCCAACTTTGATTGAACTAGATTCTTTGGAAGACAATATAGCTTTATGCAAAGAACTTAATTTAGATTTTATTGAAATTAATATGAATATTCCTAGCTTTACTAATGAAAATTTACTTAAGTATAAAGATATAATTTTAAATTCTAATATTTTTTATACATTACACTTGAATGAATTTATTGATTTTACAAATTTTGATAGTGATGTCAGATATGCTTTTAGAAAAAGTGTAATTAAAAGCATAAATATTGCTAAAGAACTAAAAATAGAAAAACTAGTGTTGCATTTAATTCCTGGTATTATTTTTACATTACCAACTGAAAAAATATATATTTATAATAGTTTTATAGATGAATATTTAAAATATGTTGAAGAATTTAAAGTTGAAGTTGATAAGGCTATTGCTGGTTCAAAAATAAAAATTTGTATAGAGAATACACCTATAAGTTACCTACCGTTTAAAAAACAGTGTATTAATAAATTATTTGAAAGTCCTAATTTTAAACTTACTTATGATATTGGTCATGATCATCTAGCAAAAAATAAAGATGAGGATTTTATTTTAGAAAATAAAAACAATTTAGTACACTTTCATATTCATGATTGTCATATAAATAAAAGTGACCATCTTATACTAGGTGAGGGGCAAATAAATATTAAACAAAAGCTCTTACTTGCACATGAAAGTAATGCTACTTGTGTTTTAGAAACAAAAACAGTATCTGCTCTTAAAAAAACAGTAGAGTATTTAAAAAAGAATAAATTTATTTAGCTTACTATTTTTAAAAAAATTGTAATAAACCCACAAAAAAGCCTCTCTATTATTATAAATAGAGAGGCTTTTAAAATAATTATTTGCAATAATGTAATATAGCATTATAAAAAAACTCTGTGAACCAATCACCGTTTTTTTCATAATATGCTTTAAATCTTTCATCAGTAAGATACATATAAACAAGATTCTTATGAATTTCCTTAGTATATAATCCATCATGCCAGTAAATATTTAGCCATTTTTTATGGAGTTCGCAAGCTTGCATAGAAAAATCACAATATGGATCATCTATAGACATAGCTTTTAACATAAGTTCTATCATATCTTCTTCATATTTTGATGCTATATCAAAATCTGATTTACTAAGTCCTTGAAATTTATCATTGCACTTATCAATTGTTTTGTTACTATATTTAGCTCTGATTTCGTCACCATATTTTTTTTCATTTTCTTCAATTTTTGATTTTTTAAATATTTCAAATTTTTCTTCATTATTCATTGCTATTTCTCCATTTTCGCTTAGTATAGTTTTCTGTACAATTTTAATTAAATTTTCAAGTTTATTTTTTTTAATTATTAGAAGTTCTAAATGTTTTTCTAAAGATGAAATTATATCAAAATCTTTATTGTTTACAATTTTTTGTATTTCTTCAAGCGGGAAATCTAATTCTCTGTAAAATAAAATGATTTGTAATTTTTTTAATTCTTCATCGCCATATATACGGTAATTTGATGTATTTATTCTTTTAGGTAATAATAAATTAATTTCATGATAATATCGTAATGTCCTAGTGCTTACACCTGTAATTTTTGATATTGTATTTATGTAATATTCCATTTTATCACCTCCAAATTTATTAATATTATAAAGTATTACGTAGGGTTAATGTCAATACTATAAAGTTGATTTAATTATTTGAGCATGTTAAAATACTAATAATATAATATATTTTAAAACTTAATGAAAGTAGGGTGAAATAGTGTACTGTAAAATATGTGGCGAAAAAATTTATCCTATCAATAAGAGATGTCCATCATGTGGTGAATTTTCTAATCAACTTAACAACCAAAATAAGCATGATAATAGGAATAATAACATCATTATAATCATTATTGCTTCAGTTGTTTTGCTTTGCGTATTAATTTTAGTTGCAACAGTTATAGTTGTTCTTGTGAATAAAGCAATTCTTTCTAATCCTAAAGATGATATTGAAGATATTCAAATAGAGTCTCCTCAAAATGATATAAACACTGAAAGTGTATTATTTGACCCATCAGAATATATTTTACCATACAGTAATTCAAGTTACTTATCTGCCTCGGATATTTCAGGTTTATCAGGTTCTGAGATTAGAATGGCAATAAACGAAATATACGCTAGACGTGGAAGGTTGTTTGATGATTCTACTATACAAAGCTATTTTGATAGTAAGAGTTGGTATAATGGAGCAACTTCAGGTAGTAATTTTAGTGATGGTGTATTTAATGATTTTGAACGAGCAAATATTGATTTTTTATCAAGTTATGAAAATTAATATGACTTGTTATTAATCGTACATATTAGACCACCACCTCTAAGGACAAGTGTAGTTGATGGGAAACAGTAATCTGCCGAAAGTGTAGTTTCGAGTTAGGACGCATATCAAGCAAATATATAAAAAAATATTTTAAATATAAATTTTAGCTCATTGCTATAGTAAATTTAATAAAAATGACAAGTATCTTTTGATATATTAAAGATACTTGTCATTTTTTATCGTACAGATTAGACTATCATCTCTAAGTATAAGTGTAGTTTGATGGGAAACAGTAATCTGTCAAAAGTGGGGTTTCAACCTAGGTTGCATAGGCGAGCAGTAAACCGAAGCAGTCCCCTATTTGTGAATTGACGTGCTTTTAAATTATAGCACAATAAAATAGGCACTTTATAAGTTTTTACGAATAGTTATAATATTATATAAATTTATACAATATTATAAAAAAATAAAAAAAATTTTAATTTTCAATTAAATCTATAAATTTATAATTAATAACATCTACTAATCCCTTATTAGTAAGTCTTACTTCTGGGATAACAGCTAAAGGTGTTAAAGCTAAAGTCATAAAAGGAGAGTGTATGTTTGATCCTAACTGCACCCATGCATTTTCCATTTGTGTTAATTGTTTTTCAACAGTATAAACATCATCAAAAGACATAAGTCCTGCTAACTTAAGTGGAACACTTGCAATTATATCACCATCTTTAACAGCAACCATTCCACCACCTAATTCTACAACTTTATTTACAGCAATAGCAATATCACGATCATTCATTCCAATAACTGTAATATTATGAGCATCGTGACCAACTGTTGTAACTATAGAACCTTCTTTAAGAGAAAAGCCTTTTATGAATCCATAAGACATTTCGTTTGTGCCAGAATGTCTATCAATTACAAATATTTTTGCAATATCATTTTTACAGTCTGCAATTAAGTGATTATCTATAGGCTTCATTTCAATAATTTTACGTTTATTTACGGCTGAATTTTCTATTATTTCAATTATATTTACATTTGCTTTAGCAGTATAGCAAAGTATTTTAAAATCTTCATCAGTAAATTTTTTTGTTATATTCATAGTTTCTTTGCAGAAGTCAGGATAGGGTATATTTTTCTGTTCATATAGAAGTTTTCCGTTATAAACAATTTCACCATTAATAATTACATATTCTGGTTTTATATTTCTAATATCTTTAAAAAGGATAATATCAGCTACTTTTGATGGTGTTATAGAACCAAAAATATGTTCCATATTAAAGCAGTTAGCAACATTTAAAGTTACCATTTCAATAGCACTTATAGGATCTACTCCTTCATCCATAGCCATATTTACTATGTAATTCATGTGTCCATTTTTAATTAATGTATTAGGATGAGTATCATCACTAACTAAATTAATGTACCTTGTACTAATATTATTTTCTGTAATAGCTGGAATAACTGTTTTTAAATCCTGCCAAGCTGATCCTTGCCTAATTTGTCCATACATGCCTTTTCTAATTTTTGCTAATATACTTTCTGGTGTAATAGACTCATGGCAGCTTCTTATACCTGTTCCAATATAGGCATCTAATCTGTGATCATTTTCTGAAATTGTGTAGTGTCCTGTTATAATTTTATTTTTATTTAAAGTTCCACTAAGTTTTTTATGAGTTTCTTCATCATTATTTATTACGCCGTATATATTCATCATTTCTCCCAGACCAACAGCATAAGGAGTTTTGTAAAAACTATTAATTTCATTAGCTGTTAATGTTTTACCATTTGTTTCAAATCCGTCTAAAGCAGGAACACAAGAAGGCGTTGTTAGAAAACATTTTAAATGTATATTTTTACTGCGTTCAATCATAAGTTCAATAGCCGATTTTCCTAACACATTAGCTATTTCATGTGGATCATAAAAAACACTTGTTGTACCATGAGGGATTACGGTATTTGCATATTCTTCGGGTGTTAACATAGAGCTTTCAATGTGCATATGACCGTCCATAAATCCTGGAGAAGCGTAATAATCTGTTCCATCTATTTCTTGCAATCCTATAATATGATTTTCTTCGCCTACATAACAAATTAATCCGTTTATAATGGCTATATTAATATTGTGTTGTATTTCACTAGTGCAAGTATTAATTAGCTTAACATTTTTTATAATTAAGTCTGCTTTTTTTCTACCCATTGCAACATCTGTTATTTCTTTGGTGTAATTTTCAAGTTTTGGATACATGATATACCTCCTATTATTAGTTTAATTTATAATTTATAACAATTATAATATGATATACTTTAAATGTCATTGCTATTATTGTACAATTATAAAAAAATAAATAAAAAATATACTAAAGGAGAAAATTATGGAATATAAAATTAATGACATTGAAAACATTTTAAAAAAGCTTTTTTCAGACAATGGATGTTCTTGGGATAAAAGCCAAACATTTAAAACTCTTAGAAAATCAATATTGGAAGAAACATATGAGTTAATTGAAGCTATAGATAAAGATAGTGTAGAAGATATTTTAGAAGAAGTAGGGGATACGCTTTTTGTGTCATTATTAATTATTTTTGTTGGAGAGTACGGAAATCATTTTAAAAAAGAAGATGTTTATAAAAATATTAGTGAGAAGATGATTCATAGACATCCTCATGTTTTCAAAGATAATAATTATGAAAATTGGGATTGGGACAAACTCAAAGAAGAAGAAAAAAAATATTCTAGTAACAAAGAAATACTAGAATTAATTCCAAAAAATAGTCCATCACTTTTAAGAGCAGATAAAATAAATGGTAAGATGAAAAAATATTTTAAAGAAGATATAGACCTTAATACAAGTGAAAAATTTATTCAAAATAATATTAAAAATTCTGATGAGGAGAGTTTAGCCAAATGTTTATATCATATGTCAAATATTATTTCTAAAAACAACTTAAATTCTGAGTTAATTTTAAACAAGTTTATTAATGAAAAAGTCTCAAACTTATGATATAATGCTAACAATATAATATTTCATTTTAAATAATGAATTAATGATTTAAGTGAACATAACTAACACTTGAAATATGTTAATGAGTCTATTTTGAAAACATAAAAATAGTTTAAGTTTTTTAAAAAATAATTAATAATTATATAAGTTATATAAAAATATAAGTCAAATGACCTTACCTTCAAGTAGAGCTGGTCGAAAGCTTCGTTTACTGCTCGTCTATGTAATCTAGGATTGGTCGTAAACCGGCTCCTGTCTATGCAACCTAATTAGCTTTCCTATCGCCTATACTTATGCTTAGAAAGCGGGGGGTCTAATCTGTACGATTAAAATAATAAAAAGAAAGTTAGAGATATATTATGCCACATATTACATTTAAAAACGCTAATTATGCAATTGATAATAAAAAGTTAAAAATCTTAAATGAAGAGATTAGCCATATTGTTAAAAGTCCTTGTGATTGGTTTACGTTTACATTTTTAAACATTGAAAATAAAACATTTCAACTAGGAAGAGATATTAAAAATGAAATTGTTTTTGTAGATGTTAACTGGTTTTATAGGTCCTATGAAGTTAAAGAAAAAGTTGAAAAGAGTTTAAATGATTATTTAAACTCTTTTGATAAAAATAGTAGAGAAATTGTTATAATATTTAATAATTTGGAAAAGTCAGACTATTTTGAATATTAGGTAGAGCTTTATTAATATTTTCAATTAGTTTGATAATTATTTTATAATAAAAGAGCGTACAAAATGAATTTTCATTTTGCACGCTCTTTTATATTTATACACCCCTGTATAATTTTTATAAACTAAGCATTTTTATTTAATTTTTGTGTTGCAATAGGATAGTTTTTCACTTTAAACCCTGTAGAGATTGCTTTTGATGGACATTCCTTTTTGCAAATATTGCAACGTATACATTCTGTACTATTAGGCGTTTTTACTGGATCAACGCCCATTTTACAAACATGAGCACATTTACCACAATTTATGCACTCATGTTTATCAACTTTAAGTTTGTAAATAGAAACAGAGTTAAAGATAGAATATATAGCACCTAATGGGCAGATATATTTGCAAAAAGGTCTATAAATAATTATAGAAGTTATTATTGTAATTAGTAGAATAAAGTTTTTCCATATGTATAAAAATCCCAAAGCACCTCTCATATTTGGATTTAATAAAACAAGAGGTATTCCTCCCTCTAATGTTCCAGCAGGACATATTAACTTACAAAAATAAGGATCACCTTGTCCAATTAAATCAACTAAAAAAAGTGGTAATAATATTACAAATA
Source organism: Lachnospirales bacterium (assembly GCA_047973385.1). Lineage (GTDB taxonomy): Bacteria > Bacillota > Clostridia > Lachnospirales > CAMZNU01 > JBKEBX01. The sequence goes on along the minus strand of JBKEBX010000006.1, from coordinate 6,276 downwards.
TTAATAATATTATATATTTAGCTTTTCTTAGCACTTTATCACCTTTAAAAGTTTGTACTTTTTTAAAGAATGGTATTTTATTAAGTAAATCCTGAAATAGACCAAAAGGACATAGCCAACCGCAAATAAATCTACCAAAGATACCACCAAAAAATACTAAGAAACCTATTATGTAGAAAGAAAACTTATATTTTGCACTTCCCATTACAGATTGAAAAGAACCTATTGGACATGCCCCCAAAGCTCCAGGGCAAGAATAACAGTTTAATCCAGGAACACAAATATATTTAGTTTTACCCTGAAAAATTGTACCTTTTAAGAAACCAAGCACATAGCTATTTGTAATAGCAAACCATATAATTTGAATTTTATGACGATACCATTCACTTATTAGTTTACTTTTTTTATCCAATACCTATACACTCCAAACATATTTGTATAGCTTTTATAAAAACAACACTAGACTCACCTCTTGTTATACCTATGCTAATCATAATAATACCTAAACTTGTGATTAAGAATCCAACATTTTCTTTTAAAAATGTAACGTTCAAGTATATCACTCCTTAATGTTTTCAAGTTCTTTATTAACAATTTCAGTCCAACCTTCTAAATCGTTTGAACCAATATAAGTGTCACCTACAAAATTACCATTACTATCAACGAAAAATGTTTCAGGAACAGCGTTGATTTCTTCTAATCGTCCATTTATATTTCCTTCATCTGGTATTAAAAATGGATAAGTTGCACCCGTTTTTGATGCTAAATTTTGTGATAAAGCTATTGTCTCATCGTTTATACTTCCGTCGTTATTAACTGTATCTAACACTATACCAATTACAGCAACATTTTTATTATCCATATTTTTACTTAATTGTTCAAGATGTGGTATTTCTTCTATGCAACTGCTACACCAAGTTGTAAAAATATTTACCATCGTAAGATCATTTTGTGCAAATATTTCTTCTGTAAAGGTATTACCATTTAGATCTGTGGTAGTAAATTCACCAACATTTTCATCTTCAAATTTTTTGCTAGGTTCATTATTTACAGATGATATTGTAGAGCAACTAATAAGTGTAAGACTGATGAGTAAAATAACCATAGAAATTATCATAAGTTTATTGACTTTCATTTTAATTATCTCCTATAATGGTGCTAATTTGAATATAGTTGTTATTTATTTTACAAATCTATCATTAAAAGTTACATAAAATACTTTAGATGAGTATAACAATGATATACAATACATGTCAATTGTTTTACCTTATAATTTTGCTTTTTTAAAATTTTTATTTAATATAAACAAATTTTTGAATTAAATATGATTTATTTTATATATAAAAATATAAATTAAAATGTCTTTTTTAAATAGTTTTTAAGTTTTGTTAGATAAATACATATTTATTTTTCATAATGATTGATTAGTTTTATATTGTAGAAATAATACAAAATAAATTGAGCATAATTATTAATTAGTCTATGCATACTTTTAAAAAGTTAATTATTTTGATATAATGATTTTATATGAATTAATTATAAGTTTATTTATGGAGGTATGGTAAAATTAAACGCAAAATACTTACGATAGTTTTAATGATAACACTTGCAACAGTCCCAACTATATTATTTAATAATTATACTATTGATAGACCAATTTATGAATACGATACAATAAACCCTATTGAATTTAACAAAAGCTATAATACCCTGAGTGATGATTATGCTTATATAGATGAAGTAGAGTATATTTTTGATAATGGTATAAAATATTTTTCTAGACGTCATTACTTTACTGGAAATTCTGATAAGTATACTTCGAGCTTTAACATAAAAGGGGATGATAATACTATAAAAATTAGATATCTTTCAAATGAACGTTGGATAGAAACATCTAATTATGAAAAAACTTTTCCAGTAACAATGTTATACATAGAAACGAATAAAGAAAATATGGTTATAAGTCCAGCAATGTTACAAAAACATTCTCTTTATGGTTGTGTTGAATTTTTAAGAGACATGGAAGAGCCTATTAGCATAACAAAAAATGATGATGGCTATTCGATTAATGTTGAATTTAATTGTATTAGTGATTCTTTTGGCGATATTTGGGCAATTAAATCTAAGTATGATCTTATAGATTGGAATGATTATACTGAAAATTATTATAAAGTTAATGACTTATCAGATAAACAAAGATGGACATACGATGGATATTTTATGGAATGTCCAACATCTTATATGCCAAATGGAGAAAATATATATTTTAAAAATCCAGCCAATTATGTAGGAAAATCTTTTTCATCTTATTATTTTGATGATTACACATATAACATTGGTTTTACAATGATGGATACAGCTTTAAAAAATATAAATAGTGATGGTTATTTTGAATCTAATTATAGATCAAGTTGGTTATACGAGGACTTTGGTCTTAGTGAAAATTATTATGATACAAGATTTAATACTGATTTATTTACAGGCTATATAAGAGCATATAAAAGATATGAATATGATGAGTTTTTAGAAGCAGCTAAAAACTATGGAGATTTTTTAGTTGATTATTTTAATGAACATAATTACAAATATAAAGATGGAATTTTAGTAGAAGATTATATGCATAAAAACGGTAACAAAAAAACAGATGCTTCCTTAAATCATAATTTAGCAAATGTAAACTTTTTATTTTATTTATATGATGAAACGCTTGAAAAAAAATACTATGATTCAGCACTTAAAGTATTAAAAGGGGTGGAAAATACAGTAGATGATTGGATTATGGAAGATAATAATTTAGAATATGCTATAAATTATAGTACAGGTTACCATAAACTTGTTGATTATCCATACTTAACTTATAATGATTTATTTGAAACAAGAAGTATATTAATTAATCATGACTTAGATTACAGTTATATACAAAAACTTATGGATAGTAAGAAAAAATGGATGGATGCCAATGGGATTACAGAGTATACAAAATAAGTTATATTAGATTATAGTTTCTTATATCATAGTTTATGTAGCATCGATTAGTTTAATAGCATAGTATTTATAGAGAATTGAAACAAAAATGAATAAAATTTAATAACTATAATTTGTGTGTAATGCAAACAAAAGTAATATTATACATTTTTTATCGAGACTTAATACCTACAAAACTGATAAAAATACCTAGTTTATATGGTAAAATATCATAGTGTTTTTAAAAGAAGAGAATAAATCATATTTCATGATAAATAAACTTAAACATTAGTTAACTATTCTTTAATCTTAGAAACCGACAAAGTAGAAAGAAAATAAATACAAATACATACCATTCGTCTATAATTGATAGTTACAAGTTTATATAATTACAAGATAAATATAGAGTTATAAAAGGATTTAAGGATTATTATTCAAGAACAATTTGGACCAAACACTGTAAAATATGGAAGTTCTACTAGAACTTAATAAACATATAGAATTTTTATTAATGCAATATTTAGTTAAATTATATTATAATATTATTTGATAATATTCAGACAATCCTATATAATATAAATAAGTAATTAAAAATTATTTAAAAAAGGAGGCCCTTTCATAAATGAACAACAGTTACTTTGTAAAAAAAACTTTAACTATGACAGTTGTTGTATTGGCACTTACAATAGTATTTAGTGCAAACATTGTTATTGAAATTTTAGCGAGCAATATAACAGTTTCTGTTAATGGTGAATTAGTAGATTTTGATCAGCAACCTGTAATAATTAATGGCAGAACTTTAGTTCCAATAAGATTTGTAGCTGAGGATTTAGGCTACACAGTAAGATGGGATGAAAAAAATAGAAATATATACATGAATAATAATGAGATAATTCCAACTGAATATGACAATCATTCTAATAATATAGGCGTGTATGTGAATGATAGTGAGGTTGCATTTGAAAATCAAGAACCAGTAATAATTAATGATAGAACACTAATTCCCCTTAAAGATGTTGCAGAGGATATGAATGCAACAGTTACATGGGAAGATGATTTAAAAAGAGTTATTATAATTTCTAACAGTCTAGAAGATGCAAATCTAGGTTTTTATAATTACGAACTAATAGATGTATATGGAGGTGACTTAAATGGAGAAAGGCAATCTAATTCTGTTGTAGATATTGGCTATGGTGATAGAATTTATTATGGTTTCACAAATGAGTATGGTCAGCTTATAAGAGTTACTGCCGACAATATAGTTTTGCAAGATGATGATACAGAACCAGTTTTATCTAGTGGTAGATATTATAGTGATGAGGCTAAAGTTCCTGGAGTAGAGTCTAAAACTCTAGATGAAGGACATGTTATAGCAGATTCCTTAGGTGGTGTTTCAAATGCGTATAACATAACACCTCAAAATAGTACAATAAATAGAACAGGTGAACAAGCTGATATGGAAAGAGATATAAGAACTTCTGGAGGTTGTGAAAATTTTATAAGTGTAATAACTTATCCTAATACGCAAACTCAAATACCAAGTCACTATAGCTATTTATATGTTTTAGATGGCAATTTAGTTAATAATGAATTTGATAATATAATTTTAAATTAAATAATCTTAATATTTAAAAATGGAAATAAGAGGTGGAAAAATGGTTAAAATGTTACACACTTGTTTAAGAGTAAAAGATTTAGATAGATCATTGGAGTTTTATAAAACACTTGGACTTTTTGAAACAAGAAGATTAGATCATAGTGATAAAGGGTTTATCATTGTTTACATTAGCTCAGAAGTTGGTCAATATGAGATTGAATTAACTTATAATATAGGTAGTGATGCTTATGAAGTAGGAAATGGTTTTTCACATATTGCAATTGGTGTTGATGATTTAGAAAGTGAACAAAAAAGGATGAAAAGTCTTAAGTATGAAGTTGGAGAACTAAAAGGGTTATCAGGTAATATTCCAAATTATTTTTTTGTAACAGATCCTGATGGCTATAAAGTTGAAATTATTAGAAATAATTAAAAATTTATATTTAAAATCGAAATAATACATAAAACTAATGTTTTTTAGATTATTTGTAAACAAAAATCATATATAAAGTAAATATTATATGATATAATATAGAAACTATATTAGCGGTACAAAAAATTAAATACTATGATTCCACAACACGAAACTAGAAAACACTTAATGTTTCTTAATAACTATTTATTGTTAAGATATATCGAATATTTTTAGGGTGATAGCACTAGGTTTAAATTTTGACTTAATGATACATGAGTGGTTTATGTTTATTGTGTTCATGTAGTGTTATGTCGAAATATTCAGTATTAGACAATAGTTATTTAAAATTTATTTATAACTTTAATATTTATAGAAAGGGGTTTAAATTTGTCTATAATACATACAAGTATAAGAATATTGCCTATGAGTGCGAAAACAGAATTTCCAAATACGAGTCGTGAAGATCTTCAAAAAAATTTTTTTATAGGTAAACTAATCAATGAAAGAAATGGTAAATACTTTTTTAGAACTAGTGGAATGAAAGCTTCTAAAGATGCTTTAATTTTATTTCAATTTGATAATAGCGTCATAGCAAGTGCTAATTTACTTAAAATCGAAAAATTTGATGAGCCAGTAAATAAAATTTATAGTGGTGCTTATTATTTTGACGCACAAACAATAAAAGTTTTTGAACCAATTTTAAAAGAAGAAATAATGGAAATAGATCAAAACTTTAAAAAATTTTCTCAAGCTAAACAAACTCTTGATTTAGAAAAACAAGAGTTATTTATTAAATTAATTGACTCAAAGGCTAGTATAAACTGTTCTTTAGAAAGTAATAATCTAGCTAATGAGAATGAATCTGATAATAGTTTAGAAGAACTACTAGAAGTTAATGAGAATGAATCTGATAATAGTTTAGAAGAACTACTAGAAGTTAATGAGAATGAATCTGATAATAGTTTAGAAGAATTACCAGAAGTTAATGAGAATGAATCTGATAATAGTTTAGAAGAATTACTAGAAGTTAATGAGAATGAATCTGATAATAGTTTAGAAGAATTACTAGAAGTTAATGAGAATCAGTCTGATGTTAGTAATAAAACAAACTTTGAACATGAGATTTATGATATATATGATTTTGAATGTAATGATGAATTATATGATATTGATTTTAATGATAAATATACTGTGAATCTAAAAAAATATTTTATTATAACAGTGGCGGTTATAGCGTGCTGTCTGATGCTACATCTTTTTCTAAAGAAAATATATTCACAAATAAAATAGTACAAATAGT
>JBKEBX010000018.1:0-8319 GCA_047973385.1 Lachnospirales bacterium | reverse complement strand
TCTTTGTTTATTGTCCACTACATCATATATTAGTAAAACCAGATATGACATACTTCTTTGAGAATAACCACTTGGCAAATCATAAAAATCACTATCATAAACAAAACTACCCAAAAAATCACATCCCATCTATTTTAAAAACTTTTGTAAATCTTCGTTTATAAGCTTGTAACTTTCAAAACAGTTACTATTTAAGTTTTTATTTAGTTCTAAATACAATTTTTGCATGCTGTTAAAAACTATTGTAAGACTTACTCCCGTTTTATCTTCAATCGTTTTTTTATCAAGCATTTGCATATTATGTGCTACAACATTTCTGATTTTTTTTGTAAAAACATACAAATTTTTACAGTGCCTTAAAACATCTTCATCTCTACATTTCGTTAGTATAACAAAATACAGATGTGAGTAGCTTAACGATACATCATTTTGTAAATGTCTATATTCTGATTTCATTTTATCTTGTATATCTTCATCAAGTTTGTTACAGTATATTTTACCATTTGAAACTGCTTTACTTAAATCATAGTTCAACACACTACATACATATTTTTCAAAAAGCAAATCAACAATAGGCGTTATACTCCTCGCAAAATCTAAGTATTGTTCTTTTTTTATTTTTATTTCTATGTTGTTAATATATTCTAGACTTTCATCAACGTTATTGTCTACATATCTTTCAAATCTTTTCATATTTTTTACTGCTTTTCTACATTCTTTTACATTAAAATCGATTTTGTCTTTTGCAAACTCTAGTAGATTTATAACATCACTATCAAAATAGTTTTTGTTACGCTTTGCTATTTGCAAAGCCACAGAATACTCATAGTTTTCGATAAGCGTATTGATGTTTTGTCGCAAAATGAGTTTCTTTAGATTTGTTTGAGGTTGTTCAAAAGCTCTGTTTACATACTCGTCACCATTATCTTTGTTATTTTCTATTTCATCTTCTATAAAATAGTCTTGATTTTTTGTAGTTTTAGAGTCGTTAGCTTCTTTTTTAGGACTTCTAACTTGCACCGGTATAGAGTTATCTATAATGTTATTATATAAATTGCTTTTAATTTGTGTTGTACCTGATGATACATTTATTAAAATAGTTTCATTATGTTTTGCTCTCAAATCCTCAAAAATTTTAGAAAATTCATAATAAAATAACTCAAAATTATCTGCATCAACAATATCAGTTTCTATGATTTCTACTTTACTTTCCTCATAACCTATAGACTCTAAAGCTAAAATATATCTGTTATCTTCTTTATGCTTTTTAACGATTTCAGCCGTCATATATAAATATATCTTATGTGGTCTATACTTTCTTGCAATATGTAACATAGCCCCATCATTATATTCTCGTATAGGGTCTGTAAACCCAAGTGGTGAGAACAAAATATATTTTTCGTCATAACCCTTTGTTTGCTTTAAAACTTCTACTTTATCTCCCATAAAACCTCCTTTATATATCTATGCCACCCATTCCAATAGCTGTTTTAATGCCTATTCCTGAATAATTACTATAAGCCAAAATAAGATTTACTAGGCGTTTTATAGTATCATTACCTTTTATGGATATAACTATTTCCCCTTTAAAAGACGGTATTGTGGTTTTTTCAAGATGAAACTTTGTACTTTTTAAGTTATAGCTAACTATTTTTATACTTTTTAGTATCTCATCAAAAACTTCTTCATCATAAAGTTTATTATCTAAAGCGTTAGCATCAAACTTTTGAATTAAACTAAATAATATGTTACTAAGTTTTGGGTAAAAGAGGTACTCCCCATGACTTTTAAAAGATGTTGGTGTGACAAACTTTAACTTTACATATTTTTTAGGCTCTTCCTCTATATATATTTTTTTTATTAAATCATCATAGGAAATATGCTCTATTATTTTTTTATCAATAATTGGAACGCTCAACTCCTTATGTGTCAAATTTATACAAGTCAAATTTTTATCCATTAATGGTAAAATAATTTTATCATAAGCCTCATTTGTGAGAGTTGTTACAACCCAATACGCTTTATCTTTTTCAGTATAAAGATACTGTGAATAGGGCTTAATCCCATCAATATGTAATTTATCAGCATATGATGGACATATAGTATCCATCAAAAAACCTTGGAAGATTGAACCAAAGCTACTATAAACTTTCTTGTTTTCAAACACCGTCTTATCTATTTCTATTTTTAGTTTTACTATCATACTAGCTCCTTAACATAAACTTCATTTAAGTGGCATGCTCCCATAATCATACCCTTAGTGTTAAGTTTAATAATTCTAGGAGATGTCACTTCATGGCTTTTAGCTTTGTATCTACTAAATTTTCTATCTAAGAAGCTTTTAGCTTTGCCATTTGCAACTAAAACATCTTTATGTATACCCATAAGGTTTACTTTAGAGTGAAAACCTGCACCACCACCTAGTATAAGTGGAATCTCTGCTCTTTTGATTTCTATAGGTATCAAACGTTTCAAGTTAACATAGGGCATACCTATAACACCTTTAGAGCCGATGATTTTATAGGTTCTATATTTTATAGCTTTTTCTATTTCTTCTTTTGAAAAATCATCACCTATAAGGTTAATAGTAAATTCAACTTTTGAATCTTTTTTTAAGCACTCTCTATAAATGTTTAAACCATTACCTCCTGTTCCTTCTGGCTTACTAGTTATAGAGTTAACACCCATTTTTTTTACTATCTCTACATTATTCATATCAACAGATGTACTATCACTTACAGAAATGTTTGATAAAACTCTTTTAAAATCTTCACCAAAAACTAACTGAAACAAATCATCTTTTTTTGTTAAGTTTTTAGAATATCCTTCCATTTTAGCTAAACGATAGTCAATAAGTGAAGATACAACAACCCCTTTTATAGTACTTCCTGGTATGTATGGTTTTCCGTATATGTCTTTTACGCAAAGATTAATATTTTTCGGTGAGTCGTTATGAACAAACTGACTTTTGACACATTTTTCTTTTAACTCTTTTACTATTCTTTTTTCTTTCATAAACAGTCCTATATCAGCATTTTTACTTTCGAATGATACATATTTAGCAAAAGCATCAACTAGGTTTTTATCTTTTAACAACTTTAAAACTTTGTTTTCATCAAGTATATATATTGTTTGGTTTTCTTTAAAAGAATCTAAACGGTTTAGTTGTTCCCCACTACCTATATGTAAAGAACTATCAACAACTAACTCATAAGTGATTTTTGTTGATTTCATAACTTCACCCCCAAATACAAACTTTTACCATATAAATAAACTGGATGTGTTCCTTGATTTGTTGATACATCAACAAGTGAACCATCTAACTTTTTACAAAAACAAGAGCCCATGTCAAAAACATATGAATCCTTTTTCTTCAAATGATTTTTAGCATAATCCTTTGAAAAAACAAAACCACTCTTTTTAGTTAGTTTATAGAAATTTTCATTATCTATAAAATCCGACATATCTGTATAACTTGGTTTTACAATAGACAAACTCATATAATAATCACCTTTTACATCAATAAGTCTAGCCAAATGCTCATCGCAACTATACAAAGGATATTCTTCATCAAGTATATAAGCCTCATCTACTAACTCAAACTTACCAAACCCTGAAGATCTTTTTCCACCAATACCCGTTAAGCTAAGACTCTTCATTATAACATCTAACTTTTCCTTTAAATTTTCACAGGTTTCTATAATAAAATAAAGTCCTGATTTTTCATGAAACTTATATCCTGAAACAACATATGGCAAGGTATCTACATCTGATTCTCTTGATATACTAGCTCTAGTGTTAGATATCTCTGTTGCAAAACTACTTACATAATCGAAACTTAAATCGCTTACACCTTTTACAAAGTCTAAATAATCATTAAAATGACTTATAGGAATAAAGTTAAGTTTTTTCATCTTTTTCTTTATCTCAGAACTGTTTGCATCATCTTTTTCTTTATTTAAAGCATCTCTTTCAACATACAAAATAGGCTTTGGAACGTAAAGCTCATCATCAAAATACGGTAACAAACCCGATAAAGTAAATTCATCTTTTTTAACTTTTTCTACAAATTTTTCATAGTCTTCTACACCAAAAATACTAACCCATTCATTAGAAATAGCACTATATAAAAGAGAGGCATCAGCAACATAGCTACAGTTTGATAAATGAACGCTATGCTCACTTTCACCAAAACGCACAGGTGTTGTAAACTCAAGTTGATATATATACCTTTCCATACTACACCTCAAACACTTCCTTAAATTTACTCTCAACTTCTTCTTCAATTTTTTTATCAAATATTGCTTCACAGTTTATACTTATATCATCAAACTTAACACGTCCATTTCCACGAGTTCCACTTCCACCTAAATAATCATTTTCAAGTAAAACAATACATTTTTTTAAGTTTTCAAAATCTTCTAAAACGTCTTCTATATCCTCAACCGAATAACTGACTTTGAAGTTAAAAACAACACCTTTAACAACTCTTTCTATTTGTCTTGGGGTAGCAACTGCTGTAAGTCTGTTAATAGTATTTTCAGCTTTCGATTCCGTTAAAGAACCATCTGTAAAGTATTTAACTCTACTGTTAGCTTCACTTTTATCATCTAAAAACACATCATAAAACTGAAGTCTTGATATAACTATATTATCCCCTGAGGAACCAAACAATCTTTTTATACTCATACTTTCATTATCAATTTTACTCATTATACCATTATTTGCTTCAGTTCTAGCTAATAAATAACGCATTTTCCCTTTTAAAGAACTTCCTGGAATATATGGGTCACGAGTTATAGTATCTCTAACAACAGGAGAATCTATGGCACCTATCGCTGAAAACTCATCTGTTCCTCCAATATGTAAACCTGTTTCTAAAAACAACTTTGCTTCTACTAAAGCTTTTCCTTGTAAACCTTTTAACTCACTCATATCTATTTCTCCTTTACATGAAACTTATGGTATGCAACTAATGCCTCTGTATATTTGATATATTCTTTTAAAGCTTTTGAGCTTTTACTCTTTAAAACCTCATCAAGTTTAGAGTCTAATTTACTTGTTTTAATAAATGACTTTACTGCGGGTTCTCTCCCCGACTGATAGGCTATTTTGATTTTTAAATTTATTAACATATCTTCAACATCACTATCAATTTGAGCATCTTGAGTCAGACTGTGTTTAGCATCTATAGAATTTACAATAGTTAGTATTTTTCTTATCTGATTCGTTTTAACAACATTTTTTCCATGTTTTTCAACCAAACTTTTTATAACCCACTCTGCCTCTTCAGCTATATTCGCAAAATTCGGTCTAGTTTTTGTGTTTTCTTTATAACCACTATTTTGTTTTTGTCTAGAATTATTGTTATTCATAATTTTTTAGTCCTTTCTATTTAAGTATACATATAAGTATATCGCTACTACTAGTTGTTCTCTATCCTCTTTGTTTTTACAATATTCATATATTTTTTCTTTAAACAAGTTAAATGTTTCTTTTTTGCTATCTTCCTTTGGCTCTAGTCTTGAAAGTGTATATGCCATTCTAGCTATATTTATGCTATTTTTATCCGTATTTATAAGCAAACTCATAAGCTTGTATATCATAGACATACCTACATTTATTTTAGTTTCGTCCCTACCCTCTTCATCTTGCAAATTATCTATCAAAAACTTTAGTTTGTCTTTGCAAATATCATTTTCAAATTTTGACCAGTCATACACCATTTGTGTATCTTCATTTTCTCCAAACAAAGCTATTGCATTTTTTACTTTGATACCATTTTCATCAACTCTACTTTTAGCTAGTTCTTCAAGCTTTCCAGTAATTTTTGCCATTTGGTAAACTGGAAAATTATGTTTAAACATAGCAAAGCCACCTGATAAAGTTACTTTACCATTCGTAAATTTTTTAAAGGCATTGTTAACATCAACAGCAAACTCTAAAACTTCATTCCAAGCACCTACAACAAACAAATCATCTCCACCAGAATAAACAATACTAATGTTTCTGTCATTTTCTAGAAGATATGTTTCCATCAAAGTAAAACTCCTACCATTTTTAGCAATCTTATTTATCTCATTTTTAAAAAATAAGGATAAGTTATACGACAACATACTACTTCTAGATAAAGAAACATATTGATATGGATAATCTCCTTTTGTTTCAAATCCCTTTGATATTGTTGTTCCTAGATTATCAATATCCATACGCAATACACCTATCCTATTTATACCAATAGAACTTTCAGAAAATTCTTTAAAATCATTTTTATAGGCATAGTTTCCTACCCATAGATTATTAGCAAACTTGTTCCCTGATAAATACTTGTTTATTGAGTATATTCTACAAAATCCACTATCTTCAAGTAAGTCTTTCGCTTCCTCCACAGTACATATACTTATGTATTTAAGTTTGTTTTTATTGCTAAGTGATGGCAAGTTAAACAATGAGTTGTTTTTATCTTCTGTAACAACAAGAAGTTTATTTGTCAGTTTTGGTATCTCGCTACCTAATCTTATAGATGAGTCGCAAACATCACATATAAACTGGCCACTTTTATCAATGTTTTCAACAAGATTTTTCGTTGTTCTGCAAACCATACACTCCCTACTTTCTTCTTTTGAGCTTTCGTTAAAGAAAATAGTATTTAGCTGTTCTTTTGAATACTTTGACAACTTCTTTTTACTAATATTTTGACTTGTCTTACTAAAAACATCGCCTAACAGGTTTTTTGTTTTCACTTTTTCTTTAGAGTTTCTTAAGTCATCTGCAGTACAAATACTATATCCATGGGAGATAGATAAAACACCGTTAAACTCATTCATCAAAAAATCATTTATTTTTATAGTTGCATCATCTAAAAGATTTTTGTATTTATCTATGTTAGGTAATAATAAATAAAAATGTCCACCTCCAGAATATAAAAGGTTTACACGTGTTAACTCCATACTTTCTAAAATCTCATCTATAACGTGTTCAGTCATAAGTTCAAGGTAAAAAGAACGACCTCTTAACATTTTTAATGCATTTTTTTCTGCAGAGTTATAAATAAAACTTTGTATACCTGATATGTCATAGGACGCAAGTATAAACATATCTTTATTATATATATCATCGCTCATACATTTGGTTTTAAAATCAGATATTTTATTTTCTTTAAAATAATTATAAATACAACTTGCTATCATACCAGTAATTTTCGAATGATTATACAAAGATATATCTATCTTTTGGGTATTGTCAGTTGAAGATGGCACAAAACTTGTTGTAACCTCAAGTACATTTAATATAGATTCTATGGAATCATTTTCAAAATCTATTCTGGAAAAAGCACTATCAAACAACCCAAAAGCACTATTATATACTCCCGTTGAATTTGTTTTATTATTGTCATCTGTAAAATTTTCAATTATAGAAGCATCCTCTCTTAAAACATCTAGGGTATAAAAACTGTTTAATGCTTTACTATCTTTACTATAATTTATTGTATTAAAAATATTTTCTAAAACTGCATCTTTCTTCCATTTACTTTGTTTTTGTTCTTCCTCTCCTATATCATCACGTCTATCTATAGCCGATGCTATGTTATCAGCAACATAAACAATATTTGCAATACTGTGTTCTTTAACTTGTCCCATAAACTTTTTATGATGGCAACTTACACACTCTAAAACAGCAACATTATCAAACCCTTTCGATTTTAAAAAATCAAACCCTGACACCGAATGATTTATATTACTATTCTGTCCACGCATAACAAACTTGCCAATATCATGTAAAATTCCACCTAATACAACTTCTCTTTGTATAGTCAACTATATCACCTCACTATATTTTTATAACTTCTATAATAATTATACATTATCTATCATTTTATTGCAATAATATCAATAAATTTAAGTTGTTTTGACAATAGCTGACTTATCTTTTATATATTTTAACAAATTATAACAAAGATTTTATTTATTATAATTATTATTATGACATAACAAGCTAAATGGCAACGTTGCAAAATTGATGAAAAAACTCTAAAAAAATGATATAATAAGATAAAAAGGACATGAGTAAATGCAAATATCATTATTTAGAGAAGAAACAAGTAAATATACAAATTAAAAAAAGTTTTATGGGGAAATAAACGAAATATTACCAATAAATGCATGGATAGAACTTATAAGCCCTTACTACAATAAAAAAGATAAAGTAGCAGGAAGAAGTAAAAAAGAACTAGAAATTTTATTAAAAGTATATTTAATAAGACAATTTTTCGGATTATCATACGAACGATGCGAGGATGTTGTACCACAAAGAAGTGTG
>JBKEBX010000011.1:0-93913 GCA_047973385.1 Lachnospirales bacterium | reverse complement strand
CCATTAATTTCTTTAGCGAAAAAGCGTGTATAGGTGGCTTTACACAGTTAAAAGACTTAAACTTATTATTAATAAAATCAGGATATTGACCATACTCATCTTGATGCTCAACAAATACCTCAAACTGATTTAGGGCTAGATCTATAAAGTTGTCTTTAAGCATCATAGCGTTAAAACAGTTATCCCAGCTCCATATATTATTCATCCAATTTTTAGACATATACATAGCATAATGTGATAAAATACCAGACGGTCGTACAACAGAGCTCCAGTTAATGTATGTGGCTAAATCAAAGGAGTTCTTGTAACGAGGATTTTTACAAGTGAATTTATCTTTATATAGACTAAAATCAGACAAGTTATTAGATAAAGCATCTTCAAAAGACATACAACTTTTATTGTTTTGAACAGTTGTGAAATCTTCAATAATTAAATAGGTTTTTTCTTGTTCACCCAGTATATTTATTTTTATGTAGTCGTTTCCAACCATGTTCCACGGTGAATTTATTTTAAATTGTCCATAAATTTCGTGAAAGTAAAATTTGATTTCTTTAGTATAAAGTTCATATAACCATCGATTTTCTCCATAGAAAATAAATGAATCGTATTTGTTTTTTATAGCAGTAAGTCTAATGTTTAAACCATCAGCCAAGATGTTAATTGTGTTTTCGAGTCCAAAAGTAATAATTGCGTTTCTATTATTGTTATTTTCGTCGTAAAACTTTAAGTAAGTTTCGCTGTATTCAACTTTCGGAGTGAATTTGTTTTTGTTTATGTAAAATTCTATTTTAAATATGTTAAAAGGTGCTTCATCTCCACAGTGCATATCTTTAAGATAAAAATCTTCATCGACTTTGTTTATAGCAAAATATGAACCGAATCTGCTGAAAGGTATTGTTTTAAGATCTAGCATAGGGCATCTCCTTTTAAAATAAATGACATTTCAAAGTCTTTAAACTTTGCTTTGTATGGTTCTAGCTGTTCTTGACCACAACTGTTACTACCAACACCGTTATGTATATAATCGATGTGTATATATGTTTTATTTTCTCGGTGTATTTCATAATCGTGCTTTGCTTTTTCAAGGGATTCAAGAGAGTAATTGTGTGTTGTTATAAAATATGGTGAAGAATTTTCGATTTTTAACCTTTGCGCCTCATTACTTAGCTCAAGCCAATGTACATTACATCTTCCGCCATTTTCTTGTGGATTAATATATGGTGTATGCATTTCATCTATGGTTTTGTTATAAATGCCCATAAGAGCATTAGTTTTTGTATCAGGGTAGTTTTCAAACTCTCCTAAACCGTAATATTTAACTTTATCAAAATTATCTAAAGCAAACTTTACACCTATTCTAGGTATCATGTTTGGAATTTCATTACCAAATTTTTTAAATTTACCATTTAAGTTAAACTCTAAAGAACCCGTATTTAAAATTCTATATGTGTAGCTTAATGTATAACCATAGCTTTGGTTTAAGTAGCCAAAATATTTTTGTATGCATACTTCTACTGAGTCGTCACAAACTTTATAATCAAAGCTTTCTGTTTGTTCACTTTCGATATGTAAAAAGTACTTTTCTTTCCAGTCAGTAACTTTATACATATCGTTATCAATAGATGCTCGCCATGTAGTAAAAGTAATTGGCTCTGAAAGTATATTTTTTTTATTAATTTCTATATTTTCAAGTATACCATAAACCTTATTAAAATTATAAGTTTTTTCTTTTATACTTACATTTAGAGTAGTATCAGTATTTTTAACTGTTATATCACCTGATTTTTCTATTATCTTTTCCGTTGATTTTTCAAGAGGTAATAAAAACTGATTTACAGAAATGACATGACCTTTTTTTGCAAAAAGATTAGCTTCTTTAAATTTAAAATAAAAATTTATGTAAGTGTCATCATAAATAGCAGTAGTTTTTAATTGGTCAAGGTCGATTGCTAAGGACTTTTCAGATTTAGCACATATGTTATGTAAATCAATAGCTTTTGTTACAAGTGTTTTTTCCCCTGAAACTATGGAATATTCTAAAATAAAATTATCTAAACTTATAAAATCAAAGTCGTTTTTGACAGTTGCAGAAGCCTTTTCATAGTCAAAAGAAACAATGTTTGCTTTAGCTATAACTTGTTTGTACTGCATTAGAGAAGGTGAAGGCGTTCTATCAGGAAAAAGCAATCCATCTATACAAAAAGCACCGTTTGTAGGTGTATCACCGAAGTTACCTCCATATGCAAAATATTCATTACCATTTTTATCTTTTTGATAGATACCATGGTCGAACCATTCCCAAATAAAACCACCATGTAATCTGTTATATGATTTGAAAACTTCTTGATATTCGTCTAGGCCACCAGGTCCGTTACCCATTGCGTGACCATACTCACAAATAAGGTGAGGTTTTTTACCATGAGTATTTTCTCCTATTTCTTTAAGTTTTTCGACACTTGAATACATTGTACTATCAACGTCTGAAATAAGACTTTGTCTATCGCCCTCATAATGTACGTATCTTGTGTTGTCAATCTCTTTACAAAGGTTGTATGCTTTAACTAGATTACTCCCGACATCAGACTCATTACCTAAAGACCATAACAATATGCAAGGGTTGTTTTTATCACGTTTAACCATACGGTTAATTCTATCTAAAATAGTAACTTCCCAGTTAGAGTTATCAACTATGTTTGAATAGTCGCCTGTAAGCTCAAAACCATGACACTCTAAATCTGCCTCATCTATAACATATAAACCATATTCGTTACAAAGGTCATAAAATTCAACTTGGTTAGGATAATGAGCAGTTCTAACAGCATTAATGTTGTTTTGCTTCATCAAGATAACATCTTCTTTCATTTCTTCATAGCTAACAACACGTCCAGTATATGGATTATAATCATGTCTGTTAACGCCACTAAACATTATTTGTTTTCCATTAACTAAAAATTTGTCCCCAACTATTTCAACTTTTCTAAAACCAACTTTTAAGGAAATAGTATCATAGACTATGTTTTCATCTTTAATATTTATAAAAAGATTATATAAGTTAGGTTCTTCAGCACTCCATTTTAAAGGGTTTTCTATAAGTTCATTTAAAATTAAATCTTCATTTGAAATTGGATATTCTTTTTCAAAAACAACACCTTTTGTATTTTGAAGGGATACATTTATTTTTTTGTTTAAAGAGTTTTTTGTAGATAACTCTAGTTGTAGAAAACTATCTGTATAGCTATCATCAAAATTAGTTTTTACAAATAAATCCCTTACACTAACCTTTGGGATTTCAAAAAGTTCGATACTTCTAAATATTCCACTTAGCCACCACATATCTTGGTCTTCAAGATATGTACCATCACACCACTTGTATACCACAACTGTTATTTTGTTCTCGCCCAGAACTAATTTATCTGTTATATCAAATTCGGTTGACATACGGCTAACTTTTCCGTAGCCTACATAATTACCGTTTATATAAAAATCATAGGCACTATCTACACCATTAAACCTTATTATTGTATCGTTTTCTTTGTTAAGTTCTGTAATTTTAAAAGTTTTATGGTATAGGCCTGTTGGATTTTTAGTAGGCACAAAAGGTGGATTTATTGGAAATGGATAGTAAAGATCCGTATAACTCATTTCATCATATCCATGTAGTTGCCAACAACTTGGTACAGGAATTTCTTCAAATTCACTAAAGTCAAAATCCTTATTAGTGAAATTCTTAGGTAAAAATTCAGGAGCGTCAAACAAGTTAAACTTCCATGTACCGTCTAAAGACTTGAAGTTTATAGATTTTTTTTTATTGAAGCTTTTAGCATCTTCAACATTGCTATAATGTAGTAAAGTTGCCGTTTGCTCTTTCGCATTTATATTTGTTATTGATAAATCTTCCCATTTTTTTGTTTTTCTATTCATAACATCCTCGCTTTTCGATTTTTAGTAAAATATTTACTAGTAATATTGTGTAAAAATATGATTATAGACATAGTTATAATACAATATATATATATAATATCAAGAAAGAGATGAATTTGCAATAGAAAAAACAATAAAAATATAAAAAAATTTCGAAAAAATATGTTGACTTTTAAAAAGATAAAGTGTATAATGTGCTTAATAGTAAAATTATTTACTAAAAGAGGAGGATGAATAAATGCTTAATAAAATGAAATATGTTGTACCTGTTATTGTGGGTATGTCTGTTGTGCTAACTTCTTGTGGTGGGTCTAGCAGTGTGTCTGAGGATACGGTTACTGTATGGATACCGGGCGATGAAGTAGAATATGGTTTTTACTTTGATATGTTCGAAAACTATAAAGAACACATAGAAAGTCAAGGTGGGGAATTTGACTATGTTATAGAACAACAACCTTGGAGCGATTACTGGACAAAGTTACCTCTAGAAGTTAACAACGGTAGAGGTCCTGATATGTATCTTGCTCATGATTCATATATGGATGTACTTTTACCTATTTCAAAAGAATTAGATTTAGGTGATGAGATACTAGATAGCCTTGATGTTAAAGGTTTGTATCTTGGGGAAAACGGAAAAGATATTTTTGTTCCTACGGTTCTGTTGACTTATGTTATGTATGCAAATACTGATGTTGTTGGTGATATAGAAGAAATACCTGAAACTTGGGGTGAGTTTGCAGAACTTGCAAAGGGTTATACAGATTCAAACAATGGTATAATAGGGTTCGATTATAACTTCAATATTTTAGAAAATTTACAATATAATGATAAAGTAACATTTACAACTGAAGCTGGAGATATAGAGTTTTATAGTACTCCGTATGAAACACTTAAGAAATGGCAAGATGAAGGTGTAACAGATTACTTCAACTATGGAAATGGTTCTCCGGAAAAAACTTTAAATGAAAATGCAGTTGCTTTTATACACAGTGCTACATGGGTAGAGTTTTGGTCTGAAGATGAAGTGAAGGCTAGAATGAAAGCTTTCCCTGTTCCTAGACTAAATGAAGATGGATACTACAAAGCAGTTGGTGAACCAACTTTTGGTATTAGTAAAAATGTTTCTGATGAAAAGTTTGAAGTATGTAACGATATAATAAAATTTATGTTAACAGATGAAGAAACGGTTACGAACATTGTTAAATCTAACAGTGGTGTAGCGAACAACAGAAATATAGTTGTTGAGTATGAACCGTATACAGCTGGTGATGCAGTAACGAAAACTTTTGAAACAGGTAAAACGGCATTTTCGGTGTTACCAACAGGTCTTGAAGATGTAATAAAAGCTAATCTTGAGGGTGTGCTTATGGGCGATGATGTGAATCAAGTAATTGAAAATGCATACATAAATCTTGAAGGCGTGAAAGTTGAGAGACTGAAGCTTATGGAGGATGATTTTAGAGATTTGTTTGAATAAATTTATAAAACTAACGGTTTAAAAGTTTTTAACTTCTATGGCAATGTTGTTTAATATAATATTGCCATAGATACTTTTAGTTTTAAAATGTTTTCTACGTAATATAATCACGTTGAGGTGTATTTATGAATAAGAAATTAAAAAGATTTTTTATAGAGGATCAAAAAAACTTAATGATTGTTCTAGCTATGGGTGGACTCTTGCTATTTAATCTTGTGTTTTTTGTTGGTCCATTAATTTACAGTATTTATGGGAGTTTTTTAGAGTGGAATCCTATTATTGGGGTAAAAGATTTCATAGGTTTAGATAACTATAAGCAAATTTTTGTATCGCCTATTTTTAGAACATCACTTAGAAATACTATTATATTTGCTGCGGCTTGTGTTTTTTTAAAAACAGTTTTAGGTTTAATTATTGCTGTTTTCATAAATGCAATAGTTAAACTTAAAAATACCATGAGAAGTATATACTTCTTGCCGGTTATTATGCCACTTATTGCCGTTTCCATAGTTTGGGAGTGGATTTATCACCCAAGAATAGGTCTTTTGAACATGATACTTGCGGCTTTTGGTTTTGTTGGTCAAAACTGGCTGACTGATCCGAGTCTAGCTTTGCCTTCGGTAATCGCTATGACTATATGGAAAGATGTAGGGTATGCAACTATAATATTTTTAGCTGCTATAATGAATGTTCCAGGTGATGTATGTGAAGCTGCAGAAATAGACGGAGCAAATAGTAGACAGATTTTTACTAAAATAACTGTACCATTGGTTAAACCAACAGTTATTTTTATAGTTATAACGTCTATAATGTCATACTTCCAAAGTTTCATACAAATAATGATTTTAACAAGTGGTGGGCCAAACAATACCACAAATGTTATATCATTGTTGATTTTTGAAGAGGCATTTACTAAATATAGATTTGGTTATGCTTCAGCTTTATCTATGGTGTTATTTGTTATAATCATGGTAATTACATTTATTCAGTTTAAGGTTGCAAAGGCAGGTGAAAATTAATGAGAAAGAAAAAAATTGGCGTTGGTAAAATAATTATATATGTAATTTTAACACTCGGTGCGATAACTATGCTTTTGCCTTTTATATGGCTTATGTTATCAACATTTAAAAGCAACGGAGAGATAAACGCTTTTCCACCTAGTTTTTTACCAAAAGAATGGATTTTAACAAATTATACAGAACTTGTTGACAGATTTAACATAGATAGATATTTTCTTAACTCAATGTACTTAGCAACAGTAAAAACTGCAATTGCACTTTACACAAGTTTACTTTGTGGTTTTGTATTAGCAAAATATAATTTTAAGTTAAAAAAAGCTGTGTATGGACTTATATTATTTACAATGATGGTTCCATCTTTAGTTATGATGATACCAACGTATAATTTAATAAATATAATGGGTCTTTATAACTCGTATACAGCGATTATCATAGTAAGTCTTTATTCGTCTTTTGGTATATTTATGATGAAGCAGTTTATGACTGATGGTATACCAAATGAGTTACTTGAGGCTGCAAGGATAGATGGTGCATCAGAAATTAGAATATTTCATACCATAGCTGTACCTTTATCTATAAACATGATATCAGCACTTGTTATATTTTTATTTCTTTGGAACTGGGAAGATTTCCTTTGGCCGTATTTAGTTTTACAAGATACAGATAAATTCCCTATATCTGTTGCACTTAACATGTTTAGTGGACAAAATACAACTAACTATGGGGGATTGTTTGCAGCAACTGCTGTAACTATTGTGCCGATTATGATAGTTTATTTTATATTCCAAAAACGTTTTGTTGAAGGAGTTGCAATGTCCGGTATAAAATAGGAGGTTATTATCAAACAAGAAAAACTTTATGTATTAGTATTACTTATAGTTGCTTTCATTTGGGGAAGTGGATTTATTGCTACTCAGATGGCAATAGATAATGGATTTGACTCCTCTTTTATAATGGCGTATAGATTTGTTGTTGCAACTATAATTTTTACAATCGTATTTTTAAAAGATTTAAGAGAAATATTTTCCAAAAAAAATTATGGAGGCGTAATAACGGGAGTTTTACTATTCCTAAGCTTTACTTTTCAAACCTATGGGTTAGTTTATACATCTCCTGGGAATAACGCATTCATAACAGCTACAAATGTAGTTTTTGTGCCTTTTATAAGTTGGATGATTTTTTTAGTAAAACCTAAATGGAGTGCTTTTGTATCGGCTATATTATGTTTGATAGGAGTTTCTGTATTATCTATTGATTTTTCTGTTGGGTTTACAAGTTTTGGGTTAGGAGAGATTTTGACCTTTGCATCGGCTATATGTTTCGCTCTTCATACAGTGTCTATTGGCTATTTTTCTACAAAAATGGACACTAAGCCTATAATATATCTACAAATATTTACTGCGGGAATATTATCTATAATAATGTTTACTTTGATTGGTGAGGACTTTAAGCAGTTTATACCGAATGTAAAGCAGATACCAGTATTGTATTTAGCTATTTTTTCAACATCTATTTGTTATTTTTTACAAACGAAAGCTCAAAAAGTTGTATCGCCAACTAAAACATCTATAATTATTTCAACAGAGAGTTTGTTTGCAACAACTTTGTCCATTATGTTAGGCTATGAATATTTGACTTTAAATATACTTATTGGTGGAATATTCATTTTAATGGCAGTTTTTATTGCAGAAATTGATTTTTTTAAATTTAAAAAGCAAAAAAAAGTTTAAATATATTTTTAAATAAAACAGGTTGTATTTTTTTACAGCCTGTTTTATTATTTAAAAAATATCAATAAATTAAGTGGCTTAATTGTAAAAATATAGAAAAATCTGTTTCATAACAAAACAACGGCCTTGCGACTTTTGAAAAAAATTGTGGAAATGGTGTCACTTTGCCATTGTTTCAATTTTGCAATGTTTCCAAGTAGAAATTTTTATATTTTTGTTTTAATTTTATAAAAAAAAGTGTATAATAATAGTATGATATAAAAAAAGTGAGGTGTAGCTATATGAGTAAGTTTTTGGGTCCTATACATTATTGGTTGTATAATAAAATTTTAGTGGAAGAAGATATTATACTAGCTATTTTTGATACAATAAAAAGTAAAGGTGCAGAATATAACAGCATTTTAAACTTTTGCAATAGTGAATATGGAGAACCAGTTAAAGGTGACTTAGAAGACATAATAGACAGTAGCAATATACATGGATGGCTTCAAAATAGAATAGCGAGTGTTGAAAAACGTCTTGCTTATGTTGTAGTTGAGGCTTTAAAAGATGGACTGTTGACTTTTGAGGAAATTGAAAATGTTTTTGTTGAAAATTCTGAAAAGTATGCAAATGAAAGCGAGAGCTATAATACCCCTGAGCAATGCTTTAACGGAGTATATACATATCTACTTGCAGGTATGCCATGTGATAGAGTAAATGTAGTTGTTGAAAATACTAATGAGTACATTAAATGGGAACAATCTATTGATGTGCATAAACAATACTGGGATATTGTAGGTGGTTCCGTTGATACATTTCATAAATTGATTGAGAAATGGATTGAAGTTTTTGTTACAAGTAAAGGAATGACTTTTAGAAAGGAAAATGATTTTAATATCATAGGTGTATAAGTGGATGCAATAGATTTAATGATGGAGGAACATAAACTTATTAAAAGAATGCTTTTAGTTATTAGAAGAGCTTGTTTTGGTATAATGAATGGTGAAGATATCATATATGATGATTTTGTAAAAATGATTGATTTTGTTAGAAATTATGCTGATAGACATCATCACAACAAAGAAGAAGTTGTTTTGTTTAGTAAAATGATGGAAGAGCTTGGTTTGGTAGCTGAAAAACTTGTAAAAAATGGTATGTTAGTTGAGCATGATTTGGGGAGATTGTTTATGCTTGACTTAGAAGATTCTATAAAAAGAGTTAAAAATGGCGATGATTTTGCGAAACTTGATGTAATAGCACATGCTGTTGGATATTGTAATTTACTTGCAAGACACATCGAAAAAGAAGATGATTTAGTATATATGTTTGCGAGAAAAAACCTTAGCGTAGGTGTAATTGCATATGTTAACGAAGCATGTGAGAAAAGTGAGAACCGAGCATCAGAACTTGGTATTCAAAAAAAATATACAAATTTAGTAGAGGCATTGGAAAAAAAGTATTTAGTTTAAGAATAAAATAAATTTTAAAATTGCAATGTTGCAAGATTGTAGTAAGGGTGCATTGCAAATGAAAAATATAATTTTCATATTTTCGACAAAACCACAAATCCGTTGTTTTGTTATGAAAATGTATTTTGCTATATTTTGTAATTAAGCTAAACAGAATAATATAATATAAAAATCAAATAAAAAAGGCTGGATTTTTCCAGCCTTTTTTAAATTTATACTTTTTCTTGTAATAGTGCTTTAATAAAGGAAATCATTGCAAATATCATTACAAAGGAGAACGGTAATGCTGCCACAATGGAGGCAGTTTGAACGTTTTGAAGTCCAGAGTCACTAGCAAACATAAGTACAAGAGTTACGGCAGTTATGATAACGCCCCAAAGAACTTTACGAGAAATTGTAGGGTTAAGGTCACCATTACTACTAAATATACCAAGTACGAAAGTACCTGAGTCAGCAGATGTTACGAAGAAAGTACAAAGAAGTATAATTGTAAGACCTGAGATTATAGCACCAAGACTATAATGACTCATAGTTACAAATACAGCAGTAGAAGTGTTTGCAACGGCTTCTGCGGCTACATCTGGACCTAGGTTGATACCAACAGTACCAAAGACTGCAAACCATATAACAGATGCTAAAAGTGGAGCGAAAAGCACACCAATAACAAATTCTTTAATAGTTCTACCCTTTGAAATTCTAGCGATAAAACTTCCAACAAATGGAGCCCAAGCAATCC
The DNA here is from genome assembly GCA_047973385.1 of Lachnospirales bacterium. Classification (GTDB taxonomy): domain Bacteria; phylum Bacillota; class Clostridia; order Lachnospirales; family CAMZNU01; genus JBKEBX01. The sequence goes on along the minus strand of JBKEBX010000011.1, from coordinate 83,579 downwards.
ACCAAGCCCAATAAAATACTGTCCAACTACTTAAGAAAGATCTATTTTCTTCAACATTAAGTGGTAACATATCAGGTATAAGGTTAACGATATAATCAAACATACCAACAAATAAATTTTTGAATATTAAAACAGTTGGTCCAACTATCATAGTAAGTACCATAATAATAAAGGCTAATATAACATTGGTATTTGAAAGGATTTTGATACCTTTATCAAGTCCTGATACAGCAGATAAAATAAACATACAAGTTGTAACGATTACGATAATAGCAACTACCATATTATTTTCAGGTATTCCAAAGAGGTAGTTTAAACCACTGTTTATTTGATATGCTCCAAGTCCAAGAGATGTAGCAACACCAGCAACTGTTGCAAAAATTGCTATAACATCAACTACATTACCGATTGGTCCACTTGCTCGCTCATCGCCGATAATTGGAATAAGTAAACTACTTATAAGTCCAGGCTTATCTTTTCTATATTGGAAATAGGCAAGAGAGCCACCTATTACAACGTAACCTGCCCATGGGTGAAGTCCCCAGTGCAAGAAAGATTTTTGAAATGCAAAACGGATTGACTCTTGTGAAATAGGGTCAACAGAAGAGATAGGTGATAAATAGTAGTTAAGTGGCTCAGCCACGCCCCAAAATACAAGACCTATACCCATACCAGCACTAAACAACATAGCAAACCAAGAAATAAAGGAAAACTCTGGTTTTGAATCATCTTTACCTAACTTGATTTTACCATATTTAGAAAATAATAGGAAAAAGGAAAAGACAACAAATGAACTCATTACTAAGATGTAGTATTCTGTAAACCAAGCTGTAATAAATGCAAAAGAACCGTCAACTGCTGCTTGGAAGCTAGCAGGTAAAAAAGCTCCCCATAAAACTATAAAACCTAAAAGTACGATTGAAACTATAAAAACTACGTTTTTTTTATTCATCTAAAATACCGTAAGCTCAGTCACATCAGCAGTTAATGCCTCAAGCCCCTTTCTCACTAATTTGTATCTAAGTTTGTACTGTGTATCTTCACTTGTAAGTGGATCTCCAAATGGATAAGGTATTGATATAGTAGGAACGATTTTATTTGCACCTACTGTTTTTGCAACAGGTACAAGGTTTGCAAACTGTATAACAGGCATACCAGTACTTTCAATAGCTTTTGTCATCGTTGCACCGCAACGAGTACAAGTACCTCAAGTAGATGTAAGAAGAACGGCATCAACTTTGTGTTCTTCTAAAACTTTTGCAATTTCAAGTCCCATTCTATGAGCTTCATTTTCTGTTGTACCAGTACCAACAGTAGAGTAGAAATGTGTATCTAAAGAACCTACAATACCCTCTTTTTCCATATCCTTTAGAACATCAAGAGGCACAACAACGTTGGCATCTCTATCAGCGGCAGATGGATCATAACCAGCATGGATTGTTTTATAGCCAGTATCTTTTAAAGTTCCTATATTACTTACATCATACATACCCCAACGTGTAGCAGAGGCAGATTGTATACGGTCAGGATTATCAAGAGGTACAATACCACCTGATGTAACAAGAGCTATTTTTATTTTAGAAACATCTTCAACAGGCTTTGCGATAGGAACTAAGTCATTTTTAGGAATAGGTAGTTCTGTTACAAAGTCTTGTTTTGTTGTTTTTGCAACTATCATATCAACGGCACGTTTGCTTGCAGGTTCGATTTCTGTAAAGTCTATATGTCTTACACCACGAGGGAAAAAGTTTTCGCTGTATGCATCTTTTAAACTTTCACCTTTAACCATTTTGTTTATAGCATTTGCCATAACAGTCATATCGTTACGAGTTTTTGCAGCAGATGCACCACCTTTAAAAACGTACATCTTTTTCTTCCACATTTCAACGCCAGGATTTTCATCATTCATTGATGTTAAAATTTCACAGCCGTATGCTTCTTTAACAGCTTCAGCGGCACCACCACAAGCAACACCATAGCGACCAGCTCTAAAAGCAGGTCCAGCAACAAAATAATCAAACTGTGTATCTTTAAGTAAATCTATAATTTCTTTTTTAGCTTCTTCTATGTTTGAACCAAAATAGTTATCCCCACATACAAGTGTAGCCACAACTGTTGCTCCCTCAAGTTTAGAATCTAAAAGTTTAGACTGAGGAGCAATTTCGTCTAACAAAACAGGTTTAAAATCTGCTTGGTCTTCTCCACCGATACCGGCAAAAAATTGATTTATATAATGTACAACTTTTTTCATAGTCCCTCCTAAAATTCGTTTACTTTTTTGCGTGACCAACCTAAAACTTGATCGCCACAGAACATCGAGTTATTTTCAAGAATAATAGAGCCATCCTCTTTTACACTTGGGCCAAGTATATCATCATCAGCCCAACCACCACTAAGACCGTCACGAGATAGTGCTTCGAGGCAACCTATTACTTTTTCACAAGGTGGAATACGAAGTAGTTGACTTACATTACCACATGAAACGATAGCGTTTGCTTGTTCACTAAGAGTTACAAGAGGTTGGCTTAAACCGTCACGTCCTGTACATTCGTTAGTTAAACCAACAGTACCAACTCCAACATCTTCAAGAGCATCTATACAGCCTATAAAGTCAGCATCAGGATTACCATAACCTTCTTCGGCAACGATTGCACCGTCTGCTTCTAAAGATTTAGCTAAATTTGCTACAAACATTGCACTTCTTTCTTTTTGTTCTAAACTAACGTTTAAGTTACTTGCTATCATACCAACAAAGTTTAAATCAACACCATCACGAGCAAATAATTCTTTTATAATAGGAGCATTCATTGTATCATATGTTGACCACTTTGAAGAACAAGGCATAAATGAGCCAGATATAAAAGCACCGTCTAACATTTCGTTAGGATGTATAATTGTAGGAACAAAATTGTTCATATCCCAACCGTAAATTAAAGCATTGTAGCCAGGTTCTTCAAGTTGTGATTGAGATTGGGTAACTAAAACTACGTTAGGTAAATCTTTATTGTATTCTTTTCGTGGCTTTAAAGTATAAGTTTCTATATCATCGCTATCTAAATCCTTTGTTAACTTACCTAAGTATTCAGAAAGTCGTAAAATTGCCATTCTTATTGCTGTGTTTTTCTTTTGTTGTTCATGTCTTTCGAATTCTTCGTCAGTTTCAGCAACTACACATAGATTTATAAGCTTTGAAAAATAAGTATATTTAGCACCTTCGCCACCCATATCGATAACTCCGTCACCAAAGCTTCCCCATGTACCACCAACACCTAGTATACTCATACCTTTAAGTGCGTGAGTTACTCCGTTACCACAATTTTCAACTTTTCCAGTAACACCTGAAAAATAGTTTTCGCTACCAACTCGATAACGTGGCTCAACAGCATCTTTAACAGGTACAATCCGAACATTTTCACCAGGTTTTACAATTTCTAGTTTTACATCTGTAAGATGTTCGTCGCTTTCAAGTAAAAATTTTATTACTTCATCTTTATTGATAGTTAAAATACCATCAGAGCTTTGATATAAGTTTTTATCCCCGAACTTAATATCATTAACCATAAAATTTTTAAATTTCAGTTCCATAAGACCTCCTTAATTTGAAATAGCTACTTGTTTACTTTTTTGTTAATTATATCACTTATAATAAATATTATACCATATTATATATATAATTTCAAACAAACAATAGGCAATAATTATATATTTATGAATTTTGTGTATTTTATATCATTTTTTTTTGTGAATGTTTGGTAATATGTATGGTTTTATATGTATAATCTCATATAAATTACTAAAAAAGAGATAAAAAAATTTACATATTAAGTTTACATAAACTTTACATTTAAATATATAAGATTTTTACATTTATGTATTAAAATAATTGATGTAAAGTAATTGAAGGTAACCTCAAAAAGTGAATAATAAATATAATATAAGGAGAAAAAAATGAAAAAAATATTAGAATTATTAACATTAAGTTTAGGAGTAAGTACAATACTTGTAGGTTGTGGAAGTGATGAGGCTAGTGCAAGTGGTGTAGATAGTGAAACTGAGATAACAGTTGTTTCACGTGAGGACGGAAGTGGAACAAGAGGTGCATTTATAGAAATTTTTGGGGTGCAAGTTAAAGATGATGAGGGTAACAAAGTTGATGAAACTTATGATGAAGCAGTTATAGCAAATAAAACATCTATTGTAATGACAAATGTTGCAAATGACCCAAATGCAATTGGTTATATTTCTCTTGGCTCATTAAATGATACGGTTAAAGCACTTCAAATTGAGGGAGTTGAAGCTTCTATAGAAAATATACAAAATGGAAGCTATGAAGTTTTTAGAGAGTTTAACATAACATACACAGATGATTTAAGCGAACTTGGTCAAGATTTTATATCATTTATGTTATCAGCTCAAGGTCAAGAAGTTATATCAGATAGTTACATTGGTGTAGAAGGTGAAGCCTATGATTATGAAACTACTTTAATCGAAGATAAACTTATAGTTGCTGGTTCTTCATCAGTTTCACCAGCCATGGAAAAGTTAAAAGAAGCATATGAGCTTTTAAACACAAATGCAACAATAGAAATTCAAACTACTGATAGTACATCAGGTGTAAATGCAACAATTGATGGAACTTGTGACATCGGTATGGCAAGTCGTAGCCTTAAAGATGAGGAACTTGAGCAAGTGAACGGCGAAGTTATTGCACTTGACGGGTTAGCCGTTGTTGTGAACAATGATAATGTTCATGTTGACAGTTTATCAAAAGAGCAAGTTAGAAGTATATTTACAGGAGAAACAACTATATGGGAAAACTTAGAATAAGTTATGCAAATAACAGAGAAAAGATATTTGAATATATTTTCTTAGGAATTGCCTGTGTTTCCATTATATCTGTTGTATTGATTTGTGCATTTTTATTAAAAGAGGGCTTACCTGCAATATTTGAAATAGGTATGAAAGATTTTTTGTTTAATGGCTCGTGGAAACCTCAAGATGAACCTGCTTCCTATGGTATTTTATCTATGATATTAGGTTCAATATATGTGACAGTAGGTGCTTTGATTTTTGGTGTTCCAATAGGTATATTGTCAGCCATTTATTTATCAAGATTTTGTCCTAAAAAAATAAAATCCCCTCTTAGAAATTTTATTTCTATACTTGCAGGAGTGCCTTCTGTTGTTTATGGTTTTTTTGGAATGGTTGTACTTGTTCCCTTTGTAAGAAATTATTTTGGGGGTAACGGAAATAGTATTTTAACTGCATCTATATTACTTGGGATTATGATTTTGCCAACTATAATAGAACTAAGTACAAGTGCCTTAGATTCGGTACCACAAAGTTACTACGAAGGAGCTTTATCTCTTGGGGCAACTCATGAGGTGGCAACCTTTGGTGTTGTTCTAAGAGGTGCTTCATCTGGGGTTATAGCCTCAGTAGTTTTAGGTTTAGGTCGTGCAATAGGAGAAACTATGGCTGTTGTTATGGTTGTAGGAAATCAAGCAGTACTTAGAACACCTTTTGAAGTTTTAAAAGGTGTAAAAACACTTACAACAAACATTATAACAGAGATGGGATATGCAACAGGACTACACAGACAAGCACTTATATCTACTGGTTTGGTTTTGTTTATATTTATATTAATTATAAATCTGTCTTTCAATATGCTTAAGAGGAGGTTTGATAGTTAATGAAAATTAAATCGAAAATTTTAAACTTTTTTGCTCATTTTGGTATTGGTGTAACTCTATTAGTTTTAGTTTATTTAGTGGCATATATAACTATAAAAGGTGCCGTGCATTTAACCCCCTCATTGTTTGCTTTTGACTATAATAGTGAAAATGTATCAATGTTGCCATCTTTAGTTACAACAATAATGATGGTGATATTTTCTTTGGCTTTAACAATACCACTTGGTGTAGGTACGGCTATTTATTTAGTTGAATATGCTAAGGGCGATAACAAATTTGTTAAAATGATTAGACTTGCAACGGAAACTTTAGCAGGGATACCTTCTATAATATATGGGCTTTTCGGTATGGTGTTTTTTGTAACTTATTTAAAAATGAATATGTCTTTTTTAGCAGGTATGTTAACTGTATCAATTATGATTTTGCCGACTATTATACGTTCATCAGAAGAAGCTCTTTTGGCTGTTGCAAAGGATTTGCGTGAGGGTAGTCTTGGACTTGGTGCAGGTAAGCTTAGAACCTCATTTAAAATAGTTTTGCCTATGGCAAGTAGTGGAATATTTTCAGGAATTATACTTGCAGTAGGTAGAATAGTTGGAGAGTCAGCAGCTCTTATATATACAGCAGGGACAGTTGCACAAATACCAGGAACGGCTAAAAATGGTAGTATATTTTCTGATAGTGCAAGTACTTTAGCTGTACATATGAATCTTTTATCAAGTGAGGGACTTCATATTGATGAAGCCTATGCAACGGCTTTTGTATTACTTATAATAGTAATATTAATAAATACTTTTTCTGTATTTTTATCTAAAAAGTTAGCAAAAGGAAAATAAATAAGAAACGTTTCAAAGTTGAAATAATGACACATTACAAAAGAAAAAGTAAATCTTTTAAATTTTGTAACAAAGTCATAAAGAAAAGGAATAAATATGGATAGAATCAAGATAAAAAATGTAAATTTATGGTATGATAGTTTTAAAGCGTTAAATGACGTAAATTTAAATATAAAGTCAAATAATATAACTGCATTTATAGGACCTTCAGGATGTGGTAAATCAACACTATTGAAATCGTTAAATCGTATGAATGACTTAGTTGAAGGTTGTAAAATCGAAGGTGAAATACTCCTTGACAATGAAAATATATATAAAGTCAAAGATGTAAACAGTTTACGCAAACGTGTAGGTATGGTTTTTCAAAAGCCTAACCCTTTTCCTATGAGTATATATGATAATGTTGCTTATGGACCTAGGACACATAATGTAAAAGGTAAAACAAACCTTGATGAAATAGTTGAAAAATCCCTTGTTCAAGCAGGTCTTTGGGAGGAAACAAAAGATAGACTAAACAAGAGTGCCTTGGGTATGTCAGGTGGTCAACAACAAAGATTATGTATTGCAAGAGCTTTAGCTGTTTCGCCTGAAGTTCTTCTTATGGACGAACCAACGTCGGCACTTGACCCTATATCTACAAGTAGAATAGAAGACTTAGTTTTAGAGTTAAAGGAAAAATACACTATCGTTATGGTAACTCATAATATGCAACAGGCAACTCGTGTATCTGATGAAACGGCTTTTTTCTTAAATGGTGAAATCATAGAATGTAACAACACAAAGATTTTGTTTTCTAACCCGAAAAATAAAAAAACAGAAGACTATATAACGGGAAGGTTTGGTTAAAAAGGAGATAACATGCGAAATAAATTTAATAAAGAACTTGATAGACTAGAAAAATCATTAATTGAACTTGGTGCAATAATTGACAACTCATTAAAGCTTACAAATGAACTTATTTTATCAAGAGATATGAGTTTAGTTGAAAAAATATCCGAAAATGAACAACTTATAGATGATAAAGAAAAAGAAATAGAAAATTTTTGTCTTACATTAATACTACAACAACACCCTGTTGCAAAGGATTTTAGATTTGTTTCCTCATCTCTTAAAATGATAACAGATATGGAGAGGATTGGTGACCAAACAAGAGATATTGCAGAAATTTCAAAATATATTTCACACTTCGATGATGATAGGTATTTTAAAAAAATATCTGAAATGTGTATGGCTTGTTTAGAAATGTTTAAAAATTGTATGGAAACTTTAATAAAAAGTGACGAAAATAAGGCAAAAGATGTTATAATATATGATGACGTGATAGATGAACTGTTTTTATGTCTAAAAAATGATATAATAGAAGAAGTAAAGGCTGATAAGGGTAGTGAAGGCGAAATTCTTGATATTCTTATGATTGGAAAATATTTTGAACGTATCGGTGACCATATAACAAATATTGCTGAATGGGTTATTTATGATAAAACAGGCATTCATGAAAGTTTCTAAATATATGCAAGAAAAAGGGGATTGAATGAGAAAGATTTTTATAGTTGAAGACGAAAAAAATATAAGTGATTTAATTCAATATACGCTTGATAATATGCGTGATACCACAGGTGCAAAGGAATTTGAGTCCTATGCCTTTGATAAAGGTGCGAAGATGTTTGAGGCTTTAAAAGAAGGTACAATACCTGATATTATTTTATTAGACATTATGCTACCTGATGAAGACGGTATAAGTATTTTGAAAAAAATGAAACTTAAAAATGATTGGAAAAACATACCAGTGATTTTTTTGACGGCAAAAAGTAGCGAAGTTGATAAGATAAAAGGATTAAACCTTGGTGCAGATGACTATGTAACAAAACCTTTTTCAATAATGGAGCTTATAGCTCGTATAAATGCAGTTCTAAGACGAAATTCTAAGGAAGATTTATCTGGTAATAAAGTTTTTAAATATGAAAGTATAGAGATTGATGTGAAAAAACATATTGCAAAAGTTGGTGGCGAAGTTATAAACTTAACACGTAAAGAATTTGAATTATTATTTATGTTAATCGAAAATGAATCAATGGTTTTAACAAGGGAAGTTATACTCGAAAAAATTTGGGGATATGACTTTGAGGGAGAAAGCAGAACTATTGATATGCATGTAACAACTCTTAGAAAGAAACTTGGAGAGTGTGGTAAATACATAAAGACTGTTCGTGGAATAGGTTATAAATTAGGTGATTAAATGAATTTGAAAAAACGTATATATAAATGTTTAACTTTGTTTTCTTTTGCCTCAATAGTGTTTATAACACTTTTTTCTATTATAATTTTTTATAATAGGTTTACTATTTTGAATAAAGAGGAAATAAAAAATAAGGGTTATATTATAAGTACATCTTTAAATCTTATGGAATCTGAAGATAATCAAGTGTCATATTTAAAAGAAATTTCCAAGGAACAACAAAGTATAAGAATTTCATATATTTTATCTGATGGAACTGTTGTTTTTGATTCCCATACAAATATAGAAAATCTTGATAATCACAAGGAAAGGACTGAAGTTGTAGGGGCAAAAGAAAAGGGATTTGCATCGGATACAAGGTTTTCGGATAGTATAAACAGACAAACTTATTATTATGCAATAAAACTTAATAATAATAATATTTTGCGTATTGCAAAACCGATTGATGATATAACTAGAGTTTTTTTACACGAAGGTATTTTGCCTTTGTTGTTTTTAACGATTGTATTTTTAGTAATCTCTATATTTGTTTCAAAAAATATTTCTAATTTTTTAATTACTCCAATAAATGATTTTAACTTTGATTTAAAATCAAAGGATAATGTTATTTATGATGAGCTTAGTCCTTTTATAAGTAAAATAAATACACAAAAAGAGGAAATACTTGATAGAATACAAAAAGCCGAAGAAAGTAGTAATGCTATGAATAAACTTACAGAAAATATAACAGAGGGTATTATTATTGTAGATAAAAACAAAACAGTTTTACTTAGTAATAAACAGTCGGATTATATAATAGGTGAGGCGTTACAAAGTAAAGATATTACAAATGTGTATCAAAATCTTGAGTTTGTAAATGCTTTAAACAAGGCTTTAGATGGTGAACAAAGTAGTATAACCATAGAGAAAAACAACAAATTTTACTTAACTTATTTTGTTCCAACTATGACCTATAACAATGAAACAAGCACATTTGTTTTTTTGTTTGACGTTACAGAAAAAGCCTTTTATGAAAATCAAAGAAAAGTTTTTACTGCCAATGTATCTCACGAGTTAAAAACTCCCCTAACAGTTATTGGAGGTTTGTCAGAGCTTATAGAAAATAATATGGTTCAAGAAAAGGATATACAAAATTTTGGACATAAGATAAATAATGAGGCTAAAAATCTTTTGAAATTAATCGATGATATTATAAAAGTTTCGGAATATGATGAGGGTAATATAAATAGTGATTTTGAAGTTTTTGACCTAACTACTATGTGTGAAAATATAGTAAATGAGTTAACTTGGACGGCTTCATATAAAAATATTGAAATATTGTTTAAAGAAAAACCAACACTTGTATTTAATGGTATAAAGCGTGTAATTGAAGAATGTATTTTTAATCTAGTTGAAAATGCTATAAAGTATAGTGGAGATGTTGGAAAAGTATATATAAGCTTATTTGAGTTTGATAATTACATTGAACTACACGTTGAAGATTGTGGTATGGGCATAGCTGATGAAGAAAAAGAACTGATTTTTCAAAGATTTTATCGTGTTGATAAATCGAGAAATAAAAAGATTGAAGGTACTGGTCTTGGACTTTCCATTGTAAAACATGGAATAAAGCTACATAATGGTACTGTTACCGTAGAAGATAGAAAACCAAATGGTTCAAGGTTTATTGTTTCTTTGCCTAAATAGATATGGCTATCTTGCAAAATAAAGAAAATATAATATCGAAACAAAACAATTGTTACTTTTAACAAAACAAAGGGGTTGACGTTTAATGACCAAAAAATTATTACACGTCAGCTTTTTTTGTGCATACAGCGCAGAACTGTGATAAAAGGACTTATGGCGAAAAAATTAATATCGGGCAACGTTGCAGAATAGATGAAAAATTTCTAGAATAATGGTAAAATAAACTAAAGCCCTAGCATCAAAAACAAGGCTATGACTTAAGAATATTGTAATTTCCTGTAGAAATTACTTTATGGCATAATAAAAACAAAAGGGCGTGAACAAATGCAGTTATCATTATTTAGAGAAGAAACAAGTAAATATAAAAGTAGAAAGAAATTTTATGAAGAAATAAATGGGATATTGCCGATAGCTGAATGGGTAAAGTTAATAAGCCCATATTATTATAAAAAAGAAAAAGTAGCAGGACGAAACAAAAAAGAAGTAAGTCTGCCTTTTTATAGAAAACAAGGTAACAGTAGCCTTGTTTAAGGCTATAGATAATCAACTTACTTGATAAATTTTAAAAAAACTTAGTAATTTCCTCGTTTTGGGATTTTTTCTAAGTTTTTTTGTTATTCTGCAATGTTGCTAACTATTTTTACACGGATAGGTGACGCATGAGTAATCAGATTTACTGTATCTGTAGAGCTGCTACCAGAAGTGCCTCCTGATATAGTGTAGATATCAATACTTTGGACAAACAGTAATTACGACATAGAAACAGCAAAAACGCCCAAAGTTCTTAAGTATTTTCTAAAAAAAGTTTTTTCCATTTTATCTCCTTCTCATTAGTTTAAATTTGTTAAGTTTGAAATGTAAATTTAAAAGAAAATTTATTATTTTTAATGTAAAAATAAAGACTGTTTAAGTCAGTTCTTTATAAATGCAATTGTAAACAAAACAAAAGGGTTACAAAGTGTCGGTTTAAGCCAATAAAAGTTTTATTGACTATAAGTTTAGTGCGATTAACTTATAAAATTAAGTACACTTATAATTATATCATATGGGGGGTGCAACATATTGAATTAAAAATACGATATTTAAAAAGTTTTTAATGCAATACTATAAAAAATTTAAGTATTAACTATTAAAATTGTATAGTTTCTAAAATGTATAAAATTTGAGTGATTTTTTGGTGTTGACTTCTAAATATCTGGATTTTTATACTTATTTTTAAACAGGAATAATCTCCGTTGTAGTTATTGTAAAATAAATGTTATACTTGATTTTTAATATGCTAATTTTATGAAAAAACATTGAAATGCACTAGAAATGCCTATGCAAAAATGTTATAATAAGATTGTATAATAAAAATAAAAAAATAGTGGAATCAAATAATCTAAGGAGTTAATATGTTTAACGTAATGAATAATTTTAAAAGTAAAAATCATATAGGTTTAACAAAACTTTTAGTAGTTGGTATTTTTGTATTGATTTTTATGCTTTTGGTATCAACTGCCGCTACTATTAAATTAATTGTCAGAGAAGCTTATTTATTAGAACGTGAAGATACATATAGTAAGCATTTATACCATTTAGTAGAAGGTTCAAACTATTTAACTTATCAAATTTTTAATTATGTTGTTAATGAAGAAGATGAGCATTTAGGAAATTACTTATATGAAATTGAAGTTGGTAGAAGTCGTGAAAAAGCTGTTAAGAGTTTAGTTGATATTGGTGTTTCAGAAGAAGAACTTGATTTGGTTAATGGAATGTTACAGTTATCTAACGATCTTGCTAAAATAGAATATCAGGCAATTGACCTTATGGAAAAGAGTGAGGTTAAAGAAGCTCAAGCATTGATTTTCTCAGAGGAATATACTGAATATAAAGACAAAATAAAGAATAATTACTCTATACTTGAAACTGCTATAAAATCAAGAGCTGCTATGGAAACGAATAATATTAAAAATACTGCTATTATGTCATTTGTTGCAACGCTTTTAATCGGAATAGCCATTGTTTTAATGGCGATAATTTTGTTTTTTAATTTTAAGAAAATTGAAGATGAAAAAGATATTGACCAATTAACAGGTTTGCAAAATAGAAACAAATATAAAGAAAAGATATTGAAAGTTATAAAATCTAACGAAAATGAATATGGTGCTTTAGTTTATTGTGATATTGATAATCTGAAATTTGTAAATGAATGTTATGGGCATATAAATGGAGATGTATATCTTCGTGCAATGGCTGAAAACTTGAGGGCTTTTGATGAATACACTTCTGTTATGGCAAGACCTTCAGGAGATGAGTTTATTATATATATTCATGGCTTTACAAATGTTGAGGTTTTACAAGATGCAATTCACACAAAAATAAATCAAGTTAAAAACAACTTCTTTAAAACCACTTTTGGTGTTGAAGAGAAGCTTAGATTTTCAACAGGTGTTTCTATATATCCAATAGATGCTAAAAATGCCGACGATTTAATAAAATATGCTGATTATGCTATGCTTAGTTTGAAAAAATCGGCTAAAGGAGAAATATCTTTTTATGATAAAGAAATCTTTGAAAAAAGTATTATTGCACTTTCAAACAAAGGACATTTAGATAATCTTATCGAAAAAGAATTGTTAGATTTTGCTTTGCAACCTATTATTGATGCTAATACTTATGAAATTTATGGTTATGAGGCTTTGATGCGTCCACGACTTGATATGGTGAATACTCCATTTTTGCTATTACAACTTGCAAAGGAAGAATCAAAACAAGATAAGATAGAACGCTTAGTTTTTAAAAAAGTCTTTGAACGAATAAACAATAATTGGGACAAGTTTAAAAAGTATAAAATATTTATAAACAGTATTGCAGACCAAGTTATAACAGAAAGTGAGCTTGAGGAGTTTGCTTGTGATAATCAGGACATTTTCAAAAACATTGTTGTAGAGCTTACAGAACAAGAGTACGTTGATGAGAATATATTAGACCAAAAGACTCAAATATACAAGGATAAGGGTGCCTTAATTGCACTTGACGACTACGGTTCAGGTTATTCAAATGAGTTTACGTTAATAAATGGTAGTTACAATTTAATAAAAATTGATATGAAACTTGTTAATGATATTGATAAAGATTTAAAGCGTCAAGAAATTGTGAAATCTATTTTAAAAGTATCTGAAATAAATGATTTTAAAGTAGTGGCAGAAGGGGTTGAAACCCTTGAACAAGCAAAGATGCTCAAAAAACTTGGTGTAGATTATTTTCAAGGATACTTTTTTGGTAGACCTAATATAGATCTACAAGAAATGGACAAGAGTGTTTTATATAGACTTCAAAGTGAAATGTAAAATAACATAAGGAAGGTGCTGGTAAAGTCTAAAAGAAAAAGATTATAGTAGTGTAATGTAAACAAAAATAGTTAGATAGTATAAAATTTTGTATTTATTATATAGGTCAAAGCTTTATTTTATCAGCTTATTCGAAACTTTATAATTTCTTTAAAAACCAAAGGGAAAGTTCCTATATTAGACATTCGTATAATAGTAATTTTTTTAAGATTATATTTACAAGACATTTCAAGTTCAGCCATGTTACAAGAAAGATTTTTACATATTTCACTTACGCTTACAATTATGAAAAAAGGTAGTCCACTAGATAATATCATAGTTTTTAAGTAGGGTAGTTTATATATATTTGATATAAATAGGACAGCAAACAAAATCGCAAAAGAAAGTATCCAAAATTTTTTATTAATATAGTTTATCGAATAGATTAGACCCCCGTTTCTAAGTATAGCGTAGGCGGCGGGAAAGGCTAATCTACCAAAAGTGGGGGTTCAAGCTCCCACTTGCAGGATATGTCATCTTGACCTCTAAGGTTCTATTGTTGTTAAGGTTATCTAGTTCTATAATTTTGTTTTTACGATAATAATCAATACATAGATTTTTGGCTATGGTGTAAAGGTAAGCCAATGATTCACTTCTATTTATGTAGGTTTCTTGTTCAAAGTATTAAAAAAAAGTTTTTTGTGTAATATCTTCGGCTATTTCTTTATTGCTAACTTTAAGATAGCAATACTTATATATCTTATCATATAGTTCTTCTACATCTACATACATTTTAACCCTCCTTTCATTATGTTTAACGGTTTATTGTCATTAAATGTGCGATTAAGTTAAAAAAATTTGCAATTATGCCAGTTATCTTTAAGAAATAAAAAAAGACTATAAAAAATTATCATTTTTTATAGTCTTTTTTAAATTATTCTTGAATGTAAGCAAGTAAAGCTGCATGTCTAGCACGTTTAACGGCAGTAGTCATTTTTCTTTGATGCTTAGCGCAAGTACCAGTTACACGACGAGGTAAGATTTTACCTCTCTCTGATACGAATTTTTTAAGTTTTGCAGTATCTTTATAATCTACAGTAGTAGCTTTGTCTGCACAAAATTGGCATACACGTTTTCTTCTACGTCCACGTTTACGAAAGCCACCTGAATTAGAATTTCTATTCATGTTTTTTCCTCCTTTAACTAAAATGGTAAATCGTCGTCTGTTTCATCATTACTTTGCTTAAAATCATCAGCAACCGTAGGTTTAGAAGGTTTAGTCGATTTAGTTGGAGCAGAATCCCCTGAATAACTTGAGCTTTCAAAAGATTTTTTGCTTTCAGCAAAATAATGCTCGTCAACAACAACATCTGTTGTATAAACACGTTTTCCGTCTTTGTCATCGTATGAACCTGTTCTAAGTGAGCCAACCACATTTATAAGTTGTCCCTTTTTTAGATATTTTTCAGCAAACTCTCCTGTTTTGCCAAAGGCAACACAGTTTATAAAGTCGGCTTCAGGTTCGCCTTCACGTTTAAATCTTCGGTTAACAGCCAAAGAGTATCTAGCAATAGCGACAGGAGTCGCACTTTGTGAGTATCTAACATCTGGATCACGAGTTAAACGCCCCATTAACATAACTTTGTTCATCGCTATACCTCCTTATATTTAGGCTTCTACTCTAAAAATTAAGTAACGTAATAAATTTTCTGAAATTCTTAAACGAGATTCTATTTCAGCAGGAGCAGTACCAGGAGCATTAAACTTAATAAAGTTGTAAATGCCTTCAGTTTGTTTTTGAATTTCGTAAGCAAGTCTACGCTTACCCCAATTATCTTCTGATTCGATTTCGCCACCAAATCTTTCGATTAATTTGTTTACTTTTTCAAATTCTGCTTTTGTAGCTTCTTCGTCTAAATTAGCTTTTACTATAACTGCTAATTCGTACTTATTCATAATTACACCTCCTTATGGACTTTTGGCTCTCACTGTCTGCAAGAGCAAGGGGTTTTTTAAAACCATTTATCATTATATCACATAATATATAATAAATCAAGAAAAACTTGAAACATTTATGAAAGTTTGAAAAGTTGGTCGAATTTTGAAAGTAAAATAAATTTACCTCTTACTTTAATTTGTCCTGTCATAAAAGATTTTTGCATTGAAACATTGCCGTTTAAAATATTTTTCCACATAACATCTGTTGCTATAACTATAACATCTGCATTTACGTTACTTCCACTAGTATATCTACATTCACCGTTTTCAATATGCAAATTACCCTCAAAGGCTTCATCGCCACTAATAGAAAGGCTTAAGTCCATTTTGAAATCCCTATCCATATGACCTTTATAGTAATGCTCTAAAGATTTTGTCATTTGTTGTGCAGTTTTCATATTAGGTGCTAAATTTTCAGCTTGAGTGTTGTTTAAACTTTGGTTAAAGTATTGGTCTGCACGATTAGCGTTTACAATATTTTGTTGGCCAGTTTCTCCGTAGTTTTGGTTGTTTACCTGTGAGTTATTGTTAATTAAAGGGGAACTTTCAACGTTCACAGTAGCTTCTTTGGTAAACTGATTACTTATAGGGCTATGGCTCTTGTTACTAGAGTAGTTATTTTCATATAGTTTGTTTATTTTAGATATATCGTTAATTGGATTTTGTTTTTGAGGTTTGATACTATGCACATTATTTTGATTAAGTGTAACTTGTTCCTCTTTTTTGTATATTTGAGAATTTAAGGGGCTTTGAGGAGTAGTAACTTGGTCATAGGAGTTAGAGTTTTGATAGCCCTTTGAACTTATAAAAAAGCGTCTACCTTGTCGCATAAAACGATAAAAGTCCTCCACCTGTTTCTCTATAATATTTTTATGTTCTTCAAAACTTAAGTTATGAGCAAGGTTTTTAGTAAGGGGAGTTATAACACTTGGATAACCACCTAAATAACGCACTATATCCGATACGGTATCGGTGTAACTACTTCTAAACTTATCATCGGAAGCCGTGAGTATATAGCAGTTTTTGTCTTTTAAAAGGTCTTTGCAAATAGGCAAAGTTAAGTAATCTAAAAAATTTTGCATAATGGCATTTGGTGAAAAAATATGATTTGTATAAGCGAAAATAACACCGTCGCTTGATTGGATAATGTTCAAAATATCCAAAAGTGTACCAAAAGGTGCTTCTCCTGAAAAGTGAGGAAGATTTAGAGAGTTTAGCTCAATTATATCAACATTTTCTCCAAGTTCAGCCATAGTACTATGAATTACTTGTATACCGTTACTTAAACCATAATCGTAGGAAGGCAGACTTCCGTTTATTAAAGTGATTTTCATTTGTTTTCCTCCTATTATACCTTAATTATTTGTAAGTTTTTCATTACTGATAGTATATCATATACACATAAATATAACAATAAAGTATTTACTGTAAAAGGTGTTTTTAAAAAGAATGATATGCAAAAATAATTGGCATAATTACATTTTGTGGGTGTGTTATTTATAAATAGGAAAACTTTTCTTTATTAAAGCTTGATTTTATGTTAAAATAAGACGATATAATCTTTATATAAAAAAATTATTACATTAATATAGATTACTATGGAGGTAAAAATATGGGGATTTTAAAAAAGGTTAAAAAATATACGGCAATAACTCTTGCTATGGTACTTAGTATAAATTTATTAGGTGGGTATTTTCCTAGCCTTTCAATAACTGATGAAGTTTATGGAGCAAGTAGTTATGGTCTTACAGGAACATTTGATAAGGCACTTGCAAACTATTCCACAAGTCAGTACCCGCAATTTTCTGATGTTGGCAACCCTGAAAATACAGATATGTTGTTAAAATGGAATAACAATGGTGAGGTTTTAAAACAAAATATTAAAATACCAATTGAAAATGGTAGAATTTTAAACATTGATGTATTAAATGATGATTTAGACGATAGATTGAACCTAAATATATCATATTTAGATGCTGACGGCAAACCTATTGAAACAGCTAAAAATATATATAAAATATATTACCCAACAGAAAATGCTTTTATTGACTATGAAACATATATATCTACATATAACAATAATACAGGTGCTAAGGTGCTTGATTCAACTGTGGCTTTAGAAAATGTGACCGATGCTAAGTTTGAAATTACAAGTGGTACAGGTTTTTCCATAATGTATGCAGGGCGACAATATAGATTTTTATGGAAAGACGGAGTTATAAATTTTTACTTATATTCTGATGTGAAAGATGGTTTTGTTTATGATGTTTTAGTTGATGGTGAAAATCAAGGATATTTTACAAAGGGTATCGATATGGATACTTTTACATCAAGACCTTATGCAAATGACGATAAATATGAATTTGATAAGATATTTCATAAGGAAGTAGGAGATGAGTGGCCAGGAGAGGCAGAGCGTGGTATTGAAATGGAGTTTAACTCTATAAAGTGGTATGATTACACTACCAATACTTTTGTATCGGAAGGGACAAATCCCGTAGGTGACTTATCATTACAGTTTAACATAGGTGGAGAGTCGGACAAGAAATTTATTGTACGTTTACTAAAAATATTAGGCGATGACATATCTGTATCCTCAGATTATACAACAGTTGATACAGAGGTAAGTAAAACAGGAGATGTTGTAAAAGTTAAGGTTAAAGGTCTTGATGAAGGAATAATATACACAAATAATGTTATAAACATAAACAAGGGTGCAGGTAATGCAACAAAAATACTTTTTGACACTCAAAGCTTACCAACAGAAAAGTCAGTTTATACATTCCCATACTATGAAATTATTCAATATGACGGTAGTTTTTATATGAATGTAACACCTTTTGTTGACGAAAACGGTAACAAGTTAATGGGTTCATATGCACTTTATAGCAATGTGATGCCTGACGATGACGTACCATCAATTGATGAAAACAGAAGTGGATTTTCTTCCCTTGTTAGAGTGAACTATGACGGTGAACAAAGTGATAAAGATATAATAACTTTCCCTCTTAGTATACGACCAATTGACGAGGGTGAAAGTGCAACAGAAAATGCAAAAGAATATTATATTGAGTTTAACATAAACGAAACAGCAGATACCACAAACGAAGATTCTACTAAGTTCTATTCTCAAGTTTTATACTATGAACCTGAAGAAGATACTTCAGTTTTAGGTACACCAGACGATTTTACCGTTGAGTATTACAATAAGGCTTTAAAGTATGAAGATGGGGACAGAGTTGAACATAGAAGCGATTTGGAACTTAATATTTCTTGGATATTAGGGGAAAAGACAGATATTTTAAGTAAGATTGAAGAAAATGGTGGAGTTTTAGACATAACATATACTCTTGAAAAATCTTTGCAACAAGATTTATCAGGTGAATGGGATGAGAGTGCAAGATTTAAAGTTAAGCTTACAAAAAGTGGTGAAGATGTTGCCATAAGCGTTACTGATGAAAATGACGGTAAATTATACAGAATAGTAGGTACACCTCGTGTTCGTGAAGAAGTTATAAGTGGGGAAACTTATGTTAGAGCCTACGTAGACTTTTTGTTTGAATCAGGTGATGAGTACGCAAATCAATCAGATATTGAATTTTTATATCCTAATATTTATTTCTTAAACTTAAATTATATTGAAATAGATAATGCAGGTAGAGAAGTTAAATATACATCTGTACTTGAAGATATAACTTTAAATGATGAAGAACATATGGACGTGCCGTCAGTTTCAAATGTTGTAACAAACAATGTAGTTACGTCTAAAGAAGATGAAGAACGTGTTTCTTTTGATTTGAATTGGGATACATCAGGGAAAGATATATATAATTATTTAAAAACTTATTATACAGATGAGCAACTTGAAGATGTAAGTATAAAAGCTCATTATAACATTTATTTATCCCAAGAGGAAAGTAATTTTAAATCAACTTTCTATGACCAAACACATGATGAAAGAGTATATTCATCAAGTAATACATCAGGAGAGGCGATACCTTTTGCATATTCGGATTTATATAAACCAAATAGCGATACAGATACAAGAATTATTTTGAATAATATTGGCTCTGATACAATAAGTGTTAGTCCAAAGCCTATTGAGATAATTCGTGAATATACATCTAAAAGACCATATGTTGCTATTGAAAAAATGATGATTGACAATGCAACGGTTGAAAGCTTCAAATCTTCAACAGCTACAATTGTGAATAATAAACTTACCATAGATGGACTTGATCCGAACACTAGATATTATGGTTTTATTGAACTTGTAATTGAACATGAGGACTTAAATGACGGAGACCATACACTTATAGAGTATTCTATACCAAGTGCCGTATTCGCTGAGATTACTAAAGAGGAAGTAGACCCTCCAAAACCGTCAGATGTAGACCCTAAAATTCCAGTTGTTACAGTTACTGAAGTTGGTATAAGAGATGCAAGTTTTCTTATTTCTCCATACATTACATCAGTTATAGAGGGTTTTGACCAAAAAATACAATACGAAGTTTTACGTCTTGAAAGCAAAAAGCTTGATGAGGCATACTATCAAAATAAATCTATTATGTCAATTTACATGGATGAATATCTAAAAGATTATAATAAAAAGGAAGCATTTAAAATAAATGGTGATGTAGTTACAAAGTATAACAAAACTTCAAATGTATATGAAAGTACAAATGATGCGATAGCAACTTTAAATGATGATGGTATAAACTTTAAAGATGTAAGTCTTGATAGTAACCAAATATATTACTATTATTTTAGAACGGAAAAAACTGTTACAAATCAAAGTACAGGTGAGGTTATAAAAACTTATTCTGTATGGCTACCGTTAAATGTTACTACAAGTGCAATTTTGCCACCTAAAAACTTAGCAGTAAAACAAGATGAAAGTTTTGATACACAAAAAGAAGTTGTTTTAGAGTTTGACGGACTTATATCAGATCTTGACACTTTAGGTGTAAATGATTTTTTCCAACTTTCTATGAGAAAAGAGGGAGAAGATTGGGGAAGTCCTATAACTTTAGATAGCAATATTCTTAAAAAATCAGCAGGAGTATTAGGGGAAAATGGTTATAGACATTTTGTTTATAAAATCATTGGACTTGACCCAGGAACAACATATTACTTCAAAGTACGTCATATTCAACAAGACGGAACAGTTTCTATATATAGCGATAGTGTACGTTGGAAAACTGACCTTGGTGATGATTATGATATAGATAGTGAAGTTGGTGAATGGGAAGAAGTTATAAAAGACGCAATTGAAGATTTGCTTGACACTGATGAATGGATTTTAAATGAAAATAACTATATTTATGATGTGTTATACAAAAACGGCAAATGGGGAAATGTAACAAATGGATTGCAAGGTAAAACTGTAAAACTTAAACCAATGCAAAGCAACAAAATAAACCATTTCTATATTCCAGCCTATATTTATGAGCAAGTTTTAAATGGTTCTCTTAACCTTGAGGTTGATTACGAAAACATAACCTTAAATCTTAGAAATGCTTTTGTTGATAACTATAACACTTCTTTGATAAATATAAAAAATAGCATAAACAATGGCGATACATCAGACTATTATGTTAAAATAACTTTATCTCCTCAAAGTGTTACAACAGATGTAAACGGACAAACTCCTATAACTGATAAAATCTTGTTAAATACTGAACTTGTGGCATTTAACACTGATATTAGTGGCTGGGAAGAATATATGGATACATATGTTACAGAGGAACTACTTGCGAAATACGAGGACCATAAGCTAAAGACTGATATAGAGGAAGCAATTGAAGATGGTGCAACGGCTGAAGAAATCCTTGAGATTATTCGTGAGCTTGAAAGTGATTTGTTAGAAGATGCAATGGTTTCTATAAACAAATCTTTTGCAAACAACACTCAAAGCAAATATACTCAAGATATTACAACATATTCTAAACCTATTCAAATAACGGTTGATAGAGGAACAAATGATAAGGCGACAGGTTATAGTATATTAAACAGTAATTACATGGCTGAAACTACTACAAATAATGGTACTGATAGTAGTATAAACAAAAGTAGTGACGGCGAGTTTATATTTACTGGAGCAAGTTATAATATTGCAGGTTCAAATGTTTCTTCAACAGATAGAGATTTAATTGCAGGTTTTGACCTTTATGATGATTTAGCTGTAAATGGGGAAATTGACTATAACAGTTCTCTCACAAATGATATGTTAGCTAAAACTTATGCTAGTATAAACAATTTAGATTATACTAGTGGAACAAATAGTTTAAATCAAGTAGGCGTTAGTATAAACGATAGAAACAAAAATCGTACTGTTACAAATTCAAGTGCTATATCAACAGTTATGAGCATTTATGAAAACAAGACTAACAACAGTACAAGTAGTTATAGAGTTTCAAATTATCCTAAGTATAATCAGATTAAAGGTATTGTTGGTGATGATAAAAGTGCTAAGAGCCTTTATGTTGCTAGTGAACTTGGATTATACACTGGTTCTGATTACTTTGGAGCAGTTACAGTTGGTGATTATATCAATATGTTAACTTCCTTGCAAAAGGCAATTGGCTATTAAAAAAACTAATTGACTGTAAAGAAATGCGAACTTTCTTTACAGTCACCTAATGAAAGAGGTATGTATGAATAAATTTAAGATGAAATCTAAAAAGTTAATAGCAACGGTTTTAGCTTTCACCTTTGCTTTTACAGCTTTTCAAAGTGTTCCTGTATATGCAGATAAACAAAAGGCAGTTACAGGTACAAGTATAATATTTGATAGTAAGCCATCAGAAAACCTATACAACTATGTTGTAGGTTGGAACAAAGTTACTGATAGTGGTGTTTCAGATGGCTCAGGTCTTGAAAACGTAACTGATGAAACGGGAGCAACTCTTTTTACATATAATGTACAAATGCGTTCTGAAGGTAGTGGTACTTATGAAACTATATACTCTACTACGGATAAAATGGATAAGTACACTTACAATGTTAGTAGACAACTTGATTCAGGAAAGTTTTTTTATCATAGAGTTGTGGCAAATCATCAACATCTAAATACTGAAACTGGTGAAAGTACTGAGGCAAATCAAGAAACACCTTTAACATCACTTCCAGAGGCGATTTTTATGTCTGACCTTGATTTAGAAGTTAAAATAGAGGGTAGAGAGCTTACCTTTACATGGGATAACCCTAAGATATCAAATTTAAGTCCTTTTGATAGCTATTCTGTTTTTTACAGTATTTCCGATACAGAAAGTTCAAATACTATAAATGCATCAACGGGAAACAAAATAGAAATAAATACTAAAGATGCCTCCCAAACAAGTGACGGCAAACTCACATACAAATACTATATGAGCGATTTAAAAGTAGGAAAGTTCTATTCCTTTAAAATTGAGCCTAATTATGAGGGGGATACACTTCGAGGAGTTATGCCAACAGAAAGTCCACAATCTTCAATTAAAGTTGGAGATAAGACTTATAAAATAGCATATTCTACAAATGAGTATAGAGATAATGGTGTTTATGTAAAACCAAACCTTTATATTGAAAGTATAAACTCTGAACTTATAAAATTATACTGGGATAGTTTTGATGCTACAAGTATGGATGTTGAGGACTTTAGACTTGAACTATATTCAGATACAGATGTAAATGGTGATAGTTTAACAGGAAATAAAAAACTTATAGCCGTTATAGATAACTTTAACATTACATCATGGATAGAAGATGCTCCAAATGAACTAACCTATTATCAATTTATCATGACTGTGGGAGATATAGTAGTTGAATCAAATATTGCTATTTATGATGAAAGTTATGATAAGTTTTCTCCATATAGTCCAACTATACGAACAGTTACAAAGGGAAGTGGAGAGATACCGTTTTTTAACTTTACATGGGATAGTTTTATAAGATTTCCTTTAGGTGATGAAATCGCAAATGTTGCTCCTCCTCTTGATGATATGTACGAAGATAAAAATATAGATTATAAAGCTTGGATAACAGATAGTATAGAAAATTTTGACAAAAGCAATATGATAGACTATTTTTATAATTTTACTCAAAGTGATACACCTTTAGATGCTAAGGAAATGGACTCTAGTTTATTTAAATATATTGATGGAGAGGGTACAGAAAAAAGTACATTAGTTTACGATTCAAAAGATGTATCAGAGTTTAAAAATATAAATCAATATGTATCCTATGAAAGTGGATATCCAGTTATGAAAAATCTTGAGGAAAACAAGGTTTATTATATTAAGATTCAAGCTTTTAGAAAAGGTGCTGTTGAACTTTCTTCGGAAGCTGCTTATTCATCTGTGTATATTCCGTCCATTGATGATATAGTTACACGTCCTGAAATGTTGCAACGCCCACCACTTAGAATTTTACTTGATGATAAGGGTTCAGAAGTTGTAACAACTGAAAGTATAGCAATAGCTTGGGATAGAACTTGGTTTGAAGTAAATGATGAAAAAACTCCAAGTACATGGTATTCTGTTATTGGTGTGGATACAAGTGGAAAAGTTTTATATGGTGAAAATGCAATAAACTCTATTGAAGATGAAGATAGATTAGTTTATTTGAATAATTATCCAAATGAAGAAGACATGGCATCTATAAGGGATAGGTTAAAAGTTCTAGGTGTGCCAAACTGGGATACTATACCTCTTAGATATGTAGATTACTCTAAAACAGGTTCTGAACTTCATGTTGTAGAGTACAACAGTGTTTCTGACTATGAAAGCTATATAGCATCTTTAACTGATGAGGACTATACGGAAATTAGCCCAACAGTTGTTGACAACAACTTCACTTACAATATAACAGGCTTATCTGAAGATACAAGTTATCTCATTGTAGTTAGGAGTTACTACTATCATAACGGTGAAAAATATTATACATATTTGCCTCAATATGTTGTAGGTGCAACGACTGGTGATATAACAGAAGTTCCAGAAACACCGACTTCACCGATAATTGAAGGGGTTTCGAGTACATCAACATCTGTAACTGTAAGGTTTATCACTAATGATTACTACAATAATGTCTTGAAAATATCTGATAATTTCGGTGATTATTCAGCAGGTGGAACTGTTATAACAAGTGAAATGATAAAGGAAAATGGTAAGATTGTACAAATAGAGGGTAAAGATGAATATTATGTTTACTATACTATTGAAAATCTTTTTCCTCAAACAACATATTACTTGTGGGTAAATAACACTATTGGTTCAAACACAAGTGATTGGTCAACGGCTACGGATATACAAACAAAGGAAATAGATATACCTAATACGCCAACAGGTTTAAGTATAATATCTAAGGACATTTTAGCGAATATAAATAAGGCTAATACTTTAAATTATGAGCGAATAGACAAAAATTATTTAATTTTAGAGTGGGCAAGAGTTGCAAAGGATACGGAAATAAAAACCACTTCTGTTGAAAGCTATAATCAACATGAGATTTTGCAAGACTTATCAACGCAAAGGTTTGTATCTGTAAAGTTTAATGATTTAGAGTCCTATCAAGATTATTATACAAGAGTTAGAACTATATTTACTGTAAGTAAAAATGGAATTGGTTCAAATGTTTTCTATTCCTATGAAATTGAGATAAGTAAATATGCAGACTTTAAAGATAGTCAAAAAGTTATAGTATACAGTAGTGGCTTAGTGCCAGATAATTTTCAAGTTTTACAAGCTGTATCACCTTGGTCAAAAGTTTACACTTTTAAAACAGGTCAAGATTTAGATGAGTATGATGGATTTAATGATCCAGATAAGTACCCATTACCTGATACGAGTTTTGAGATAACATTTGATGATGAAAGTGATACGTTACAATATGTTTTTAGAGCAGGTGGAACAGATTCAACAGGTGCAAACAACAACTATGTTGACCAAAGATTTATAAGTGAAATGGCACTACAAGGCTATACAGATTATTTTGTTGATTTATCTTCTTATAATAATAAAGATATAAAAAATCGTGAAGTTGTTGTGCCGTATAGTGTTTTAAACAGTTTATCGCAATACAAAACTACTTTAACAGTGAAAAATGATAATCTTATTGTTGAGTATGATTTTGATGATTTTGATAACTATCTTAATAGTCAAGGTGTATATGACTTTGGTGGACAAAACACAATTACTTTTAAAGCAAGTGAAGTTACAAACTATGGAAACGTGGCAGATAAAACTGTTGCGAGTAATGGACATGATTTAAGTGCGTTGGTTGAAACTTCAAGAACAACAACTCTTGAACAAATGCCAAATACTATGGATATGGCTTTGAAGCTTAATAGTAGAGCTGAAGCTGTTGATAGTAATATAGGGGTTTATACAAGAGAAGATATAAATGATTCCTTTGATAGAGTCGCTTCAACTTATAATTCTGATGAAGGTGTTTTAGAATTTGCTACAAAAAATTTAGATACTTTTGTGGCTTTCAAGTCATCTAATAATGCAAGTGCCTTTGATTTTAATGATTATTATTATAGTGTGGCAACAAAGCTTAACATTAATGATATTGCAGGTTACTCTGGAAATGATAATGTGAACACAACACAGTTTAACAATATCATAGCAAGTGTTTTAAAAGGCGAAAGTGATGTGAACATGAATAGCACTTTATCAAATGAAGATTATGTTAACTTAGGTCGTGCAAATCTTCTTGCATCAGGTACATATGTTAATCGTGAAAGTGGTATTGTGTCTGTTTTGAGGCTATATGAAAAGAAAACAGGCTCAAGGCTAAATGCAACTAACATAAACAGTGTACCAAATATAAACTCTGTATCTAGCGAAAACAAAGAAAGTGTGGCAAAAGCTTATGATATAGCACTATTTGATGATAGCAAAGGTTATAATTATAGTGAAAGTTTAAGCTTTGATGAACTTTTCTATATGTTGGATATGGTTGTAAATAATTAACGCCAAAGGGGCTATAAGAAATCTCACATTAAGTGAGTTTCTTTACAGCCCCTTTTTTTTAACTAAATTTACTAATTTATATTGGAGGTATCTGAAAAACTTTGTTAGAAATTTAAATAAAAAAACTAGATAATATAAAATATTTACAGTATAATAAAGTTTTTGATTGAAAAAAGATGTAAAAAAGCATAATTTTAAGATGCAAAAAAAATAATAGGAGTAAAATGGCTAGGAAATATCTGTATTTTTAAAGAATTTTTAAGGAATTTTGTTGTTTTAATACAAAAATTATAGGAAATTGGATTGTAAAATTTGAAATAAAAAATATGAAGCATTGCAAAATTCTTAATATTGTAGTACAATTAAAAAAGCGAATTTAAAAGAGGGTTTTAATATGAAAGTATATAAAGATTTAAGTAATGCAGAACTGAAAGATGAATTGTTAAAACTGAAAAGTACATATGATAAGTATAAAACAAAAGGCTTTAAACTCAACTTGTCTAGGGGAAAACCCGATAGTGAACAAATTAGTTTATCTAGAGGAATGTTAGATATTTTGTCTTCAGAAACAGATATGACATCTATTGAAGGGGTAGACTCCTTAAACTATGGTGAGGTTTCTGGTATTTTAGAGGCAAAAGAATTTATGGCTGACATTTTAGAAGTTAACTTAGATGAAATATTTGTAGGTGGCAACTCAAGTTTAAACCTTATCCATGACTGTATTGGTATGGCTTATGTAAAAGGCTTTCCAAATAGTGATAAACCATGGTGCAAATATGACAAAATTAAATTTTTATGTCCAACTCCAGGATATGACAGACATTTTGCTATATCAGAGCATTATGGCTTTGAGCTTATAAGTATTCCTTTTTTAGAAGATGGTCCAGATATGGATATGATTGAAAAATTGGTGTCAGAAGACGATAGTATAAAGGGTATGTGGAATGTGCCTAAATACTCAAATCCAACAGGGATAACTTATAGTGACGAAACAGTAAAACGTCTTGCGTCTTTAAAACCAAAGGCTAAAGACTTTACAATTATATGGGATAACGCCTATGTTGTACATCATTTAGAACCTGAAAATCCAGATGTATTGTTACCTCTTTTAGATGAACTAAAAAGAAATAATAATGAAAATATGGCGTTGCTTTTTGCATCAACTTCAAAGGTGACTTTCCCAGGCGGTGGTATAAGTGCTGTTGCAGGTTCAAAGGAAATGATAGATTTTGTAACGAAGAATTTTGCTATGCAAACAATTGGTTTTGATAAAATAAATCAACTTCGTCATGTAAGTTTTTTCAAGAAAACGTCTATTGAAACACATATGGCTAGACACGCAAAACTACTTCGACCTAAGTTTGACTTAGTTCTAAATGTTTTAGATAAATCTTTAGGACAAACAGGTATTGCAAAGTGGAATAAACCTATGGGTGGATATTTTATTTCTTTAGATATACCAAAGGGTTGTGCAAAAAGAACTTATGATTTGTGCAAAGATGTAGGTCTTGTTCTAACCCCTGCAGGAGCGACTTTTCCTTATGGTATAGACCCTAACGATGAAAACATACGACTTGCACCAACTTTTGCTAAAACTTCTGAAATAGAAGATGCTGTAAATATACTTTGTGTATCTTGCAAAATAGCAGCACTAGAAAAATATATTAGAAAAACCGAAAAAATAAAATAATCGAAAAATAAAAAACGTGTAAAAGCAAAAACTTTTACACGTTTTTTTAATATTTGTTAAACTCATATTTTTCGTTGAAATTGTTAGAGTATTTGTATTCATTGTCTTTTGTAATGATTAGAAGTTCTACGTTATCAAGAGAATTTATAAGTTCTAATCCTTTTTCGGAGCCAAGTAAAACAACTGTTGTAGCAAGTGCGTCACCGTCAATAGAATAATCACAAATAATGGTTGCTGATGCAATATCAGAAGCTGATGGAAAACCAGTTTTATAGTCAAGTATATGGTGGTATAAAACATCATCTACAACAAAGTTACGTTCATATATACCACTTGTTACAACGGATTTGTTTTTAACAGACACATCGCCAACAAGATTACCAGTATTAGAGTTTGGATCTTGTATACCAACTTTCCACACTAAATCATTAGGTTTTGAACCAATAGTTAAAACGTTACCTCCAAGATTTATAATAGCTGAGGAGCAACCGTTTTCTATAAGAATATCTTTAGTTTTATCGGCTATATAACCCTTTGCAATTGCACCAAAATCAACAGTCGCATCGTTTTTTAAAGAAACAATATCTCCATTTATCTCGATAAAATCAGAGTCTATCTTTTCGAGTATAGGTTTGATTTCTTCTTCTGTTGGTATATATCCCTGATTTTCTTCACCGAAACCCCAAAGTCTAACAAGTGGTTCAATGGTAATATCAAAGTAGCCGTCGCTTATATCGTTATAGTACATGGATTTACCTAGTAGGTATAATATGTCTTCTTTATAAGGGTTGCCTGATAAGTCATAGGTTTTATTTTTGTTAAGTTCATAGGTGAAACTTCCCTCAATAGTTTTACTAAGTATATTTTCGTAGTCGCTTATTGATTCTTGAGCAAGTTTGATTAAATCCTCGCCATTAGCTTCTTCAGTATATACGATTAAAGTAATTATAGTATCAAGGGCAAAAATTTGACCTTCGTATTTTTGTGCAGTATCGCTTAAAATATCATAGGTTCTTGTATCTGTATGTATTTTTTGAGATTCTTCAAAAATTTCTTCTGTTAACGTGGTGTCTGAAGGTGTATCAACTGTTGAGTTTTCTTCAGTGCTAGTGTCATTGCTTATACTTGTATCTGAGTTTGTACAAGAAGCAAGTGAAATTGTACTAATTAAAAGTAATGCTGTGATTTTTTTTATATACTTCATAAATTTACCTCATATTTTTTATACTACTTTAATATACACTTAAAAAGGGCATTTGTCAAATAGATAACAGTTTATTAAAAATAGTTCTTTACAGATAGATTGTTTTATATTAAAATTAAATAGATAACAATATATGAAAAAATAAAAAGTTGGGCGGTTAGGTAACTTTTGTGCGTAGAAGAAATTTAAGAACAAGTTTACATATTTTTAAAGTAATGGATATTGTACTTATTGTAAGTATTTTTTTTATTGCTATTTTTTTATTATTTTACTTGCCAATTATGTTTAAAGCTGAAACAGGTGATAAAGTTATAGTTAGTGTAAACGGGCAGTTTTATGGTGAATACAATCTTGGAGAAAATAGAGATGTTGAAATAAATGTAGAAGATAATCAAAACATTATGCGTATAAGTGACAAAATGGTTTCTATGGTAGATGCAAATTGTCCTGATAAGGTTTGTGTGATGCACACTCCTATAAGTGAATCATATGAGGTTATTGTGTGTTTGCCTAACAAAGTTCTCTTAACAATAGAAAAAGAAGAAGTTCCTGGCAAGGAAGATGAAAATGAACTTGATAGCATAGTGAGTTAAAGGAGAGATATGGATACAAAGAGGATTGCAACATTAGGTGTTCTTATATCGATGGCACTTATGTTAAGTTACTTTGAAAGAATGTTACCAGCCATAGGTCCGGGTATAAAACTTGGTCTTGCAAATGTAGTAGTGGTTATTGCATTGTATTATTTAGATATAAAAGCTGCATTTATTATATCGGTGGTTAGGGTAATAGTTGCAGGTGTGTTGTTTGGTGGTATATCTAGTATTATGTATGCTTTATCAGGTGCATTGCTTGCTTTTTTTGGAATGTTAACAATTAAACAATTTAAATGTTTTTCGATTATAGGTGTTTCTGTAATGGGAAGTACTTGTCACGTTACAGGTCAAATAATTGTTGCTATATATGTTGTAGAGAACATTAAGCTTATTACATATTTGCCTATTTTACTACTATCTGCAATTGTAACGGGAATAAGTATTGGAATTGTTTCATATTATACATTATTGAATATGTCGTATATTAACAAAAAAGATATGGGTTGCATGTAAAAATTCCTTTTTTTTAATTTTGATAAATTACGTAAAACTCAATGAAACCAACAGTAATTCTAATCAGGAATAATAATAAAAAATTATTATTAAAACTGTGAAAATAAATAGGTGATTAAACGTATAAATAAACAAACGAAATTCTAAAAAGGCATAAATCTACGTACAATTAGTGATATTATCGTTATTTTTACTAAATTACATCTTAATTTTTGTATGAAAAAAATTTATTAAAAGTATTGACATTTTATATTTATTTTAATATAATGTTATTATGATAATAAAAATTTATTACAAGAAGGAGAAATTTTATGAGTAATTTTAACGCAGTTCTTAGTCGCAATACAGAAAATGCACCTAATGGGGACGGTCATTTTTCACAAACAGTAGCATTTTCACATTATAATAATTTTTCAGCACAACTACCTGTTGATCCAAAAACTAATAAGTTAGTTTCAGGGGGGATTAAAGAACAAGCTACACAATGTTTTAAAAATATTGAAGCTGTAACTCACAGTATCGGTCATGTTATGAATGATATTGTTAGAGTGACTATATTTGTTAAAAATATTAAAGATGTTGAGGTTGTAAACGAAGTTTACAAGTCATACTATAACACATATCTACCTACAAGAACAGTTGTAGCTGTAAATGATTTACCGCTTGGGGCTTTAGTACAAGTTGAAGCACTTCTTACAAATGGTGAGTGTACAATTCCAAATGCTCCTCAATCAGGTGATTTAATTAAACTATATAACAATACATATAAAGCACCGATTTGCGATTTATCAACACAAGTTGTAGCTTTCTCACATTATAGTAATGTTTCTGCTCAACTTCCGATAGACCATAAGACTGGTAGATTTGTAACTGGTGGCATAAAAATGCAAACTAGTCAATGTTTAAAAAATGTTAAAGCGATTTTAGAAGGTATTGATGTACCTTTAGATGATATTGTAAAAGTAAATGTATATCTTAAAGACATTAAAGATATAGAAGCAGTAAATGAAGTTTATACAACTTTCTTCCCAGATTCAGCTATTGCGAGAGCGGTTGCTTATTTCCCAGCTCGTACAACTGTTGAAGTTGCTGATTTGCCTATGGGAGCAAGAGTTTCTGTTGAGGCTGTTGTATCTCATGGTGACGGTACACCACCACAAGAAGTTGAAGATAGACATGGTATAATAATTGAAGCTAACAACACAGATAAAGCACCGGCTTTACCTTTTGCAACACAAACAGTAGCTTTTTCACACTATAACCATATTTCGGCTCAATTGCCTGTTGATGTTAAAAGTGGTAAAGTTGTAGGCTCAAATGTTAAAGAACAAACTAAACAATGTTTAAATCATATTAAAGCGATTGTTGAAAGTATTGATCATAAACTTGAAGATGTAGTAAAGGTAAATATTTTCCTTAAAAACTTAGGTGATTTAGACGCAGTAAACGAAGTTTATGGCGAATTTTTCCCAAATGGTATACCTGCTAGACGTGTTGTAGGTGTTGCTAATATAGAAAAAGATGCTCTTGTTCAAATCGACTGTGTTGTTGGTAATGAAGAAGGTACACCACCTATTATATAGTCCACTTTTATTTTTTAATCTTATATAGAAAACAAGGTACTTGCGTTATGTGAGTACTTTGTTTTTTGTTTTTACAACGCATAAAAATTAATTTTTCTACATTTTGCAAGGTCGCCATTTAATTTTGCCACAGTGCCTTTTTAACAAAAAAAGGTGATAAATGTAAGCGTACAAGTTATCACCTTTAATTTAAAAATATATTTTTTATGTTTGGCAATTGTTGATATTACTTATAGTAAACAATTGGTTTAATCAAATCACGAGGCTTGTCAGTCATAAGTTGGAATGCTTCTTCTAACTTATCAAAACCGTGGAATTCATGAGTAACCATTTTACCTGGGTTTACGCCACTATATTTAAGCATTTGACATAATGCCTCCATACGCACACGTCCACCGGCACATAGACCGCCATAAATAGTTTTTTGAGCCATTCCCATACCCCATTGCCATGAAGGTATAGTGATTTCCATACTTTCGAAATAATTTACGTTAGATACATTTCCGCCAGGTCTAATCATTGCAACAGCTTGTCCTATAACTTCAGGGCCACCACCTGCAACAATACATTTGTCAGCACCTTTGCCGTTAGTTAAAGCCAAAATTTGATCAACTATGTCGCCCTCTTTATAACTCACTATGTCGTTAGCACCATATTCTTTTGCAAGTTCAACACAATTAGGTCTTGTACCAACGGCTATTATTCTACCTGCACCAGCAAATCTAGCACCTGCAACAGACATAAGACCAACAGGTCCGATACCTACAACAACAACAGTATCCCCGAACTTTATATCAGCCATATCTACGCCTTGGAAACCTGTTGTAACCATATCAACGGTCATAAGAGCTGATTTTAAATCCATTTCTTCAGGAACTTTACAAAGGTTCATATCAGCTTGAATACCAACAAAATAGTCACTGAAACAACCATCTTGTTTAGAAGAGAAGCGTATGCCTCCGAACATTCCCTCACTATGCTGATGAACTCCGTTTTGTGCCTCTAAAGTATCCCATCTAGGACAAGTTGAAGGTATAATAACCTTATCGCCAACATTAAAGTCTTGCACTTTGCTACCTACTTTTACGATTTCTCCAATTGCCTCATGACCTAAAGCCATTGTAGGATTTACAGCACCGAGTTTAACGGAATGTACATCTGATGAACACATAGCAACGACAACTGGTTTAATAAGAACATCAACTTCGGAAATTTCAGGCACATCTTTTTCAATCCAACCTATTTTTCCTTGTTCTACCATTACCAAACTTTTCATTTTATCCATTTTTGGACCTCCTTATAGTTTATGTTATATATAAATATTGTCAAGAACTTAATTATATAAACAAAAAAGACTGCTTCAATAAAATAAATACAATAAAACACATAAATTATATACTTTATTTTATTTACAAATTAAAGAACAGTCTTTATATAGCACGAAAGGTACAATAATAACACTATTTATTTTTTTATAGTAATCGCAATCCTTATATTAAAACTAGACTTTGATAACTATATATAGTATACAACTAAAGGCAAAAAAAGTCAACTGTTTTAGATATAATTTTTTGAAATATATATATAATTTATTTATTAACATATTTATTTTGTGTTTGCTGTTTAATTTCATAAGAAAATCTATGAAAAATATAAGTTAAAAGAGTTGACAAGTGTTGAAATATTTGTTATAATATATCAGTAATTTAATATTAATTCGAACCAAAGACAGCAAGTGCAAAGATAAATCTTGCCGAGGTGATGATAAAGCTTATTTGTCCTCTACTGTCTTTGTAGAGGATTTTTTATTATATGTGCTAATTAGCAAAAATTAATAAGGAGGTGCTACTTTGGCTAAAATCGAAGCAAAAAAAGTTGTTATTGATGAAATTAAAGAAAAAATATCTAAGGCTTCTTCAGTTGTATTAGTAGACTACCGTGGTATCACAGTAGAACAAGATACAGAACTTAGAAAAAAACTTAGAGAAGCTGGTGTTGAGTATAAAATTTACAAAAACACAATGGTTAAATTCGCTGTTGATGGTACAGAGTATGAAGGTCTTAAAGACTATTTAGCTGGACCAACTGCTTTAGCGTTTTCATATGATGATCCTACTTTATCTGGTAGATTGTTAATTGATGATGTTAAGAAAATCGATGCGATTTCTTTTAAAGCTGGTGTTTTAGATGGCGTACTTTATGATCAAGATCAAATGCAAGCAGTTGCTGCAATTCCAAGTCGTGAAGTATTATTATCAAAATTACTTGGCTCATTACAAGGACCTATGGGATCATTCGCTAGAGTTATTCAAGCAGTTGCTGATAACAAAGAAGCGTAAATTGTTTTTAATTAATTATTAAATCGGAGGAAAAAATAAATGGCAAAATTATCTATTCAAGAAATTATCGAAGCTGTAAAAGAGCTTACTGTATTAGAATTAAATGACTTAGTAAAAGCATGTGAAGAAGAATTTGGTGTATCTGCTGCTGCAGGTGTTGTTGCTGCTGGTGGTGCTGCTGGTGGTGCTGCTGCTGAAGAAAAGAGTGAATTTGACGTAGAATTAACTTCTGCTGGTGCTCAAAAAATCAAAGTAGTTAAAGTTGTAAAAGATGCTGCTGGTTTAGGCTTAAAAGAAGCTAAAGAATTAGTTGATGGTGCTCCTGGTATCGTTAAAGCTGGTTTATCTAAAGATGATGCTGAAGCTTTAAAAGCTAAATTAGAAGAAGTTGGTGCAGTAGTTACTCTTAAGTAATTATAGTATTTACTATTAATTTAATAGGTCAAATGACTTTAAAAAACCATAAGTTCTAATGAACTTATGGTTTTTTTGTTTCTGAATAAGAAAAGTTTATTGCAATGTTAACTGTTGATTTTTGTTGGAAAATATGATATAATTTGTATGTTTGAAAAAAAGGAGGTTAAAATCTATGTATATAAATGAATTTTTGAAAAAGTATAGAACTATAAATAATTCCTTTACGGGTTTTGCTAATCCTTTTTTGATTTTATTTATTAATATTTATGTATATAATATTTTGGTATAATATCACCTGTTTGTAGGTGATATTTTTTTGAGAACAGCGAAAATTTAAATATGGACAATTTAGAAAAGGAGTATGTATATGAGAAGTTTTATTGACCCTTTCGACTTTAATGTTGAAGAAACTATGGAGGTTTTAAATCTTGCACAGAAAATTATAGCCAATCCTAAAGATTATAGTGAGAAGTGTAGAGGGAAAATTTTAGCATCATTGTTTTTTGAATCTAGTACAAGAACTAGACTAAGCTTTGAATCTGCAATGTATAGACTTGGAGGTAATGTAATTGGATTTGCTGATGCAAGTAACTCATCTACATCTAAAGGTGAAAGTCTTGGAGATACTATAAAAAGTGTAAATAAATATTCTGATATAATAGCTATGCGTCACTCAAAGGAAGGTTCTGCTTTAGTAGCAAGTCGTGTTACAGATATTCCTGTTATAAATGCTGGTGATGGGGGACATCAACACCCAACTCAAACGCTCACTGACCTTTTAACTATAATTTCTAAAAAAGGAACTTTAGAAGGCTTAAAGATTGGTTTAGTTGGTGATTTGAAGTTCGGTAGGACAATTCACTCTTTAATTAAATCTCTTTCAAGATACCCTAACAATAAGTTTATTTTAGTTTCGCCGATTGAACTTAAAATACCAGAATATATAACTAATGAGTTAAAGGAAAAAAATATTGAGTT
Source organism: Lachnospirales bacterium (assembly GCA_047973385.1). GTDB lineage: Bacteria > Bacillota > Clostridia > Lachnospirales > CAMZNU01 > JBKEBX01. Next base: position 47,538 of record JBKEBX010000011.1, on the reverse strand, counting down.
TATAGAAACTGAAGATTTAGATTTGGTTAAAGGTGAAATGGATATTTTATATATGACAAGAGTTCAACGTGAAAGATTTTTTAATGAGGACGATTATATAAGACTAAAAGATACATTTATTTTAACAAAAGATAAACTTGAGAGCTTAAAAGATGATATGATTATTTTACACCCGTTACCACGTGTTAATGAAATACATAAAGATGTAGACAAAGATAAACGTGCAGTGTACTTTGACCAAGTAGAATATGGCAGATTTGTAAGAATGGCACTGATTTTAAAACTTTTAGAAATTGAATAGGGGGCATCAAATATGTATATTGACAAAATTGAAAATGGTATAGTTATTGACCATATAAAAGCAGGTAAGGGCATAATTATTTATGAACATTTAGGGCTTAATAAAGTTGATGATAAGGTAGCTTTTATTAAAAATGTTAGAAGTGGTGATTTGGGTAAGAAAGATATTTTAAAAATAGAAACTACAAAGTTCATTGATATTAGTATTCTAGGGTTAATTAGCCCTGATGTTACGATTAACATAATTAAAAATGGAAAATTGCAAAATAAGAAAAAAGTTGATTTACCTAAGGAAATTGTTAATGTTATAAAGTGTAAAAATCCACGATGTATTACAAGTTCTGAAAGAGATTTGGAACATATTTTTATTTTGAAAAGTGTTGAGAAAAAAGAATATAGATGTATTTATTGTGAAAATAAATATGATGATAAAGGTAAGTTGATATAGTGGTTTAAATAAATGGCGACCTTGCAAAATATAGAAAAATCCATTTCCTGCGTTTGTCAAAATTATGAAAATTTGGTTTTAGTTTTGCAACGTTTCCAAATATATTTACTTTATCAGCTTTCTCAAAACTATATCATTTCTTTAAAACCTAAGGGACTGTAAGAAATTTCACTACAATTAAGTGAATTTCACCACAGTCCCTTTATGATACTAAATTAATTAGTTTTTTCTAGTTTAGTTGCACCGCACATATATGGCAACAGTACTTCAGGTATAGTTACTGTACCATCTTCGTTTTGGAAGTTTTCTAAGATTGCAGCAGTTGTACGACCAACTGCAAGTCCAGAACCGTTTAATGTGTGAACATGTTGTGCCTTATCTTTTTTATCGTTTTTATATTTGATATTTGCACGTCTTGCTTGATAGCCTTCAAAGTTTGAACAACTAGAAATTTCTACATATCTATCATAACTTGGCATCCATACCTCGATATCATAAGTCATAGCACTTGTGAAACCTAAATCTCCAGTACAAAGGCGAACAACTCTATATGGAAGCCCTAAAAGTTTTAAGATGTTTTCGGCGTGTCCTGTAAGGTTTTCGAGTTCATCATAGCTAGTTTCAGGCTTAACGAACTTCACAAGTTCAACTTTGTTAAATTGATGTTGGCGTATAACACCTCTTGTATCACGACCAGCAGAACCTACTTCACTTCTAAAACATGGTGTATAAGCACAATATGAAATAGGAAGTCTATCGCCGTCTAAAATCTCATCTCGATGAATATTAGTAACGGGAACTTCTGCAGTTGGTACTAAGAAATAGTCCGTATTAGCTACTTTAAAGGCATCATCTTCGAACTTAGGCAAGTTGCCAGTACCAGTCATAGAATCACGATTAACCATGATTGGAGGCATGATTTCTGTATAGCCATGACTACCTGTATGTGTATTTAACATAAAGTTATATAAAGCTCTCTCAAGTCTTGCACCAAGCCCTTTATAAACGTGAAATCTTGAACCTGTGATTTTTGCAGCAGTTTCAGGGTCTAAAATATCTAAATCTTTACCTATATCCCAATGTGCTTTTGGCTCAAAATCAAACTTAGTAGGCTCTAAGTGTTTTCTAAGTTCTAGGTTTTCTTGGTCACTATCCCCCTGAGGAACTAACTTGTTTGGTACATTTGGTATTCTGAGTAAAAAATCTACTATGTCATTATCAATTTGTTTAACTTTTACATCAAGCTCCTTAACTTTTTCAGAAAGTTCTTTCATTTCCTTTAAAGTTTCGGAAACATCAACGCCATCTTTTTTAAGTTGTGGTATTGCCTTAGATTTTGTATTTTGTTCTGCTTTTAAAACCTCAACTTCTTGGATTAAGTTACGGCGTTCTTTGTCCATATTAACGAACTTCTCAAGTTCATAGTCTTTACCTCGTCTATCGTGTAAAGCTTTTATTTCATCAAAATTCTCTCGAAGTGCCTTTGCATCTAACATATATATTCCTCCTAAATGATTAATTAAAAATAAGTAATAAATAAAAAAACGCCCTTAACAAAGGACGTAGTAATAACGTGGTACCACCTAATTTTATACTTCAAACAAAGTATTCTCTAAAGGATTGTAAAGTATCCAACACTTTTGGTTTTGCCAAAATCTCTGAAAGTAGACGGTCAAAGGGATAATGTAGTTTTTCACCAAACAACTACTCTCTAAAATTAACTCACTATGACTTAGTTTTCATATAACGACTAATATTTTTAAATGATTGTATCACATATATTTTTTTTTGTCAAGGATTATGAAAATTAGATTTTCTTTTGCAATGTGCCATCATTTAAATTTTGCAACATTTTCATTTTTTTAAACCTATTATTTTTTAAATTTATGTGGTATACTTAACTTGTATATGACAATTTAAAATTAATTATAATTTATAATATAGATGTTTATGGGGGGTGAAAAAGTGGAGTGCCTTGAATGTGGCTTGCGTTTGCCGAATGATGCAGTTATATGCGAACGTTGTGGTACGCCGACAAAAGAGATTGATATAGTTAGTAATATAGATAGTAAAAGTCTTTTTAGTGAGAACATGGATAAGTTTTCAGATTTTTTTGATGATTTAACAGGTGGTCAAGATGTAAATGAACTTGTGAAAAAAGTACTTAAAAATACTGGGGAAGAAAAATCAGGTGTAGTTACTGAAAAAAGACTCAGAGAACTTTTGAAAGATAATTTTGGTGAAGAAGAACTTGAAGTTTTATTGCCGACTATTCTAAACGATACGGATAATTTAGGTAATAGAGTTTTTACTTTTGAATCTTTTGAAAATACACATAGTGCATTTGGAGATGAAAATGATGAAAAACAATCTGATTATTTTCTTAGAGATATAATTGAAAATGTTAAATATGATTTGCTAATGAAAAACTTGAACAGCTCAACAAGTTTAAAAAGTTTGGCAGGTAAAAGTAACGATGATACACAAGTAGTTAGAGATATGTTGAAAAATATTGATGTAGATGGGGATGGGGAGATAAATCGCTCAGAACTATATGAATATTTATGTAATTTTTTTGAATATGATATAGCTGATGGTTATGCAGAAAAGTTTTTCACTATGTATGATAAAAATAATAGTGGATTTGTTTCAACGGACTTTAGTAGCAAAATCCTAACTGATATTGTGAAAAAAGATGATTTCGATGTTGAAGATGTTATAGATGGGTTAGACGAAGAGTTAAATAAGGAAAAAGAAAAAGAAGACAATAGTGAAAGAAACCTAGTTTCAGAAAGTAAAGTTAACGATGTTGTAGACTTTTTATCTCAAGATTTAGAATCATCTGAAGAAGTTCAGCATGAAAGCACAATAAGTGAGCTTGAAGATTTAATAAACTCTATGATAGTGTCAGATGAAAGTTCAGGTAGTTCAGATGGTAATATTGATAATGCCTATGAGTTAGCCTCAGCACTTACCCCAAGCAATATTTTTGACGACTTAGATGATGACAAAGAGGAAGTTACCACTAATCTTGAAAAACTAAACTTGCCAAGGAGAGAAACTCCGAGAGATGAATTCCAAAAAGATTTTGAAGTTGAAGACAATAATCAAAAAAATGATACAGAGGAAGAGTCAGATTATAAAGTTACGGAAGCAGATTTTGATGATTTATTTGAAGAAGATATAGTTGAAGAAGATATAGACCAAGAAAATTTATCTAAAGATAATGAAGAAAATTCTGGTGAAACAACGGAGGAAGAAGTTGTAGTAGAGGAGTTTGAAGAACCTGAGGAGTTAGGCGAAGATACAACCTTTGAGGAGTTTTTAGAAGAACAAAATGTAGAAGATTTTCAAGATGATGACAACGTTGACGTCGAAAATGATATGGAAGTTGATTTATCCGATAGTTTTGGTTTAAATAAAAATGAGGAACCATTTGGTCTTGAAAATGACAACGTAGAGTTAGGGTTTGAAGAAGAAGACATTGAAAAATTTTTAGCTGATGAGAGTTACTTTGAAGAAAATGAAGTGTTAAACTTAAATAATGAAGATGAAAACGAAGAAAATGACGAATTTGATGAACCAGAAGGATTTGAAGAAGATTTAATAGACTCTGAAGAAGATTTAGATGAGTTTTTAAGTGGTAAAAGTGAATTTTTTGATGATGAAGAACTAGAATACATATTATATAAAGTTAAAAAAGATATGGTTGCTCAAAAACTTGCAGAAAGAAACAATGATAAAGTTTCCTTTGGCGAAGGTAAGGTAATTGGAACTATTAGACGTGTTTTTGGCAATGTAAAATTTGAGCTTTTAAATGTAATTATGGCTATTGCCGTTATATCATGTTTAGTTAGTATGTATTTTATTTTCCATGAACCAAGACAAGATTTATATTATTCTAATTATTCTAAACAATATATAATTGATTATGAAAGACAAGTTCGTAAGGAAGTATATCTTGTAGCAGGTTCGCAAGAGGTACTTGCAGATGTTTTATATGAATATATGTCTAATAAAATTTCGGAAAAAGATACACTTAACTATCTTCAGTATCATATGGATTTAAGTTCTAATGTTTCAGACTTTTTACTTGAAAAAGTATACACTGAAGCAAATGATTATACTTATGCTTGTCATATGTACGTGTTTGAAAGTTCAACTTTAACTGAAAGTGCTATGAATGCAATAGAAAATGGAGATATATCAAAAATACCTCAAGTTGTTGAAGACTTAAATAACTTAACACTTAGTGAATATGATATTTACACTTTAAGAAGTAGTTTCTTAAATGCCATTGGTATAGACAGTAATGTAAGTTTTGACGATGATACAATAATAAATTAAAAAAAGGACTATGAAAAATTTATTTTAAAAATGAATTTATTCAGAGTCCTTTTTATATGTCAACGTTACAATAAAGCTATTGGCTTCATTGCATTTTGCATTGATGTCATTTGGCAATGAAACCTTTTTGCGTTAAACCTATGCTTCGAAACTTTCACATTCTGTGTCTTTGCAGTTTTTTGCCTCCATTGAAGTTGTTCTACCTACAACAATATCTTTTTTAACACAATAACTTTTTTCGTTGTAATGACAGTTGCTTACTGAACAATTTATACTCATAATTAAAGTCCTCCTTTTGTGAATTTTGGCACTAGATAAAGGTTGATTAAGTGCCTAAAACTATTATGTGCGAATAAAGAAATAAAATTACAAAAAAATAAATTTTATTTTTTTCTTGACATTTATAGCTTAAAATGGTATATTGTAAGTAAATCATAGTAAAGTGTAGGGAATTAAGAAAGGCGTGTTTCATGAAAGTTTCGACAAGGAGTAGATATGGGCTTAAAGCCTTACTGGAAATAGCTACCGCAGAAGAAAATAAATGTGTTTCATTACAAGCGATTTCTGATAAATCAGGAATTTCCGTTAACTATCTTGAGCAAATCATTGCGACTTTGAAAAAAGCGGGAATAGTTAAAAGTATAAGAGGGGCAAAAGGCGGTTATGTTATAGGTAAAAAACTAGAAGATATATCACTTGGCGAAGTTATTAGAGTGCTAGAAGGAGATTTAATGCCTGTTAGTTGTATAGATAATAACTTAGATTGTGTAGAAGATACGGAATGTAGCTGTGGAAATAAATGTACATCAGGGTGTTTGACTAAAGATGCTTGGATAAAAGTATATAGTGTTATAACAGAAAGTATTGATGGAATATCTATAAGAGATATAGTAGAAAAGAATTTATAAGGAGTAAGAATAATGGATATATATTTTGATAATGCAGCAACTACAAGAGTGACAGATGAAGTTGTTGAAGTTATGTGTAGTGCTTTAAAAGATAATTACGGAAATCCATCTAGTGTTTATAAAAAAGGTAGAGAAAGCCGTAGATTAGTTGAAGATACAAGAGAGAATATTGCAAAGCTTATAAATGCTGATGTAAAAGAAATATTCTTTACAAGTGGTGGTACAGAGTCTGATAACTGGGCTATAAAAGGTATTGCTGAGAATTACAAGAACAAAGGAAAACATATTATAACATCTAAGATAGAGCACCATGCAGTTTTACACCCTTGTGAATATTTAGAAAAACAAGGCTATGAAATAACATATCTTGATGTTGATAAAGATGGTATAGTTAAACTTGAAGATTTAGAAAAAGCTATTAGACCTGATACTATTTTAATTTCAGTTATGTTCGCTAACAATGAAATTGGCACAATTCAACCAATAAAAGAAATTGGTGAGATAGCGAGAAAAAATAAGATTGTATTCCATACAGATGCAGTTCAAGCTTTTGGACATTTGCCTATTGATGTTAAAGATATGAATATTGATGTACTATCTTTATCAGGACATAAAATATATGGGCCAAAGGGTATAGGTGCATTATATATTAGAAAAGGCATTGTTGTAAAAAACTTAATTCATGGTGGTGCTCAAGAAAATAGAAGACGATCAGGTACAGAAAACTTAACATCAATAGTTGGTCTTGGAAAAGCTGTTGAAGTTGCAAGTTCAAACATGGAAAAAGAGATTGAAGAAGTTACAAAAATTCGTGATTATGCTTTTGAACAAATAGAGAAAGAAATTCCATATATAATAATTAATGGACATAGAACCAAAAGATTGCCAGGAAATGTAAATTTTTCTATAAGATATGTTGAAGGTGAAAGCTTACTTCTTATGCTTGATATGAAAGGTATTTGCTGTTCATCAGGGTCTGCTTGCTCGTCAGGTAGCCTTGACCCAAGCCATGTACTTATGGCACTTGGTTTAAGTCATGAGGAAGGGCATGGTTCACTTCGTGTAAGTCTTGGTAAATATAACACTATGGAAGAAGTGGATATTTTTGTTAAAGAGCTTAAAGAAATTGTTGTAAAGTTACGAGCTATGTCACCTTTATATGAAGACTTTGTTAAAAACAATAAATAAAAAGTAACAGATAAAATTACAATTAAAATGTAGATACTTAGGAGAGATAAATATGTATAGTGAAAAAGTAATGGATCATTTCACAAATCCAAGAAATGTAGGAGAAATTGAAAACCCTAGTGGTGTTGGTACAGTTGGTAATGCTAAATGTGGCGACATTATGAGAGTGTTTCTTGATATAGAAGATGGTATTGTAAAAGACGCAAAATTTAGAACTTTTGGTTGTGGTGCAGCAGTTGCCACTTCATCTATGGCAACTGAACTTATTATTGGAAAAACAATTCAAGAGGCTTTGGAAATTACAAACAAATCAGTTATGGAAGCTTTAGACGGTTTACCACCAGCAAAGGTGCATTGTTCTTGTTTAGCAGAAGAAGCTTTACAAGCAGCACTTTGGGACTATTCTCAAAAAAATGGAATTGTTATTGAAGGGCTTGAACCTCCGAAATCTTCTGATGATCATCATGATGACCATGATGATCAAGGATATGAGTAATAGTTTAGTATAATATATAAGTTAAAGGTCATGGACTAAATGTCTTTGATCTTTTGCTATTTAAAAATGTTATATAATATGCTATAATAAACTAAATGCGTAGCTACCAAATGACAGCTACGGTTAAGATAAAAGCAATCCATTTGATTAGGAGTAAAAAATGAACAAAACAGTGATTTTAGGTATGAGTGGTGGAGTTGATAGCTCTGTTGCAGCTTATTTGTTGAAAAAAGAAGGATATAATGTTATAGGGGTCACTATGCAAATATGGCAAAAGGAAGATAGAGATGTATGCGAAACAAACAATGGTTGTTGTGGTTCTAAAGCAACAGCAGATGCAAGACGTGTAGCCGATTCTCTGGATATACCTTATTATGTTATGAACTTTAGAGAAGAATTTCAAGAAAACGTAATAGATTATTTTATTGAAGAATATGAAAAGGGCGTTACACCAAATCCTTGTATTGCCTGTAACAGATATGTTAAATGGGAAAGCTTTTTAAAGAAAGCCATGGGTCTTGGTGCTGATTTTATAGCAACAGGACATTATGCAAATGTTGAAAAGCTAGAAAATGGTAGATATACTATAAAAACTTCTGTAACAGATAAAAAAGACCAAACCTATGCACTTTATAATTTAACTCAATATCAGTTGCAACATACTCTTATGCCTATTGGAAAGTATAGAAAAGATGAGATAAGAGAAATCGCCGCAAAGATTGGCTTAGTAGTTGCAAATAAACCAGACAGTCAAGATATATGCTTTATTCCTGATAATGACCATGGTAGATTTATAAGAGAAAATAGTAGTAAGGAAATTTTGAAGGGCAACTTTGTTGATAAAGAGGGAAATGTTCTTGGTGAGCATAAAGGCATAATAAATTATACAATAGGTCAAAGAAAAGGGCTTGGAATAGCACTTGGGAAAAGAGCCTTTATTACAAAAATAGATACAGATAAAAATGAAATTGTTATTGGCGATAACGAAGATTTGTTTGAAAGCATAGCCTATGCAGACAAGGTAAACTATATGAGTGTTGAGTCTTTTGAAAAGGATAAGGTATACAAAGGCAAAATACGTTATGCTGCTAAACCTGCTGATTGCTACGTTGAAGTAAATGACGGAATTATGAAAGTTACATTTATAGAACCACAACGAGCTATAACAAAGGGACAAGCTATTGTTATATATGATGGTGAATATGTTGCAGGTGGAGGAACTTTGATTTAATAAAAGATAATACAAGCAAAAGAAAGACTGGATAAGACCTTTAGGGTATACTATACAGTCTTTTTTTTATTTATCAAGTTAATATGGTTACTTATACAAGGAAATCAATTTTTAATATAAAGACCTTGAGGGTCTGCCTAAAACTCCACAACTTTTTAAAAGTTGAAAAATTTTTATTCAAAAATGCACTTTGTGTATTTGTTTAAGGTTTTTAGTCAAGTTTTTTACAAAAAACTTGTAGGTTTGGACAACTTCAAAAAAATCTTTTTAAAAATTGATTTACGTGGTCACCTATATACATATAATTGCATAGTATAAATTGAGGTGATATTATTGAAATTTTATGTTTATGAAACAGATACAAGACAAAAGTTAATAGGTGAATTTCTGGAGAAGAAAGGTCTTATAAAAGACAAAACAGTTTCTGATGTAGATATACTTGTATTACCCTTTGTTAACGTAGAGAAAAATCTTGAAATTGATATTAACCAAGATTATGTGAATAGCTTAAAAAAAACAGTTAAAGTTTTTACAGGAGTTAAAAATGAAAGACTAAGGAAGCTTTTTCAAGAAAACAATAAGTCATATACAGAAATTATGGAATATAAAGAGGTTTCAGTTTTAAACTCTATACCAACAGCTGAGGGAGTTTTATATAATGTAATAGGTAGTTCCACAAAGGGTGTTTTTGGTTCTACGGTTTTGGTTTTAGGCTATGGCGTTTGTGGAAGTGAGATAGTTAGAAAACTCAAAGCACTAGGGGCAAATATTGATGTAATTGAGCAAAATGAGGAAAAACAAGCTTTTGCAGAAATACGAGGAATTTATAGTGTTGAAGAAAAAGATATTTATAAAAAAGATTATGATTACATTATAAATACAATACCTGAAAAAATAATATCAACGCAAACTTTGAAAAATATAAGTAAAACTACAATTATTTTTGATATTGCATCATTTCCATATGGATTTGACGAAGAAGAAGTAAGCGAAAAAGAGTTAAACTACAAAAGGCTAGGTAGTTTGCCAACAAAATTCGGTGTAGATTTTAGTAGTTATGCAATAGGTAATTTTATATATAAAAAAATGAGAGGTGAGTATATTGACATTAGCAGGTAAAAAAATAGGTGTTGGAGTAACAGGTTCTTTTTGTACAATAAGTAATGTGATTGATGTTTTGAAAGAGCTTAAAGAAAAGGGTGCTGATATTTATCCAATCGCTAGTGAAAATGTAACAAAATTTGATACAAGATTTGGTAAGGCAGAAGATTTTATAAAAGACATTGAAGAAATATCAGGAAAAAAAGTTGTAACTACTGTTGTAGAGGCTGAAAAGTTTGGGCCTAGTGTTTCCCTTGATTTAATGGTTCTTTTTCCTTTAACTGGCTCAAGTTTAGGGAAATTTGCAAATGGTATAAACGATAATGCACCTCTTATGGCTGCAAAGGCAACTCTTAGAAATCAAAAACCTGTGACAATTGGTATTTATACAAATGACGCTCTTGGAATTAGTGGAGAGAATATTTTTAAATTATTAAACTGCAAAAACATTTATTTTGTACCTTTTGGGCAAGATGATTATGTAAACAAGCCAAAGTCTATGACTTCAAAAGTGGATTTAGTTGTAAAAACCATTGAAATGGCACTTGAAAATAAACAAATTCAACCTGTTATAGTGGAAAATTTTGCTAAGTAAGAATGTTTTACAATTTATGGAAGGGTTTAGGGTGAAAAGTCTACCTTTCCTATACATATTTAATAGTTTGTATAGAAAATACGCTAAAACAATTGATTTTATTGTGTAAATTTGATATAATCTAATATGTATGCATAATGTATAATTTTAATTTTAGGCATTGCCATACATCAACATTAGAGTAGAGTATTGGAAGGCGTTTTATGGAAAAAGAAAAAAACTTTATTAATGAACGAGAAATAGCAACAAATATTATAATGGACATTAATAGAGATAATGTTTTTAATAATATTGCAATTAAAAATGCTTTAAGCAATCATGACTTAACAAGTGGACAAAGAAACACTGTTACGGAAATTGTTAACGGTGTACTTAGAAATAAAATTTATTTAGAATATTGTATAAACAAAATAAGTAAAACTAATACAACAAAAATGAAACCTTTTATTTTAGCGTTGCTACTTTGCGGAGTTTATGAGATATTTTTTATGAGTGCTAAAAACGCTTTTGTGTGTAATGAAGCTGTTAATCTTGCTAAAAAGAAAGGTTATAAAAATTTAGCTCCCTTTGTTAATGGGGTACTTAGAAATATTATAAGAGCCTATGAAAAAGGAGAATTTGAAATAGAAATGGGTAAGGACAAGTTGCAAAGCCTATCTTTAAAGTATTCATACCCTAAATGGCTTGTTGGTTATTGGAACAAGTATTATGGAGATAACGTTCAATATATATGTAGCTTTTTAAATACACCCCCAAAGGTGTCTATTGCCATAAACAATAAAAAAGTTACAAGAGTTGCTTTAAAGTCTAAGCTTACTTTTGCTGATATAGAAGTTGTAAATGGTGAAGTATCAAAAAATAGTTTGTTACTTAAAAACACAAGAGATTTAAGAGAAAATGATAGTTTCAAAAAAGGTGAATTTTGGGTAATGGACGAAAGTTCACAAAGAGCTATGGAATATATAGATTTTAGCAAATTTAATAAAAATTTTAAAGTTTTAGATTTATGTGCTGCACCAGGTGGTAAAAGTTTTTTTATAAAGTCGATAGTTGATGAGGAGGTTCATATAACATCTTGTGATATATATGAACATAAACTTGAGTTACTTGAAGACGGCTTTAAAAGGCTAGGTTTTAGTAACTATGATATAGTGTTAAATGATGCTACAAAAAGAAATGAGAGCTTTGTAAATAATTTTGATTGTGTTTTAGTAGATGCACCTTGTTCGGGTTTTGGTTTGCTTAGAAAAAAACCTGACATAAAGTATTCAAAGGAATATGAAGACATTTTAGATTTACAAAAGTTGCAACTTAACATACTTACAGCAAGTAAGGACTACGTAAAAGATAATGGAGTAATTGTTTATTCTACTTGTACAATATCCCCACTTGAAAACGAAATGGTTATAGAAGAATTTTTGAAAGAAAATAAGTCTTTTGAAAAGGAATATATGGAAACAATTTTACCTATGGATAAACAAATAGACAAAGGCTTTGAGTGTGACGGATTTTTTGTTGCCATATTAAGAAAGGTTAGTGAAAATGGATAAAATCGACATTAGAGGATTATCCTTTGAAGATTTAGATAAATTAATTGATAATATTGGGGAAAAGTCGTTTAGGACAAAGCAAATTTATGATTGGTTACATAATAAAATGGTGTCAAGCTTTTTGGATATGAATAATATACCTAAAAGTCTTATAAGTAAGTTAAATGAAGTTGCTTATATACCAATTGTGAAAATTTATGAAAAACTTGTATCAAATGACGGAACTATAAAGTATCTTTTCAAAGTAAAAGGTGGAGTTATAGAAAGTGTTTTGATGAAATATGCAAGTAGCACTTCTGTTTGCGTTTCATCGCAAATGGGTTGTAGAATGGGTTGCACTTTTTGTGCATCTACAATAAACGGGTTAGATAGAAACTTGTTAACAGGTGAAATACTTGGGCAAGTTTATGAAATACAAAAAGATATTTCGGATAGAGTTTCTCATGTGGTTATAATGGGAAGTGGAGAACCTCTTGAAAACTATGATGAAACCCTGAAGTTTATAAAATGTATAAGTAATGAAAAGGGATTAAATTTATCAGCTAGACACATAACTTTATCGACTTGTGGTTTAGTTGAAGAAATAAATAAACTTGCTAAAGAGAAGTTGCAGATAAATTTGGCTGTATCTTTACACGCACCGAATGATAAACTTAGAAAAGAAATTATGCCTATTGCATATAAATATACAGTTGAGGAGCTTTTGAAAGCTTGTAAAGACTATGGCGACACAACGAAAAGACGTGTTACATATGAATATGCTTTAATTAAAGGGGTAAATGATAGTCATAGAGATGCAAATGAATTAGGTAGAAAATTAAAGGGGTCTTTATCCCATGTTAACTTAATACCAATAAACGATGTTAAAGAACGAAATTATGTTAAAAGTGATAAAGAAAGAATAAAAGATTTTGCTAATATTTTACGTTCTTTAAATGTTGAAACTACTATAAGACGTGAAAACGGAAGCGATATAAATGCTTCATGTGGGCAACTTAGAAACAAGAAATCAAAAGAATTTTAAGGTCAAATATAGGTGATATATGAATGTATACGGAAAGAGCCATATAGGAAATATTAGGCAAAATAATGAAGATAACTTCATTATAGAGGATAAGGTAATTGGCTCACTCTTAAATATCATTGGTGTTGCAGACGGTATGGGCGGACACAATGGTGGAGAAATGGCGAGTCGTGAATGTATAGAAAATTTCTTTATTAGTGTGAAAAATAATGAAAGCCAAAACCTACTTGATATTATTAAAGAAGGTATAAAATATGCAAATGAGAAAATTTTAAAGATGTCTTTGGAAAACACAGAGCTATTTGAGATGGGTACAACTTTTACAGTTGCAACTTTCAAAGATAATCTTGCTTATTGCGGCCATGTTGGCGATAGTAGAATATACTCATATAAAGATAGTGTTTTAAAACTTGAAAGTGTAGATCATACTTTGCTAAATGAGTTTAAGATGAATGGGCTTTCTTTAAGTGAAATGGAACAATATGGGAACGTAAAAAATGTAATAACTAGAGCAGTTGGAATAAACGCTTATATTTCAGTTGATACATTTACTTTTGAAGCACCACAGGATACACAAATTGTGATTTGTAGTGATGGTCTTACTACTCATGTCTCAGATGATGAAATAAAAGAAGTGTTAGATAAAGATATTGATATTGAAGCTAAAGTTGATATGTTAGTAGATAAGGCACTTGATGCTGGTGGAGTAGATAATGTTACAATTATACTTGCCATTATTTAAAGTTAGGAGTTTGTTATGAGACTTAAAAAGGGAACGATTATAAGCGATAGATATGAAGTCGCTGAAAATATAGGAAGTGGAGGTATGGCTTTAGTTTATAAAGCTTTAGACCTTAAACTTAATCGCATTGTTACCTTAAAGGTGATGCGTGAAGAATTTATAGAAGATGATGAATTTATAGGAAGATTTAACACAGAGGCACAAGCTGCAGCTAATTTAAATCATATAAATATAGTTAAAGTTTACGATGTTGGTAGACATGACAATATATACTATATCGTTATGGAGTATGTTAATGGTATAACTTTAAAAGAGGCAATAAATAAAAAAGGTGCTTTGTCAAATGAAGAAGTTTTAGGTGTTGCAATCCAAATTGCAAATGGTTTATCTCATGCCCATGAAAACAGAATTGTACATAGAGATATAAAACCTCAAAATATTTTGATAACATCTAAGGGTGAAGTTAAAGTTACAGATTTTGGTATAGCTAGAGCTACAAACAAGAATACTAAAACGGCAACTACAAGTACTTTAGGTTCAGTTCATTATTTCAGCCCTGAACAAGCTCGTGGTGGCTTTGTTGACCATAAAAGTGATATATATTCCTTAGGTATAACTATGTTTGAAATGGCAACGGGAGAACTTCCATTTGATGATGATGCTGTTGTAGCTATTGCTTTAAAACATATAAATGACCCATTGCCGTCACCAAGCGAAATAAATCCAAAGGTAAGTCCAGAAGTAGAAGATATAATTTATCATGCGACACAAAAATTACAAGGCCAAAGATATAGTTGTGCTGACGAAATGGCAGATGATTTAAAAGTCATATTAACGAAATTTGTTGGGGATTTAAGACGTAAGGAAACGGATATTGAAGATGATGATAAAACTCATACTTTAAGAATGTCTGACGCAGAAATTACCGAAATTCAAAGTAAATCAAGGGATAATAGTTTTGATAAAGACTTCTATACACCGGTTGAAAGTGCAAAAGTGTATGAAGATTTTGATGAAGATTATGACTATGAAGAATATGAGGAAAGTGGAAGTAAGAAGTATATAATCGTTGCAATTATAACAGGCATATTATTATCAATTATGATATTTTACTTCATGTTTAACTATTTTAATAGTAAATTGCAAAAGAGAATTGAAGTTCCAGATTTAACAGGTCAAACTCTTGTTGAGGCTCAAGGAGTTGCTCTTGATGAGAATTTTGAAATTACTATAAATGACGAAGTTTTTTCAGATGTTTATGATGCAGGTATGATTGTTGAGCAAAATTTTGTACCAGGAGATGTATTTTATGAAGGTGATGTAATTTCGGTTAACCTATCACTTGGTACTGATAAAATTGAAGTGCCAAACTATGAGGGTAAATACGTTACCGACCTTGATTATGATACCTTTGATATTTCAGTAGTTGAGGATTATTCAGATAAATACCGTAAGGATATTGTTTTTGACCAAAGTCCAGAAGCAGGAACTTTTTTACAAGAGGGTGATAAACTAACGGTTTATGTTTCAGCAGGTGAGGAAGAAGACTATATTACAGTTCCAAACTTTGTAGGTCGTACGGAGTCTGAAGCTATTGATGAAATTATGGAAAGTGGTTTAAAACTAGGTAATGTTACTTATGCAACAAGTAATACAGTTGTAGAGGGGCGTGTTATGTCACAAAATCTTAGTTCAAATTCTAAGGTTAAAGCTAATTCCGTTGTTAATATTACTGTTTCTAAAGGCATGAACGAAGAAACTCAAGTTGAACCTGAACCAGAGCCAGAACCAGAACCTGAACCTGAACCAGAGCCAGAACAGGAAACGGAAACTGATACAAGTACCGAAGGAAATGAATCTGAAACAGATAACGGCATGGGAACAGGGACTGATACGGAAACAGATGGTGGCAATGAATCAACGGATAACGGAGATAGCGAAACAGAAACAGGAAATGAAACAGAAACGGAATCGGAAACAGGAACAGATACTTCAGGTGAAAATGAAGTGGCACAACCTACAACAAAAACTGTAACAGTATCGAATCTTGACATACCGTCAGGTTATGAAACGGTTACGGTTAGAATAGTTAAAGTTGATGCAGATAGTCAATCAACAGTTTATGAGCAAAGTGTGCCTGTTGATAACTTCCCGCTTGTAGTAAATGTAAGTGGAACAGGTAGTGCAGAGTTCCAAGTATATGTAAATTATAACGGCAGTTATGAGTATCATGGTAGTACAAATATAACTTTTAACTAATATATGGCAATGAAGCCGTAAAGAAAAGATTGAGGTGAAATTATAAAAGGTCAAATAATAAAAGGTGTAGGTGGGCTTTATACAGTAAGTACAGAAAATGGGCTATATACAGGTAATCCAAGAGGTCTTTTTAGGAAAAGTGGCACTAAGGTGTTAGTGGGTGATTATGTGGATATATCTATTTTAGATGTTGATGAAAGAGAATGTGTTATAGAAACAATTTATCCTCGAGATAATGAGCTTATAAGACCTAAAGTAGTAAATGTTCATCAAGTTGTTATTGTATTTGCTTTAAAAGAACCGAAACTTAATTATGATTTGTTAGATAGATTTATAATTTTAGCTGAAGAAATAAACCTTGAAATAATTTTATGTTTAAACAAGATTGATTTAGCGAAACAAAAGGATATTGATGAGTTTTGTGAGGTTTATGGAAAGTTATACAAGGTTATAGAAACTTCAACTATACTCGAAAGTGGCTTAGAAACTTTAAAAAATGAACTAAAAGATAAAACAACTGTTTTTGCAGGGCCGTCAGGAGTTGGTAAAAGTAGTATAGTAAATAAGCTATTAAAAAAAGAGTTGATGGAAACGGGTATTGTGTCTAAGAAAATTGGCAGAGGTAAACACACAACTCGTCATAGTGAGTTTATAACTTTTGAAAATGGTTATATTGTTGATACTCCAGGTTTTACATCCCTTGATATTCAACATATTGACGTTAATGATTTAAAGTTGTATTATAAAGAGTTTAGGGAATTTAATGGATTGTGTAAATTTCAAGATTGTGTCCATATAAATGAACCAAGTTGTGCTGTAAAAGATGAAGTGGGTAATATTATAAATGTGAAAAGATATGACAGTTATAAATATTACTATGAAGGAAGGTTGTGTTAATATGTTTCAAATTTCACCTAGTATTTTAGCTTGTGACTTTTCTGTTTTAGGAGAACAAGTAGAAATTGTTAAAAGTAATGGAATAACGTACTTGCACTTTGATGTTATGGACGGAAATTTTGTACCTAACATTAGTGTTGGTATACCTGTTTTAAAAAGCCTTGCAGATAAGTATGATATGTTTTATGATGTACATCTTATGATTGATGAACCTATAAAATATGTGGATGACTTTGCAAAAGCTGGAGCAAGTCTTATAAATATACATATAGAGGCTTGTAGTGATGTTCAAAAGACAATTGATAAGATAAAGTCTTTAGGTAAAAAGGTTGGTATGACGGTAAAGCCAAATACAAAAGTTGAAGAAGTTTTCCCATATCTTAAAGATATTGATATGGTTTTAGTTATGACTGTTGAGCCTGGTTTTGGTGGGCAAAGCTTTATGGAAGATTGCCTTGAAAAAGTTTCTAAAGTACGAAAATATGCGAAAGATAATGGTTTTGATGTAGACATACAAGTTGATGGTGGAGTAAGTCTTGATACTATACAAAAATGTATAGATGCAGGAGCAAACGTTTTTGTTATTGGTACTAAAATATTTAAAGGTGATATTGCAAAGAATTGTGCTGATTTTAAAAATTTGCTAGATAGAAATAAATAAAATAAAAATAAATGAAATAAAATAATGACTTAGGAGGTGATATAATGAAATGCGTTATTTTTCTAAATGGTGAAGTAAATGATTATGATTTTGTGAAAAATCATGTAACAGGACTTGGGGAGGTTCATATTGTTGCTTGTGATGGGGGTTTATCACATATTGACCATTTAAATTTATTACCAGATTTATTAATTGGGGATTTTGATAGTGTGGATAAAGAAGTTTTAGATATGCACAAAAACTTTAAAACTATAAGATTTCCAACAGATAAAAATAATACGGATTCGGAACTAGCTCTTGCTTATGCAAAGAAAAAAGGTTTTGAAGAAGTTATATTTTATGGTGCTTTAGGAGGAAGATGCGACCATATAATTGGTAATGTTTTCTTACTTAAAAAAGCGAATGAAATGGGTTTGAAATTGAAAATAGTTGATGAGAATCAAGAAATATTTTATATCGATAAACACATTGTTTTAGAGGGGTATAAGGATAAAGTGGCGTCGCTTTTGCCTCTTGGTGTTGTAAAATGCAAAGAGTCGAAAGGTCTTAAATATCCACTTGATGGTTTGGCTTTTGAAATAGGCGATTCATTGTCAATAAGCAATGTCATAAAAGACAACAAGCTAGAAATAAGTATAGAGAAAGGCAACTGTATACTTGTTATAAATAGCTAATATAAATTAATTATGAGGTGTAAAAAATGAAAAATTTAATTTTAATCGGTCCTCCAGGGGCTGGAAAAGGAACAATTTCAAAAAAACTTAGTGAGAAATATAGTATTCCACATGTTTCTACAGGTTCGCTTTTAAGGGCAGAGATAAAAAAACAAACGGAACTTGGTAAATTTATTGAAGAAAGAATGGACGCAGGACATTTCGTTACAAACGAAGAACTTATGCCATTACTTGAAAAACGTTTTAAACAAGATGATGTTAAAAAAGGTGTGTTACTAGACGGGTTTCCAAGAACTGTTGACCAAATTTCTTTAGCAGACCATGTACTTGATGAAATCAGTTTAGTTGTACATATTCATATTGATGATGATGAGATTATGAAACGTATGAGTGGACGTTGTTCTTGTACAAAGTGTGGAGCTATTTACAATGTTAACTTTATACCACCAAAGGTTGAGGGAATTTGTGATAAATGTGGTGCAGACCTTTATGTTCGTCATGAAGACTCTAAAGAAATTGTTTTAGAGCGTATGAGAATTTATAATGAAACAACAGCACCAGTGGTTGAATATTACAGAAACAAAGAATATTTCTTTGAGATAGATGGTAAAGAAGATATAGAGATATCGCTTAAAGCCATAGACGAGGCTTTAAAAAAATAGGAGGATTACATGGCTATTTATTTGAAAAATGAGAGTGCTATTGCTAAAATGCGTGTGGCAGGTAAAATTGTTGCTAGAGCACATGAAGAGGCTAAAAAATATATAAAGCCAGGTGTATCTACATATGAGATAGATATGATTATTGCTGAGTATATAAAAAGTCAAGGTGCTGTTGCGAGTTTTCTAGACTACAATGGTTATCCAGCAAGTGCTTGTGTAGCTGTAAATGATGTTATTGTACATGGTATTCCTAGTAAGAAAGTTATACTTAAAGAGGGCGATATACTAGGTGTAGATGTAGGTGCTTTTATTGACGGATTTCATGGTGATGCAGCTCGTACCCATATGGTTGGTGAAGTATCTGAAGAGGCAAGATTACTTGTTGAGAGAACAAAACAAAGCTATTTTGAATCTATAAAGTATGCTACTACAAAAAATCGTTTGTATGATATTTCTAACGCCCTTGACGACTATATTACGCCTTTTGGATATGGTATAGTTCGTGATTTTATAGGTCATGGTATTGGAAAGAAACTACATGAATCACCAGAGATACCTCATTATAGAATGAATAGACGTGGGCCAAGACTTGACAAAGGTATAACTCTTTGCGTTGAACCTATGATAAATATGGGTACACATAGATGTAAAGTTTTAGAAGATGGTTGGACGGCTGTTACAGCTGATGGCTCTTTATCAGCACATTATGAAAATACTTTAGTTGTGACAGATGGAGAACCAGAAATTTTAACAATTATATAAAAAATATAAAAGTATAGTTCGTAAGGTGTGAACCTTATAGAACTATACAAACTAATGAAGGAGTTGGATAATTATGTACACAAAGGTAAGAGAAATTTACAAAGACGAGGCTAAGTTCATGAATAATAAAGTTCAAGTTGGAGGCTGGATAAGAACTTTAAGAGATAATAAAAATTTTGCTTTCATAGAACTTAATGATGGAACTTTTTTCAAGTCAGTTCAAGTTGTTGTGCATAATGATTTATCCAATTACGAAGAAGTTATAAAACTTGGTGTTGGTGCATCAGTTACAGTTGTAGGCGAAGTTGTCGAAAGCGTTGGTGCAAAGCAAAAGTTTGAGATAAAGGCACTTGATGTAGTTGTTGAAGGTGATTCGCCTTCTGACTACCCACTTCAAAAGAAACGTCATAGTGTAGAATATCTTAGAACTATATCTCATCTTAGACCTAAGACAAACTTGTTTTCGGCTATGTTTAGAGTTCGCTCGGAGTCATCGTTTGCAATTCATAAGTTTTTTAATGAACAAGGATTTGTATATACACATACGCCGATAATTACAGCTAGTGATGCAGAGGGTGCAGGTGAAATGTTTAGAGTAACTACTCTTGACCCTAAAAATCCTAAGTTAAATGAAGATAGTGAAGTTGATTTTAAAGAAGACTTTTTTGGCAAAATGAGTATGTTAACTGTTTCAGGACAATTAAATGCTGAAACTTTTGCAATGGCTTTTCGTGATATTTATACTTTTGGGCCTACATTTAGAGCTGAAAACTCAAATACTACACGTCATGCAGCAGAGTTTTGGATGATGGAGCCTGAAATTGCTTTTGCTGACCTTAAAGATGTTATGAATCTTGCCGAAAGAATGATAAAGTATATGGTCAAACATTTACTTGAAAATTGTCCAGAAGAAATGGAGTTTTTTAATAGTTTTGTTGATAAGACTTTACTTAAGAGATTAACAAGTCTTGTGGAATCAGACTTTGGTGTAGTAACATATACAGAGGCTATTGAGCTACTTGAAAAAGCAGATAAAAAGTTTCAATATCCTGTTAGTTGGGGTGTAGACCTTCAAACTGAACATGAAAGATATATAACAGAGGAAATATATAACAAACCTGTTTTTGTTACAGATTATCCTAAAGAGATAAAAGCTTTTTACATGAGAAATAACGAAGATGGTAAAACTGTTGCAGCAATGGACTTACTTGTTCCAGGTGTTGGTGAACTTATAGGTGGTTCTCAAAGAGAAGAACGATATGAGGAACTACTTGAGAAAATCAAAGAAAATGGACTTGATTTAAAACACTATGATTGGTATTTAGATTTAAGAAAATACGGTACTGTTAAACATGGTGGTTTTGGACTTGGCTTTGAAAGATTTCTTATGTATGCAACAGGAGTGAGTAATATTCGTGATGTTATACCATATGCAAGAACGACAAATAACCTAGAGTTTTAATTATAAAGGAGAGATGTTTATGAGAGATTCCAGAATGTTAATTTTCGGTGGCACTTTTGATCCTATCCATACAGGGCATCTTATTATTGCAAATGATGTTATGGAAACTTATGGGTTTAGAAAAGTATACTTTTTGCCTTCTGGAATACCTCCTTTAAGTAAAAAAGTAAAAAGTTCAAACATAGATAGATTAAACCTTGTTAATATTGCTATACAAGATAATCCTAATTTTGAGCTTCTTGACTTTGAAATAACAAAGGAAAGAGTTTCTTATACAATAGATTCTATTGATGAGATAGAGAAAAAATTTAACTCACCTAAAATAACTTTTTTAATGGGTGCTGATATGTTTTTAAATATTGAGAGATGGAAAAAGTATGAGGAATTGTTACAAAGAGTAAATATAATCGTTGCGAGTAGACCGAACAACAAAATCAATAAACATAGAGAATATATTGAGAACAAGTTTGATGTTACAATAGAAATGTTTGCTAAAGTTGAAACAAATATAAGTTCAACTTATATAAGAAATAAAATCAAGATGTATGAAAGTATAAAGTACCTTGTACCACTTCATGTGGAATATTATATAAAACGAACAGGTATGTATTTACTTAAAGAAGATATAATTTTTAATGAAATTATGAAATATAATGAGTTAAATGTTAGTTTGCCAAGACGATTGCATATTGAAGGCACTATACGAACTGCACTTGAAATTGGTGGTTGTCACAAAATACCTTTTGAAAAAATAAGAATTGCAGCTGGTGCTCATGATATGGCTAAGGATTTCACTAATGATGAGATACTTGAGTTTGTTGAAAAAAACAATATGGAAATAGACATGAGAGCTAGTAAAAATGTAAATCTTATGCATGGTCCTGTTGCTAGTGTTATGCTTGAAAATATGTATGGCATTGATGATGAGGATATTTTAAATGCTGTGAAAAATCACACATTTGGAGATGAAAATATGTCAGAACTTGAGCTTCTTATATCCATAGCTGATTATATAGAGCCGGGACGACGTCACGATAAAATAAATAGAGAAAATGCTGTTGCAATAAAAGAAGTTGCAAAAAATTCTTTAGAACAAGCATATCTCATGAAACTTGAAAAAAATATTGAATATTTAAACAAGAAAAATGTTCAAATAGATGAGGAAACTATGGCAACTTATGAATATTATAAGATGTTTTCATATATAGAAGGAGAATAAAAATAAAAATGAGCGATAACAAAGAAATGATTAAAATTATTTATGATACACTTGAGGATAAGTTTGGTGAGGACATTAGAATTATAAATATTGACAGTATATCTAATATTTGTGAGTATTTTGTAGTTGTAAACGGCAACTCAACAACTCATGTAAAATCCCTTGCTATGAATGTGGAAGAAAAACTTAAAGATGCAGGATATTTACCTTATAATATCGAGGGTATAAGAGGAAATAGCTGGATTCTTATGGATTATAGTAATGTAGTAATTCATGTTTTTGATAAAGAAAATAGAGATTTTTACAATATTGAAAGATTGTGGAGTGACGGTATAGACGTAAATATAAAGGATATGTAAATGAGTGAGATAGTTCGTGGTGTTGTTATAAAAGAAGTTTACACAGGTGAAGCTGATAAGATTATTACGGTTATGGCAAAAGATATTGGTAAAGTATCTATATCTTGCAGAGGTAGCCGTAAACCTAAAAGTAAAACAGTATCAGGTACTACTCTTTTTACATATGCAGATTTTAACATTTATACGGGAATGAAATTTTACAAACTAAATTCCGTTGATATAATAAAAAGTTTTTATGATTTATCCTATGACTATGATAAGCTAGTTGTTGCAAGTTATTTTGTTGAAGTGATTGACAAAGTTGAGTTTTTTGACGAAGAAAACAATAATGTGTTATTTTTGTTGATTAGAGCTATGCAAGAACTTATTAAAAATCAGGATTATAAGAAGGTTTGTGCTATATTTAACATTAAACTTGCACAACTTTTAGGTTTTGAACCGATTTTAGATTATTGTAGTTTGTGTGGGGATATTGATGTAAAGTTTATGTATTTTGGCAATGAGGGAATTGTGTGCGAAAAGTGTAACGAATCCTTTTATTTAGTGGATAATAACATAAAATTAATATTTGAATATGTTCAATCTCAGGATATTAAAAAAATATTTTCTTTTGAAAGCAGTGCAAAAATAATAAATTTGTTGTATAATATAACAATGAAGTATATAAATAATCATATAAATATAAAAGTAAATAGCTTAAATTTTTAAAAATAGTAATAGGAGGGGTAAAGTGAAGAAGTTAGAATTAGCGATAATAACTTTGATGTTGGTATTTACAGTAAGCTGTTCAAATGGCGATAATGTAAATGAAGTGACAGAACGAGAAGAGACGGAAACGAGTAACCCAGTAGGAAAAAACACAGAAAAAATTGTAGAAATAAATGGTATTGAGGTAGATATATTAGATGATAAGTCGGTAACAGAAGCTATAAGCACTTTTCAAAGTGACTTTGCAGAAAAAACTTTAGAGGTAATAGCCGGAGAAAATACATATGTATATAGCTATGTTGACCTTGGTACTGATATAGACGAAGATAGACTTTTAACTGACATTAAGGACGAAAAGGAAGATATAGAATTAAAATATATACATGATGAAAACGTGATACAAGAAGTTGTTTCATCAATAGCTTCACAAAATAATGTATCAGCAGTTGAGCCATACTATCAAAGAATTGGTTCAGAATTTCAATATACAGAAGGCTCATCAGGGAAATCTATTGACCAAGAAAAGTTAAAAAGTGATATTTTAGATGCTTTGCAAAATACAAGTGAAACAGATGTTACGGCAGAGTTTGTTACTGTATCACCTA
Source organism: Lachnospirales bacterium (assembly GCA_047973385.1). Taxonomy (GTDB): domain Bacteria; phylum Bacillota; class Clostridia; order Lachnospirales; family CAMZNU01; genus JBKEBX01. The sequence continues at coordinate 23,340 of JBKEBX010000011.1, read as the reverse complement.
CCTTTACTGTTGCAGACTTGCAAGAGTCAACAGACCTTTTAGGTTCAGCTTCTACAAGCTATGCAAGTTCTGCCGGGGATAGAAATGTTAATCTTGATGTAGCTACAAGTAAAATAAATAATAAGGTTTTATACCCTGGAGATATTTTTTCTACATCAACACAATATGGGCCTGTGACAGAGGCAAATGGTTTTGCTGTGTCTAAAGTTATCGTTAATAATGAACTTGTTGACGGTGTAGGTGGTGGAGTTTGCCAAATTAGCTCAACTTTATATAATGCGACTCTTAAAAGTGAACTTGAAATAGTAGAACGTTTAAACCACTCTTTAAAAGTTGGTTATTCTGATTATGCATATGATGCAACTGTTGCAGAAGGTTGGATAGACTATCGTTTTAAAAATTCAACAAATTATCCTGTATTAGTTGAAAGTTATTTAGATTCAGGTAACCGAAAAGTTGTTGTTAACATATACGGTAATGAGTACAGAGATTCTAATAGAAGTATAGACTTTTACAATAGTTTTGTTAGTAGCTGGGAACCACCTGCTGATAAAATTACATATGATGAATCAAAACCTGAAGGCTATGTATCCTATGAAGTTCAGCCCAAAGACGGAGTTAAATATAGTTTATATAAAAACATTTATGTAGATGGTGCATTACAAGAAACAGTGTTAGTAAATACAAGCACATATTCGGCAGTGCAAGGTGAGAAGATTGTTGGTAAATCTAAGCCAACAGAAGCTACTGAAGAAACTGATGTTGAGGGAACTGAAACAGAAGTAACAGAACCTGAAACAGAAGTAACAGAACCAGAAGTTACAGAGCCGACAGAACCAGAAGTAACAACGCCAACAGAACCAGAGGTTACAGAGCCAACAGAACCAGAGGTTACAGAGCCAACAGAACCAGAAGTTACAGAGCCAACAGAACCAGAAGTTACAGAGCCAACAGAACCAGAAGTTACAGAGCCGACAGATCCAGAAGTAACAACGCCTGAAACAGAAGATACGGCTGTTGAAAACGAAGCAGCGTAGTGTATAAATTTAAAAGAAACTTAGGGACTGTAAGAAATCTCACATTATGTGAGGTTCCATACAGCCCCTATTTAAATAGAGCGACGTTGCAAAGTAATAATAAAGATAGGAGAAATTAATGGTTGATGTAGCATTGCTAGGTACAGGGGGAATGTTGCCACTACCCAATAGGTATCTAACAGCTATGATGTTAAGATACTGTGGCAAACAAATTTTAGTTGATTGTGGTGAAGGTACACAAGTTGCCATAAGAAATACAAAATTTGGATATAAGAAAATAGATTATATATGTTTTACACATTTCCATGCAGACCACATAGCAGGCTTGCCAGGACTTTTGCTTACAATAGGGAACAGTGGTAGAGAAGAACCACTTACGATTATTGGACCACTTGGGCTTGAACAAGTCGTGAAAAGCCTAATGGTTATAGCAAAAGAAATTCCTTATAAGTTAAAGTTTATAGAAATTGAGAAACCTGAAGATTTCTCGTGTACAGTTTTTAATGATTTACTTGAAATAAAAGCCATATCCCTTAAACATGGTAATATCCAATGTATAGGTTATAGTTTTAATGTGAAAAGAGTAGGTAAGTTTAATCCTGAAAAAGCTAGATTAAACGGCGTACCTGTTGAGGTATGGAGTACACTTCAGAGATGTGAAAATACTACTTATGAGGGAGAAGTCTATACTAAAAATCAAGTTTTAGACGAAGAACGTAAAGGTATAAAGGTCACATATGGGACGGATAGCAGACCCTTTGACGATTTTAGTGAATTTGCAAAGGATAGCGATTTGTTTATATGTGAGGGATTATATGGCGATGATGAAAGGCTTTTTACAGCACAGAAGCACAATCATATGATAGTAAGTGAAGCTTGTAAATTAGCAAAAACGGCGAAGGTTAAAGAGTTATGGTTAACACATTTTAGTCCTGCATTTACAGAGCCTTTAGAATATGAAAATTTTGCAAAAGAATTATTTATAGGAGCTAAAATTGGTGAAGACGGAAAAAGCTGCACCATAGAGTTTGAAAAAAATTAGAAGATTTTACTTTTGAATTTGAAATATAAAAAATAAACATAAAAAAGAAGTATAAAAAGAGATATAAAAACTCACTGTTTTGGAGTTTACATATCTCTTTTTAGTTTACTTTATAACAACATCGCCTTTTCTGAATTCAACTTCTTGGATATCAATATTTAATCGGCTTCTATATTTTTTAATGTAACTAAAATCTTTAGAATCACAAATTGTTAAGACAATTCCTTCTCCACCAGCACGGCCACATCTACCGCATCTATGTAAATATTGTTCATAGGTACTTGGAGCAGAGTAGTTCACAACAAACTTTAAATTTTTAATATCTAGACCTCTTGAGGCTAAGTCAGAAGCAACAAGAAGTTTGACTTTATTGTTTTTAAAACTGTTAAGAGCAACTTTACGTTCATTACCTTTAAGTTCGCCATCTATAAAAGTTGATGGTAAATTGACGTAAGAAAGTTTTGCTGAAAGGGAAGTGATTTCAACATCTTTATTTATAAAAACAAGGGCTTTATCGATGTTAAAGGCTGTGACGCTACGTCTTAGAGTATCAATTTTATCACGACTATCACATATAATATAATAATGCTTTATATTATTTGGAACATCATTTTTATCAACTTCAACAGTTTTTATAGTAGGCCTAAGTAGTTTAATTTTGTTTAAAGTATCAAGACCTGTACTAGCTGATGTAAAAACTAAATTAGTATCTCTCATACATTTTTTAACTAAAGTTGTAGTTTCATCAAAGTTCAGTTTATCAAGCATTTTATCACACTCATCGAAAACAATTGTATCTACTGTATGAAGCTTTAACTTTTTCATAGTGTTAAGTTGAAGAACTCGGCTTTGTGTTCCAATAATTAAAAAGGGCTTAGCTTTTAAACCGTCAAGTTGTCGCTTTAAACTTGTTCCTCCAGCTGCAAGAAGTGGTTCAGGAAGATTTGTTTTACTAAGCACATTTTTAGCCACATTATAAATTTGAATTGCTAAATCTTGAGTAGGTGCTATAACAATAGCTTGAGGCGTTTTTACATTATCTTTATATTTTTTTATAAGTGGTAAAAGATAGGTTAAAGTTTTACCTGAGCCTGTTTGAGCAGTGAAGAATATATTATTATCTTCAAGTAGCATAGGTATTGCATTTTTTTGGATTTTTGTAGGTTCTTTTATATTATTTTCGTCTAAGTATTTTATAATATTTTCATCGAAAATATCTGTAAATTTTTCCATTGTGTACCTCGTATTTTGATATTTGCTAACCTGTAAGTTAAGCTATTTATATAGTGTACAACAAAACGGGCTTTTTTTCAACAAATATCTAGTTATTTATGTAATTATCAATCCCAATAGAAATTGCCTTAGCAACAGTTTGTTGATAATCGGATGTAAGTAGTTTTCGTAAATCTTCGGAGTTTGATAGAAAACCACATTCTACAATGACAGTTGGTACAGTGGTTTTTCTAAGCATATAATATTCTGAATTAGGGGATATATCTTTTTTGTTGCCCCAGTGAGCGTTTTGTTTTAAAGAATCCTGTATACTTTTTGCCAGTAGTTTACCTTCGACACTTTTTGTATAAAAGAAAACTTGGGCACCTGATACGCCACTGTTTGTGAAAGCATTTTGATGAATAGAAACAGCAAGACTGTTGTTATCGGCATTTATCAAAGCTACTCGTTTTCTCATGTCTTCAGACTTTGTACCTGCAAGTGCATCGTCATTTGTACGATTTATTACAGTTTTATATCCTAAATCCATAAGATAGCCCTCAAGGTAAGTTGCAATCTTTAAATTTATATCTTTTTCTAAGATTTCAGTACCGCCATTTTTTATAACGAAACCAGGGTCAAAACCTCCATGACCTACATCAATAAAAATAGTTTTTTGGCTATTTTCTGTGCTTAGAACAGATATATCTTTAGCTTTAGATTTCTCAAAAATAAAAATAGTGCATAGTATAAATAAAGAAAAAATTGAAAAATAGTATAGACTTTTTTTATGTAAAAATTTATTAAAAATAAAATCACCTCCTTAAATATTTATATAGGGTTTCGTAAAAAAAATACTAAAATTTTATATAAAAAATGCCGATAGAATATAAAGAGTGTTTATATATTCAAGGAGGGAGATAATATGAGTTCGAGTAAAATTAGATACACAGGTACATCAGGGATAGATGTTGAGTCTTTAGTAACTCAATTAATGGAAGCGGAATCTTTAAAAAAGGATAAAGTATATCAACAACGTCAGCTGTTACAGTGGCAACAAGATTCCCTTAGAAGCATAGGTAACAATATAAAAACTTTTCAAAATAAGTTTTTAAGTTTTACAAGTTCTGCATCTCAAGTTAACATGAGAAGTGCAAGTTCATTTAGTACAAATACAGCAAAAATTACCCTAAGCGGTTCAGAAAGTAGTAAAATATCTGCTAAGCCTTCATATTCAGCAAAACCAGGAAATCGTGAAGTTGAAGTTGTAAGTGTAGCACAAGGCGAAAAAAGAACAAGTTCGTCTAAGGTTGAAGGTGTTATTGAAGGTAAAACTGAAATAGATTATGATGCAATAAAAGAAGGGGATAACTTCAACATTAAATTTAATGGTTCAACTTTAAATGTTGCTTTTTCTCAAGAAGATGTTGATGCACTTGCTAGTTCATCTGATAAAGGTGCTACTTTAGAAAATATTGTACAAAGTAAACTTGATGATAAGTTTGGTAAATACAATGGAGAATCTAAGGTTACTTTTGAAGTGAATAATGATAAAGTTTCTATAAAGTCAAATGAAGATGTAAACGGTGAAGTTTCTTTTTCAGGATTCACATCATCACAAAACAAGTTTACTGCTTTAACAGCCGCAGAACTTAAAACTAGTGAAGATGATGAAAAAAATCCACACTTTAAACTTGAAATTGGTGGAGAAACAATTGATATTAAAACTAAAAAAGACGACGGAACAGTGAAAACTAACGATGAGCTTTTAGAAGAAATTAACAATTCTATTTCTGATAAAGGAATTGACGGAGTTGCTGCAAGTTTTGATGATTCAGGTAATTTAGTTTTAACTTCTGATTATCACACAACAGATAAAGAAATTAAAGTTTCTGATATGAATGAAGAAGACCCTGAAAAGCAACAACTTAGAGAAACTACTTTAGAAGGAAGTGTAAAATCTTTAGACCTTGGTATACCAAAATACCAATCTTCTAATAGTTTCAATTTAGATAAAACTTTTGAGGAAGCTTTCGGTACAACGGGTACTATGGACTTTACAATCAATGGGAAAAGCTTTTCTATTGATTCATCAGTTACAACTATTGAAGATGCAATGAATCAAATTAATAGTAGTGGTGCTGGTGTGAAAATGGAATATGATTCTATTGGTAAAACTTTCTCACTACAATCAACTTCGGTAGGTTCTATGTCCGATATAGAATTTGGTGGAGATGCAAGTTCATTTTTTGGCAACTTAAATATCTCGACTGCCGATGCATCAACTTTAACAGAGGCTGATGGATTTACAAAGGCTCAAGATTCAGTAGTTAAAATTGATGGTATTCAAGTTGTTCGTGAAAGTAATAGCTTTGAATATGATAACATAACTTATGATGTTAGTGGGGCAACAGCAGGTGATGTGTTCAATGTAAATGTAAGTACAAATTCCGATAGTGCTTTTGACAATATAAAGAATTTTGTTAATGAGTACAATGCATTGATTGATGAAATGCAAACAGCAACAAGTGAAACACGTAAAAAATCAGGCTCTTATTCATATTATGAACCACTTACAGAAGATGAAAAATCTGCAATGAGTGAAGATGAAGTTGAAAAGTATGAAGAAGCTGCAAAAACTGGTATTTTAAATAGAGATGAAAGACTTACAAAACTTACAAGTGCTTTAAGAAATGCAATGAATCAACCAGTTACTTTAGAAGACGGTTCTAAGATGTACTTACATGAAATAGGTATAACAACGGGTGATTATACTAACGGTGCAAAACTTGAAATTAATGAAGATAAGCTTAGAACGGCTATTGAAGAACGTGGTGCTGATATTGCAACTTTATTTACAAGTGGCGATGAGTCAAGTCCAGGGCTTATGGAACGTGTTAATGATGCCATAACTGATTCAGTAGGTACAAAAGGTTATATTACACAATATGCAGGTTTTAAAGATACAGTTTATGTAACACAAAATACTTTATCTAAGAAAATTGATAATCAAGATGATAAACTTGCTGAACTTGAAACATATTTGTATAATAAAGAAAATCATTATTACACATTGTTCTCAGCAATGGAAACAAGTGTAAATCAGTCTAACAATGAACTTAGCTATTTGTTGTCATATTCATCATACTAGTAATTATTCATAGGAGAGAAAAATGGGTATATCAAATTTATATGAAAAAAAATTAATGTTTCTTAATCAAATTTATGATATAACTAATAATATTAAATTTACACAGGATATTGAATCTAATATAAATAAATATAATTCGCTTTATAAAAAAAGAGCAAAAATATTTGAGGAAATTTATGTTATTGATAAAGAAATAAAAGCGATGTACCCGTCTTCCCCTATTTTTGATGAAAAATCTAAGGAAGTAGCTAAAAAAATTACAGACTTAGACAAGGAGTTACAAAAACATCATAAAGTTTTTAGAGGATTTTTAGAAGAAAAAGTAAAGGGATACAAGTTAGGGAGAAAAACTAGAGAGAAGTTTAATCCCTACGCAAAGGACGATTATTCAACGTTTGAAAGCAAGGCTTAATGTGCGTAATAAAAGGAGTTGAAATATATGAAAATGGAATTGAACAGTATAAATAGAAGTGTTACACAAAAAGAAAATTATGTTGCTAGGGATAATGCAGCAAAAGCTATGGAAGTTAAGAAAAATATAGAAAATAAGACTCAAAAGATTATTGAAAGTTCAAATACTCAAAAAAACGATAATAATGACACTTTTTCGAAAAATGAACTAGATGGTGCCATAGAGGAAGCTAACAAGAAACTTGCTTCACATAATAGAGAACTTAAATATAGTGTACATGAAGGCACAAATAGACTTTTAATTAAAATGGTAAATAGTGAAACTGATGAAGTTATCCTTGAAATTCCAAGAGAAGAAGCCATGGATAATTTAGAAAAAATATTAGAAATGACAGGAGTTATCGTTGACGAAAAAGGATAATCCGTTTATAATGTTACCTAGGAGGAATTTATATGAAAAACCCTTATGAAGCTTATGCGAACAACTCAATCGCTACGGCAAATAAGTTTGAGCTTACACTTATGTTGTATGAAGGGGCTGTTAGATTTTGTAATCAAAGTAAAATTGCAATTGAAAATAAAAATTATCAAGAGGCGAATAGATTATTACAAAGAGTGCAAGATATTATAAGAGAGCTTCAAATTACTTTAGTTAGAGAAACTGAAGTTGCTGAAAATATGTACTCATTATATGAATATATATATAGTTTGCTTATAGAAGCGAACATGAGAAAAGATATAGAAAAGTTAAATGAAGCCACTGAACTTATAAGAGGGTTTAGAGATATGTGGAAAGATGGTATGAAATCTATGAAAAATACTAATTAAATTTTATTTTTCGTAAACTTATTTAAAATCTTTTCGTATATATAGGTAGAGATGGTTTACGAAAGATAGGTGAGAGCGAAAATGGGATATTTAGGTGTTGATGAATTAAATGATTTTGAGATTGTTCAACTTTGTATAAAGGATAGTATGTATTTTGAAGTTATTGTAGATAGATATAAAAATTTAGTTTTTTCCGTTATAAATAAAATGATTTCCGATTATGAGGAAAGCAGAGATTTGTCCCAAGAAGTATTTATTAAGGTTTATAAGAATATTCATAAATATTCACCAGAATTTAGATTTTCAACTTGGATAATTAAGATTACTACAAATCATGTAATTGATTATAGAAGAAAGCAACATTATACAACTTTAGAGTATGACGGAAATACTCATTGTGATAGTATTATGCCGTCGGCTGAAGATGAATGTGTTGAAAAGGAAAAATCTAAGGAATTAGAAACAGTAATTATGCAATTGCCAGAAGAATTTAGAATACCCATTGTTTTGTTTCATAGAGAGGGTCTGTCTTACCAAGAAATTTCGAATGTTTTAGATATACCTTTATCGAAAGTTAAAAATAGAATTTTTAAGGGTAGAAAGCTTCTTAAAGAAAGCATAGAAAGTAATAGACAGGTGCTAAGGGGTGATAGATGTGGATTGTAGAGCTATTGATGAATTATTAATGAAATATATGGACGGGACTTTAAATAGTGACGAAGCCGTTGAATTGAATAAACACGTTGCCTATTGCGATAAGTGTAAAGAAGAATTCATGGCTTATGAATCTATGTTGAAACACTTTGATATTATGGATAACAATGAGGAATATTTAGATTATACCTTTGTTCAAGATGTTATGGAAGAAATCGAAAGTCTTGATATAAATCATAGAAAAAACGTATTTTTTGACCTTGTTACAAATGTAGCTTGTACTGTTGTTACGGTAATGTTTGTTTTTATAGGTATTTATACAGTTGCCGGCGAGCAAATAGCTACTTTAGCTCAAAGTGTAGATAACAATCTTATAAGTTCTATTTTGAATGGTTATTTGTTATGTATGAATGGACTTGAAAGTGTTTTTGTTTATATATCACAGCTTAACTGGACTTTATTTGGAACAGTGTATTTTGTGGCTGCAACTATAGCTTTAATTGCGTGGGGATTTGTGTATTTTATGAATTTCCATAATGTTTATGACGCTAGACATCAGAAAAATTAAAAAAGAAATGTAAAGACTGTATCACGGAAATCAATTTTTAATATAAAGTCTTTGAGGCTCTGCCTCAAACTCCACAACTTTTAAAAAAGTTGACAAAATTTTTATTCAAAAATGCACTTTATACATTTTTTTAAAGTTTTTAGTCAAGTTTTTTTCAAAAAACTTGTAGGTTTGGACAACGTCCAAAAAATCTTTTTAAAAATTGATTTCCGTAAGACTGTATTTTAATATATGGTCTTTTTTTATATTTTATGGTATAATGAACTAAAGCCCTAGCTACATAAATATGGCTTGGCTTATAGACAAAAAATAAATGCGATAGCCTCTCCTAGCTAGACACTTGGTTATGCGTCGTCGAGGTTTTCGTATCCTTTTGAAAATTTCAGAAAAATTTTTTGAAAAGCGAGTTTCTAGAGGTTCCCATAAATAAATTTAAGGAGAATATAATTATGGCATACAATAATAATGGCAAACGACCTTTGTTTTATTCGGCATTGATGAGTTTTATATTAATTTTAGTTTTTGTAGGTATTTTTTTTGTTGGACTAAAATCTAGAATTGAAAGTAACGCAAATAAAAATGATGTGTCAGAGGCAGAAAGGTTACTAAGTGTAAATCTTGAAACAGATTATCCGAAAGGTCCAGAAGCTGTTGTAACCTATTATTATGAAATTTTTTCATATATGTACGGTGGTAATAGTGATGTAACATATACATCAGAACTTGTATGGCAAATGAGAAGTCTGTTCACTCAAGAATTGATGTCATTAAACCCATATGAAATGCAAAAGGAAAACGCATTAAACGAGATTGTTGAGTCACAAACAACAGGTGTAAAAATCTTAGACGCTAGAGTTGAAAACGCATATTATGACGAGTTAAACAATAATATTGCCTATGTTGAAGTGAAAGAATATTGGACAGGTATTCGTAACAAATCAGTAAATTATGCTTTATATTTAGAGGACGGTAAATGGAAAATTCAACGTTGGGATTCGAAATCAGTAGATTAGATTTAAAAAAAGAAAAAATATATGTATTGGGAATAGAAACTTCATGTGATGAAACAAGTGCATCAGTTGTTATAGACGGTAGAGAAGTTTTATCAAATGTAATTTCATCACAAATAGAAATCCACAAAAAATTTGGTGGAGTTGTACCTGAAATTGCATCAAGAAATCATATAAAAAATATTTCAAGTGTGGTGGAAAGAGCATTAGATGAAGCGAAAGTTACGATGGAAGAAATCCATGCTATTGCAGTAACTTATGGCCCTGGTCTTGAGGGAGCGTTACTTGTAGGCGTTAGCTATGCTAAGGCTTTAGCTTTTGGCTATAAAAAACCACTTATACCTGTACATCATATTGAGGGGCATATAGCTGCAAATTACTTAGAAAATAATGAAATTAAGCCACCTTTTATGTGTATAGTTGTATCAGGGGGACATACGCACCTTGTTGACGTTAAGGATTATGGAAAATATGAAATAATAGGTAAGACACGTGATGATGCAGCTGGGGAAGCCTATGACAAAATAGCTAGAGTTTTAGGGTTAAGTTATCCTGGTGGACCTAAGATTGATGAGTTGTCAAAGCTAGGTGAGGATATTTATGATTTTCCAAGAGTTCTAATAAATTCAGGTGATTATGACTTTAGTTTTTCAGGGTTGAAATCTTCTGTTTTAAATTTTATTAATTCGGCTAAGATGAAAGAAATTGATTTCAAAGTAGAAGATGTTGCGAAAAGTTTTCAAGAAGCTGTAACAGATGTTTTGGTTACTAAAACGGTGAAAGCAGCAAAGGAAACAAAAAATAATTTAATCGTTATGGCTGGTGGTGTATCTTGTAATAGCGGATTGCGAGAAAAAATGCATTTAGAATGTGAGAAGAATGGTTTGAAAATGTATGTTGCAAGACCTGTTTTATGTACAGATAATGCGGCTATGATAGCAAGTGCAGGATATTATGACTTTTTATCAGGTAAAACAGGAGACATGTCTTTAAACGCAAAGGCAAATTTAGTTTTAGGTAAAAAATAGATATAAAAATAAATGTAAAAAATAAGGGGGTTGTAAGAAATCTCACAGTATGTGAGTTTCATTACTTCCTCTTTTTATATTATAATAGAAGAAAAAATTTAAAAATATTTCGAAAATCTCTTTACTTTTTACTCAAAGTTGTATATAATGCAAATTGTAGTGTTAAATATTTAAGGTTGCCTAAAAAAAATATGGGAGTTATGCATGAGTAATTTTACTGAAAAACAATATAGATTATGGCTTACTAGCATTTTAGGTGTTGGTAATATAAAAGCTAAAGTTTTACTTGAAATGTTTGAAAGTGCAGAAAATGTGTTTAATCTTCCAAGTGCCAAGCTTTATGAAATTAGTTTTTTGAATAATAATAATATTATGGAAATGGTAAGTTTTAGAGAGGAACTAATTTTAGAAAAAGAGGCAGAACTTGAAAGACTAGGCATTAAGTATATTTCTACTTGTGATGAGGGATATCCGTTTTATTTAAAAGAGATAAAACAACCTCCTGTTATTTTATATTATAAAGGTAATTTACTTGATTTAAAAGATAGTTTGCCTATTTCTGTAATAGGTGCAAGAAACTGTACTAGCTATGGAAAAGAGATGACTGGAAAAATAGCCAAAGAACTTGCTTTAAATGGTGCAATAGTTGTAAGTGGTCTTGCTAGAGGCGTTGATACATACGCACATAAAGCCGTTGTTGATATGGGTGGCATAACTGTTGCTGTTATAGGAAGTGGACTTGATGTATATTATCCTGCTGAAAATCGAAAACTCTTTGATGAAATATGCAAAGATGGTTGTGTTTTCTCAGAGTTTCCACCTGGAACAAAGCCTTTAAAACAGAATTTTCCCCTAAGAAATAGAATAATAGCTGGTATTTCAAGAGGTATTGTCGTTGTTGAAGCAAGAGCTAGAAGTGGAACTTCTATAACTGTAAACTATGCAAGTGATGAAGGGCGAGATGTGTTTTGTATACCAGGTAATGCTACAAGTGTCTTAAGTGATGGTACAAATAAGCTGATTCGAGAGGGTGCGATTTTAGTAACAGAAGGCTCTCAAGTTTTAGAGGAATATTATAACTTAAGTGTAGAGTTTTTAAAAGAAAAAATTGAAGAAAAAGATATAAGCAAATTATCAACTGAAGAAAAAATAATATATTTGGAACTAAAAAAACGAAAAAAATCAACAGTTGAAAGTTTATTGAGTATAAATAGTGAGTTTACTGTAGATTCTATTATATATATTTTAATGATGTTAGAGTTTAAGAGATATGTAAAAAAGGAAATGGGAAATTCATATGTTGCATTATAGGGTGGAGGTTATGTTAATTGGAAAAAACAGAAAGTAAAAAAACAGCAAAAAAAACAACTAAAAAAACAACAAGCAGAAAAGTGAAAAAGAATTTAGTTATTGTTGAGTCGCCTGCAAAGGCTAAAACTTTAAAGAAATTTTTAGGTAGCAACTATAAAATAGAGGCATCTATGGGGCATGTTAGAGATTTGCCTAAGTCCGATTTAGGTATAAATATTGAGGAGGATTTCACTCCAAGATATATAACTATAAGAGGTAAGGGCGATTTATTAAAGTTACTTAGAAAAGAAGTTAAAAATGCTAATAAAATATATCTTGCAACTGACCCTGACCGTGAAGGTGAGGCAATTTCTTGGCATCTTTTATATGCTTTAAAGCTTGAGGGCTTAGAAGATAAGGAAGTTTATAGAATAACCTTTAATGAGATAACTAAAAATGCTGTTAGAAACAGTATAAAAGAAGCTAGAGAAATTAATATTAATCTTGTTGATGCTCAACAGGCTAGACGTGCATTAGATAGAATTGTAGGCTATAAAATAAGTCCTATACTTTGGGCTAAAGTAAAAAAAGGTTTGTCGGCTGGTCGTGTTCAATCTGTTGCACTTAAAATAATTTGTGATAGAGAAGAAGAAATATCAGAATTTGTGCCAGAAGAATATTGGACTGTAAATTTAGAGTTAAAGAAAAATCGAAAAAAAGTTAATGCTCATTTAGTAAGAATTAACGACGAAAAAGTTGAAATAACAAATGAGAAAGAAGTTAAAGTTATTGAAAAGGCAATTTTAAACAAAGAAGTACAAGTTACAAACGTTAAAGAAGGAAAGAAAACAAGAAAACCACAAGCTCCTTTTAAAACTTCAACTATGCAACAAGTTGCTAATAAATCTCTTGGTTTTTTAACAAGTAAGACAATGCAAATTGCACAACAATTATATGAAGGTGTTGATGTTAAGGGTCATGGTACAATTGGTCTTGTTACTTATATTCGTACAGATAGTGTTCGTGTTTCTGATGAAATATATGAACAATGTAAAGACTATATAAAAGAGAATATAGGTGAAAAATATTTACCAACTGAGCGTAATGTATATAAAACTAAGGCTAACGCTCAAGATGCTCATGAGGCTATAAGACCTTCATATGTTGAGCTTACACCAGATAGTATAAAAGATAGTTTAAGTAAAGACCAGTACAAGTTGTACAAGCTTATTTGGGAACGTTTTGTAGGTAGCCAAATGAATGAGGCTTTGTTTAGAACAGTTTCTGTAGATTTAACTATTCAAAACAAAAAGGATACTTATTTGTTTAGGGTTTCAGGACAAATAATGGATTTTGAAGGGTTTTTAGTTATTTTAAAATCTCAAGAAGAAATAGAAAAAGATGTTACATTGCCAGAATTTGAAAAAGGTGAGAATGTAAAGGTTGATGAAGTTATAACTAATCAACATTTTACGAAGGCACCTGCTAGATATAATGATGCAAGTATTGTAAGCACTCTTGAAGATTTAGGTATAGGGCGACCTTCAACTTATGCACCAACAATTTCTACAATTGTAAACAGAGGTTATGTTACTCGTGAAAAACGTGTTTTGTATCCTACGGAACTTGGTGAAATCATAAACGAGATTATGGAAAATAACTTCCCAGGTATTATAGATGTAAAGTTTACTGCTAAAATGGAAAGTTATTTAGATAGAGTTGAAAATGGTGAAATGGAATGGAAAGAAGTTCTACGAGATTTTTACCCTGATTTCTCTGTATCCCTTGCTGAAGCAGAAAAGAACATTGGTGAAATTGAGCTTAAAGATGAAGTTACTGAAGAAATTTGTGAAAAATGTGGAGCTAACATGGTTATCAAGCAAGGTAAATACGGTAAGTTTTTAGCTTGTCCAAATTTCCCAGACTGTATGAACGCAAAACCATATCTTGAGTATATAGATGAACCATGTCCTGATTGTGGTGGTAGAGTTTCTATAAGAAAAAGCAAAAAAGGTCGTAAGTTTTTTGGCTGTGAAAACAACACAGGAGATAAAGAGAAAGATGAATGCGATTTTATTTCTTGGTATAAGCCAACAGGTAAACGTTGCCCTAAATGTGATGATTTCTTAGTAGTAAAAGGTGGTAAAAATCCTAAGATAGCATGTAATAGTACTACCTGTAATTATATTGAGGAAATAGATAAAGATAAGGAGTAGTTATGTATTCTAAATATTTGTTTTTTGCGAAAAAAGTTAAAAATATAGTTCAAAAAAAGCAAGTAGTTGGAGATGAATACAAAAGTATTAGGGAAATTGAAAGAGTTTTCTATGAGGACTTTAGTATAAATTTTTCTGTTTATGATGAAAATGGTATAGAAGTTTTATGTGAAAATAATCAAAAAACTTTGGAAGATAAGGAACTAGAATTTTATTTTGTAAATAATGATTTAACTTATTTTGGAGAGGTTGAATATAAAAAAACATTTAAGTCCATATATGTTGCTCCTTTGTTTATTAAGGGGGAGAAAAGATACATTATACTTTATTATGGTGATAAAGTATATTTAGAAAAAATGTCAGAAGTAATTTTAGAACTAACTACTACATTGATTAATATGTATATGGAAAAAATAAATGAAGTATTTGAAAAGTTTTCAGAAGATGAACTTATTGTTGTTAAAAGAGCTGTTTCAACATTATCCTACGCAGAGTTTGAGGCTTTAGTGTATGTTTTGCATAGCTTTAAAGGTGATGAAGCGATAATTAAAATAAATGAAATGGCAAAAATTAATAAAATTACACGGTCATCGGTAGTAAGTGGATTGAAAAAACTGGTAAGTGCAGGTGTTTTAGAAAGCCATTCTAAAGGCAATATGGGTACTTATATAAAGATATTGAATAAAAATCTTAAAAAATCAATACGATAATTTGTATAAAAATTTGTTAAAAATATAGATACTCATAATTGTATACAAAATATACTATAATTTCAATACAAAATTCCTAGTTGGATAGAGAAATTTTGGCAGAAAAAATTTGAAAATACTGTTTTATTTTCTTTTCTCTTGTGCTATAATTATAACATAGCACAAATAAAAAATATTAAAACGCTATGGAGGTTAATATGGTAAAATTAGGTATCAATGGTTTCGGACGTATTGGTCGTTTGGTATTTAGAGCGACAATTGCTCGTGAAGATGTTCAAGTTGTAGCTATTAATGACCCGTTTATTGATTTAGATTATATGGTTTATATGTTAAAGTACGATTCTGTACATGGTCGCTTTGAAGGCGAAGTTGCTGTTAAAGGTGACAAACTTGTAGTTAATGGTCAAGAAGTTGCTGTATATGGTCAACTTAACCCAGAAGAAATTCCTTGGGGACAAGCAGGAGCTGAATACATCGTTGAATCTACTGGTGTGTTTACAACAGAAGAAAAAGCAATGGCACATATTAAAGGTGGAGCTAAAAAAGTTATTATTTCTGCACCATCTGCTGATGCAAAGATGTTTGTTATGGGTGTAAACCACAATGAATATACATCTGATTTACAAATAGTTTCTAACGCTTCTTGTACTACAAACTGTCTTGCTCCACTTGCAAAAGTTATTGATGATAACTTTGGTATAGTAGAAGGCTTAATGACAACTGTACATGCAACAACTGCTACTCAAAAAACTGTTGATGGTCCTTCTAAGAAAGACTGGAGAGGTGGACGTGCAGCGGCTGGAAATATTATTCCTTCATCTACTGGTGCAGCTAAAGCTGTTGGTAAAGTTATCCCTAAGCTTAACGGTTCTTTAACTGGTATGGCTTTCCGTGTTCCAACTTTAGACGTATCTGTAGTAGACTTAACGGTTAGACTTGAAAAAGGTGCATCTTATGATGAAATCAAAGCAGCTGTTAAGAAGGCTTCTGAAAATGAACTTAAGGGTATTTTAGGTTATTGTGAAGAGCCACTTGTTTCTTCTGACTTTGTAGGAGAAATTTGTACATCTGTATTTGATGCTAAAGCTGGTATCGCTTTAAATGATAACTTTGTTAAACTTGTTTCTTGGTATGACAACGAGTGGGGTTACTCAAATAAGGTTATTGACTTAGCAGCTCATATGGCAAGTGTTGACGGTAAGTAATTTGTTTTATAAAATATAATTATTTAAGGGCTATAAAGAAATGGGAATTTTCTTTAAACCCCAAAGGGGCTGTAAGAAATCTCACATAACGTGAGTGTACTTACAGCTCCTTTTATAATGTTTTTACTAAATTAGAAACGCTAGAAAATTGAAATTATGGCACATCAAGTAATTTCCATAGGAAATTACAATATTCTTAAGTCGTAGACCTGTTTACGTGACTAGTACTTTAGTATATTATTGCAAAAGAAAAACTGAATTTTCATACTTTCGACAAATGCAGAAAATGGCGATGATATGCCGTTTTCTTGGATTTTTCCAAAAGCCACAAAGCCGTTGTTTTGCTATGGAAATGGATTTTTCTTTATTTTGCAAGGTTGCCAATTACATTTTGTGTTTGATTTTGTGGTAAAGCTGTATTATAATAGTATTAATGGGTTTTCCTATGAAATATGACACAAGTTCTTATTTTTTTTAATATAATATATTATATCAATAGTAATAAAAAATAGAATTATTTTTAAATTTGGAGGTAGTAGCCTTGTTAGTAGTTCAAAAATATGGTGGAAGTTCTTTAGCGAATAGTGAAAGAATTTTAAAAGTTGCAAATAGAATTTCAGAAACAAAAAAAGCAGGTCATAGTGTTGTTGTTGTTTTATCGGCTCAGGGCGACACAACGGATGAACTTTTAGAACTTGCTTATAGTATAAATAAAAATGCTTCAAAAAGAGAGATGGATATGCTTTTATCAACAGGTGAACAGCAATCCATAGCCCTTATGTCTATGGCTTTACAGGGTTTAGGTACTTCTTCGATTTCTCTTAATGCTTGGCAAATAGATATGGAAACTTCAAGTAATTATTCTAACGCTAGAATTGTAAAGATTGGCACTGAAAGAATAATAAATGAGCTTGATAGAAATAATATTGTTGTTATAGCTGGGTTTCAAGGGTTTAACAAATACTATGATATTACAACTCTTGGTCGTGGTGGTAGCGATACAACAGCTGTTGCAGTAGCTGCGGCTTTAAATGCTGACATTTGTGAAATATATACGGATGTTGATGGCATATACACTTGTGACCCAAGAGTAGTTAAAAATGCTCAGAAGCTTGATGAAATTAGTTATGATGAGATGTTAGAACTTGCTTCACTTGGGGCGAAAGTTTTGCATAACCGTTCTGTTGAAATGGCAAAAAAATACAATGTTAACTTGAGCGTAAGGTCAAGCTTTACTAAAGATGAAGGTACGATTGTTAAGGAGGAAACGAAAATGGAAAAAATGTTGGTTAGTGGCGTTGCAGTTGATAAAAACGTTGCTAGAATTACTGTTGCAGGTATGGATAATATACCAGGGAACGCTTATAATATATTTTCTACTCTCGCAAATGAACGTATATCCGTTGATATAATCTTACAAAGTACTGATGAAAATGGTAAAAGTAATATTTCTTTTACTGTTAGTTTAGAAGATTTAGACTATGCTTTGAAAATTTTAGATAATAAGAAAAATGTATTAAACTTTACGACAGTTGAAAGCGTAACTTCCCTATCGAAACTTTCTATTGTAGGTGCAGGTATGGCAACAAATCCAGGTGTTGCTTCTAGTTTTTTTGAGGTTTTGTATGAAATAGGTGCAAAGATTGACTTGATTTCTACATCGGAGATAAAAGTAACAGTGCTTGTTCCAACGGAAATAGTGGATTTTGCAGCAAATGAAGTTCATGACAGATTTTTCAAAAGTATAAGAAAGTTTAACTAAAAATATTAAGGGACTATGAAAAAATATGATTTTTTATAGTCCCTTTGAACATTTAGTTAAGTGTAACGCATAGGTAAGACTAGTCAATTTTCAAAAGATTTTTTGGACGTTGTCCAAACCTACAAGTTTTTTAAAAGTTGCAGAGTTTGAGTCAGAGCATCAAGGACTTTATATTAAAAATTGATTTCTGTGACTTGAAAATGACAGCGTTTGGCTTATTTAATACTTCTTAATATTTGATAACCACTTTTCTTTTCTATTATTTCACAGTTGCCATAAACTTCTGTTAATTTATCCTTTGAGCTACTTGCACCTTGTTTTTTCTGTATAACAACATACAATTCCCCGTTTTTACTAAGGTGATTGTAGCTTTGTTCATAAATTTTATATATGACAGTCTTGCCAGCACGTATAGGTGGGTTTGTTACAATATAATCGTATAAATCCCCATCATTTATTTCATCAAGACAGTCGGATACAAAAATATTACTTGGGTTTTTGAGAGAATTTGAATTTTCTTTTGCTAAGGATAAGGCACGTTCGTTAACGTCAATCATTGTTAGGCTGAAATCCTCAAAAAAGCTACATATACTTATGCCTAAAGTGCCATATCCACAACCGACGTCGAGAATACGTTTATTTCCGTTTATATTATTCTCTAAAAAAGTATGAACAAGTAAGTTTGAACCAAAGTCAATACTGTTTTTAGAAAAAACACAGTTATCACTTTTAAAAGATATTTCTTTATCTTTTATATAATATATTAAATTTTTAATTTCGCTTTTAGTTTGCGTATTTTTAGTATAATAATGTTCCATTTTATAACTCCTTAGGATTTTTTGGGGTTTGTAAAAGAGTGAATTTTTTTTAATCAGTCAACTCGCTAGTTGTTATTATAACATAAAGTAATTTTCTAAGAAAATTACTTTATTCTTAATGTGTAGCTGTATTTATGTAGCTAAGCATTTAGTTTATTATACCATAAAGGTGATGAAATCAAAAGTTTTTACACAAAATAAATAATGAAGTTGACATTGAAAAAAAAAGCATATTAGGTTATAATTAATGTAGTGTAAAATAAATACTATATGGTAACGCAAAAAAGGGCATTTGTCTATACGAAAATGGATTTTTATATATTTTGCAAGGTCGCCATATACAAATGGAAAGTTGGAATATTGTGAGAAAATATCTTGTATATATTTATTTAATAATATGTCTAATATTGTGCTATAATTCGTCAGTGTATTTTTTGACGTCTGTTGTAAAGGACTTTTTTTCTATTGCAGAATTGAACACTATTGTATTGGAGAATTTTGCTGCGAAAAATGTGGAGTTTTCAGAATTGCTAAAGGCTAGAATTATAAATCATTTTGAAAATGATACTGTACGTTTAACTAATGGAGAATATAAGGAAAAGTTCACTGAGGTTGAGGAAAATTCATATGTTTTTAATAATACAGAAGAAAATTATTCTATATATGCTGAAGGTGATTTAGATGAATTGTTTGAACAATCTAAGGAGTTTAATATGCTTTTTGAACTTCCTGAATACTTCGAAGATGTTATAGATACGTCAGGTGGCGTTTTAAGAAGTTATTTTATATCAGATGACAGATTTTTAGTTGCCTATCCTGTTCAAGCATATAATGACAGAAATTTTCAAGATTTTTACGGAAAGTATATGTATCAAGATAGCAAATCTGTTACTACAGGTGAAGGTGCTATATATATATATGAGGTTCATGACGATGCTTTGACAGGCGATAGAATTTTATCCATACACACACCTGTTGCAATCAGTGGTGTTTTTAAAGGTACAGTTGTTGTGGATATATATGCTTCAGCCTTTGCTTCAATAGTTTTGGATAATTATAGTTCGTTTTTAACGGATAATAATTTAGAAGATTTAATTTACTATAAAGATGAAAATCAACAAAATCTTATAAATTATACTAAGCTTTCAGGTAATGACTTAATAAATGATTTTGGTATTGATAAACGATTTTATGAAAATTCAATAGATGTATCTAAGTATACTGGTGATTTAAGTGTTGAAAATAAATTGTATTATTCAAATAATATGGTTATATATAAATCGACTCTTGACTCTGTACAACTTGACTATTACCAAGTGGCAAGTTTAGAGTATAGTATTAGTAATGTGAATATTCAGTTGTTTTTATTATTAATTTTAAGTATAACTTTAGTTGTGCTTTTTGTAATACTGATAATAAGCAGAATAAAAGTGTTTGCTTTGAATAAACAAATCGAGGGAAAAAATGTTCTTGAGGAAAAGTTGATTAATGAAGTGAATACTGACCCAGTTACAGGACTTAGAAATGATAGATATTTGCTTGAAGAGTTTAAAGTTATGAACGAGAATACAGAAAAGTATTACTCCATTATACTTTGTGATATTAGCTTTTATAGTAAGGCTATACATAAATATGGAGATAAAGTTGCAGGTAAAGCTTTACTTAGGTTTATCGATATAGTTTATAGTTTTGCAAAAGATGATACTTTAATTGTGAGGTGGAATGAGGAAGAACTCATTGTAGTACTTTTTGAAGTTGATGAAGAAGGGGCAATTGCTGTTGCTGACGAAATTCGTAAAGCGGCGAGTGTTCTTATGATTGAAAATGATAGAGAAGATAGTTCAAGGGTATTTATAAGCTGTGGTGTTTCTATAAATAGGAATATGGCTATAAATCCTATGAAAACTCTTGAAGAAGCAAGTAAAGCTATGGTTACATCAAGACAACGTGGAGGTAACATAGTAACAGTTTACAGTAAAAAGTAGAAATTTTAAATATTCCAAAGCAAAACTTATGGTTAACTATGTTTTTAAGGAGGTGAGATTTTGTTAAGTGGGAAAATAGAAAAAATTAGAATTTTGCTTCAAATTTCCAAGAGAAGAATTGCACATAGAATAAAACTTTTTAAATTAAGAAGAATGTATAGATTTACATATAAAAATGTTTTCATAAGCATAATTATACTGATATATGCTGTTTTTAGCTATATTTATGCATATAATTCTGTTGAAAAGGAAAGTGTATACTTAGCAGACTCTCTATCTAAAAATATAAGTTATATATCTGCAAAAATAACAGATTATATAAAAGTAAATACTAATTATTACAATAATGTATTTGAAAGTGGTACACCTAGGGAACATTACATACTAGATAGTTTAGTATGGAATACGGATGATTTTTATACTTTAGACAGTATGAACGACTACACAGTATATAACTATGGAAATATTACAGGTTTTGGTTCAAAAGATAACCTTGAAACTTATAGAAGTGAGTTAAGTCTTGTGCTTAACGATAGCGATATTTATAGAGATTTTTATCAAGAAAATCAGAACTTTGTAAGTAAAATTTTATATACGAGTAAAAACGATTTTGCCTATGTATATCCATATATGGTTTCGGGACAATATAGTTATGCAGATAGATTGCGTCAAGAGGGAAGCTTTACAGATGTAACTGAACTTGACGATGTTGTGTGGAGCAGTATTTTTGTTGACGAAGGAAATGATGAGTTTGCTGTATCAATTTTTAAAGATGTTGCTTTTGTTGAAAACGACATCACTACAAATGTTGGTACATTTGCTGTGGACATTCATGTCCCGAAACTTCAGATACTAGATAAGTATGAGTATTATGTAGTAGATACTAATCTTGATATCTTAAGCACAAACAACGCTGAAGTAACTCCTAATAGAGGAGTTCGTAAAATTTATGAATTGAAAAACACCTTCGAAAATTCATCTTTAAGTGAAAACATTTTAGCATCAGAGGAAAATTTCTTGTTTGATAATGAAATATATACATCAAATTCCATAGCGGGAACTCCACTTTATTTCGTTATAAGTAAAAAATATATAGATGTGTCTAAAGTGAACTTGGAAATGCTTGGAATTTGTATCTTTATGCTATTTGTTTGTTGGCTGATTCTTGGTGAAAGTGATTACCGTAAAGAGCAAGTCGAAAGACTTAAAGTTAAACTTATGCAGATTAACTTATCTATTGATGTGTTGGAGGACTCGAAAAATATTGACGGCTTAACCAAAGCCTATACAAGAGAATACGTTGTTAATAAATGTAAGGAGTTTTGGACAGATAGGAAAGACTTTATTATACTGATGATAGACATTGACCATTATCGTAACTTTAACGAAAGCTATGGAAGAACTGTTGGTGACCGTGAGCTACAAAAAATTGTTTATCTTATGGGCAAGGTTATAGGTCGAAACGCACCTCTTGGAAGATATACAGGTACACGCTTTATATATCTTTTAGAAACAAACGACATAAGAAAAGCTATGGAAGTTGCTGAAAAGTTCAGAAGTTCTGTAGAAGAGGAGTACTTTAGTATAGAAAACGAACTTTGTGCAAGACTTTCTGTATCTTGTGGTATATCACTTCAAAAATACATGGAAGGTGCTGACTATTTAGATACAATAGATGAAGCCAACAAGGCTGTTGTTGAAGCTAAAAACAAAGCTCGAAACAAAGTTATAGTTTACAAAAAATAAAAAAAAGTTAAAAAAGTTTTAAAAAGTGGAACTTTTAAAATCTAGAGGACGTATAAGGAATATAAACAAATTGAGGGCAACTTCTAAAAACGCCATTTAAGAAAAAAATTTCTAAAAATTTTTCACAAAGCGAGTTTTTAGAGTTCACCTAGAAATTAATATTCATGTAATATAACTGTAACAAACATTAGTAAATAAAACACAGGAAAATGATTATAATACTAAATAACGAATGAATAATTTTACAGAGTAACTCTTTTCAACTATTTGGATTGTATGTTACATCTATATTACAAATTTGTTTAAATACTTTTCAAAAAACAGTTTATGTATTATGATAGTATATATAGAAGATGTTGTAGAAAAAATAAAGTGCAAAAAAATTGTTATATTACAGTTATATTACAATTTACAAAAAGTACTTGAAATATTCTACGCATATGGTATAATTCTATCGTAAACGATTGCGTAATTTGTAATCTTATGTTTTTAGTTTAATGTACCATTCCCTTTTTCACCTTAACATTTATTTGTTGAGTGTTAAGATGAAAAGGAAGAATACGGTATATTATAGGGTGTAAGTAAGCTTATATTTTACAAATATCGAAAATACAGTTAATCAAAAGGAGGATAACTAATTTATGAAATTTAAAAGAAAAACAGCGTT
>JBKEBX010000081.1:0-3606 GCA_047973385.1 Lachnospirales bacterium | reverse complement strand
CAGATCTTTTCTATAGATACTTAGAAACGCCTAAAATTGAAATGATAGCACATTGAAAAGAAAACAGAATTTTCATACTTTCGGTAAACTGAGGAAATGGAAACGATATGAAATTTCCTCAGTTTTTGTCAAAAGCAGCTGTTGTTTTGTTATGAAATAGATTTTTCTATACTTTTCTATTTATTCAAAGAGGGTATAGGTATAATAAATGAATGATTAGGAACAGGAAAATTCAAAACAGCATAATTGCTTGTGTTTTATATGATATACAACATAAAATTGTGTAAAATGTAATGTATTTGGTTTGCATATTTAATGTTAAAGTTGAAAGAAGAATACATTTATTTTTCATATGGTGCAAGATATAAAACTCCAACGGTTTTTGCAAAAGCAAAAGTTTTAAAGGTGCAGATAAAAGCTCTAGAAGATGTCTTAGACAGTGATATTGAAAAACTAGGAGAAATATGGAAAAATAGAGATAAGGATTTTTTTATTGCTTACTATAAAGAGTGTTTTAAAAAAGAGTTTGAAAAAAACTATAATGTTGTTTGGGTTTATTTTGAAGTTGTAGATTTACTACTTTGATAATCTTTTTAAAATTTGTTTTGTTAACTATTAACTATTCAGCTTTATTTAAGCTATTATACCCCTATTTTATATAAAATGGCAGATTTTACCTTCGCATAATGGGTATCTATTTCTAAACAATCATTGTAACTATATAAATAATTTTCTAAAGCGTGTAAATTTTGAGTATTTGTAAATGTGAAAATGCCGAGAATGTCATCGTATTTAGGTTCTGCCTAAAAAAATAAAGTTTGTTGCTGTTGCAACGCTTTTTTTTTATGAATAATGTTATAATCTAAACACATTATGTAATAAAATAGTATGATATGGAGGATTTTATGAGCTTAAAAAGAAGGATAGGTAAGTTAATGTTATTAACGTTATCGTTTTTATTTATGATAACTTCTGTTGGGTGTAGTGATACTGGAGGTTCAATAGAAGATTCAATTGAAGATGAAAATAGTGGCGTTAATGAAGCAAATGAAGTTGTAGAAAGTGATGATACAAGAACAACTACGGACATGGCAGGACGAGAACACATTATTCCGTATGAAATAGATAGTGTTTACTCAAGCAGTCCCGTAGGCACAAACTTTATGTATACTTTTGATGATAAATTAATTGCTGGTGTAAACTATGATTTATCTGAAGAAAATACAACTTTCGTTACTGAACATTATAAAACTTTGCCTAATCTAGGTGGATGGTATGGTAAGGTAATGAAGGTAACATAGAAGAAATAATCAAAACAGGTCCAGATATAGTTTTATCATCAGGAACAGATGAGATGAGCATTTCACAAGCTGAAGAGTTGGAAGCTAAGTTGGGAATTCCTGTAGTGTTGATAGACTCAGATTTTGATAAAATGGCAGATTCTTATAGATACTTAGGAGAGTTGCTCGGAGATGTTGAACGCGGTGAAGCACTTGCAACTTATACAGAGGATACGCTTAATAATGCAAAAGAGATTACAGAAACAATACCAGATGAAGAGAAAGTTACTGTTTATTATGCTGAAGAACAACTTGGTTTAAATACTGATCCATCAGGTTCAGAACACTCTAGATTGATTGATATATGTGGAGGAATTAATGTTGCAGATTGTGAAATTAAAAGTGGATATGGTAGAACTGAAGTATCAATGGAGCAAGTAATTGCTTGGAACCCAGAGTATATAATATGTAGTATTGATAATGGTTATGCAGATTCAGGCAGCTATAATACTATAATAAAAGATTCACAATGGTCAGTAATTCAAGCTGTAAAAGATGGTAATGTTTTTGAAACGCCTACACTTCCGTTAAACTGGTTTGACCGACCACCTTCTGTTAACACGATAATTGGCGTTAAATGGGTACAGGCTATACTTTATCCGGAACTTGTAGATTACGATATAAGAGAAGAAGCAAAAGAATTCTATTCTTTATTTTATCATTATGAACTAGAAGAAGATGAACTAGATATATTACTTGCTAATGCACTTGGGGTATAAAATGAAAATAAAACTATTAGATGAAATGTTAGGGGTAGTTGAAGAAAACTACCCCTATGCAGTGGACTATTTTGAAGCGGTTGGGATATCAGTGGATACTTGGGAAAAAACCAACTCTATAAGACGTTTGATAGATGTTTTAGATGATGATTTTATAGAAGATGTTGGAACTACTAAGGTGGAGTTAAAACAGGGCTTTATTATGTTTATTGAACGTATGGAAGCTTTAAAAGATAATAAACAACAAGTTGAAGAAATTACAATTCTTGGAGGGAAAAATAAACTTGGTAAAGACGAGGATATAAAAATCTCTATAAAGAAAGGTGATGTTGTTTCTATTGTAGGTCCAACAGGGTCAGGTAAAAGTAGGTTGTTGGCTGATATAGAGTGTTTGGCTCAAAGGGATACACAGACTAGAAGAAAGATTTTAATAAATGGTAAAGAGCCTAAAAAAAGCGAGAGATTTACCATTGAGAATAAGTTGATTGCACAGTTGTCTCAAAACATGAATTACGTTATGGATTTATCTGTTATAGAATTTATAAGGTTACATGGTGAAAGTAGAATGATTCAAGATGTTGATTATGTATCTGAAAAGATTTTTAGTTATGCTAATGAGTTAGCTGGGGAAAGTTTTAAAAAAGATACACCACTTACACAACTTAGTGGTGGACAGTCACGAGCTTTAATGATTGCTGATACAGCACTTTTAAGTGTTTCGCCTATTGTTTTAATTGATGAAATAGAAAACGCTGGAGTAGATAGGAAAAAGGCATTGGAACTTTTGGTAAAAGAAGAAAAAATAGTGCTGATGTCTACACATGATCCGATTTTGGCATTGTTAGGTGAAAAGCGTATAGTTATAGAAAACGGTGGTATAAAAGTAGTAAAAACTACTACGGAAAAGGAAAAGTACAACCTAGAGAAAATAGAGAATATTGACAAAAAAATGCTACAAATTAGAAACAAAATACGAGTTGGAGAAAATATAGATTTTAACATTGATGATTATTTTGGATTTGAAAATAGAAATTAAAAGGTGTGACATAAAAGTATGTAACTTACAAGTTCTATTTGTGAAAGGGGTTATAGCTAATGAAAATTGATGGTAGCGAAAATATAAAATACATCTTAGACACATATCCAAAAAGTTTAGATGTGTTTATTAGTAATGGGTTTAAATATAAAACTAAAGAAGAATTTATAGATGCAGTAGGGGAAAATACTATGTTAAAAACTGTATTAAAAGTTAAAGGTATTAACACAGAGTTGTTTTTATATTATTTAGAAACTGCTATAATTGAAGAAGAACAAGAGAAAAAATATATACTTGAAGACTATAATGATGGGGAACAATTAGACTTTTATGGTAACACGATTTGCCCTTTGAAGTTTACATTTAAAGATGCACTGGAAGAGCTTGAAAGTGAATACTTTGAAAAAAATGGAGAAAAACGTAAATGTTATGTAGAAGCAGGGAAAAACACAAATGATAGTTGTGGGGATTTATGGTCTAACCCCAATCTTGAAAATTTTCCTGGCGTTGT
>JBKEBX010000071.1:0-10036 GCA_047973385.1 Lachnospirales bacterium | reverse complement strand
TCTTGCACAAGCAGCAGATTCTGCTACTCGTCCAATTGTTCCATCAGCTATTACGACTTTAACCTTTTCGCCGTTGCTATATTTGATATTGTCTTCTAATAATTTTTTTGCAGAAAGTGCCATATCCATAGTTTGTTCTTCTAAAGAACCTCTTACATCTAGCATACCTTGTCTTGCATCAATCGTAGGTCTAATACCAATAACCGGATAATCTCCAATCAATCTGTTTTCGTACATATATACCTCCATATCAATTTAATTTCAGTTTAACTACTAACTTTTTAAAATCACTTTCTCCATCAACGTGAACACAGGCTTTATGCGCGTCCCAAGGGAAGAAAATTGAAAACATTCCACTATCAATCTTAATTTTACTACCTTCACCAACGTAAAAAGCTACATCTTTTACGGCGTCGTACTTTTCTAACAAATCAAGTTTGTCAACGTCTATCCATTCTTGATATTCCTGACCTTCTAAAAGTATTTGCACATCAATATATTTAAGATGAGATTCAAAAGGAACACTTTTAATTGGCTTTGTTTTACCACTTTGCACTAATACAAAATTTTTACCTATTTCATATTTGCCATCTGGTTTATCTTTTAATGTTAATGCGAAATCAATTATATTTTTAAAATCTTTGTTTATAGAGTCAAAATTTCTAATATTTTTCAAGCTATCTACTATCACGCAAAACCCCCATTACCCTTTATAATCTAGTAACATTCTAGGTAGAGCTAAAGTTATATCAGGTGCATATGTGATTACTAGTAGTACAAAAATCATTGCAGCTAAAGGTACCCAAATTTCTTTTATGACTTCTTTTAGTGGGGTTCCTGATATACCGCTGGTTATAAACAGCAACATACCAAAAGGTGGCGTGGATAAACCAATCATCATGTTAAATACAACTATAACTCCAAAATGAACTAAGTCAATACCAAACATTTTTGCAATTGGCAATACAATAGGTATAAAAACAACTTGAATTACAGATGTATCAATAAACATACCTAACATTAAAATACAAATATTAATCAGCATTAAAAAAACATACTTGTTATCTGTAAGACCATACATAAATTCACCAAGTTGAACTGCTATTTGTTCTTTGGCAACAATATATGAAATAGTTGTTGCAGCACCAATCATTAATGAAACTGCTCCTGTACTTTTAATAGTATCTAACAATACTTGTTGAAATCCGTTCCAATCTAATACTCTATATGCAAAAACTGCTATTAGTAATGCGTACAAACCTGCAACAGCACCTGCTTCTGTTGGTGTCATAAGTCCTGAGTATATACCTATTAATAATATAGCAGGAGTTAAGATTGCTGGCAAAGCACTTAAAGTATACAAACAAAACGCTTTAAGTCCAATTTGTTCACTTCTAGGATAATCCCTTTTATGAGATACATAAGCAACATAGCCCATTAAAGCAATTGATAACAACACTCCTGGAACCATACCTCCCATAAACAATGCACCTACTGAAGCTCCTGATAGCATAGAGTATATTACCATTGGTATACTTGGTGGAAATATAGGACCTATCGTTGCCGAAGCTGCAGTAACAGCACAAGCAAAACCATCATCGTACCCCTCATCACGCATTGCATCAATTTCCATTTTGCCAAGTCCACTTGCATCGGCAATAGCTGAACCTGTCATGCCTGAAAACACAAGAGATGCAAGTATATTAACGTGACCTAAACCACCTTTAAATCTTCCTACAAAGCCTTTAGCAAAACCAAATACTTTTTCTGTGACCTTTCCACTATTCATAACATTTGCAGCGAAAATAAAGAGAGGAACTGCAATAATTGTATAGTTAGTGTAGAAAGTTTTTAAAGTTTGTTGGCCAACCATTTTTACATCTTCACCAGCAACTAATAAGTAAAATACACAAGCTGCCATCATACCCATAGGAATTGGTATTCTAAGAATAAATATAAGTACGAATATAATTAAAAATACTACTAAAGCTAAACTAAAATCCATATCTACTCCTCCATATTAATTGAATTATCGATTGCTTCTTGAGTTTCGCTTTTTGTCGAACTAAGCAAGTCTTCTTCATACTTCTTATCGCCTAAACCTGTAAAAATCATTACATCACGATACATATCACATATTGCATATATGAAGATTATTACAACAAAAAGTATATATGGGGCATATACATAATTCAAACCTACTTGCAAAACGCTTGTTTTTTGTATTTTCATAAAATCTACAAACCTTATTGAAGGTATAATTGATATACCAAAAGCAAATGATACAATTAGATTTCCTAGAAAATCACAAATCGCTTTCCCTTTAACCGATAATTTATCATAAAACAATGTAAAAGTTACATGTGATTTTTCTCTTTGAGCATAACACGCACTTAGCACAACCATCCATAAATAACAAGTTACCGTTACTTCATATGCCCAAGGTGCAGGTTTATCTAATACATATCTTGCAAAAATTTGATATATAAACACTATAAACATAATACAAAAACTACTAACAGGTATGTATATTTCTACACAATTTCTTAAAAAATTAAATGCTTTTTTCACTGTTACCTCCTTCCAAATTCAGTAAAACCTTAAAAAAACATTCGGGTAGTACATTTTATACAAATGTACTAATATAATGCTTTAAAACAATATATACCCGAATTTTATTATTTATTATTATGTCTAATATTTCTTATTTTCCTGCAGCTACAACTTGTTCGTATACTTCTGCATCCCATGTATCAGAAATCGAATCATTTAAGTACTCATTTAAAACATGCTCAGAAAATGCATCAATATCAGCTTCATATATTGATAAACCTTGCTCTTTAAAGAATTCAACTAATTCAGCTTCTTTGCCTAAGTTAGTTTCATCACAAAATGCTCTACCTGCTTCAACACCTTCTTCAACTATTTCTTTTTGAGCATCAGTTAACCCATTCCATGTTTCAACATTAATTGTTGGCCAAATAGAGTCAACTAAATGGTTAGTTAATGTAATAGAATCTTGAACTTCATAGAATTTTGCACTTTCAACAGTTGGTAATGGGTTATCTTGCCCATCAACAACACCTGTTTGAAGTGACAAATATAACTCTGAGAACGAAATTGGAGTTGGGTTTGCTCCTAGTGCTTGACCTAAAAATATCCAAGCTTCAGAGTTTGGCATTCTTAAATTTACTCCATTTAAGTCCTCAGGTGTCATAATCGCTCTATCTTCAGATAGTGAAATTTGACGAGAACCTAAATACCATGCACCTAATGGTAAAATTCCTTGTTCTTCAGCTATTTGGCTAAATACTTGATCTCCTATTTCACCATTTAAAACACCTGTCATATGGTCGTAACTTTTAAACATATAACCTGCTGTAAACATAGATACCCAAGGAGAGTTTGTTGTAAGCCATGAAGCGCTTGATAAAATAATATCAGCATCACCAGCAACAGCGGCTGCTGTTTCTTCTTCTTGAGCAAATAGTTGAGCATCTGTGTACAATTCAACTGAAATGTTGCCCTCTGATAATTCTTCAACAGTATCTTTTAAAACTTTTGCAGCTTGTGCATGAGTATCAGTTGATACTGCAGCCGTAGAAATAGTAAGGGTAACTGGCTCACCTAAATCTTCACCCTCTGTTTCAGCTGTTTCTGTTGTATCAGCTGAATCGTCAGTTTCTGTTGTTTCTGATGGTTCTTGTGTTTCTGGTTCTGATGTTGTTGCACTATCACTACCACACCCCGTTAACATTGTTAAGCCTAAACTTGCTGTTAAAAACATTGCTAAGTACTTTTTCATAAAAAATATCCTCCTAATTTTTGTATATTGAACTTGTATATTAATTTTATAAATTACTATTTTTTTAGATTTTCGTAAAATTTCTCTACATTTTTCTTAGAATAATGTAAATGGTCAATCATCATAGCCTCAGCTACCACACCATTACGCTCCTTCAGTGCCTCAAAAATATTTTCATGTCTTGCCCTTGCGTCATCAATACCACCTTCAATAAATATACCTTTTTCTATCATTTCAATAAATATATTTTTCATAGCTTGTATTAAAACACATAATAAAGCATTACCAGATGCTGCCGCAATTGCAACGTGAAAGTCAAAATCCAACTCACGTCTTTCTTCAACAGAAAGAGATTCATCTAAAAGTTTGTTTAATATTTCTTCCATAACTTTTAGTTCATCATTTGTTATTCTTGTTGTAGCATGTTTACAAGCTGCTGCTTCAAGAATTATCCTTACATCATAAACATCTGTCATATCCATATTTTCTAAAAAGAACATACGATTTATTACATCGGATAAATTACTTGGTTCTGGCTTTCTCACATAAGTTCCCGCACCATTTTTTGATTCTATAAGCCCTCTTTCCTTTAGAACTTTTAGAGATTCTCTTACTACATTTCTACTAACGGAAAAATTATCTGCAAGTGTTTGCTCTGACGGTAACTTATTATTTTCTGAATATCCTTCTTTAAGAATATGCCCCTCTAATCTATCAGCTATTTGTTCATATAAATTTGTTTTACTTATAGTGAATTTATCGTATGCCATATGTAACACTCCTTAATGTTTATTTACAGTATTGTATATATACATTATCGCATAAGTTATCCATCATTTCAATCTCTGTTTTCCACGTCGTTGTAAGTAAGGAATTATCTTGAACTCTACATACCGTATCCATAGGTAATTTCTCTATCTCTTTTAAATGATATTTGGCATTTGTTGGATAATACTGTCTTTCTATCAAAGATGCTAACATAAGTATATTTTGTACATAATCAGCATTGTCATTATTTATGTTATCACATAACCAAGAATATAACTCAGGGTGAAAATTTGCCATTACACCACTATATCCTGCTGCACCACTTCTTAAAGAACTTAAACAAGTAGTTGCATTTGCATTATATAATTTTAAATTTGAACCTTTTATTATTTCAAGACGTTCCTCAATCATTTTTTGGTCGCAACAAGTATCTTTTAAGAAGTAAAATCTACCACTATCTGCAATTGATTTAATAACTTTTGGAGTAAGTAACCTTTTGTATGGTTTAGGACATTCATATACACCTAACCTTATTTCTGGTTTTATCATAGTTACAAGTTTTTCTAAATTGGATAACCAAATATCATCACTTTCATGTTCGCAAGCTAATCTATTTGTTAGCAAAATTACAACATCTACACCTGTATTCCAAATGGCATCTATATCTTTTGCTTGTTCTTCAATAGTGTCCGAAGTATGCCCACTCGCAACAACAGGAACCCTACCCTTTGCAGCTTCAACTGTTATTTTAGTTATTAAAACACGTTCTTCAAATGATAACTTAAATATTTCACTTGATTGGCAACAAGCAAACAAACCACTTGCACCATTTTTTATATACCAATCAACTAATTCTATTAAAGCTTTTTCGTCAACACTTCCATCATTTTTAAAAGGCGTTAACATTACTGGCCAAACTCCACCAGGAAAATTATTCTCATTCATCATTTCCTCCTATACACCTTTCCACCTATTCTACATCTATATTATCATATTAATACCATTGTGTCTATTAACAAATTTGTGGAATAGTTATATGATTTTTTGTGCAACTCTAACAAGAATATGAGATTTTAAGAAAATATCGGTTTCAATATTTATAAATTATAACTAAAAGTGTTTATAACCTTCCTTAATTGTTAAAATTATAAATGGCTTCATTGCAAAATGGCAACGTTGCAAAATAACAAAAAAACTTAGAAAAATCCCCAAACGAGGAAATTTCTAAGTTATTTAAAATACATCTATTAAATTGATTTTCCATAGCCTTAAATAAGGCTACTATTATCTTGTTTTCTATAAAATGACAGACTTACTTCCTTGGTTGTCTTATTAGCTTGTAGAAATTAGACAAAGTAGCTAACATAAAAAATCTTGCAGAGTTTTAGCAAGTCCTCGGACTCTTGTATATTTGAAATTAAAAATATTTTTTATTATAACATAATTATATTCAAGTTTACATCTCTTTGATGAAATTGCTTGTTGAATCTTTTTTTCTATTCCAATTTTTTCTACACTTAGTTTTTTAATACTTGTTCTTCTTTTCTTTATATTTTTCTTGCATTTTTTAACTTTTTCACTGTTATTGTAACCTCCTAAACAACCTGGTTTGTCTATGCTTTTTTGAACAATTTTTATTCGGTTATATACTTACCATGCATAACTTTTCCCAACATCATAACCATTAATACAATATTCTGTAAATTCTCTTTGCATAAAAACGGACATCTATGCTTCTAAAATGCCCGTTTTCTTTCACTGCTAATCATAGTGTCAAACTGATCAACCATAATCACTGCCTATCTGAAAAGTTACCAGTACTGCTTATCTTGGTTGTTTACCATCACAGCATATCCAGGTGTCAAAGTAATCATGGCCTATCTAGAATATCATCGTCGCTACCAATCTTGATACCAGCCCATTTACCTATTTATTTATTCTGTATAGCAGCTCATCTCTTCATCACCCTAATCAACTTGCACTTGTCCGTGCCCGGGACCTCTCAAATCTAAGCTTTAGTTGATGTAATCCTTATTACTTCTAAAACCTCATATAGATTCCCAAAATTCACTTATGTGGTAGAATGGTGTCTTGGAAGTTGGTGTTGGATTGAAGTTACAAACCCGTATCTAACTGAATAAAGTTTTTTGGTAAAGGCTTAAAGTTTGCAAATAGCAAAGCATTGTAGAGTTTTATGTGCATTGCAACTCTTGGAAAGTGGATAAATCAATATATTTGAAAAAATTCTCTGAATCAACCTGTCCATTTGTATTTGTTCACCTATTCAAGTCTAGAACCGTAGCCGTACATTCAAATCAGTTACAATTGCTTTTTTATTAAGTCTTGTATTTTTCGATAATAATATTGAGTACATACCTCATTTCATAATTATAAAAGATCATCAATAAGGATAATAATACCGCTCCTGAAAACACATTATATAAAATATTATTATTCACGATAGAATAAATTTAATATAGTCTGTTCGATTTTATTAAACCTTTCACACCTCTAAATATCATAAGGCATCCCTCCTTCATACGTCTCGCTGTTTTGTTGCGTTCATCAATTGGATCTTGAGGGAAATCCATCCTAGTAAATGATTACTTTTCTCCATATCATACTATTTTATTACATAATGTGTTTAGATTATAACATTATTCATAAAAAAAGCGTTGCAACAGCAACAAGCATTATTTTTTCCAGACACTTGCTATATTTTTTTAACCATAATATTTGATAAATCTTACAGTACTTTATTAAATAAACACTTGTCATAATTATAAAATGCAATTATGCTAGGATTTTTTAAAACAATTCTTGTTATCAATAAAATTTAAAAAAGATGATTTCTGCATTATACAGAAATCATCTTTTTTTATCATAAATCTATTTATTTTATCCTAATTCTTTATTTCTTTTTGCTGCGGCTCTAACAGCACCAATCACTGATGAACGAAACCCTTTATCTTCTAAGCATTTTACTGCCTCAATTGTTGTGCCACCTGGTGATGTTACCATATCTTTTAACTGCCCTGGGTGTTTTTGCGTTTCGAGAACCATTTTTGCAGAACCATAAACAGTTTGTGCAGCGAATTCATATGCCTTATCACGTGGCATACCTTCTAAAACTGCACCGTCAGCTAATGCTTCAATGAACATATAAACATATGCTGGTGATGAGCCACTTACACCCACAACAGCATCCATTAAATTTTCTGAAACATCTTCTGCTCTACCAAAACTCCTAAAGATAGATAACACTTCTTCTTTTTCATTATCTTTAACAGAGTTATTAGGAGAAATAGCAGACATACCCTCACCAACTAAAGCGGGAGTGTTTGGCATAACACGTACAATTTTATGTTCCTTAGAAAGAACATTTTCCATTGTCGATATACTAACTCCAGCAGCAATAGAAATTAATATTTGTTTTTTAGTTAAATTAGCACTTAACTCTTTTAGTAGCTGTGGTAAAATATAAGGCTTAACTGCAAAAACAATAATTTCACAATCTGTTGCTAATTTTTTTGGATCATCAGTACCAACTACTGACAGTTCTTTTGAAAGTTTTTCAACTAATGGCTTATATACATCATAAATATAAATGTTTTCTGGACTATATAGTTTTGAACTAATAAGCCCTTCAATCATTGCACGTCCCATATTGCCTGTTCCATAAAAACCAATTTTTTTTGTCATATTTTATTTCTCCTTACAAGTTATTTTTCTATATATTAGCAGACTATTCTATGCAAAGTCTTGCTCTGTTCTATTAATAATTTCATCTTGTAAAGCTCGGTCAAGGTTATTGAAATAGTCACTATATCCAGCAACACGAACAATTAAATCTTCATAATCTGCTGGATTTTTCTGAGCATTTATTAATGTTTCTTTTTCAATAACATTAAACTGAATATGATGCCCATCCATTGCAAAATATGCACGTACTAATTTAGCCATATTAGAAATACCACTCTCACCTGCTACAACAGATGGTGTAAATTTTTGATTTAATAATGTACCACCAGTTTTTAACTGGTCTAACTTAGATGCCGAGTTAATAACTGTTGTTGGACCATTACGATCAGCACCTTTTTCTGGAGAAATACCATCTGGCAATGGAATGCCTGAAAGTCTACCATTTGGACTAGCACCCATTACTTGACCAAAGTATACATGACATGTTGTTGATAAAAATTCTACAACAGTTGTTGAACCTTTTGGTGTTTTACGACCAGCAATAACATCTTGTAGCGAGTTTGCAACATCTTGCATAATTTCATCTGCATAATCATCATCATTTCCATATTTTGGAGTATCATTATACACTTTATCGAAAACATCTTCATAACCAACAAAGTTTGCTGTACAAGCATCTAATAAATCTTTCATGTTGATGCTAGCATCTTCAAATACATCTTTTTTCATTACTGCTAATGAGTCAGTAATTGTTGCAAGCCCAACACATTGAATATAGCTAGTATTATAACGAGAGCCACCTGAATTGTAATCTACACCTGATGATATACAATCATCTGAAAGTATTGAAAGTAAAGGAACTGGCATACTTTCCATATACATTCTTTCAATTATATTATTTCCAGCAACTTTTACATCTACAACATATTTTAATTGCTTATAAAATGCATCATAAACTTCATCATATGAACTGAAATCTTTAAAATCACCTAAATCTAATGCGACTTGTTTATTTGTATAATTATCAAATCCACGATACATTGCTAATTCAAATACTTTTGGAATATTTAAGTATCCTGTTAAAACATATGCTTCCTTACCAGCTGTACCAACTTCTACACAACCACTTGTAACTCCACTTTCACGTGCATCATCTATAGATTTACCAAGATGTAATAATTCTTGAATAATCGCTTCAGAGTTGTAAAAAGCCGGTTGTCCCCAACCACGTCTAGAAACTTTTAACGCTTCATGTAAAA
Organism: Lachnospirales bacterium; assembly: GCA_047973385.1. Taxonomy (GTDB): domain Bacteria; phylum Bacillota; class Clostridia; order Lachnospirales; family CAMZNU01; genus JBKEBX01. Next base: position 502 of record JBKEBX010000071.1, on the reverse strand, counting down.
AATGTTCTGGAGATTTTTTAGAAATTTGAACGTTTGAACTTGGCTGAAGAAGTTTCATTTCATCCATTACTTCAAGAATTAAATAACTTACTTCACTAACACCACATGATCCGTCTGGACGTAAAGCACCTGTATTTATATTGCAAAAATCTGTGTATGTTCCACTCTCTTTTAATGTAACACCAACTTTTGGAGGTGCTGGTTGGTTATTAAACTGCACCCATAGATTTTCAAGAATTTCTTTTGCATCTTCACGAGTTATTATTCCTGCCTCTATATCTGCATCATAAAATGGTTCTAAATGTTGATCTAATTTCCCTGGAGAATACGCATCCCAGTTGTTCATTTCAACTGTCACACCAATATGAGTAAACCAATACATTTGCACTGCTTCTCTAAATGTTTTTGGTGCATTTTTCGGCACAGCATCACAAACTTCAGCTAATTCTAATAGCTCTTTTTTCCACTGTAAATCACTTTCTTTTTCTGCCATTTCACGTGC
>JBKEBX010000030.1:0-5179 GCA_047973385.1 Lachnospirales bacterium | reverse complement strand
GTATTCGTTGAATAATCTCTAAATTGGTCAATAGAAATTACGTTACCAGCACTATTTAAAAATACTGTATCATAATCAATTAAATAATCACGTTGTACAGGCGAATAGTCCCAATTACTGTTACCGTAAGTTGCAATGGACTCAACTCTAAATGACTCATTTTCAGCAACGCTATATACTCTACCACGTTGCAACGCAAGTTCATTGTTGTTTATAGGCTCAGTTATATTTGCAACAGCTACTTTTGAACCATTTCTTGATATATGAGCATAATCATTTGGCATAAGAGAATTTATATCAACAAGACGACCATTTTTCACAATAATTGAGCCGTCCCCCACATTTAATTGGTTATATCCGTCAGATAATGTTATATTATTCCCTGAAACTGTACTTATAAAATCTCTATCAAGTAAAAAGTCTGTATCATCATATATAGAAATCTGCTTAACTACATCTCCACCAAAACTTTTTTCAAGAGCAACATAAGTTACTGCATCAGAAAACTTCATATATCTATCAAGATAGTTTATATCCACTCTTTTATCATTGTGGTAAATCTCTAAATCTTTTCTTATTGATAATTCTTCAAGTTGTGAATAGTTTGCCCAACTAGATGTAGTTAAATCCTTAGCATTTCTTAAAGAAACTGTACTAGCTGCAAGGTCACTTCCACCATACTCACCTTTGTAAATAGTTGAAATAGTTCTTGCTTTCCCCTCAACAATAAGTTCTTTAACACTTTCACTTACAACTCCTGGAGCTGTAACTGCATAGTTAACTAAAAACTTTACATAGTCACCATTATTTACATCATAGGGTTGAATCATCTTACCGTCTTGTAAGATAACAATATTGTCACTTACAAAAAACATATTTGTTGAACCATTATCATACTCAACAAGCATACTGCTATAATCACCGTTATCAACAAATGACACTATTTTCCCATATCTCATAATGTAATTTGTACTTGCACTTATGCTTTCTATAACACTTTCATCATCTTCTGATGTTTTTATAAAAACAATATCTCCTGCTTCAATCTCAGAAATATATGTATCTCTAGAATCATAGACATTAGATTCAAACATTTCATCATAATAACCAACACTATCATCTCCATAGTGTCCTTGTTTTTCAACTATAATATCATTATTATAATAGTTAAACACCTGCTTGTTTCTAGTATCATCAACTATGACCAAATAACCATAATCAGCATTATTTTCAATAACAACCCCATGAATATATTCTTCAAGTAACATATCACCAACATAGTTTATACTATATACAACACCATTCCTTATAGAAAGTGATACAACGCTACCCTCTGGCACTTCAGATTTATGTATTCTAATATCTTCGCCATCAACTTTAAAAATAACATTATCATTAGATATTATACTATTATTTAGAGGATATGTTTCAGATGCTACCCTATCATTTTTAATAGTTATTGTGTAGTTATCAAAGTCAATATTATATATTCTACCATGTGTTTCCTCATTTTTAGCTTGTCCTTGAACAGATATAAAAACAACTTTACCTGTTGCATCATCAACGGTATATTCTATAAGGTCGCCCTCAACTAAGCTTAAAACACCTTGCACAGAATTATTTTTATAAACAGGCGTATCTAGGGTAAAGCTTTGAATTAAATTATCTTGGTCATTATAATTTCTTATAATATCAACTTCCCCATTATTTGCTCTAACATAATAGTCTTTAAGATTAAGTTTTGAGCCAACATTTTGCTCCTCATGAGTTTTTATGCCACCTATAACCCCTGATTTTTTTGTATATCCTTTATAGTCAAGATATATTTTATCTATATTTGATAAATAACTTGCAAATTCACCTCTTGATATAGCACCTTTAGGGTTAAATGAGTTGCCTGAAACTTCTATAATATCAAGTGCAACAACATCCTCTACTTCCTCAATATAACTTGGAGTAAAACTACCAAAATCACTAAAATAATTAATATTTTGTACATTTTGTTGCGCTAACACATCTGGAGAAGTTAAGCTTAAAAAATGCCCAATCCAAAATGCAATATGTTCTTTAGTAGCATTTGCACCTCTGTCAAAATCACCGTCAACAGCACTATCAAGTTGTCTACCCTCTGCACGTTCTTGAAGTGTAATATACCCATTTTCATAGGCAACCTCAAGATATGCAAGTTGCACAAGTTCATAGTTAGAATAAGTAGGATAGTTAGTCCCCATATCTGCAACTCTGCTAAGTGCATCACGCTCTAACCCTTGCATTCTAAGTATACTGATAATCGCTTCTATATTGCTAACAAAACTATTTACACGATAGTTTCCACCATCACCTTTTATAATATCAAATGCACCAAGTTTAGCTATATCCTCACCATATACACTATTTCTTGTGTCATCAAAATCAATATTCCGAATAAGTTCATCACCTTCAGCATTACCAGTGTATATCTTATTTACCTGTTCATTAAAAATAAGCAAATCATAGGGTACATAATTATTATCTGCATAAATAGTATAATTAATACTTGATAAAGATAAAGAACATACCAAAGAAATACTTACCCCTTTTTTTATTTTACACAAAAAATTACTTTTTTTAATCATTTTACTCCTCCTCGAATATATAACAAAAACCCTTATCGCAATTTCTATTAATAAGAGTTAATTTTTATTTATATTTAGTTGACTGATGAAATAGTAACGCTATTATTTTCATAGTAATATACTAAGTCTAAAACTTCACTAAAAAAAGTTACAGGAACATAAACAATGTCATTTTTTATACTTGGTTTTGCTTCCAAATTTACTGGGAGTGACCCTTTATAATAATTATTGTCTGCAAGACTACTGGTGTTTACCGTGCTTACTGAACCATTTTTAGATAATTTGTATTGTGTTGTAGTAGTTTTCTCTACTGTATAACCAAAAAACTTGGCTGTATCAACTAACTTAACCATTTTTACATTAAAGGGAGCTTGTACATAGTACTCGCTACTTGTAATAAGCTTATTTCTAATGGTGCTAGGTCTAATTCTAATAGTATATATCCCTTCATGAACTGATGAAATAACACCACTATCAAAAACTAAATAAACATCACCATTATATATATAAAAGTCTTGGGAATTAGTTATATTAACATTACCTGTTCCAAAATTGTTATTTTCAATTGTATTATTAACGTAACTTGTTAAGATTTTAGGACCGTTGCCTCCTAAAACATCTGAAATATCTAAAAGATTACCCTTTGAGTCTACAACATATGTATCTGCATATGTTTTTTCAGTTAAATTTGTAGCTGTTGATTGCACAACTATGGAAAAAAAGTCATTATACTTATATGTTTGATATTTAACTTCAAAAGATTTAGTATTTGTAGACTTAGCTGCATTTACTCTTTTTTTATAATCTGATTTAACAAGATTGTTTATTTTGTTATTTAGTGTTGTATTGCTTGATTTAACAACAGGCAAAACACCCGTTATCTTAATTCCATTTGTATAGCCTGATATATCTTCATCAGAAACTTCTATATTAACCGAAGAATTTTGTGAATTTAACAAAGTCATACTACTAGCATAAGTACTTGCATATATATCACGGCTATTTAAATTTATAAAAATAATTGACATCAAAGTCATAATATATAAAACTTTTTTCACAAATTACATTCCTTTCAACTTTAATATATAAATATATAGCACTATATAATTTCATTTTAGGCTACATTTATATTATGCCACATCTTTCTATACATTACAATTACAGTTATGTTACAATTAACTTATTAAATAATAATTATTTTAAAACTTGAGTTTTTTCTATAAATAGTATATAATATTATTTGTGAATTACAATAGCTTCACTGCAAACCATAGAAAATTTGATTTTTCTTTTGCAGTGTGCCATTCTTCTAATTTTTAGGCGTTGCCTAATATATTTATTTAATTTTAAAAACGAAAAGAGGATTAACAAAAATGAAAAAATTTATTTCTAGTTTTCTTATAGCTGCTCTATCTGTATCTTTAGTTTCATGTTCTGATAATAGTACAACTGATGAAACTGCAACAGAGGATACAGAAGTAGCTGAAGAAACTACTGATGCTACGGAAACTACTGACACAACAGAAGAAGTTACTGAAATTCCTGAAGGTACGCCACACCCTCTTGATGCTTTCAACTTTGTAGAAACAACAGAAGGCTTCACACAACTCGACCCACTTCAAGAAGGCGAAATGTATGCTGTTATAGATACAACTATGGGTGAAATCAAAGTTAAATTCTTACCTGACGTTGCACCACTTGCTGTTGAAAACTTCGTTGTTCATTCTGAAAACGGTTATTATGACGGACTGTCTTTCCACAGAGTTATAGATGATTTTGTAATACAAGGTGGCGATCCACTTGGCAATGGTATGGGTGGCGAAAGTATTTGGGGCGAACCTTTCGTAAACGAAGTTTCACCAAATGCAAGACATTTTTACGGAGCTCTTGCCATGGCAAATTCTGGTGTAGATACAAACGGAAGCCAGTTTTACATAGTAGAAACAAATACTATTGATGATGCTATGGTAACACAATTTGAATCTATGAAAGCTGACCTTGACCAAGTTATTTATGAAGATGAATATGGTCAACAACTTAAGGCTTCTGATTTCTATACTGAAGAAATCATAGATGCTTACCTTGAAAATGGTGGATATTTCTCACTTGACTTTGGATATACAGTTTTCGGTCAAGTAGTAGAAGGTTTAGACGTTCTTTCTGAAATCGCTGCCGTTGAAACAGATGAAAACGATAAACCTGTTGAAGATGTACTTATAAATACTATTTCTGTATTTAATTCAGACGAATTTTTAAGCGAAGTTTCAGAAGAAACTGCTGAATAATCACAAAAAAGAGGCTATAAAGCCTCTTTTTTTATACTTGGAAACTTTGCAAAATAAAAAAGAGTCTAGGGAGGACTCTTTTTCATTAAAGGAAATTAGGAAAATTTAGAACCGATATACTATCAAGCAAAAGCTATTCTTTTACTTTCCCTTTGGGGAGATTCTCTACATTTAGTTATAAAATTTTGGAGTATATTACTTAATGCTTAAACACATTATATCAACCACTTGTGATATTTCTGTGTTTTTTTAGTGATATTTCTTACATATATTTTTGGC
>JBKEBX010000040.1:0-4072 GCA_047973385.1 Lachnospirales bacterium | reverse complement strand
GGCTCTTCAATAATTGTGTAAGCCAATCCGACAGACAAGTTTGCCCTGATGGTTCCGCTTGGGTTTAATTTATAAATCCTCCCTACCCCAATCTGAAAACCATTTAGTTTGTCGTAAGTCTGTATGAGTCCCAATGACAGAATTTCTATGGGCGCACCCACAGTATAGTCCTCAGGCTGAGATTTTGCTTTTCGTGTGTTAGCAATATATCCAAGGTTGAAAGAATATTTCTCTTTGCAGACATAATTCAAGTTCAAATCGCAGCCAAAGTAGTTACCAATATTTCCTTCTGCACTAAGATATATAGCATTATTATCTCCAAATTGAGCCTTAGCAATATTTATACTAAGCATTAGCAACAGCGTAGCGAGTAAACAAATCTTTATGTTATTTTTTTTTAGTTTACATTTATAAGATGATGTAATGCAAAGAAGGTTGCGTAGCTCAACGAAAAAACAAATCTGCTGAGATTTCAATATTGCAAAACCAGATTAGAACTTTCTCAAATATCAATATCTAGCGTATAGCATCTATGCGGGTTGTCGTCATTGCGAGCGCAGCGTGGCAATCTGTTCCTTGTCGGTAGAAATTGCTTCGTCTCAAGCTCCTCGCAATGATGTTTGTATTTTAAAGCTGAAAATATTTTATGAAATAAAAACAATTATTCCAACATTGTATATATGCGGATATATAGAAATCTAATCTACTGACAAAGGAACTTGCACATTAAACGAGGCTCCGTCTTGTCGAGGATTTATTTCAACCAAAGAGCAAGCAGCATACAACACCAAGGGATTACCGTCCTTATCAATCAGTAACTGAGGACGTTCTAGGCGGTTGACCTTAATATGCTCACCATCTTTCAGACATAGCTCCTTTTTCATAAAGTAAGGATTAGCAGGCTTTGTCCATTTCATGCCATCGACCGATTCTAGTATTGCTAAGCCCGGCTCTGCTCCCGTTATTCTGCCTGTAAAATCCTTAATAAGAGCATAAAACCGCTTATGCCCTTTGTGATACCACACGTAAGGGTCTTCGGCAGAAGCTCTACCGCCATCATCCGTCCTCACCTCAAACACCACACTGTCGCTAGGCGCAAAAGGCCCCATAGGACTGTCTGAAACAGCAACTCCGTGAATACCTTTCCAATGCGGCTCGTAGATGTTTCCTTTGAAATATAAAAGATATTTACCATCCGTCGGACATTGAACTACAGAAGGATTTGTTACTATTATATTATCAGGCTTTGCCTCCGTACCGTCAGGCGAAGGATTGACAATATTGTCGGGCTTAACCCGAGTGCGTGGCGACAATATAGGCTTGTCGGGACGTTTAAAAGCCCCTGCCTCCAAGTCGGCAAAACTATTGAACTCTATAACGCCTATCTTCTGCGATTGCTGAACTCTGTTGCGCTTGTTCACGCTCTCTCCTTTCGATCCTGCGGCTTGCACTCCGGGGTCGCAAGCTCCCACAAAATATAAGTAGTATTTATCGTTAAACTTCCTAAGATGCGGATTTGTTACCATCTGTGCATCCCACGCAGTGCTGTCGCCAGCAAAGCGTCTTCCTCGGAGAATAATTTTCTTGAACTTAAAGCCCCTATCAGGATAGTCGGAAACGGCGTATGCCAACTTTGAATGCAGTACCCACGAATCAGAAAATGGAGGAATTGAATCCCCACTCTCCCATGTGGCAAACACCATGTGGAACTTACCATCGTCGCCTTGAACCACACTCGCTCCCCACACAAACATATTGGGAATATCCAAAACTGATGCCCCCTCCAACACGTCGCCACTCACACTTGCATCAAGTGGCAAAGGGGTGATACCAAGCTCTTTCGACCGTTTTGTTCTGCAAGAGTACAAAGCTAAAAATGCCAACAAGAATAGTAGTATTCGTTTCATCTTTTTATTTTTTGCAATAAGCTGTAAGCTATAGACTTTATGCTTTTGCTAGTTATAATCATCCTCCTATGTGTAGTTAGGCTTATTGCATATAGCTTAAGACTACTGCATGGAAGTTTTATTTGTTTATCTTTAGCAAAGATACTCATAATTTAGTGGGAGGTAACTATTCAGCCAAAATACGCAAGCGTGGCAATCCCTAGCAACAAAGAACAGATTGCCACGCTATCGCTCGCAATGACGAACAAAAAATCCCGTCCTCATAATTGAGAAACGGGATTATATATCATGCTGAAATACGACTTACTGAAATGCTTTAAGAAGTATCTCCATTATTTGCTTACCTGCCTTTGAAATGGAAGAGCCAGGTCCGAATATAGCTACGACTCCTGCATCGTACAGATAATCATAGTCTTGCGCAGGTATAACTCCACCTGCAATAACCATAATATCCTCACGTCCAAGTTTCTTAAGCTCTGCTATAACGGCAGGAACAAGAGTTTTATGCCCTGCTGCTAGCGACGACACTCCAAGCACATGAACATCGTTCTCAACGGCTTGCTTGGCTGCCTCCTCCGGAGTTTGGAACAAAGCACCCACGTCAACGTCGAAGCCTAGGTCGGCATAACCCGTTGCCACCACTTTCGCTCCTCTGTCGTGTCCGTCCTGCCCCATCTTGGCAATCATAATACGTGGCTGACGACCTTGCTTTTGTGCAAACTCTTCTACTAATGCTTTCGCAGCTTCGAAGTCTTTGTCGCCTTTTGATGCTTCTGAATACACTCCTGAAATAGTTTTGATTTCTGCTTTATATCTTCCGACAATCTTCTCGCAAGCATCGGATATTTCGCCTAATGACGCTCGCTTCTGTGCAGCCTTAATAGCCAAATCGAGCAAGTTGCCTTCTTTTGTCTCTACACACTTGGTGATTGCATGCAATGCCGCCTGGCATTCATCTTCATTTCTTTCCGAACGAAGTTTGTTCAAGCGTTCAATCTGTGCCTGACGCACGCTAGTATTGTCAATTTCCAAAATATCTAGTGGATCTTCCTTGTCAAGACGATATTTATTAACGCCAACAATAGTTTGTCTGCCACTGTCAATCAAGCCTTGTGTGCGAGCGGCTGCCTCTTCGATACGCATCTTGGGAATGCCACTTTCAATAGCCTTAGACATACCTCCTAAAGACTCTATCTCCTCAATATGCTGCCATGCTTTGTGTGCTAGCTCCTTGGTCAAAGACTCAACATAATAAGAGCCTGCCCATGGATCTACACCTCTGCAAATCTCTGTTTCTTGCTGAATATAAAGCTGTGTGTTCCTTGCAATCCTTGCCGAGAAATCTGTTGGCAGTGCAATAGCCTCGTCTAGTGCGTTGGTGTGTAAAGACTGCGTATGCCCGAGAGCCGCTCCCATCGCCTCAATACAAGTACGACCCACATTGTTGTACACATCCTGCTCCGTGAGCGACCAGCCCGACGTTTGAGAGTGAGTCCTCAATGCCATCGACTTAGGATTCTTTGGATTAAACTGCTTAACAATTTTTGCCCACAACATACGAGCTGCACGCATCTTGGCTATCTCCATAAAGTGATTCATCCCAATCGCCCAAAAGAACGACAAGCGAGGTGCAAAAGCGTCAACATCAATACCAGCGTTGATACCCGTGCGGATATAGTCCAATCCGTCAGCCAATGTGTATGCCATTTCGATATCTGCCGTAGCTCCTGCTTCCTGCATATGATAGCCCGATATAGATATGGAGTTAAACTTAGGCATATGCTGAGAGGTAAACTCAAAAATATCAGCAATAATCTTCATCGAAAACTCAGGTGGATAAATATAGGTGTTACGCACCATAAACTCCTTGAGAATATCGTTTTGGATAGTCCCGGCAAGCTGATCCATAGTTGCACCCTGCTCCAATGCAGTTACAACGTAGAATGCCAACACCGGAAGTACAGCTCCGTTCATGGTCATCGACACCGACATCTTGTCCAATGGTATTTGGTCGAACAATATCTTCATATCCAAGATAGAGTCTATTGCCACACCTGCTTTCCCTACATCACCAACAACACGAGGGTGGTCGGAGTCATAGCCTCGATGAGTTGCAAGGTCGAAAGCTACGGAAAGCCCTTTCTGACCTGCTGCCAGATTACGCC